>NZ_VIUN01000009.1:0-286635 GCF_007828335.1 Pseudomonas sp. SJZ103
CAGCTTGAAATCAGAGTGGGTGCCTGAAACGGGCTACAAACTGGAACATGAGGCCCGAGCAGACGTGCAGCGCTATGTCTCGCGCTACAACATCACCAGGCCTCATAGCTACAACGACTACCGGTCGCCGGTCGTGAAGGAAAGGTTGGCGGCGTGAACCTTAATCAGTGTCCAAGATTACTTGACCAGTTCAAGCCCCCTCCCACATTTGGATCTCCATATATCAGATGGGCCTCGGTCTGCTTTTGCTCTGCTTTTGCTCTGCTTTTGCTCTGGCTTTTGATCTTGATCCTGGGCGCCCCGTCAAACACGCTGGCCGAACGCAGGCTTGAATCCGTGGGTAACCCGGCAGGACGCCGGGTTAGCCGTCCTGGGCCAGGGATGGCCCATGACGGCGGCCCACGGATTCAAGCCGGAGTGAGGGCACACCGAGCCTAAGCGAGGTGCCGAGTGTTGGGGCAAGAGCCCTTTTGGTTACTTTTGGGGCTCTTTTCCAAAAGTGACCCGCCGTAAGGGCGGAACCCTAAGCCGCCGTTACCTAAATAACGGATATGTACTCAATCCCCCCAAAAACCTCACCCCGCCTGCCGCAAATGCTCCATCGCCCAAACCGCCGCCTCCACCCGCGACCGCAACCCCAGCTTATGCAGCAAATTCTTCACATGCACCTTCACCGTCCCTTCGGTAATCCCCAACTTATGCCCGATCACCTTGTTGCTGTACCCACTGGCAATCGTCCTCAGCACCTGCCGTTCCCGCTCGGTCAACTCCACCGCCGCATGGGGTTGTGGCGAGCGCAGCGCCTGGGCCAGCACCCGCGTCAACCCGGGGCTGATCACCAGCGCGCCATGCAACGCATCGCGGATGTACGTCACCACCAGTTCCGGCTCCATGTCCTTGAGCAGATAGCCATTGGCATCCAGCCGCAACGCATCACGAATATCGTCTTCAGCGTCGGACACGGTAAACAGCAACACCTTGCCGCCATAGTTCATGGCCCGCAGGCGGCGCAGGGTTTCGAGGCCGTTCATGTGCGGCATGTTGTTGTCCAGCAGCACCAGGTCCGGTTGCAGCGCGTCGATCTGGTCCAGGGCTTCCTGGCCGTTGCCGGCTTCGCCGACCACGTGCAGGTCGTCTTCCAGTTCAAGCATCTGGCGCATGCCGTGGCGCATCATCGGGTGGTCGTCGACCAGCAGGATACGGTGGCGAGTGGCTGTGTTCATGCGTGGGTGCCTTGTAGGGGTTGCCCGAGAAATTCCGGGTGAAAGCGCAGTTGCACCCGCGTGCCTTGGGGCTCGCGGGGGCTGATGTCGAGGTGGCCGTGCAGGCTGCGGGCGCGCTCGTCCATGATGGTCAGGCCGTGGTGTTCACGTCTGTCGACCTCTTCGCAAAAGCCACGGCCGTCGTCTTCGATGCTCAGGCTCACGGTCTCGCCCTCTTGGCGCAGTTGCAGCCAGGCGTTTTGCGCATGGGCATGGCGCAGGCAGTTGGACAGCGCCTCGCGGGTGATTTGCAACATGTGGATCTGTTCACTGGCCGACAGCTGGAAGGCCAGGGCGTCCACATGCAGGTGCACTTGGAATTCGCCACGCCGCGAGAACTCCTCGGCGGTGTCCTGCAGTTCGTGCACCAGCCCGGCATCGTGGATTTGCAGGCGGAACGTGGTGAGCAATTCGCGCAGTTGGCGGTAGGCGTTGTTCAGCCCCTCGCGCAGTTCGGCCGTGACGGTGGCCAGGGTCTCCACCGGTTCGCCACGGCGGATCAGGGTTTGCATGCGGCTGACTTGCAGCTTCATGTACGACAGCGCCTGGGCCAGGGAATCGTGCAGTTCGCGGGCGATGATGGTGCGTTCGTCGAGCAGCAGCAGGCGGTGGTCCTGTTCACGCTGGCGCTTGAGCGACAGCGAGGTGCCGATCAGGTTGGCCAGGGCCTGGATCAGTTGTTTTTCCCAATCCTGGGGGGGATGGCCATCGTCGAAGTGGGCCTTGAGTTCGCCCAGTTCCGAGCCCTGGTTGCTGATGCTGAACACCTGCGGGAGCGCCACTTTGTGCTTCTGGCACGTCGCGCAATCACCGATGGCGCAGACGTTGCGGCTATCCCCACCATGCAGCGATAGCATCTGCTGGGCCGGCGCGAGAAAGTGCCCTTGCAGGCACAGCGACAGGCGCAGCCCCGGCAGGCGTTTCTGGAAGCGCCGGATCAATTCATCCAGGCCCTCGGCATTCGCCAGGCGCGTGGCCAGGCTGCGGCTGCTCTGGTAGAGCAGTTCGAGGGCGGCGTTGGCTTGTTGCAGGTTGAGGGTTTTCTGCCGCACCTGGCTCTCCAGGGTGCTGTGGGATTGTTCAATGGTCTCGGCCATGGCGTTGAAGCTCAGGGCCAGTTGCCCCAACTCGTCTTCGGAGCGGTGGTTGACCCGGGTCTTGAAGTCGCCGTCACGAAAGCGCCGGGTCGCGTGCACCAGTTCTTCCAGGGGGTTGACCACGCCGTACTGCAATTCATACAGGCCGATCAGCAGGATGATCAGCGTGCTGAACAGTGCCAGCCCCTGGATACCCTGCTGCCAGCCTTGTTTCTGTTCGCTCTGTTGCTGCAACAGGCTGACGAACTGGTTGAGTTGATCGACAAAACCCGGCGCACTGGCCTGGAACAGCGCCGCGTCGCCACGAGCCAGGGCCGGGTGCAGGTCATCGTTCCAGCGCTGCTGGATCTGTTGGTAGCTCTGGAGCAGGGCGCTGCGCGGGCCGTCTTCGAGCACCGCCTTGAGCGATTGGCTGTCGAGGCGCCCTTGCAGGCTGTGGATGATGGTGTCGATCTCGTCGGCCGGGGCACCGGCGGCGAGTTTCCAGCTGAGGTGGTAGGTCTCCATGCGCACCGAACCGGCGGTGTTGATGGCGGCCGCGTCGCCCTGGCTGAACCAGGCGATCAAGCCGGCGCTCAAGGAACTGGCGAGGGCGAGGATGGCGATCAGGATCACCGCCAGCCCGGCGCGAGCGGGCAGGGAGCTGCGCAGCCAGTTAAACATGGTGGCGTAAGTGAAGGGGGTTGGAAGCCTGCATGGCGGAACCTGCAAAGGGAAAAGGGCTGAAAAACCGCAATCCCTGGCGCACTACCTCTAAAGAATTGCCGGCCAACCCTCCCACGGGAAAATACCGGCACAAGAGACCAATCCATTGATAAATAAAGACTTTATCTTGTTATTGGGACTACCTCCTTAGAGGTATGTGGGGCCAGCATAGCCCCATACCCCCCAGGCGGACGTTGATCTGGGTCAAGTTCCACGGGGGTGCCGCCCCTAACCTGCGCCCATGAAATCACTTTCTGGAGCGCATACCGTGACTCAACCCCGTATGAGACAGGGCCTGGTGCTGGGCATGAGCACCCTGGCCTTCACCGTCTGCTTTATGGTGTGGATGATGTTCGCCGTGTTGGGCGTACCCATCAAAGAGCTGTTGCAACTCAACGAAACCCAGTTCGGCCTGTTGGCCGCCACGCCGGTGTTGACCGGTTCCCTGGTGCGCTTGCCCCTGGGCCTGCTGACTGACCGCTTCGGCGGGCGCATCGTGTTCTTCCTGTTGATGCTCGCCTGTGTGCTGCCGCTGTACCTGATCACCTACGCCACTGCTTATTGGCAGTTCCTGGTGCTGGGCCTGTTCGTCGGCCTGGCCGGCGGTTCGTTTTCGGTGGGCATCGCCTATGTCGCCAAGTGGTTCGACAAAGAGAACCAGGGCTTTGCCATGGGCGTGTTCGGCGCCGGCAACGCGGGCGCCGCCGTCACCAAGTTTCTGGCCCCGGCGCTGATCGCCCTCGGCACCTGGCACCTGGTGCCCAAGGTGTTCGGCGCGATCCTGTTTATCACCGCGCTGCTGTTCTGGTTCCTTACCAGCGAGAACAAGGCGCACCGCAGTGCCGGCGGCGCCACCCTGCGCCAGCAGTTGCTGTGCCTGAAAGACCCGGCCGTGTGGCGCTACTGCCAGTACTACTCGATTGTGTTCGGCGGCTATGTGGCCCTGGCGCTGTGGATGACCAAGTACTACGTGCAGGAATACGGCTTCAGCCTGCAAAGCGCCGCGTTGCTGGCCGCGTGTTTCTCCCTGCCGGGCGGCGTGCTGCGTGCGGTGGGCGGCTGGATGTCCGACCGCTGGGGCGCCCAGAGCGTGACCTGGTGGGTGCTGTGGGTGAGCTGGATCTGCCTGTTCCTGCTCAGCTACCCGCAGACCCAATTGCAGGTGCAGACCGTCAACGGTCCCCTGGATTTCCACATCGGCCTCAACGCCACCCTGTTCACCGTGCTGCTGTTCGTGATGGGCATCGCCTTCGCGTTCGGCAAGGCCTCGGTGTTCAAGTACATCGCCAATGACTACCCACAGAACATGGGCGCGGTGTCCGGCATCGTCGGCCTGGCCGGTGGCCTGGGCGGCTTTGTGCTGCCGATCCTGTTTGGCGCCCTGGTGGACCTCACCGGCGTGCGCTCGTCCTGCTTCATGTTGATGTACGGCGTGGTCTGGGTGTCCCTGACCTGGATGTACTTCGGCGAAATGCGCAAGCAACCGCTGTTGGGCAAAACCGCCCAACCTCTCCAAGGAGAATGAACATGTCCATCGCGCAAAAGCCCGGCTCGGGGCCGGTGATCCACGACTGGCGCCCTGAAGACCCTGCGTTCTGGGGCGCCAGCGGCAAGAAGACCGCGACCCGCAACCTGTGGATCTCGATCCCTGCGCTGTTGCTGGCCTTCGCCGTGTGGATGGTGTGGAGCACGGTGATCGTGCGCCTGAACGCCATCGGCTTTACGTTCACCACCGACCAGCTGTTCTGGCTGGCAGCGTTGCCGGGCTTGTCCGGCGCCACCTTGCGGGTGTTCTACTCGTTCATGGTGCCGATCTTCGGCGGCCGCCGCTGGACCGCCCTGAGCACCGCGTCGCTGCTGCTGCCGTCGCTGTGGATGGGCTTTGCGGTGCAAGACCCCAACACCCCCTACAGCGTGTTTGTACTGATCGCGCTGCTGTGCGGTTTCGGCGGCGGCAACTTCGCCTCGAGCATGTCCAACATCAGCTTCTTCTATCCCAAGTCGCAGCAAGGCACGGCCCTGGGCCTGAACGCCGGCCTCGGCAACCTGGGGGTGTCGGTGATGCAGTTCTGCGTGCCGCTGGTGATCACGTTCGGCGTGTTCGGCCTGGTGGGCGGTCAACCGCAAACCTTGCCGGATGGCAGTCAACTGTGGCTGCAGAACGCCGGTTTTATCTGGGTGCCGTTTATCCTCACCGTCACCGTGGCGGCCTGGTTCGGCATGAATGACCTGTCCAGCGCCCGCGCTTCGTTCAGCGAGCAGGCGGTGATCTTCAAGCGCAAGCACAACTGGCTGATGTGCTGGTTGTACCTGGCGACCTTCGGCTCATTCATCGGCTTTTCGGCGGCGTTCCCGCTGCTGATCAAGACCTCGTTCCCCGACGTGGTGGCACTGAAATTCGCCTTCCTCGGCCCACTGGTCGGTGCCCTGGTGCGCCCACTCGGCGGCTGGCTGGCGGACAAAATGGGCGGTGCACGGGTGACCTTGTGGAACTTCGTGCTGATGATCGTGATGGTGTTCGGCGTGCTGCACTTTTTGCCGGTGAACGGGCAGGGCGGCAGCTTCTACGGCTTCCTCGGCATGTTCATGCTGCTGTTCATCACCACCGGCGTCGGCAACGGCTCCACCTTCCGCATGATCCCGGTGATCTTCCGCACCCAGCACGAGAAGGCCAGTGCCGGTAAATCCGCCGCCGAGCGCGAGCAGGCGATCAAGGATGCCGGCAAGGAATCCGCCGCCGTGCTGGGCTTCAGCTCGGCCATGGGCGCCTTCGGTGCGTTCTTCATTCCCAAGTCCTTCGGCACGTCCATGGCCGCCACCGGCAGCCCGGCGATGGCCTTCTACATGTTTGTCGGTTTCTACCTGAGCTGCATCGTCGTGACCTGGTGGTGGTACGCCCGCAAAGGCTGCGCCACACCCTGCTGATCGACCACGAATTCGCGGGGCAACGCACCCCACGGCACGCCTGATGAGGAAAGCATCATGAGTCACTTATTGGATCAACTGCGGTTCTTCAACCGCAAGCAAAACGAATTCTCCGACGGTCACGGCGAGACCCGCAAGGAGTCCCGCGACTGGGAAAACGTCTACCGCTCGCGCTGGCAGTACGACAAGATCGTGCGCTCCACCCACGGCGTGAACTGCACCGGCTCGTGCTCGTGGAAGATCTACGTGAAGAACGGCCTGATCACCTGGGAAACCCAGCAGACCGACTACCCGCGCACCCGCAACGACTTGCCCAACCATGAGCCGCGCGGCTGCCCACGGGGTGCCAGCTACAGCTGGTACATCTACAGCGCCAACCGCCTCAAGTACCCGAAGATCCGCAAGCCGCTGCTCAAACTGTGGCGTGACGCGCGCCAGACCCTGTCGCCGGTCGAGGCGTGGGCGAGCATCGTCGAGGACAAGGTCAAGGCCGACTCCTACAAGAGCAAACGCGGCATGGGCGGTTTCATTCGCTCGAACTGGGAGGAGGTCAACGAGATCATCGCCGCCTCCAACGTCTACACCATCAAGCAATACGGCCCGGACCGCATCGTCGGCTTCTCGCCGATCCCGGCCATGTCGATGGTCAGCTACGCGGCGGGTTCGCGTTACCTGTCGCTGATCGGCGGCGTGTGCCTGAGCTTCTACGATTGGTACTGCGACCTGCCACCGGCCTCGCCGATGGTGTGGGGCGAGCAGACCGACGTGCCGGAATCGGCCGACTGGTACAACTCCAACTACATCATCGCCTGGGGTTCCAACGTTCCGCAGACCCGCACCCCGGACGCGCACTTCTTCACCGAGGTGCGCTACAAGGGCACCAAGACCGTGGCCATCACCCCGGACTATTCGGAAGTGGCCAAGCTCACCGACCTGTGGCTCAACCCCAAGCAGGGCACCGACGCCGCGTTGGCCCAGGCCTTCAACCATGTGATCTTCAAGGAATTTCACCTGGATAAACCGAGCGCCTACTTCACCGACTACGCCAAGCGCTTTACCGACTTGCCGGTGCTGGTGATGCTCAAGCCGATGACCGGGTTCGCGCCCGGCGCCGGCTTCCAGCCTGACCGCTTCCTGCGTGCCTCGGACCTCACCGGCAACCTCGGCCAGGACAACAACCCGGAATGGAAAACCATCGCCCTCGACGAGAGCGGTGAACTGGTCTCGCCACAAGGGTCCATCGGCTACCGCTGGGGCGAGAAGGGCAAATGGAACATCCTTGCGAAGGAGGGCGGTGAAGGCCGTGCCATCGACCTGAAACTCAGCCTGATCGGTGACGACGTCGCCGAAGTGGCGTTCCCGTATTTTGCCGGCGAAGCCCACGAGCACTTCCAGCACGTGGCCGGCGATGCCGTGCAGTTCCGCCGCGTGCCGGTGCACAGCGTGACCCTGGCCGACGGCAGCGTGGCCAAAGTGGCGACGGTGTTTGACTTGTCCGCCGCCAACCTGGCCATCGACCGTGGCCTGGGCGGCCAGAACGTGGCCAAGGACTACGACGACGCCAGCGTACCGGGCACCCCGGCGTGGCAGGAAGCGATTACCGGCGTCAGCCGCGAGAAAGCCATCCAGATCGCCCGTGAGTTCGCCGACAACGCCGACAAGACCAAGGGCCGTTCGATGATCATCGTCGGCGCGGCGATGAACCACTGGTACCACATGGACATGAACTACCGCGGGCTGATCAATATGCTCATGCTCTGCGGTTGCGTCGGCCAGACCGGCGGCGGCTGGGCCCACTACGTCGGCCAGGAAAAACTGCGCCCGCAATGCGGCTGGCTGCCCCTGGCCTTCGGCCTCGACTGGAACCGCCCGCCACGCCAGATGAACGGCACCAGCTTCTTCTACGGCCACAGCTCGCAATGGCGCCACGAGAAGATGAGCATGCACGACGTGCTCTCGCCCCTGGCCGACAAGTCGCAGTTCCCGGAACACGCCCTGGACTACAACATCCGCGCCGAACGCGCCGGCTGGTTGCCGAGTGCGCCACAGCTCAACACCAACCCGCTGCACATTTGCCGTGATGCGGCCGCCGCCGGCATGACGCCGAAAGACTACGTGGTCAAGTCCTGGCAGGACGGCAGCCTGCGCTTTGCCTGCGAACAGCCGGACAGTCCGGTGAACTTCCCGCGCAACATGTTTATCTGGCGCTCCAACCTGCTCGGTTCCTCGGGCAAGGGCCATGAGTACATGCTCAAGTACCTGTTGGGCACCAAGAACGGCGTGATGAACGAAGACATCGGCCACAGCACCGAATGCAAGCCCACCGAGGCCGAATGGGTCGAAGACGGCGCCATCGGCAAGCTCGACCTGGTGACCACCCTCGACTTCCGCATGTCCTCCACCTGCGTGTACTCCGACATCGTCTTGCCGACTGCCACCTGGTACGAAAAAGACGACATGAACACCTCGGACATGCATCCGTTCATTCACCCGTTGTCGGCGGCCATCGACCCGGCGTGGGAGTCGCGCTCCGACTGGGAAATCTACAAGGGCATCGCCAAGGCGTTCTCGGCCATGTCGGTCGGCCACCTGGGCGTGGAGCAAGACCTGGTCACCGTACCGTTGATGCACGACAGCGTCGGCGAACTGGCCCAGCCGTTTGGCGGCACCGATTGGAAAAGCGCCGGTGTGGCGCCGGTTCCGGGCAAGAACGCGCCGAACATGGCGGTGGTGGAACGGGACTACCCGAACATCTACAAGCAGTTCTCGTCGCTGGGCCCGATGCTGGAAAAACTCGGCAACGGCGGCAAGGGCATCAACTGGAACACCGATGAAGAAGTCGAGTTCCTCGGCGAGCTGAACCATCACGAAAGCGATGCGGGCATCAGCCACGGCCGGCCGAAAATCGACACGGCCATCGACGCCGCCGAAGTGATCCTGTCCCTGGCCCCGGAAACCAACGGCAAGGTCGCTTTGAAAGCCTGGGCCGCGCTGTCGGAATTCACCGGCATCGACCACAGCCACCTGGCGATCTCCAAGGCCCACGAAGCGATTCGCTTCCGCGACATCCAGGCGCAGCCGCGCAAGATCATCTCCAGCCCGACCTGGTCAGGCCTGGAAGACGAGCACGTGAGCTACAACGCCGGCTACACCAACGTCCATGAAAACATCCCATGGCGCACCATCACCGGTCGCCAGCAGTTCTACCAGGATCACCCGTGGATGCAGGCGTTCGGCGAGCAACTGATGAGCTACCGGCCACCGGTCAACACCCGCACCATCGAAGGCGTGAAGGGCAAGCGCAGCAATGGCGAGACCGAGATCGTGCTGAACTGGATCACCCCGCACCAGAAATGGGGCATCCACAGCACCTACAGCGACAACCTGCTGATGCTCACCCTGAGCCGTGGCGGACCGATCGTGTGGCTCTCGGAAATCGACGCCAAGCGCGCCGGCATCGAAGACAACGACTGGATCGAATGCTTCAACGTCAACGGCGCATTGACCGCTCGTGCGGTGGTCAGCCAGCGCGTCAAGGAAGGCATGGTGATGATGTACCACGCCCAGGAACGCATCGTGAACGTGCCGGGTTCGGAAACCACCAAGACCCGTGGCGGCCACCATAACTCGGTGACCCGCGTGGTGCTCAAGCCGACCCACATGATCGGCGGCTATGCCCAGCAGGCCTACGGTTTCAACTACTACGGCACGGTCGGTTGCAACCGCGATGAGTTTGTCGTGGTGCGCAAGATGGCCAAGGTCGACTGGCTCGATGGCTCCAGCGGTGATGATTTGCCGCGCCCATTGCCGACTGACATCGAGGAGAACTGAGATGAAAATTCGCTCACAGATCGGCATGGTCCTCAACCTGGACAAATGCATCGGCTGCCACACCTGTTCCATCACCTGCAAAAACGTGTGGACCAGCCGTGAAGGCATGGAATACGCCTGGTTCAACAACGTCGAGTCCAAGCCCGGCATCGGCTACCCCAAGGAGTGGGAGAACCAGGACAAGTGGAAGGGCGGCTGGGTGCGCAACGCCAACGGCTCGATCAACCCACGCATCGGCGGCAAGTTCCGCGTGTTGGCGAACATCTTCGCCAACCCCGACCTGCCAAGCCTGGACGACTACTACGAGCCGTTCGACTTCGACTATCAGCACTTGCACACCGCGCCATTGGGCGAGCACCAGCCGACCGCACGCCCGCGTTCGCTGGTGTCCGGCAAGCGCATGGAAAAGATCGAGTGGGGCCCGAACTGGGAGGAAATCCTCGGCACCGAATTCGCCAAGCGCCGCAAGGACAAGAACTTCGACCAGATCCAGGCCGACATTTATGGCGAGTACGAAAACACCTTCATGATGTACCTGCCGCGCCTGTGTGAGCACTGCCTCAACCCGGCGTGTGCGGCATCGTGCCCGAGCGGTGCGATCTATAAACGTGAAGAAGACGGCATCGTGCTGATCGACCAGGAGAAGTGCCGGGGCTGGCGCATGTGCATCAGCGGTTGCCCGTACAAGAAAATCTACTTCAATTGGAAGAGCGGCAAGTCCGAGAAGTGCATCTTCTGCTACCCGCGTATTGAAGCCGGTATGCCGACAGTGTGCGCCGAAACCTGCGTGGGTCGGATTCGCTACCTCGGTGTGCTGCTGTACGACGCCGACCGCATCAGCGAAGTGGCAAGCACCGCCAACGAGCAGGACCTGTACGAGAAGCAACTGGAAATCTTCCTCGACCCGAATGACCCGGCGGTGATTCGCCAGGCCCTGGCCGATGGCGTGCCGCAGTCGGTGATCGACTCGGCCCAGCGTTCGCCGGTGTACAAAATGGCCGTCGACTGGAAGTTGGCGCTGCCGCTGCACCCGGAATACCGCACCTTGCCGATGGTCTGGTACGTGCCGCCGCTGTCACCGATCCAGAACGCCGCTGCTGCCGGCACCGTGGGCATGAACGGGGTGATCCCGGATGTGGACAGCCTTCGTATTCCGCTGCGTTACCTGGCGAATATGCTCACCGCCGGCGATGAAAAACCGGTCAAGCGTGCACTCAAGCGCCTGTTGGCGATGCGCGCCTACAAACGCTCCCAGCAAGTCGATGGCGTGCAGGACCTGCAAGTGCTCGAAGACGTCGGCCTGAGCGTTGAACAGGTGGAAGAGATGTACCGCTACCTGGCCATTGCCAACTACGAAGACCGCTTCGTGGTACCGAGCGCCCACCGTGAAGACGCCATGAGCGATGCCTTCGCTGAACGCTCCGGCTGTGGTTTCAGCTTCGGCAGCGGTTGCAGCGGCAGCTCCGACACCAACATGTTCGGCGCCAAGAAAGCCAACCGCCGTGACGTGCTGAAAACCGTCCAGATCTGGGAGGACTGAGCCATGCGCATTCTTAAAGTGATTTCGTTGCTGCTGGACTATCCCACTGAAACCTTGGTGAACGGCCGCGACGAACTGGAACAGGCGATTCTCGAATCGCGGGAAATCAGCCCCAAGCAGCGCGGTGCGTTGTTTGAGCTGCTGGAACTGATCTGTGCCAATGACCTGATGGACGGCCAGGAACACTACGGCGCGCTGTTTGGCCGGGGGCGTTCGCTGTCGCTGTTGTTGTTCGAACACGTGCACGGCGAGTCCCGCGACCGCGGCCAGGCCATGGTCGACATGATGGCCCAGTACGAAGAAGCCGGCTTCGCCATTGGCGTCAAGGAGCTGCCGGACTACATCCCGTTGTACCTGGAGTTCCTGTCCACCCGCGAAGACATCGAGGCCCGCGAGGGCCTGGCGGATGTGGCGCACCTGTTGGCCTTGCTCGCTGCGCGTCTGGACGAGCGTGAGAGCGGCTATGCCGGTTGCTTCCGTGCGCTGTTGCAGATTGCCGGCGCCGAGCCGCACCAGGCCGTGGCCGAACTGCGCGCCCAGGTCGCCGCCGAACCGCGCGACGACTCCCTCGAAGCCCTGGACAAAATCTGGGAAGAGGAAGCGGTGGACTTTATGCAGGCTGAGCAACAGGACCGCTGCAGTTCAATGCCGAGCAGTCCGGGCAAGGCCCGCGAAGAAAGCGCGGTGCCGTTGCACTGGGTGGATTTTCAGCAAGAAGGCCGGGCCGCAGCGCCCGCCGGGGAGGTGGGTAATGTCTAAGTGGAATTTGCTGGTATTCGGGGTGTACCCCTATGTGGCCCTGGCGATCTGCCTGTTGGGCAGTTGGGCGCGGTTCGACCTGTCGCAGTACACCTGGAAGGCCGGATCCAGCCAGATGCTCAACAACCGGGGCATGCGCGTGGCGAGCAACTTCTTCCACATCGGCGTGCTGTTCGTGCTGGCCGGGCATTTTGTCGGCCTGCTGACCCCGGCGTCGGTCTACCACCATGTGATCAGCACTGAGAACAAGCAGTTGCTGGCGATGGTCTCGGGTGGCTTCTTCGGCCTGCTGTGCCTGGTGGGCTTGCTGATGCTGGTCAAGCGCCGCCTGGGTGACCCGCGCGTGCGGGCTACCTCGAGCCCGTCGGACATCCTGATCCTGCTGGTGCTGCTGGCGCAGCTGGTGCTGGGTTTGCTGACCATCGTCGCGTCCACCGGGCATATGGACGGCTCGGTGATGGTGATGCTCGCCGACTGGGCGCAGAACGTGGTGCTGTTGCGGCCCGTGGAAGCGGCCGAGTCGATTGCGCCGGTGTCACTGATCTACAAGGCCCACGTGGCGCTGGGCTTGACCCTGTTTGTGCTGTTCCCGTTTACCCGCTTGGTGCACATGGTCAGCGCGCCGATCTGGTACCTGGGGCGTCGTTATCAAATCGTGCGGCAGAAGTACTGAGGAGAACGTCATGAGTACAGGATGCGGATGTGGTGGCGGTAACGGCGGCAGCGGTGGTTGCGGTTCGTCGGCCAAAGAACCGGTGGTGGCCGAGGGTGTGGCCCAGGCTTCTTTCGAGGAGATCAAGGCGCCGGAGTTGATCGCCAGCAGTGAACAGGAATGGCCGATCATCAGCGTCAACGGCGTGGCGGTCACGCCCGAGGCCATGGCCCTGGAGTTGCAGTACCACCCGGCCGACAGCCGCGAGGAAGCGGTGTACCTGGCCGCCCGCGCGCTGGTGATCCGCGAGCTGTTGCAACAGCGGATCGCCGAGCTGGGCCTGGCGGTGGAGATCGCCGCCGGCGAGAACGAAGAAGAAGCCGCCACGCGCCTGCTGCTGGAGCGTGAGGTGACGGTGCCCGACTGCGACGAGGCGACCTGTGTGCGCTACTTCGAGAACAACCGTGGGCGCTTTCACAGCGCGCCGTTGCTGGCGGCGCGGCACATCCTGCTCGAATGCGCGCCGGACGACGCCGAGGCGCGCCACCTGGCGCGCACCCAGGCCGAAGTCCTGCTGCTGAGCCTGGAAGAACAGCCCGGCCAATTTGCCGAACTGGCGCTCAAGTACTCGGCCTGCCCGTCCAAGGCCCAGGGCGGCTCATTGGGCCAGGTGAGCAAAGGCCAGACCGTGCCCGAGCTGGAGCGCCAGCTGTTCACCCTGGCCCCAGGCCTGGCCGCCAAACCGCTGGAGAGCCGTTACGGCTGGCATGTGATCAGTGTCGACCAGCGTATCGAAGGCCAGCCGCTGCCGTATGAAGCGGTGGCCGTCGCGATTCGTACCCAGTTGCAGCAAGGGGTGTGGCAGAAGGCACTGGTGCAGTACCTGCAAACCCTGATCGGCGCAGCGGACATCCGTGGTATCGCGCTGCAGGGCGCCGACTCACCGTTGGTGCAGTGACATGAGCCTGGTGGATGGGGTGGGCCGTTCGATCGATTACCTGCGCTTGTCGGTGACCGACCGTTGCGATTTTCGCTGTGTGTACTGCATGGCGAAAAACATGACATTCCTGCCGCGCCAGCAGGTGCTGACCCTGGAAGAACTGGAACGCCTGGCCGCGCTGTTTGTGGGGCAGGGCGTACGCAAGATCCGCCTGACCGGGGGCGAACCGTTGATTCGCCCGGGCATTGTCGGTTTGTGCCGCAACATCGCGGCGCTGCCGGGCTTGCGTGAACTGGTGATGACCAGCAATGGCTCGCAGTTGGCGCGGTTGGCGCGGCCGTTGGTAGAGGCGGGGGTCAAACGCATGAACATCAGCCTCGACAGCCTGGATACGCAGCGCTTTCGCGCAATTACCCGCAACGGTGATCTGCGCCAGGTGCTGGACGGTATCGAGGCCGCGCGGGAGGCGGGGTTCGAGCGGGTCAAGCTCAACTGCGTGGTGATGAAGGGGCGCAATTTTGACGAGGTCCCGGCGTTGGTGCGGTATGCCATTGACCAGGGTGTCGACATCAGTTTTATCGAGGAAATGCCCCTGGGGGACGTGGGGCGGTCGCGGGGGGAGACGTTCTGCTCCAGCGATGAAGTACGGGCGGTGATTGCCCGTGAGCATGGGCTGATCGATAGCACCGAGAACAGCGGAGGGCCAGCGCGGTATGTGCGATTGGCGGGGCACCCGGGGACGCGGGTGGGGTTTATTTCGCCTAATTCGCATAATTTCTGTGGCAGTTGTAATCGGGTACGGATGACGGTGGAAGGGCAGTTGCTGTTGTGCCTGGGGCAGGAGGATGCGCTGGATTTTCGCGCTTTGTTACGGCGCTATCCGTTGGCGGATGGGCCGTTGGTTGAGGCGCTGCACAGGGGGTTGAAGGGCAAGCCGTTGCGGCATGATTTCAGTGGGGCGGGGGAGGTGCAGGTGGTGCGGTTTATGAATATGAGTGGGGGGTGAGTGCATACCCATTACTTCGGCCTGCCGGGGTAGCTACGCTCCAACGCTTGTGTTCGGCCAGCGTGTTTGACGGGGCGATTTGAGATCAGAAGCCAAAGCGCGGCGGCCTTAGAGCCGACCGGTTTTGTGTCTGGTGTACTCGGTAAAAAATGTGGGAGGGGGCTTGCCCCCGATGAGGGAGTGTCAGTCACTTATTTTTTACTGACCCGGCGCTATCGGGGGCAAGCCCCCTCCCACATTTGGATCTCCATATATCAGATGGACTTCGGTCTGCTTTTGCTCTGCTTTTGCTCTGGCTTTTGATCTTGATCCTGGGCGCCCCGTCAAACACGCTGGCCGAACGCAGGCTTGAATCCGTGGGTAACCCGGCAGGACGCCGGGTTAGCCGTCCTGGGCCAAGGATGGCCCATGACGGCGGCCCACGGATTCAAGCCGGAGTGAGGGCACACCGAGCCTAAGCGAGGTGCCGAGTGTTGGGGCAAGAGCCCTTTTGGTTACTTTTGGGGCTCTTTTCCAAAAGTGACCCGCCGTAAGGGCGGAACCCTAAGCCGCCGTTACCCAAATAACGGATATACCCCCAATCAAAAAACCTTGACCCCGATCAAGGGATCCCCACCCCATTCTCCGTAACCTCACTGCATATTGTGTCTTAAAGCCTAAAAACATCTATATGTAGTGCCTGGAGCCCGGAAAATGCAAAACACGCTCACCCCGTTGGTCAGCACCCGCCTACACAAACGCGACGGCAGCCTGGTCCCCTTCAACGCCGAAAAAATCCACCACGCCCTGATCGCCGCCGGCACCGCCACCGGCGAGTACCAGGAGGCCGACGTCGACCTGTTACTGGGCGCCGTCCTGGCCCGCCTGAGGGGCATCGAACACCTGGACGTCGAACAAATCCAGGACAGCGTCGAACGCGTACTGATGGACGCCGGCTACTTCCTCTCCATGCGCGCCTATATCGTCTACCGCGAACAACACGGCCGCCTGCGTCGCGACCGCAAGACCCTGGTGGAAGTCGCCACCTCGATGAACGAATACCTCGACCGCGAAGACTGGCGCGTGCAAGCCAATGCCAACCAGGGCTACTCCCTGGGTGGGCTGGTGTTGAACGTGTCGGGCAAGGTCACTGCCAACTATTGGCTCGACGAGGTCTACAGCCAGCAGATCGGCCGCGCGCACCGCGAGGCGGATTTGCATATCCATGACCTGGACATGCTCGCCGGTTATTGCGCCGGCTGGTCGCTGCGTTCACTGCTGCACGAAGGCCTTAATGGTGTGCCGGGCCGTGTCGAAGCGGGGCCGCCCAAGCACTTGAGCAGCGCCCTGGGGCAGATGGTCAACTTCCTCGGCACCCTGCAAAACGAATGGGCCGGCGCCCAGGCGTTCAGTTCGTTCGATACCTACCTGGCGCCCTATGTGCGCAAGGATCAACTGAGCTACGCCGAGGTGCGCCAGGCGGTGCAGGAGTTCATCTACAACCTCAACGTACCGTCGCGCTGGGGCACCCAGACGCCGTTTACCAACCTGACCTTCGACTGGGTGTGCCCGGAAGATCTGCGCGAGCAGGTGCCGGTGATCGGTGGGGAGGAAATGCCGTTTGCCTATGGCGACCTGCAAGCGGAAATGGAGCTGATCAACCGCGCCTATATCGAAGTGATGCAGGCCGGCGATGCCAAGGGCCGGGTGTTCACGTTCCCGATTCCCACCTACAACATTACCCACGATTTCCCTTGGGACAGCGAGAACGCCGACCGCCTGTTCGAGATGACCGCGCGCTACGGCCTGCCGTATTTCCAGAACTTCCTCAATTCCGATATGCAACCCAACCAGGTGCGCTCGATGTGCTGCCGCCTGCAACTGGACGTGCGCGAGCTGCTCAAGCGCGGCGGTGGGTTGTTCGGTTCGGCGGAGCAGACCGGCAGCCTCGGCGTGGTGACGATCAACTGCGCGCGCCTGGGTTACCTGTTCAAGGGCGACACCTCAGGCCTGTTGCAACGCCTGGACAGCCTGATGGACATGGCCATGGAAAGCCTGGAGGTCAAGCGCAAGGTGATCCAGCACCATATGGACGCCGGCTTGTACCCGTACACCAAGCGTTACCTCGGCACCTTGCGCAATCACTTCTCCACCATCGGCTTCAACGGCATGCACGAGATGCTGCGCAATTTCACCGGCGACGAGCAGGGCATGCACACCGAAGAGGGCCGCGCGTTTGCCCTCAAGCTGCTCGACCATGTACGCGCCACCTTGCTGCGCTTCCAGGAAGACACCGGCCACCTCTACAACCTCGAAGCCACGCCGGCGGAAGGCACCACCTACCGCTTCGCCAAGGAAGACCGCAAGCGCTATCCGGACATCCTGCAGGCCGGCAGCGACGTCGCGCCGTACTACACCAACTCCTCGCAATTGCCGGTGGGCTTTACCCAAGACCCCTTCGAAGCCCTGGAGCTGCAAGACGAACTGCAATGCAAATACACCGGCGGCACCGTGTTGCACCTGTACATGGCCGAGCAGATTTCCTCGGCCCAGGCCTGCAAGCAACTGGTGCGCAAGGCGTTGGGGCGTTTCCGCCTGCCGTACCTGACGATCACCCCGACGTTCTCGATCTGCCCGGTGCACGGCTACCTCGCCGGTGAGCATGAGTTCTGTCCCAAGTGCGATGAAGTGCTGGCACTTGCCGCTGCGCATTGAACCGATCTTCCAACCCGCAAGGAGATTCACCATGCAAACATCCCAGCCACAACGTCAGCGCTGCGAAGTCTGGACCCGGGTGATGGGCTATCACCGGCCCGTGTCGGCGTTCAATCCCGGCAAACAATCCGAGCACAAGGAACGGGTGCATTTCACTGAAACGGCCGCCGTGGCCGGGCGCCAATGAGTCGAGCGCTACGGATCGGGGGCCTGGTGCCCCTGACCACCCTCGACTACCCCGGCATGCTCGCCTGTGTGCTGTTTTGCCAGGGCTGTGCCTGGCGCTGTCGTTACTGCCACAACCCGGACCTGATCCCACCGCGCGGCAGCACGGAGGTGGATTGGCGCCGGGTGTTGCTGTTTTTGCAGCGGCGCAAGGACCTGCTCGACGCCGTGGTGTTCAGTGGTGGCGAGCCGACCTTGCAGGAAGGCTTGCCGGCGGCCATGGATGAAGTGCGGGCGATGGGCTTTCGCGTCGGCCTGCACAGTGCCGGGATCAAGCCGGCAGGATTTGCCAATGCGTTGCGCCATGCCGACTGGGTCGGTTTTGACGTCAAGGCGCTGGCCGAGGATTGCCAGTTGATTACCCAGGTCAGGAACAGCGGTGCCGCCAACTGGCGCAGCCTCGACACCCTGTTGGCCAGCGGTGTGGAATACGAGTGCCGCACCACGGTGCATTGGCATTTGATCGACCCCCCTCGGTTGTTGTTGCTGGCCCAGCGTTTGCAAGCCAACGGTGTGCAACGCTTTGCGGTGCAAATGGTGCGCACGGCCAGCATGCTCGATGCGCAATTGTCGAGCTCACCCGCACAGGCCGCATTGCCGGAGTTATGGGGCCGATTGCGCGAATTGTTTCCTGCTTTTGTATTGCGAGGGTGATGCGTGCCCTCACCGGATTTTTATAGATGCTGCCCATGACGGGCAGGTTTTCATCAGGGAATAGCACAATGAAGCAATTAACCACGGCACAACGCATTGTCATCGGTTTCGCGATTGCGCCGTTGGCGCTGGCCGGCTTGGTGTTTTACGCCCTTCACGATCTGGCAACCCTCAAGCAGCAATCCGAGCAGATCGTGCAGCAGGACTGGCCCAGGATCGCGCCGATCATGGTGATTGCCACCGGGGTGCGCGATAACGGGCGCAACACCCGCGACCTGCTGATCGACCAGGACAACCAACAGGCCCAGGCCTCCATCGGCACCACGCGCGAACGCATCACCCAGGCGTTCGCTACCCTTGAGCCGCTGCTCGACACCGCTGAAGGCAAGGCGGCCTATGCCACCTTGAAAACCCACCGTGAGGCCTACGTGGCGGCCTTCACCCAGGTGCAGGCGCTGATCCGACAGGGCGCGCGCGAGCAGGGCCTGGCCCAGCTCAAGCAACAGGTGATGCCCGCCGAGTTGGAAGTGTTCAAGAGCCTGGATGCGTTGATGGCCATGCAAGGAAGGCTGTTCGCCGAACGCCAGCAGGCCGCGCAAATCCTCTATGACGAGGCCCGACGCAATATGCTCGGGCTGTTCCTGCTGTGCCTGGCCCTGGTGGTGGCGGCGGCGGTGATCGTCACGCGCAGCGTCACCCGGCCGCTGGGCGGCGAGCCGGATGAAGTGGCGCGGGTGTTGAGCCACATCGCCGAGGGTGACCTGACCATCGAGGTGCCGTTGGGCAACAGTATCGACGGCAGTGTGATGCGCAATCTGCATCAGATGCAGCAGAACCTTAACCAGATGGTCCGGCATATCGCGGCGTCGGTGGACGGCGTGGCCAGTTCGTCGGAAGAGTTGAGCGCGGTCAGCAGCCAGACCAGCAGCAGCCTGCAGTTGCAGGGCCAGGAAATCGAACAGGCCGCCACCGCGGTGAATGAAATGACTGCCGCCGTCGACGAAGTGGCACGCAATGCCGTGAGCACCAGCGAAGCCTCGCGCCTGTCGGAGCAGACCGCCCAGCGTGGACAGGCGCAGGTGCAGGAAACCGTGGCGTCGATCAACACCTTGGCCACCGGTGTGGTGGAAACCTCGGAGCGTATCCAGCAACTGGCCGGCCGCGTGCAAGACATCAGCAGCGTGCTCGAAGTGATCCGCAGCATTGCCGACCAGACCAACCTGTTGGCGTTGAACGCGGCCATCGAAGCGGCCCGCGCCGGGGATGCCGGGCGAGGTTTTGCGGTAGTCGCCGATGAAGTGCGCGCACTGGCCCATCGCACCCAGACCTCGACCCAGGAGATCGAGCAGATGATCGGCAATATCCGCCAGGACACCGAACACGCCGTGGCCGCCATGCACAGCAGCAGCGAGCGGGTACAGGCGACCTTGAGCGTGGCGCAACGCTCGGGAGAGGCGCTGGACGAAATCACCCGGTCGATCTCGCAGATCAACGAACGCAATATGATGATTGCCAGCGCCACCGAAGAACAGGCACTGGTGGCGCGGGAAGTGGATCGCAACCTGGTGGGCATTCGCAACCTGTCGCAGCAGGTGTTGCAGGGCGCCATACACACCGAGACGGCAGGGCATGACCTGGCCGGGATGGCGGGGACGCTGCATCAGACGGTGGCGCGGTTCAAGGTGTAACTTCGGCTGGTGCGGTCAAAACTGTGGGAGGGGGCTTGCCCCCGATGAGGGTGGGTCAGTGATACTTGGGTTGACTGACTCACCGCTATCGGGGGCAAGCTCCCTCCCACATTTGGATCTCCATATATCAGATGGACCTCGGTCTGCTTTTGCTCTGGCTTTTGATCTTGATCCTAGGCGCCCCGTTAACCACGCTGGCCGAACGCAGGCTTGAATCCGTGGGTAACCCGGCAGGACGCCGGGTTAGCCGTCCTGGGCCAAGGATGGCCCATGACGGCGGCCCACGGATTCAAGCCGGAGTGAGGGCATACCGAGCCTAGGCGAGGTACCGAGTGGTGGGGCAAGAGCCCTTTGGTTACTTTGGGGCTCTTTTCCAAAGTGACCCGCCGTAAGGGCGGAACCCTAAGCAGCCGTGACCGCAACAATGGATATGTACTTATTCCAACCCCAACGACATGGTCGGCCCGAAGGCCGCCACGGGAGCAAGCGCCCGCGCCACAGATACCCATGCTCATCGGGGGCAAGCCCCCTCCCACATCTGGATCGGTGTGCATCAGCCAGCCCACCCCCAGAACTGCAACCACCAGCCACACCCCACCAGCCCATTACTCAGCAGTACGCACAACCACCCGAGGCAACGGCGCCGGGTTTCCAGCCCCTGGAGCTGTCGCCACCCCAACCACAAGCACCAGCCAATCGCGGCGCTCAGCATCAGTGCGCGCGCCGGTTGCACCCACGCCAATGCCAACCCTTCATAACGCAACAACTTCACCGTCGTCGCCGACAGCCCCAGGAACAGCCCTGCACCACCCAGGGGCGTGAGCGTCAGTGCCAAGGGCCGAAACAGTGCGCGATCTCCGGCCACATACGCGGCCAGGCGCAGCAGCAGCCAGCAGCCACCGCCGATCAGCAGTGCGCTGCCACCCAGGTACAGCACGATGCACAGGCCATCGAGCCAGCTGAAGCTGTCGTTGAGTTGCGGGTAGTGCGTGAGCAGCCACCACGGCGCGTTGTCTTGCAGCAGCCATACCCAGTCGCGGCTCACCAGCCATTCGGCGAGTGTCTGTTTCAGCGCGATAAACCACGGGCTTACGGTCCACTGGAACGCGCCCATGGCCAGGCCGATCACGCCAAACAGCAGCAGGCGCGCATCCCATGGCGAGCCGGGTTGGCGCGGTGCCTGCAGAATCTCTTGATTGCACGAGCGGGCGATCAGTTGCACCGCGCCGCGTTGCCCGCTGCAACGGCCACAGGCGTGGCAGTCGCTGGCGCCTTGCAGGCGGCGGATGTCCAGGAGTGGCGCGCAGTTGGGCAGAGGCAGGCGCGGGGCGCTGTTGGCTTTCCAGCGTTGTTCATCCACGGCGAAATGGAGCGGCGCCAGGCGGGCGAGCAGGGCGAACACGCCGCTCACCGGGCACAGGTAACGGCACCACACGCGCTTGCCGCGCACGAACAACAGGCCGACCACCACCGCCGCCAACGTCGAGCCGCCCAGGATCAGCAACGCTGCCTGGGCGTAGTCGTACACGCTGATCAACTGGCCGTAGAGCGTGGTGAGGCAAAAGCCCAGGGTCGGCCAGCCGCCCCAACGCAGCCAGCGCGGTATGCCCAGGCCGCGCCCGTGCTGGCTGGCCCATTCGCTCAGTGAACCTTCCGGGCACAGCACGCCGCACCACAGGCGCCCGAACAGCACCATCGACAGCAACACGAACGGCCACCAGATCCCCCAGAAGATAAATTGCGCGAGCAGCGTCAGGTTGTTCACCACACGCGCCTGGCTATCCGGCAACGGCAGCACGGTGGGCAGCACCAGCAATACGGCGTAGACCAGCACCACCGCCCATTGCATGGCACGGATCAGCCGGGCATGGCGGCGCATGCCATCGCCCAGTTGCTGCAGCCAACTCATGCCGCGTGCCGGGCGCGACGCAGGCCGTTGCCCACCCAGAGCCAGTAGCCGAGCAGTACCAACACGGTGATAAGGCTGGGGGCCGCACGGTAGCCGGCAAAGTCGGCCAGCAGTGCGCCCAGGCCGTGGCTGTCACTGAGCAGTGCGCTGCTGTCCCAGCGGCTGTCACCGAAGGCGGCGTAGGCCCACTCGGGCATGTCCATGCCCAGCAGTTGCCCGCTGATGCGATCCACGGCCGCCACCAGCAATGCACCGCCGAGCAGCAACAGCAGCGCCTCGCTGAGGGCGAAAAACAGTGACCAGGAGATAAAGCGCCGACTGCCGCGCAACAGCAGCACGGTGAGCCCCGCCAATGCCAGGCCGAGCACGCCGCCGACGGCGAACAGGCCTTGCGCCTCCTCGTGCAGGCGCGCCCCGGCACCATACAAAAACACCACGGTTTCACTGCCTTCGCGGCTCACCGCCAGCAGCGCCAGTAACAGCACGCCCCAGCCGCCCTGGCGCGCCAGGCGCTCATCGGCTTCGCGTACCAGGGTGTGTTTGAGCGTGGCCGCGTTGCGGTGCATCCAGAACACCATCTGCACCATCAAGCCGCTGGCCAACAGGGTCAGCGCCGCTTGCAGCCACTCGCCCTGTGGACCGGTCATGGTGTCACCGGCCCACAGCATCAAACCGGCCAGACCGGCCGAACACAACAACCCCAGCAGCACCCCGGCCCAGAGGAAGCGGGCCAGTTGCGCATGGCCGGCCTGGCGGCTGATCCAGGCTTGCAGAATGCCGATCACCAGCAGGGCCTCGACGCTTTCACGCCAGACAATAAACATCGATTGGTTCATCAACGGCTCCTATTCGGCGAGGATGCTGCCTTCGGGCAACTGTGGGTTGAACTCGTCGAAGAACGGGTACAACCCCGGCTTGAGCGGGTGGATCACCACAAAGGTGGTCACCCCCGCAGACAACACCTTCTCCACCCGCAGGGGCGTGCTTTCGAATTCGGCCGGGCCTTGGCCGATGTTCTTGAGCACGATCTTGAAACGCTCATCGGCCTTGACCACCAGTTGTGGCGGGTCGAAATGGCCGTCCTGCAGGCTCAACTCATAGGTGGGCAACGGCGCTGCCATCGCCGCGCCGCTTAGTAGCAGGCCGCCCAGCAACAGGGCGCGGCGCATCAATAGCCGCCTTTTTTGCCGATGCCGGCGTAGACGAATTCGTAATGCACCTCGCAGCGTTCGAACCACGGGGCGACCCCGGTTTCCTTGTCGGTATGACGACCCAGGGAGTGATGGCCGGTGGGCGGCAATACGCTGAAGGTGAGGGTGTATTTGCCGGGGCCTTGCAGCTTGACGTTATCGCCATAGTGCGGCCCGTCATTGGCGACCATGGCGTGGAAATCACCGCTGATGGGGGTGTCGCTGCCTTGTTTCTTCAGGGTGAAAGACAGGTTGAGGTAGGGCACGAAACTGCCTTCCTGAAACCCTTGGGCATTGTCCGCCGTGGCGCGTACGTCGGCCTCCAGGTGCACATCGGAATCGGCCGTGGCGCGCATCATGCCGGCGGGTGCCATCTCGATCGGTTGCAGATACACCGCGCCGATTTCCAGGCCGGGGCAGTGTTGTGGTTCGCCGATGGGGTACTCCTTGGCAAACACCACGGAGGTGCTCAGCAGCAGGGCAAGGGACAACAAAGAAGGGCTACGCATCGAGGCTTCCTGACGGGTGAGGAGAGAGAACCCGAGTCTAGGAAGGTCAGCCGTAAATAATAATGATTCCTGTCAAGTTTCGAGGATATTTCATCTTGGCCAGGCTTGATGCCGGTCAAGGTTGTACAGGTTTTATCGGGGTAGGTTGCTGGGAGTGTTCGTCGCCAGGGAGTCCACGCATGGCCAAGCCTTTTCCGCTGCACCCCAAGCATCCTGAACGTATCTGTTGGGGCTGTGATCGCTACTGTGCCGCCACCGACCTGGCGTGCGGCAATGGCGCCGACCGCACCATGCACCCGGCCGAGATGATCGGGGACGACTGGTACGAGCATGGCGACTGGGGGCTTGCACCCGAGCCGCCGGTTGCGGATGAACCGTCAGCTGCCTGAGCGGGGTTTTTCCTTGCCGTCTTTATGGGTGTCAGCCGGCCTGGCGGGTTTGCTCGGCGGTTTGGCGGTGTCCTTGGTTTTTTTGTCGCTGTCGGAAGGGCTGCTGGGGTAGGTCCCCGGTGGCAGGGCGGAGCCGGCGGCGCTGTCGCCACTCAAGGCGTTGGAGGCAGGTTCAGGGTTATCGCCAAAGGCGGCGAGGGCGGGGCCGGTGAGCAGGGCTGACAGGCCGACGATAAGCACAATCCGTTGGGACGATCTGGTCTTCATGACGCTATCCCCTATCGTGTGGATGTATCAAGAGCCTGGATGAATTCCAGGCTCTTGTCATGCCTCGATCAAGCCGCCATAGGCTTGCTCGACTGCAACTTTTTATGCGCCGCTTTCATGGCTTCCATTTCAGCGCCCAACTCTTCAAGCAGCGCCTTGCCCAGCAGCTTTTTAGCCTGCGGGAACATCTCGGTTTCCTCTTCTTCGATATGGTGCTCCAGCAATTCCTTGACCACTTTGACGCGGCCGGAAAACTCGGTGGTCGAAGGTTCGGTTTGCTTCAGGTCGGGCAGTACCAGGGCGTCGACGGTGCGATGCTCTTCCTTGGCCTCGTGGTACATGATGTCCTGTTCCTTGCCGCCAGCCTTCCTGAATGCCGGGTAGAGGATTTCTTCTTCCAGCTTGGTGTGCAGGCTGATTTCCGCTTCCAGCTTGGCCAGCAATTCAGTGCGTTTTTTAACCCCGCGTTCAGTGGACTCACTCAGTTGAGTCAACAGGGCCTTCACGCGTTCGTGGTCGGCTTTGAGCAGATCAATGGCATTCATCGGTGACACCTCACGGGCATTTCAGGGCGTGTCGACATGCACACCTCGTCCAGTTGACAGGTGCATCAGGTGTACCAACTTGAGCAGTTTTTAAATTATTCGTTAATTCAACAGGTTATATGTGATCAGGGGGGGCGATTGTCGTGCAGGTTGCATGGTCGGCGCTGCGGCGCGTTGCATTCCACAACGTCGGAAAATTTAAATGAACCCTCGCGGCCGATGCTTGACCTAATGCATACGACCTAGGAGGTGAAGCATGGAAATTCAATATATCTGGATCGGCTTGGCGGTGATTCTGCTGCTGTTGGAGTTGTGGGCGATCAATATCGTCCTGCGCAGCACCGGTGGTTGGGAGAGCAAGGGCTTGTGGTTGGTGATCCTGATCTTTGTGCCGTTGTTTGGCTTGATTGCGTGGGCGATGTTCGGGCCCAAGCGTGAGATGCCGGAGCAGCGTAAGAACTGAAGGGCTTGGGGAAAAAAAACAGGCGCCGAGAGGCGCCTGTTTACGTTCAACAGCGACCGTTCAACCAGCGACAGCCTTGGCAATCGCTTCGTTGAACGCCGGCAAATCATCCGGCGTACGCGACGTGATCAACGTCCAGCCATTGGCCTGGCATTGCTTGACCTCGGCATCCACCCATCCAGCCGCGCCGGCGTTTTCCAGGTCGATGCGCACGCTCTTATAGGAGGTCAGGGTCTTGCCCTTGATCACGCCGGCATCGATCAGCGTCCATGGGCCGTGGCAGATCGCGGCGATGGTTTTACCGGCGTCGGCGAAGTCCTTGATCAGGCGCAGCGCCGCCGCATCCTGGCGCAGGGTATCGGCATTGACGGTACCGCCAGGGATGACCAGGGCGTCAAAGTCGCCGCTGACGACGTCCGACAGCTGCACCTCGGACTCCACTGTTTTGTCTTTCTCGGTGTCGCCGACGAAGGTCTGGGTGGTGCCGCCTTTGCTGGAAGCGTGGGTTACCGTGGCGCCGTAGCCGCGCAAGGCGTCCAGGGGTTTGAGCAGCTCGTCGCGCTCGATACCGGTGTTGGAGGTGATGATCAAAATTTTCTTGCCGTTAAGGTGTGAACTCATGATCGAGTGTCTCCTGAGGGGTGGATTAAAGAAGCGATATGGGAGAGTGGATCGAGTCCGGGCGGCAAAGGTTTAAATTAATTTGCGCTTATTTCGCCGGCGGTTTGGCGCGGGCAATTTCCTTGAACTATCTAAATCCACCGGCCTCTGCTGCATACGTGCCCGCACTTTTTCGTGGGCCTTCAACCCCTTGGAGAGAGACCATGACTGCCGACAAAACCCCCGCGCCGATCAGCTCTGAAGATGCTCAGAAAGGCACTGATAAAGCTGCCAAAGGCCAGACCCTGGAACGCCCGAATCCAAAGACCGAAACCGTCGATAAAGTGTTGACGCCCACCTCGATCAAAGACACTGAACGCCAGGCCGATGCCATCAACGAGCAGGCCGCCAAGGCCGAGCGCAAGCTGGGCCACTGAACATGGCCCGTGCCATTACTGCGTCGGAACTGGGTATCGAGCTCAAGCCGGAGGATGACAGCAGCCTGTTCAAGTGGTTTGTCGCCAGCTTCCTGATGGGCAAGCGCATCCAGGCCCCCATCGCGGCACAGGCGTACAAGGTGATCGTTGAGGAAGAGGGGCGTGATACTGCGCGCAAGCTGCAACATTGCACCTCCCGAGAGCTGGTCTCCATGCTCGGGCGTGCTCACTACGTGCGGTACGACGAAAGCACCGCGCAGCGCCTGCTGGACCTGAGTGCCAAGCTCAACGCCGAGTACGCCGGCAAGATCAGCCACATTGGCAGTGCCAGCGAAAACCGCCAGGCGTTCGAAAAACGCCTGGGTGAATTTGACGGCGTGGGGCCCAAGACCATCGAGATTTTCATGCGGGATGCGGCGAAGGTGCTGTCGTGGTGAGCAGGCTTGTTGTGGCTATCGAGCTTGTCGTGGTGAGCGAGCTTTTTTTGTGGCGAGCGGGCTTGCCCCGCGTTGGGCTGCGAAGCGGCCCTGAAACCTGCCACCGCGTTTAGGCAGGATAGTGGCGGTGACCTTATGTGGGGCCGCTACGCGCCCCAACGCGGGGCAAGCCCGCTCGCCACAATAAACTTGCTGGCCACAACAAGTCTGCCAGTCACAAAAGCCAATCCGCCACACAGCTATTTGATGCCCTGCTGCTACTCGACCTCCACCCGCAACACCTCCAACCCTAACTGCTCATACGCCTCCACACTCGGCACATGCCACTCCGTGATCAACGTGTGAATACGGTTGCACGGCGCCACCACAAACGGTTCCACCGCACCGAGTTTGTCCGCCAGGGTCACCGCCACCACATGGGACGCGCTGTCGAGCAGGGCCTGTTTGACCGCGACCTCGTCAAAATGCAGCGAGCTGATGCCCACTTGCGGATGCAGTGCGCACACCCCGGTAAACAGCAGGTCGGCCTTGATACTCTGGATCAGGCGCACGCTTTCCTGGCCGCTGGTAGACAAGGTGGCCGGGTTGAGTTGGCCGCCGGCGAGAATCACTTTTACATCGCGATGGTCGGCCAGGGCGATGGCGATCATCGGTGACGGCGTGACGACGGTCAGGCGGATCGAGCGCGGCAATGACTGGGCGATCTGCAACGTGGTGGAGCCGGAATCGAACAGCACAATCTGGCCGTCCTGCACCTGGTCAGCGGCGAGTTGTGCAAGTTGACGCTTGGCTTCATTGGTCTCGCCGACCCGGGTGAAGAAGTCCTTGCCGGTGTCCTTGGGCCGGGGCAGGGCGCCACCGTGCACGCGCTGCAACAGGCCGGCGGCGGCGAGTTCGCCGAGGTCGCGGCGGATGGTGTCCTGGGACACGGCGAAGTGTTCCACCAGTTCCGAGGCGGTGACTTTGCCGTCGCGTTCCAGCAATAACAGGATCTTTTGTTTGCGCAGGGAAGGCAGGTCGATGGCTTGATGGGTGTTATGCATGTTTGTGCGCTTTTTTGCGGGTTTGTGCGAGATTAGTCCGCAGTCGATATAAACGCAATGGCTGGTTGCCCACCCGAGGGGCGGTTACTCTTTGTGCTCAGTTCAGGGAGAGGTGACCTAGATGTCGTTGATTACAACCATCGAAGATTTACGCAAGCTGGCGCAAAAGCGTGTGCCACGGATGTTCTACGATTACGCCGATTCCGGGTCCTGGACTGAGAGCACCTACCGCGCCAATGAAAGCGATTTTGCCCGGATCAAATTCCGCCAGCGCGTGGCGCGCAATATCGATGAACGCTCGATCCGAGCCAGCATGATCGGCCAGGACATGGCCATGCCGGTGGCCCTCGCACCGACCGGCCTGGCCGGTATGCAGCATGCCGATGGCGAGATTCTTACCGCCCGCGCCGCCGCTGCGTTTGGCCTGCGCTACACCTTGTCGACCATGAGTATCTGCTCCCTCGAAGACATCGCTGAACAGGTCGGCAAGCCGTTCTGGTTCCAGCTGTATGTGATGCGCGACCGCGCATTTGTCGAGCAATTGATCGAACGTGCCAAGGCGGCCGGTGTGGATGCACTGGTGCTGACCCTGGACCTGCAGATCCTCGGGCAACGCCACAAGGACTTGATCAACGGCCTGTCTGCACCGCCCAAGCTGACCTTGCCGAACATCCTCAACATGGCCACCAAGCCGCGCTGGGTGATGGGCATGCTCGGCACCCAACGGCGTGGCTTCGGCAATATCGTCGGGCATGTGAAGGGTGTGGCGGACATGAGCTCGCTGTCATCGTGGACCGCCCAGCAATTCGACCCGCGCCTGAGCTGGGACGATGTGGAATGGATCAAGCAGTGCTGGGGCGGCAAGCTGATCATCAAGGGCATCCTCGATGTTGAGGACGCGCGCCTGGCCGCCAATTCCGGTGCCGACGCACTGGTGGTGAGCAACCACGGTGGCCGCCAGTTGGATGGTGCGCCGTCGAGCATCAGCCAGTTGCCGGCGATTGTCGACGCGGTGGGTGAGCGGATTGAAGTGTGGCTGGACGGCGGCATTCGCTCCGGTCAGGACGTGCTCAAGGCGATGGCACTCGGCGCCAAAGGCACCATGATCGGTCGCCCGCATTTGTATGGCTTGGGCGCGATGGGCGAAGCGGGGGTGACCAAGGCGCTTGACATCATCGCCCGTGAGCTGGACGTAACGATGGCACTGTGTGGCTATAACGATATACGCGATGTGAATCGCGAGATTTTGCTGCCGGGTACATTCCCCGAAACCGTTTAGTGAGCAAAAAAATCGTAAAAAAATAAAAAGAGTTGTCCACGAAAACCGTGGGTATCTCTGTGGATAACTTTGCGAACGCCCGGCAGGGTTGGCGATTTAACCAAAGGTTAATATTTGATCAACTGCCGGCCATGTCCAGTATGGGCAGGGTTTGCGCTTGACAGCCAAGCGCGAACCCAGTGCCGAAAAGCAGATTTATGACTCGTTGTTATGACCTGGAGTGTGGGTGACCACCTGTGCTGGCATCTTCGCTTGCATCAGGTTATTGAGTGCCTGGCGATAGCTGCCACCGGCCAGGCTCATGCTGTTGTTATGGCTGGCACCCGGCACCAATAAGAGGCGTTTGGGTTGCCGGGCCGCTTCAAATAGTTGCTCGCTGAAACGCGGCGGCACGTAGCGGTCGTCCAGGCCATGGACCACCAGCAGCGGCATGTGAATGTCGGCAATCTTGTCGATGGAGTCGAACTTCTGCGACAGCAGCCAGCGCACCGGTAGCGATGTATTGGCTACCGCTGCGGCCACATCGGCCAGGGAGGTGAAGGTGGACTCGATCACCAGCCCACGCACCGGCAGCGGCGTTTGCCGGCCCAGCTCCGCCGCCAGGTCGATGGCCACCGCGCCGCCGAGTGAGTGCCCGTAGATCAGGCGTTTGCCGGGGTCCGGTTGCAGCACCTGGAAACGTTCCCAGGCGATGCGTGCATCTTCATACACCGTGGTTTCCGACGGCAGTTCGCCATGGCTCTGGCCGAAACCGCGATAGTCGATGGCCAGCACCGAGTAACCCAGGGCGTGCAATTGCTCGATGCGAAACAGCTGCCCGGTGAGGTTCCAGCGTACGCCGTGCAAGTAGAGGATCGCCGGCGCGTCCTTGTTGGCTGCCGGGTACCACCAGCCATGAATGTTCTGCCCCGATTTGAAACTGGCGGGCTTGAGTTCGAATTCCTGCACCGCCTTGGGCAAACCGCTGTACCAACTGGCGGTGCCGGGCTCGATGCGAAACACCAGCTCGCGCTCCTTGTGTTGCAGCACCGCGCAGCCCACTGGCAGGCCGACGATCAACAGTGCCATGCACAGCAGGGGAAACCAGCGCAGGCTCAGGCGCGATAGAAAACGTGAGGGCATGAAGATTCCAGGGCAAAGGTGAAGTGGGGGTTTTACCAGATGGCCTACACAGGCAGGTATAAATTCGACGGCCGCCCACGGCGATTGCTTGCAAAGTGTTACAGCATTGAACAACCCGTACACCGGTTGTTAGGGTAGGCGGCCGAACAGGAGAGCAAGCACATGGATTTCACAGGTAAAACCGCCATCGTCACCGGCGGTGCGCGCGGGTTGGGACTCAGTTATGCACGGGCACTGGCCCTGGGCGGTGCCCGGGTGGTGATCAGCGATATCGGCGCTGACAAGGTGGGCGCCGGCAACGATGCCTCGGTGGTCAAGGCGGCGGCAGAAGCCTTGCAGGCCGAAGGGCTGGCGGTGATCGCGCATGGCGGTGACTTGTCCACCCACGAGGGCTGCCGGCAACTGGTTGCATATGCCGTCGAGGCCTTCGGTCAACTCGATATCCTGATTCACAACGCCGGTTGGGTGGGTTACCAGAACATCCAGGACCTGGATGCCGCGTTCCTGCAGCGGGCCATGGACATCAACCTCTACGCGCCACTTTGGTTGTGCAAACACGCCTGGCCGCATCTGCTGCGTTCAACCGCACCACGCATTATCCTCACCACCTCCGACCGCGCCATGTACGCACAATACGAGCAGACCGGCCTGGTGGCCTACAGCGCCGGCAAGATGGCGCAACTGGGGATCATGAACGCGCTGAGCCAAGAGGGCGCCGAGGCCGGCATCCGGGTCAATGCGATTTCGCCGGTGGCCAAGACGCGGATGTGGGGCGTGACCGAGGAACCCGACGAGCTCAAGCCTGATTGGGTAACCCCAGGCGTGTTGTTCCTCGCCTCCACACAGTGCGAGGACACCGGCTACATCCTGCGGGCCAGCAACGGTCAATTCACCGCAACGCGCTTCACTGAGAATCCTGGTGTGGATTACCCGCGCAACCTGGCGCGGATCCACGCCGGCAGTGCTGAAGAAGTTGCGGCCGCGTGGCCTCGCATCAAACAAGCGTGAACCCCGATCACCCCTTTGGAAAAGAGCCAGCCATGGACAACAGCCCCGTTCGCATCACCGCCGAAGAGACCCTCTCGGACAACTGGTACCTGCTGAAAAAATACAGCTTCGACCTGCGTCGCCGCGACGGCAGTTGGCAAGCCCAGACCCGCGAGGTGTATGACCGCGGCAATGGCGCGACCATCCTGCTGTACAACCGTGAGCAACGCACGGTGTTGCTGATTCGCCAGTTCCGCATGCCCACCTTCGTCAATGACTACCCCGGTTACCTGATTGAAGCGGCGGCGGGGTTGCTGGACAACGCCAGCCCCGAAGAGCGCATTCGCCTGGAGGCGGAGGAGGAAACCGGTTATCGCGTCGGGCATGTGGAGAAGATCTATGCGGCGTTCATGAGCCCGGGGTCGGTCACTGAGCGGATTCATTTTTTTCTCGGCGAATACCAGCCAGGAGACCAGGTCGGCAGTGGCGGCGGCCTGGAAGAGGAGGGCGAGGACATCGAGGTGCTGGAGCTGGGTTTCGAGCAGGCACTGGTCATGGTGCAGAGCGGCGAGATCGCCGACGGCAAGACCATCATGCTGTTGCAGCACCTGGAGTTGCGCATGCTGAAAGAAGGCTGGTGACACCCTTCCAGCGCCCCGCTTAAACAGCACGTATATCCAATTTTCCCAACGCTGGCCCCGGCAAACTCCCCTCATCGCTGACATTTCAAGGCAGAGGGGCATCCCATGGACCCAGCACCACAGACAGGGCCCGACGAAATCGTCACCCTGGTCGTGAAACACCTGATCAAGGCAGGCCGCGAAGCCGACTACGAAGCCTGGCTACGCCGTACCGTACGTATCGCCGGCGAGCGTCCCGGCCACCTCGGTGTCGACGTAGTGCGCAGCAAACAGAGCGGCCTGACGCTGTTCACCTGCGTATTGCGCTACCGCTCCACCGCTGACCTGGAAACCTGGCTCAATTCCCCCGAGCGCAACACCCTGATCGCCGAAGCCACGCCGATGCTGGCCGACGGCGACAAGACCGAAATCGGTGCGGTCAACGAATTCTGGTTCACGCCCCTGGCTGACAGCGCCGCCAAGCCGCCGCGCTGGAAGCAGGCGGTGGTCACCCTGTGCGTGATCCTGCCGCTGACCTTGTTGGTGCCGATCGTGTGGGGTCCGATCCTCGGCCTGCACCCGTTCCTGTCCAACTATGTGGTCGCGACCTTCCTGGTCACCGTGACCATCGTCCTGCTGGTGGTCTACCTGCTGATGCCGGCCGCCACTCGCCTGTTCGCTCCCTGGCTTGAAGCCTCTGTAAAGGAAACCCTATGAACGCCGATCTGATTCTGTTCAATGGCCAGTTCCACACCGTGGACCGTGAAAACCCGCGGGCAACCGCCGTCGCCATCCGCGAGGGGCGCTTTGTTGCCGTCGGCACCGATGGCGAGGCCATGGCCCTGCGTGGCAGCGGTACCCAGGTCATCGACCTCAAGGGCCGCACCGTGATCCCCGGCCTCAATGACTCGCACCTGCACCTGATCCGTGGCGGGCTGAACTACAACCTCGAGCTGCGCTGGGAAGGCGTGCCGTCCCTGGCCGATGCCCTGCGCATGCTCAAGGAGCAGGCCGACCGTACCCCTACGCCGCAATGGGTGCGGGTGGTGGGTGGCTGGAACGAATTCCAGTTCGCCGAAAAACGCATGCCCACCCTGGAAGAACTCAACCAGGCCGCACCGGACACCCCGGTGTTCGTGCTGCACCTGTATGACCGCGCCTTGCTCAACCGCGCCGCCCTGCGCGTGGCCGGTTACACCAAGGACACGCCAAACCCGCCGGGTGGCGAGATCGTGCGCGACAGCAACGGCAACCCCACCGGCATGCTGGTGGCGCGACCCAACGCGATGATCCTCTACTCGACCTTGGCCAAAGGCCCGAAACTGCCGCTGGAATACCAGGTCAACTCCACCCGCCAGTTCATGCGTGAACTCAATCGCCTCGGCCTGACCAGCGCCATCGATGCCGGCGGTGGTTTCCAGAACTACCCCGATGACTACGCGGTGATCGAGCAACTGGCCAAGGATCAACAGCTGACGGTGCGCATCGCCTACAACCTGTTCACCCAGAAGCCCAAGGAAGAACTCAGCGACTTCAAGAACTGGACCGGCAGCGTCACCCTGCACCAGGGCGATGACTACCTGCGTCACAACGGCGCCGGCGAGATGCTGGTGTTCTCCGCCGCCGACTTCGAAGACTTCCTCGAACCCCGTCCCGACCTGCCGCTGACCATGGAGCAGGAGCTGGAACCGGTGGTGCGCCATCTGGTGGAACAGCGCTGGCCGTTCCGCCTGCATGCCACGTATGACGAGTCCATCTCGCGCATGCTCGATGTGTTCGAGAAGGTCAACCGCGACATCCCGTTCAATGGCTTGCCGTGGTTCTTCGACCATGCCGAAACCATCACCCCGAAGAATATCGAGCGGGTCCGCGCCCTCGGTGGCGGTATTGCGATCCAGGACCGCATGGCGTTCCAGGGCGAATATTTTGTCGAGCGCTACGGCGCCAAGGCCGCCGAAGCCACGCCACCGATCAAGCGCATGCTGGCCGAAGGCGTGCCGGTAGGGGCGGGCACCGATGCCACGCGGGTGTCGAGCTACAACCCGTGGACCTCGCTGTACTGGATGGTCAGCGGCCGCACCGTCGGCGGCCTGGAGTTGCACGCCGAAGGCCTGCCGCGCCTCACCGCGCTGGAGCTGTTCACCCATGGCAGCGCCTGGTTCTCCTCCGAGCAGGGCAAGAAAGGCCAGATCAAGGTCGGCCAATTGGCGGACGTGGCGGCGCTGTCGGCGGACTTTTTCAGCGACGATGAAGAAGCCATCAAGTGGATCGAATCAGTGCTCACTGTCGTGGGCGGCAAGGTGGTCTACGGCGCCGGCGACTTTGAAGACTTCGCACCGCCACGCGTGCCGGTGCTGCCGGACTGGTCGCCGGTGGTCAAGGTGCCGGGGCACTGGCGCCCGAGTTCGCCTTTGCAAGCTCAAGTACACCAATGCAGCGGCCCGTGCGGCGTGCATTCCCACAGCCACGAAAAAGCGCGCCTTTCCAGCGTGCCGGTCAGCGACTTCCAGGGTTTCTGGGGCGCGTTTGGCTGCTCGTGCTTTGCCTTCTGATTTCACTACCCAAAGGAGTTACCCCATGACTTACTCGCGCTTGAACAAAGATGACGCCGTTGTCCTGTTGGTCGATCACCAGACCGGCCTGATCTCACTGGTGCAGGATTTCTCCCCTAACGAATTCAAGAACAACGTACTGGCCCTGGCCGACGTGGCGAAGTTCTTCAACCTGCCGACCATCCTGACCACCAGTTTTGAAGGCGGTCCTAACGGCCCACTGGTGCCGGAACTCAAGGAGCTGTTCCCGGACGCGCCGTACATCGCCCGTCCTGGCCAGATCAACGCCTGGGACAACGAAGATTTCGTCAAGGCGGTCAAGGCTACCGGTCGTAAGCAGATCATCATTGCTGGCGTGGTGACGGATGTGTGCGTAGCGTTCCCGACCCTGTGCGCCCTCGACGAAGGCTTCGAGGTGTTCGTGGTCACCGACGCCTCCGGCACCTTCAACGAAACCGTACAGCAGGCCGCCTGGGCCCGTATGACCGCCGCCGGTGCGCAACTGGTGAACTGGTTCGCCGTGGCCTGCGAGCTGCAAGTGGACTGGCGCAACGACATGGAAGGCCTGGCCAACCTGCTGTCGCCGCGCATTCCCAACTACCGCAACCTGATGAACAGCTACTCGGCGTTCACTGCCAAGTAACCGGTTTTCAAGCCTTTAGGTGATCAATGTGGGAGGGGGCTTGCCCCCGATAGCGGTGTATCAGTCAAAGCTATTGAGACTGACACACCGCAATCGGGGGCAAGTCCCCTCCCACATTTGATTTGTGGTGTTGCGACCATCCAGTTATAAATCTCCAAACTGTCCACCGAGAAGCGACAATGAACCCCTTCGAAGACATGCGCCTGTTCTGCCAGGTCATGGAATCCGGCAGCTTCACCGCCGCCGCCGAACAGCTGGGCCTGTCCAAGCAATTTGTCAGCCGCCGCCTGATCCAGCTGGAAGACCGCCTCGGCGTGCGCCTGCTCAACCGCTCCACGCGCCGCCTGGATATCACGCCCCTGGGCCAGAGTTACTACGAATCCGCCTTGCGCCTGCTCGGTGAAGTCGAGCAAGTGGAGCAGGGCATCGCCGGCCAGAACAGCGAACCGCGCGGCACCCTGCGCCTCAGCGCGCCGTTGTCGTTTGCCATGGCCCATCTGGGTTGCCTGTTGCCGTTGTTTTTGCAGCGCCACCCCCAGGTGTCGGTAGAAGTTGACCTCAGCGACCGCCCGGTGGATCTCATCGGTGAGGGCTACGATCTGGTGCTGCGCATCGGCACCCTGGAAGATTCCACCCTCATAGCTCGTCGTATCGCCAGCATCGAGCGCGTGTATTGCGCCAGCCCCGAGTACCTGACACTGCGCGGTACACCACTTAAACCCGAAGACCTCGCCGAACACGACTGCCTGCCCTACGGCCATGGCCGCCAGGTGCAATGGCGCTTCAAGGGCAAGCTGCAAGCGCTGAATGTCACCGGCCGTATGCGCGTAAATAACGGCGAGTTGCTGCGCGATACCGCCGTCGCCGGCCTGGGCGTCACCTACCTGCCGACCTTTATCGTCGGCGACGCCTTGAAGGACGGGCGCCTGGTCACCGTCCTTGATGACTTTGCCCCCGAAGCCCTGACCCTGTCGGCGGTGTATCCCCAGCATCGGCAAAGCTCACGGCCGGTGCAGGCGCTGGTGGAGTTTTTGCGCGAACGCCTGGCTAGCGGCTGTTGAACAGCTGGCGGATCAGGTTCGGGGTGCTGCCGGTCCAGCGCTTGAACGAACGCCGGAAGTTCGCCGCATCGTTGAAGTTCAGGTACGCCGCCACTTCATCATTGCTGTAGCCCTTGACCTGGTACAAGTGCAACGCCACCTGCTTGCGCACCCGGTCCACCTGCTGTTGAAAACCGGTGTCGTGCTTGTGCAACTTGCGCTTGAGGGTCGCCGGGCTCATGGCGAAGGCCTGTGCCGCCTGTTCCAGGCTGGGCGGCTGGCGCACCTGGTCGCGCAGGTACTCGTAGAGGCAGTCGAGAAAGCTGTTGGCAAAGCCCAATTGTTCGATCTGCTCGCGGGCTTGGCGGCGCGCAACCTGGCCGGCCGTGGCCGAGGCGCCAGGCCAGGTGCGGGTGAGGTATTCACGCGGGATGCTCATCATGTCCAGCGGGCGCTCGAAGCGCGTGCTCTCGCCCAGGTGCACCCAGTACTGCTCGATATAACGCGGTTCGGCATGGCTGAAACTGCACGTCCACGGCAGGCGCTCGCCGCTGAGCCATTGGCTCATGGCAACCAGCGAGGTCATGCTGGCTTCCAGCAGGAAACGCCAGTGCTCGCCGGCGCCGCAACTGTCCAGCCAGTACAGGTAGGCGTGGTGCTCATCCAGCTCCAGTTGCAGGGTGGCCAACGGGCTGAGCAGCACCTGTTGCTGGATCAGTATCTCCAGGGCCTGGTGCAGGTTCTGCGCATGGCCAAGGGCGTGGCTGGCGGCACCGTAGTAGCCGGGTAGCAGGCGCTGGCCAAACAGGAAGCTGCTGTCGTCGGCGTCCAGTAACTTGCGGCTGTTGCCGATCAAGCCGAAAAACTGCTGCGGGCTCAGGTGCGCGGTGCCGGCCAGGATGTCCTCGTGAAACAGCCCGGTGCCGCGCAGCAGGCGATGGCTGTCGATGTCGCGGGACAAGGCCAGGTCGATCAGCGTGGCGGGTTGGTAATGCCCTGGGATAAAGCGGCTGTCGGCTTCATACCAGCTGGTTTTCACGGCCATCTCAGGCACTTTTCGCAAGCGGTTGCTTGGCCCTGGCCAATGCCAGGTTCAGGCGCTTGAGCAAGTCCTGAGGCGGTTCTTCAAGGGCCATGACCACGGCGGTGGTCGCGGCCAGTTGCAGGCGTTCGCCTTGTTGCCGGGTCTTGTGGGCCAGGCCGAGCACCGCTTGCTGCAACTCCAGCGCCAGCTCCTTGGCCTGGCGTTCGCCGGTATTGGGCAGCAGCACCACAAAGCGGTCGCCGGCCAGGCGGCACAGCAGGTCCTGGCGGCGCAGGTTGAGCAGCAGCAAATGGCTGAGCGCCTGCAACACCGCGTCGCCCTCGGCATGCCCGTAGGCCTGGTTGATGGCGGCGAAGTTGTCCAGGTCCAGGGCCAGCAGCGACAGCGGTTGTTGCTGGTCGCGGCTGTCTTGCAGGCTGTCGGCCAATTGGCGCTTGAGGTAGTCGGCGCCGGCCAGCGGCGTGAGTTTGTCGAACAGTCGATGCTCACGGAACAGCCGCTCGCGTTTTTCCATCTGCGCGCTGATCGCCAGTTGTTCGCGGTGCCAGTGGTAGATGCCGATGGTCAGCAGGATCATGCCCACCGGCATCGGCCCGGACTCGAGCCAATGGTCCCAGGTGATGCTGTCGGGCAGGCGGATAAATTCGTCGAGGCTGTCGATCCACCAGGAAAAAAAGATGCACGACAGGCCCAGCGCCAGGTAATTGGTGACGCGCCCGGCGGGGCGGCTTTTGAGCACCAGGCCCAGCCACACCAGGGCGAGCAGGGCGGAACCGCCTTCGCCGAAGATATCCAGCCACACCCATTCGCTGACGCTTTTCAACTCGCCACAGGCCAGGTTCAGGATCAGCCCGAGGTTGGCGGCGATCAGCAGCAACGAGAGTTTCCAGCGGTGGGGCTTGAGCACGGAAAACATGGCCGCGGGTCCTTGGGCAAATGAGCGATGGGCGCCAGCACAGCAGATGGATGTGACCGTTGGATGACGGTGGAGGAGGGTCGAATCAGCTCAGCTCAAACACACTGGAGATGAAAAAATGTGGGAGGGGGCTTGCTCCCGATAGCGGTGGATCAGTAGAGAAACAGGTGACTGACCCACCCCTATCGGGAGCAAGTCCCCTCCCACATTCGATCTGCTGAGGTCATTTCAGCTCATTTCAAACCGGAAATCGGCTAAACCCCTCGGTTTATGGGCCTGCGACAGACCTTCTGTCACAGAACCGTCATCCCCCACCCCTAGCTTGCCCTCCCAGTTGCCGGGCCCCTTGCCTGGCGCCAACGGATTCTTGGGGAGGATTGCATGTACAAGCGCACCGGGCTCGTCAGCTTTACGCTTACCGCCTTGGCCCTGGCGATGGCCAGTGAACGGTTGAGCGCCGCCGAAGCGAGCGCCACCGAGCATGTCGAAGTGATCGGCCAGGCTGCCGCCATCGACCAGGCGCTCAAGGAGCAACGCAGCGCCGACAGCATCAAGAGCGTGGTGCATGCCGACGGCGTGGCCCAGTTGCCGGATCAGAACGTCGCCGAAGCGGCGCAGCGCCTGCCGGGCATCAGTGTGGAGCGCGACCAGGGCGAAGGGCGTTTTGTCAGCGTGCGCGGCCTGGGCCCGGACCTCAACAGCGTGACCATCAACGGCACCCTGGTGCCCGCCCCGGAAAGCGCGCGCCGCGCCGTGGCCCTCGATGTGCTGCCCTCGGAGCTGGTGCAGTCGCTGTCGGTGATCAAGACCCTCACCCCGGACATGGACGCCAACTCCCTCGGTGGCACCGTCGATGTGCAAAGCCTCTCGGCCTTTGACCATAAAGGCCTGTTCTATACCGGCAGCAGCGAAGCCAGCTACGACAAGAACACCCGCCAGACCAGCCCGAAATTCTCCGGTGCCGCCAGTAACCGTTTCAGCCTCGGCGACGGCATCGACAACTTCGGCGTGGCTGCAGCGCTGAGCTGGCAAAAGCGCGACTTCGGCTCGGACAACGTCGAAACCGGTGGCGCCTGGGACTTCACCGACGGCGCGCGGCTCAACGAGTTCGAACAACGCGATTACGACATCAGCCGCGAACGCGCCGGCGGTGGCCTGAACTTCGACTACAAGCCCGATGACCTCAGCAGCTACTACCTGCGCACCCTCTACAGCCGTTACACCGACACCGAAACCCGCAACTCCACCAGCATTGAATTTGCCGACCCCCAGGCCCCGGGCCAACTGGGCGATGCCGAGGGCAAGCGCAAGCTGAAAAACCGTGAGGAAACCCAGGAAATTCAATCCTATGTGTTCGGCGGCGAACGCATGCTCGGCCTGTGGACCTTAAGCGGCCAGGCCGGCTACAGCCAGTCCAGCGAAGACAGCCCGGCGCATATCGCCGGCGCCACCTTCGACGGCGGTGACTTTGCCAACAGCGGTTTCTACGACAAGGACAAACCCCGCCCGATCATCGGCAGCGGCTTCTACGACGCCAGCAACTTCAGCCTCGACAAGGTTGATTGGGAAAAACAGAACACCCAGGACACCGAGAAAAACCTGCGCCTGGACCTGGCCCGCGACTATGACCTGAGCGGCTATGCGTCCCAGGTCAAGTTCGGTGGCAAGGTCAGCCGTCGCAACAAGGACAACGACCTGGAAGCCTGGGTCTACGAAGACCTCGACACCCTCGGTTTCAACGCCGACCAGCTCAACCTCACTCGGTTCCAGAAGGGCAGCGTCGACTATCGCCTGGGCAACTACGGCCCCGGCATCAGCCCCGGCGCCATCAAGCAGCTGATCGGCAGCCTCAACCCGGCGGACTTCTATGACCAGACCGAGTCGCGGGTCAACGACTTCACCATCCGCGAGGACATCAACGCCGGCTATCTGATGAACACCCTCGACATCGACGACTGGCGCTTTATCGCCGGGCTGCGCTACGAAGGTACCGAGTTCGAAGCCAAGGGCACCGGCGCCACCGATGGCGTGTTCACCCCCACCGAGACCAAGCGCCGCTATCATCATTGGCTGCCGGGCCTGCATGCGCGCTACAAGATCGACAAGAACACCCAGGTGCGCGCGGCCTGGACCAAGTCGGTGGTGCGCCCGACGTTCGGCCAGTTGGCGCCGGGTTTTGTGATCGACGATGACGAAGCCACCTTCGGCAACCCGGACCTCAAGCCCCTGGAATCGAGCAACCTGGACTTGGGTATCGAGCACTTCATGGGCCGTGCCGGCACCGTGTCGGCGTTCGTGTTCTACAAGGACATCAAGAACTTCGTCTACAACACCGACCTCGCCGGCACCGGCGCCTGGACCAATTTCTCCGAGGCTCACACCTACGCCAACGGCGACAGCGCCAAGCTCTACGGCCTGGAACTGGCCTACTCACAGAAGTTCGACTGGCTGCCGGCGCCGTGGAACGGTTTGCTGGTCGGCGCCAACAGCACCTTCAGCCGCTCCAGCGCCGATATCGAAGGCTTCGACGCCGCCAGCGGCACGAATCGCAAGCGCAACATCAGCCTGCCCAACCAGTCGGACACCGTCGGCAACCTGATGCTCGGCTGGGAGGACGACAAGCTCAGCCTGCGCCTGTCGGCCAACTACAAGTCGGCCTACCTGTATGAACTGGCCTCGATCAACGACAAGGCCCACGACCTGCACGTCGACGCGCAGACCTTCGTCGACTTCAGCGCGCGCTACTCACTGACCAAGAACCTGAAGGTCAGCTTCGAGGCCCAGAACCTTACCGATGAGTCGTACTTCGTCTACACCGGCCACCGCAGCTACAACGGCCAATACGAAGAGTACGGCCCCACCTACAAAGTGGGCCTGACCTTCACTCATTTTTGAATTCAACACATGCCAAATGTGGGAGGGGGCTTGCTCCCGATGGCGGTAGGTCAGATACAAATTTATTGACTGGTACACCGCTATCGGGAGCAAGTCGCGCCGCCCCTTCCACATTGGATCTCTATTGCTTCCGAAGGATTTGCTTGTTCATGAGAATTTCCAAGCTGTACCTGCTGATTGCCCTGGTCACCAGCGGCAATGCGTTCGCCGCCGACCTGGCGCTGACCCCGTGGGCACCCAGCCTGAAGGCCGAAGCCGTGGCCTTCCTGCCCAACGCCACCGAGCGCGTGGCTGCCAGCACCCGCGACGGCCTGCAACTGCTCGACAGCAAGGGCGCCGAGCTGGCGCGTTTCAAAGGTAATTTCAGCAGCCTCGACACCCGCGCCGCAGGTGCCCAGGTGCTGGTCGCCAGCCTCGACAACGACCGCCAACAGGCGCTGCTGATCAGCCTGGACAGCGCCGGCAAAAACTGGGGCAAGCCGCTGTACCTGCCGACCCGCGACTACCCGGTGAACGGCCTGTGCCTGTACCGCGACGCAGCGGCCAACCTGTTTGTGTTCCTGGTGGGCGAAGAGGGCAAGGGCGAGCAATGGCTGGTGGGCAACGGCTCGACGCTGCTCACCGATCCCCAGCGCGTACGCGGTTTGCCGCTGCCGCCGTCGGCGCAGTTCTGCCAGGTGGACGATGCCACCCAGCAGTTGCTGGTGAATGAAGAGAATGTCGGCTGGTGGGCCTACCCGGCGCACCCGGAAGCCGAGGTGAAACGCACGCCGGTGGCGCTGTTCGACACTCCCAAGCGCGAAGCCGGGGCCATGGCGTTGGTACCCGGTGGCGTGGTTGCGCTGGACCCGAAGACCGCCCGGTTACACCTGTTCCAGCACACCGGCGAGCGCTGGGTGGAGCAATCGAGCCTGGGCCTGCCGGGCCTGAAAGAACCGGAACAATTGGCGATCAATGGCCGCCAGCTGCTGGTACGCGATGACGACAGCGGCACGCTCTACCAGGCCAGGCTCGACTGGCAGGCCACACCCGTCGCGGCGGCTGCGGTGCTGCCGGAAGTCGCGGCCTTGCGCCAGAGCGACCCGGTCGGCCGCCAGGGCGATGCGGCGGATGACCCGGCGATCTGGATTCACCCGGAAACACCGGCCAACAGCCGTGTGCTCGGCACCAATAAGAAACAGGGCCTGCTGGCCTACGACCTCGACGGCAAGCTGTTGCAGGAGCTGGCGGTGGGCCGCCTGAACAATGTGGACGTACGCCCCAACTTCAAGCTCGGCGCGCAAACGGTCGACCTGGCGGTGGCGAGCAATCGCGACCACAACAGCCTGAGTCTGTTCAGCATCGACCGCCGTAGCGGCGAGCTGCGTGAGGCCGGTGAAGTGCCCACGCCGCTCAAGGAAATCTACGGTATCTGCCTGTTCCAGCCCGCCAGCGGCGAGATCTACGCGATTGCCAACGGCAAGGACGGCACCTTCCTGCAATACCGCCTCAGTGCGCCGGACGGCCGTGTGCACGGCGAGCTGGTGCGCCAGTTCAAGGTCGATAGCCAACCCGAAGGCTGTGTGGCCGACGACCAGCGCCAGCGCCTGTTTATCGGTGAGGAGGACGTCGGCGTATGGGCGGTGGATGCGCGCGCCGATCAACCGGCGACGCTCACCAGCGTGATCAAGGTCGGCCCGCAATTGCATGCGGATGTCGAGGGCCTGGCGCTGTACCAGAGCGATAAACATGACTACCTGGTGATCTCAAGCCAAGGCAATGACAGCTACCTGGTGGTGGATGCCGAACCGCCGTTTGCCGTGCACGGCGGCTTCCGTGTCGGCTTGAACGCCGCCGCCAGGATCGACGGCGCGTCGGAAACCGATGGCCTGGAAGTCACCGCCATCAACCTCGGCGGGCCATGGAGCCAAGGCATGCTGGTGGTGCAGGACGGGCGCAAGCGCATGCCCGAGCAAACCCAGAACTTCAAGTTCGTGCCCTGGGCCGAGGTCACCCGCGCATTGAAATTGCCATGAACCGTCATCAACCGGTCATCACTTTTTAATCGAATGGGAGATTCACTATGCACGCGACGATGGAACATATGACGATCTGGGGTTTGATCAGTGACGCCAGCCTGTTGGTCAAGGCTGTCATGGTCACCTTGCTGTTGGCGTCCTTGCTCAGCTGGTACCTGATTATCCAGCGCGGCAGTGTGTTGCGCCGCCTGGAACGGCAGTTGAATACGTTTGTGCAGCGCTTTCGCGCCGCGCCGGATTTGCAGGCACTGTCCCGTGAGATCCAGCAGGCGGGCGAGGGCGGCATTGCGCCGATCTTTATCGCCGGGGTCCAGGAATACCAGCACCTGCACAGCCATGACCCGGCGGTGCTTGAAGGCGTGGAGCGGGCCTTGCAGGTGGCGATTACCGAGCAGGAAATCGAGCTGGAAAAGGGCCTGCAATTTCTGGCGACCGTGGGTTCGGTCAGCCCTTATATCGGCCTGTTCGGCACGGTGTGGGGCATCATGAATTCCTTTATCGGTCTTTCCCAGGTGCAACAGGCGACGTTGTCCACCGTAGCGCCGGGCATCGCCGAAGCCTTGATCGCCACGGCCATCGGCCTGTTTGCGGCGATCCCGGCGGTGATCGCCTATAACCGCTTCGCGGCGCGCGGCCAGACTCTGCTCACCCGTTACTACGCCTTTGGCAACGAGCTGCAAGTGCGCCTGCACCGCACCCTGCGCGGTACGTCGATCAACCTGGCCGCCGCCGCCTGAAAGGAGCAACTCCCATGTTAGTCAGGCCGCAACGCAAGCACGGGCCCAAGGCCGAGATGAACGTGGTGCCGTATATCGACGTGATGCTGGTGCTGCTGGTGATCTTCATGGTCACCGCGCCGATGCTGACCCAGGGCGTGAAGATCGACCTGCCCAAGGTCGCCGCCGAGGCGTTGGCTACCGACACCCGCCAGCAGATCCTCACGCTGTCGGTAAAGGCCGACGGTGGCTACTACTGGAACCTCGGCGGCGAACTCGATACCCAACACCAGACCGATAGCGCCGTGAGCCTGGATGAAATGGGCGCCAAGGTCATGCAGGTGGTGGCGGCGCGCAGCGACACCCAGGTTTATATCCGCGCCGACGACAACGCCGGTTACGGCCGTGTGGTCGCGGCCATGGCGGTGTTACAGAAGGGTGGAGTCAGCAACCTGGGGCTGGTGACCGAGGCCCCGCAATGACGGCGATGATCATGCACAGTCCCTCCCTGACGATGGCGCCCCGGGATGCCTCCGGGATTTGGAGAAACAGCCTCGCCGCCAGCCTGGCGGTGGCGCTGCACGTCGGCGTGCTGGCCGCGTTGATGCTGGGCTGGTCGACGGAGAAGCCTGTGGTGGATGCCCCTCGGGTGATGCACACGCAGTTGGTCATGCTGCCACCGGCGCCAGCGCCCGAGCCTGAACCGGTGGTGGCTGCACCCGCACCGCCGGAGCCGGTGGTGATGCCGGTGCCGGTGCCGACAAAGCCCACGGTAGACCCGCAGGTCCAGGCGCAAAAACTCGAGAAAGCCGCCCTGGCGCGTAAACGCGTCGAAGACAAGAAAATCGAGCAGCAGCAGGAACGCCTGGCCAGCGAACAACGCAACCGCGAGCTGGAACAACAACGCCTCAATCAGCAACGCCTGGCCGCTGAAAAAGCCCGGGTTGCCACACCCGCGCCAGCCCAGGCACCCGCCTTCGACAGCCGCCAATACCAACCCCTGAGCAAGGAGGCACCGGACTATCCCGAGCGCGCCCTGGACAAGAACATCGAAGGCGACTGCACCTTGGAGTACAGCGTCAACACCCAAGGCCGCGTGGAAAACCCCAAGGTGCTGGACGGCTGCCACCCATTGTTTATCCGGCCGTCACTGGCGGCGGCGAACACTTTCCGCTACCAGCCGAGGATCGTTGATGGCAAGGCCGTGGCCGTACCGGCAGTGCGCAACACCTTCCACTACCGCATCAAATGATATTTCCCCGTCGACCCAATGCCAGTCAGTTAAGGCATTTTGTAGGAGCGAGCAAGCTCGCTCCTACAGGAGGCGATGTACGCTTAACTGACTGGCATTAGGGCATGCCCCCTCCCACATGGATTTTGTGGTGTTTGGTCAGGCGACTTTCTGCTCGCGTTTAGCAATCAGCTGTCGGGTGAGGGGGATCAACCGCCTGCCATAGTCGATTGCATCATTGAGCGGATCAAACCCACGAATCAGGAAGGTGGTGATGCCGAGGTCGTAATAGTCGACCAGCGCCCATGCTCGTCCACGGTAGGGGCCGCGACAGCCGGTGTAAAATGCCGTTTGGTTCTAACCTAACTATTAAAATATAGAATCATGTTTGTATGCAGTGATCAGTAAATTGCATTTTGAAGGCGTTGCTGACGTTAGATAACGTTGTGTTTTTTTCGGGCCTGAGGTCTGATGAGCGCCGAAAACGGCACCTCGAAGGTTAGGCAGTGATGCGGGCAGAACTTGCGCAATATGGCGGCATTACGGTCATGATTCCGGCCGCACTGGTGATTGCTGTCTGGTTAAGGTATTCCACGCCGTGGGCATTGCGGGCCTGGATAATAACGCTGGGTATTACTTATTCGATCGTGGCGGCCAGCAAGTTGCTGTTTAAAGGTTGGGGCTTATCCTTCCAGCACTTGGATATTGCTGTAATAAGTGGCCATGCCATGAACACCTGTTTGATGGTCACGGTGGCAACGAGTGTGCTGGCCCGCCAGTTCAACTTGGCCTGGCGTTGGCCGGCGGCGTTGGCGGGATCAGTGATAAGTATCGGGTTCAGTGCTTATTGTGTCGCGCCTTATATACATCCGCTGAATGAAGCCCTGGCCGGTGCCGCATTGGGGGCGACAGCCGCCATTGTGTTTCTGTGGCGTGTTGATGCCGCACCCATCAAGGTATCCCCCGCGTTCATCGGCGGCGGGCTGGTGTTTTTACTGGTCTGTGCGCTGGTGCCCAAGTACAACGCGGAGTTGCTGCTCAACCGCGTCGCGGTGACCCTGTCAGGTGCCGACCAGGCCCATCAAGAGCCTGCCTGGCGGCTGGAAACGGCGCACAGGAAGGCCGAGTAAGTCGCCAGGTCCAGCGCCAGGTTGCTTTCCACCATCAGCGCGAGCAAGGTCGTCTGCGCGTTGAAGCGTTGCGCATTGCCACGGCGCCGCGCGCGCTTCATCTGCTGGAACAGCGCATGGGTAATCTGCTGGGGGGAGCTGCCTCGCAGCTGGTCCAGCCAGCGGCCGATGGCCCGGGTGTTGCGCTGGTACTGCGCGCCCAGCACCGGCTCGGCAAACCCCTCGAATATCCCCGTCAGCCGGCGCAGCGCATAGCCGCGTCTCAAGCCTGCCCACAGGTTCATGGCCGCTCCTCGGTGCCGCAGATATTGGCCAGCAGTTCAGCGGTCTTGACCTGCATGAACTGGCTGTCGCCGCGACTTTCCACGCACAGGCACACGGACAGCGGATCACTGACCTGCAACTTGAAACGCCAGTCGGCGAAGACCATGGAAAATCCGGCGCCGGAGGCATCGCTGTCCAGTGAGTTATCGGCATACAGCACCTGGATGCGCTCGATGACATGGGTTGAGTCATGCACTTCCACGTGAATATTTCCCGAAGAAGGAAATAGGCCAATACGTTCTACCAATAACTTTGACGTGTTCATGGCCGTCTCCTATCTGGTGCATTCAAATGGCACTTTATTATGGGGCGATGAAAAAATACCGGAATGTTATTTTTAGTCGGGTAATACGCTGGTTGTTATTTTTTGTCTTGCGCGATAGATGGTCTCTGTTTGTAGGCTGTGGTCATAATTACTCGGTCGTTAGTTGCCGGTTATTAAATAAGGTCGTCCCTTTTGCCGAAGAATAAGTGTGCGGTGCGTGGGAGGTAGCCTTGTTCAAAAAGATATTGATTGTGTGCATCGGCAACATCTGCCGCAGCCCTACGGCGGAACACTTGCTGGGTGCCGCGCTTACGTCCTCCGAGATCACGGTGAGTTCCGCCGGCTTGGCGGCGTTGCGTGACCATCCGCTGGAGCCGACGGCCGGGCAAGTGCTGCAGGAGCATGGGCATGTTCCGCGGGCGCACAAGGCGCGGCAACTCAGCGTTGAAGCGGTGAGTGAGGCCGACCTGATCCTGGTGATGGAACAACGGCACATCGACGGCGTGCTCAAGCTCGCCCCTGAGGCGCGGGGCAAGGTGTTCCTGTTGGGCAAGTGGCAGCACGATCGCGAGATCACGGACCCCTATCGCCAGGGCAAGCCCGCCTTTGTGCAGGCCTATGCCTTGATCGAACAGGCCGCACAGGCCTGGGCCCAGCGCCTGGCGCGCTGACGCTCCCTCTTTAAACGATTGCAAGGACGAAGACGCGATTTATGCATTCACCCCAGAACGCTTCCCCTGAAAGCCCTCACCGTGACGAGATCGATGTGCTCGGCATGCTTGGCACCCTGATCGATCACAAATGGCTGATCGCCGGGATCACCGGCACCTGCATGGTGATCGGCGCCGCCTACGCGATTCTGGCGGCGCCGGTGTACCAGGCGAATGCGTTGATCCAGGTGGAACCGAAGAAGAACGACATGCTCGGTTTCTCCGACGTCAGCAGCCTGCTGGGCAAGGAGTCGCCAGCGGTGACCGAGATCGAGCTGATCAAATCGCGCACCATCATTGGCAAGACCGTCGATACCCTGGCGCTGGATATCACCATCACGCCCCAGCATTTTCCGTTGATTGGTGGCTTCCTCGCGCGGCGTTATGCGCCTGAACACAAGGGCGATATTGCGCCACCGCTGTTCGGTTTCAGCCGCTACTCGGCGGGTGGCGAGTCCCTGGCGCTGAGCAGCTTGAACCTGCCGACGGCGTTGCTCGGAACCACCCTGGTGCTGGTGGCCGGCGAGGCCCAGGCCTACACATTATTTGATGAGGACGGCGTCAAGATCGCTGCAGGGCGCGTCGGCGTGCCGTTTGCCGCCGCAGGTGTCGAGGTGCTGGTCAAGGAGCTGCGGGCTAATCCGGGCGCGCATTTCAAGATCGTGCGCAAGCCGCGCCTGGACGCGGTGGCCGACTACCAGGACCTGCTCACCGTGATCGAGCGCGGCAAGGAGTCGGGGATCATCAGCCTGTCCCTGGAGAGCACGCGCCCGGCCCTGGCGGTGCGGACGCTGAATGAAATCTCCAACCTGTATGTGAAGCAGAACGTCGACCGCACCTCGGCCGAGGCGGCGCAGAGCCTGTCGTTTCTCAATGACCAGTTGCCCCAGGTGCGTCGCGACCTGGAGAAGGCCGAGAACGCCTTGAACCGCTTCCAGACTCGCAGTAAATCCATCGACATCAGCCTCGAAGCCAAGGCCATGCTCGACCAGGTGGTGGCCCTGGACACCGGCATCTCCGAGCTCAAGCTGCAACAGGCCGAGATGGACCGCAAGTTCACCCCCCAGCACCCGGCTTATCGTGCCTTGATCGCCAAACTGGCAGAGCTCAACGCCAAGCAGGCGCAGATGACCAAGCGCGTCGAAGGCTTGCCCACGACCCAGCAGGAATTGCTCAGCCTGACCCGCGACGTGCAAGTGGGCACCGAGATCTACACCCAGTTGCTCAACCGCTCCCAGGAGCTGGACGTGATGCGCGCCGGCACCGTGGGCAACGTGCGCCTGATCGACAGTGCCGATGTCAACCTGGCCAAGCCAGTGGAGCCGCGCAAGGTCATCGTGGTGCTGCTGGCGATGCTGCTCGGCGGCATGCTTTCGGTGGGCATCGTGCTGGTGCGCAGCCTGCTCAACCGTGGCCTGGAAAGCCCGGATGACATCGAGAAACTCGGCCTGCCGGTGTACGCCTCGATCCCCTTCAGCCTCTTGCAAAAGGCCGAGGAAACCAACGCCGCCAAGGGCCGCTCCGCCGCGCCGTCGCTGCTGGCGCTCAACCATCCCCATGACCTGGTGATGGAAGCCATGCGCAGCCTGCGCACCAGCCTGCACTTCGCCATGCTCGAAGCCAAGAACAACCGCCTGATGATCACCGGCCCGAGCCCCGAAGTGGGCAAGACGTTTGTCTCGGCCAACCTGGCGGCGATTGTCGCGCAGTCGGGCCAGCGCGTGCTGCTGATCGATGCCGACATGCGCAAGGGCTACTTGCACAAGATGCTTGGCAAGGCGGTGGAGGCGGGGTTGTCCGACCTGCTTGCCAAGCGCTGTGATCTGCAGGAAGCGATTCACCCCACGGCAGTGGAGCGTTTCGACTTCATTGGCCGTGGGCAGATCCCGCCCAACCCGTCGGAACTGTTGATGCACCCCAACTTTGCTGCGTTGCTGGCCGAAGTCAGTGAGCGCTATGACCTGGTGATCATCGACACGCCGCCGTTGCTGGCGGTGACCGACGCCGCGATTGTCGGGCGCCAGGCCGGCACCAGCCTGATGGTTACGCGTTTTGGGGTGAACTCGGCGAAGGAAATCGAGTTGACCCTGCGCCGCTTCCATCAGAACGGCATCGAGCTCAAAGGCGCGATCTTCAATGGTGTGGAAAAACGCCGGTCCGCCAGCTACGGCTATGGCGACTACGGCTACTACAGCTACGCCTATCAGTCCGACAAGGCCTGATGACCATGAGCAAAGTGCTTGAAATGCCGCGTTCGTTGTCGCGACGGTTTCGCCTCAACGTGCTGAGCTACGGCTACACCCAACTGGTGACGCTGGCGGCGCAACTGGTGCTGGTGCCGTTCTTCCTGCACGCCTGGGGCACCGGGCGCTATGCCGATTGGCTGGTGCTCACCGGTATTCCGTCGATGCTCAGCCTGCTGGACCTGGGGGTGGCCCAGGCGTCGGCCACCAGCGCCACGTTGCGCGCCAGCCAGGGCGATGTGCCGGGGGCGCGGCGCAGTGTGCAGACCGCGCTGGCCTTTACCCTGGCGGTGGTTGCGCTGGTGCTGGTATTCGCCCTGACCCTGGGCCAGTGGCTCGACTGGGTGTCACTGCTCGGGCTCAAGACACTGACACCCGAGCAGGCCAGCCTTGTGGTGCTGTTCATGTCCGGCTACCTGTGCACGCGCTTGCTGGGTGGGCCGATCGACGCCTGGTTTCGCACCATCGACAGAACGGTCGGCGGCGTCTTCATCATGGCCAACCGCAGAACCCTGGACATTGTGCTGTCCATCGTCGTGCTGCTGCTCGGCGGCTCCGAACTGCAATTGGCCCAGGGCATGTTCCTAAGCCAGGTGCTGTTCCTGGTGCTGGTGACCCTGTTTGTGCGGCGGATTTCACCCTGGCCTTTGCTGGGGCTGGCGTCGGCGTCCTGGGCCGAGTTTCGCGGTATCTGGAAACCGGCGCTGGGCAGCGCGGCGATCCCCCTGGCACAGGCGATCACCCTGCAAGGCGGCCTGCAAGTGCTCAACCAGATCGCTGGCCCGGCGGTGGTGGTGGGTTACACCATGGCGCGCACCTTGATGCGCCTGATCATCCAGTTAGGCATCACCTGCAGCAACGCCCTGACCCCGGAGATCTCACGGCTGGCCGGGCGCGGCGAGTTCGAACAGGCGCGACGCTTTACCCAGCGCGCCAGCTCCCTGGTACTGGGCCTGTGCCTGCTGGTGTATGCCGCCGGGATCTGGGCCGGGCCGCAGATCATCCTGCTGTGGAGCCATGGTCTGGTGCAGGTCGATCGCCTGTCATTGGCGCTGATCGGCTCCCATACGATTTTGAATGTGGCCTGGTTCATCCTCGCGGCGATGCTGATCTCCACCAACCGCCACACCCGCACTTCGGTGATCTACGCCTTGAGCAGCGTCGCGGCCTTGCTGCTGTGGCTGGCGTGCAAGGAACGTATCGATCCGCTGCTGGGCGCGTCGCTGTTGTTGTCGCTGCCGGAACTGGTGGTGTTGGTGTACCTGCGGGTGATTCGCGTGGGGGAGGTGGGCCCATGATGCTGTCCCAGGCGCGCCTGACCCTCTACTTGCCACTGACGTTCTTCGCCTTGCCCCTGGCGCTGAGCAACAACCTCTCGCAACCCTTGGCGCTGCTGCTGTTGCTGCCGTTCGTGGTGTACGCGGCGCGTGGCTTTACCCGCGCGCTGCCATTGCTGGCGCTGGTGGTCGCGTCCAGCGTGTTGCAGGTATTGGTGAGCAGTGGGGCGAAGATCTCGCTGTACCAGTTCCTGCGTTCCGGTATTCCGTTTTTCTATTTTGTGCTGCTGTTGGCCGGGTACAGCTATGTGTTGGCCAATGTGGAAAAAATCGCGCTGGCCCATAGCGTCAACTACCGGCGCATCCTCGAACGCATCATCTATATCTTCGCCCTTGGCCAGTTACTGCAGGTCAGCCTGTACGGCGTGGGTATCGACCTGACCAACGCCGCGTCCAAGTCCAGCGACGAAGTCGGGCGGATCATGTTGTTCCCCACCAGCTCGGCGGTGCTGCTGTTTTTCTATGCCTGTTGCCAGCGCAGGATCGGCTTGATGCTGATCCTCGCGGTCACGCTGCTGGCCGCCGGTTCCAAGACCATCCTTGCGGCGATGGCGGTGATGATCCTGTTGTCGGCGATTACCCAGCGCAAGCTCAAATCATTGGCGGTGCTGGTGGTGGCCATCGCTGCGCTGGGCACGCTGACGTTCTATGCCAGCCCCTTGGCGGTGTCGCGCTTTGCCACTTACCTGTTTGAGGAGAAGGGCGAGGACGTGACCCGAGCGTTCGAGATCGCCCATGCCAAGGAATCGTTTCTCGACAACCCCGCCACGGTGTTCCTGGGCAATGGCCTGGCCAAGCAATTGACTCCCGGCGTGCCCACCAATGACGAGCGCTGGTTCGAGAACTCCAAGTTCGATATCGAGAACGGCTACTGGGGCGTGACCGCCAAACTGGGTGTGGTCGGCGTGGCGCTGTTTTGCCTGCTGTTCAGCAGACTGCCGCGCAACCCGGTATCGCTGGCTGTGGTGGCGATCCTGCTGATTTTCTCGTTCAAGACCAGCTACCAGTTCTTCACCACCTTCGATGGCAGCTACTTGCTGGTGTGGTCGATGTTTATCGGCCTGCTCAACAAGGCTGCGCCTGCACGCCAGGCTGTTTACCCAAATTACTTACTGAAACAGGCTGGATCATGAACGCACCTGCAAGCACTATCAGGGCCGGGATACTGACGTACCACTTCAGCGAAAACTTCGGCGCGGTGCTGCAAGCCTATGCCTTGCAGCGCTGGCTGCAGCAACAGGGCTTGCAGGTGAGCTTGATCAACTACCACCCGGCATACGTGGAGGATGGCAGCGAGGTTCGCCAGCTGTTCAACCCACGCCAGCTCAAGGCCAACCTCAAGGCCCTGTACCTTAAGGCCCTGGCGTTGAAAACCCGGGTGCTGGGGCCCAATGCCCAGTCGCGCCAGTTCCAGGCGTTCAAGACGCGCTTCCTGAATATCCAGGCGTCGCGCTATGTCCATGCCGACCAGCTCAACCAGGCGGTGGCCGGCCAGCAGTTGCTGGTGGCCGGCAGTGACCAGATCTGGAACCCTTCGGGCCAGACCGGCCTCGATCCGGCGTACTTCCTGGCCTTTGATTGCGACAAGGCGATCCGGCGCATTTCCTATGCCGCAAGTTTCGGCAAGGAGTACCTGGAACCGCAGTACCACGCCGAAGCCGAGGGCCTGCTCAAGCAACTGTCGGCGATCAGCGTGCGCGAGGAGAGTGGAGTCAGCATCGTGCAACAGGTCTCGGGGCTGGCTGCCCAGTGTGTGCCGGACCCGACGCTGTTGCACCGCGACTATTCGGCGCTGCTCGCCACGTCCACCCAGACCCGCACCGGCCACGTGTTCTGCTATGCGCTGCGCACCGGCGTGGGCGTGCGCGAAGTGGCCCAGGCGCTGTCGCGGCAGGTGGCCGGGCCGATTGTCTCGCCGTACAACGCTCACCGGCGCTGGCGGCAGATCGGCGAGACCGTGCAGATGGGCCCGCAGGATTGGCTCAAGTTGCTCAAGGAGAGTGCCTACGTGGTGACCAACTCCTTCCACGCCACGGTGTTCGCGATCATTTTCGAGAAGCCGTTTATCGCCGTGGGGTTGCCGGGCAACAAGGCCTCGCTGAATGCCCGCGTGCGCAACCTGCTGGAGAAGCTGGAACTGTCGCAACGCTTCCTGCCGGCAGACAATGCCGACCAGGTGCAGGCCTTGATCGCGGCGCCCATCGACTGGGTGGCGGTGCGGGCCCGGCGCCAGGCCCTGCAACAGGTGGGCGAGCGCTACCTGTTGGAACAACTGGCGGCGATCCGGCCATGAGCGACTTCGCGCAACTCAAGTACGTCGATACGTTGCCGCGCAGCAACAAGGCGCGGCGCCTGTTGTGGGGCATCGTCTACCAGCTGCTGTTTCGCCCCACGCCGCGCTGGATGCTGCACAACTGGCGGCGTTGGCTGTTGCGCTGCTTTGGCGCCAAGGTCGGCGTGGGCTGCCGCATCGCGCCCACGTGCAGCATCTGGGCGCCGTGGAACCTGGAGATCGGCGACTACACCGCTATCGGCGATGGGGTCGATGTGTACGCCATGGCCAAAATCACGTTGGGCTCCAAAGTCACCATCAGCCAGCGCAGCTTCCTGTGCACCGGCAGCCACGACACCCGCAGTCTGCTGCGGCCCCTGGTGACCCGCGAGATCGTGATCAAGGACCACGTGTGGGTCGCCGCCGAGGCCTTTATCCACCCCGGTTGTGTGCTGGAGGAGGGCTGCGTGGTCGGCGCGCGCTCGGTGGTCACGGCAAGCCTGCCCGCCTGGATGATTTGCGTCGGTGCGCCGTGCCGGCCCCTCAAAACGAGAGACATCGCACTATGAAGCAGGTGAAACGCATGATGGATAAGGCATGGAAGTTGATGTATTTCGTCAGCGAGTTTTTTCGCGACATGCTCACGTTTATTCGCCACAACGGTTACTCGCCGCTGGAAAGCCGCAACAAGAAGCTGTTCTACAAAATCCTCATCGAAACCCACACCGTGGAAAAAGGCCTGTCTCTCAAGGAACCCAAGCCGCTGTTCGGCAAGGACAAGATTAACGGCATCATCCATATGCTCAACGACTACGACCGCACGTATTCGGCGTTGCCGGTGGAGATGGCCCTTGGCGCCTTCCAGGGCTACCTCGACCTGCACCGCACCCTCGGTATCAGCGACGATTTTGTGTTTTACCTGGATGCCTATGTAGAGCACCTCAAGCGCGACGGTACCGCCGGCAGCGGCGGCATCAAGCGCGCGGCGACGTGGCTGGGCAACGGCGGGCTGGATGCCAAGGCGTTCCTGCAATCGCGCTCCAGCTGCCGCATGTTCCAGGCCGGCAAGATCGACAGTGGCTTGCTGACGTCCCTGGTGGAATTGGCGCAGTCGTCACCCTCGCAATGCAACCGTCAGTCATCGCGGGTGCATGTGTATCAGGACCGCGCGGTGATCGCGCAGTTGCTTGAACTGCAAGGCGGCTCGCGCGGGTTTGCGCAGTCGGTGGACAACCTGTTTGTGGTCACGTCCGAAGTCACCGCCTGGGGCGGCGCGGGGCAGCGCAACCAGCTATACGTCGACGGTGCGTTGTTTTCCATGGGCCTGCTGCTGGCCTGCCACGCCAATGGCCTGGGCGCGTGCCCGCTGAACCTGGCGATCCTCAATTCGGTGGAAAAGAAGATCCGTGGCATCGGCGCCATCCCGGCCAGCGAGCGGTTGATCATGATGATCGCCGTGGGACTGCCCCTGGAAAGCCACTTCCGGGCCGCGCGTTCACCGCGCCGGCTCACCACCGAAGTCCTGCAGATGCACGGTGGCTGATATGAAGCGCGAAACCGTCAGTGTGATCATCCTTACCTACAACGAAAGCCTGCATATCGCCCGGGCCATCGAGTCGGTACGGGCCTTCAGCGACGAAGTGCTGGTGGTCGATTCGTTTTCCACCGACGACACCTGCGACATCGCCCGGCGCCATGGCGCGCTGGTGGTGCAGCATGTATTCGTCAACCAGGCCAAGCAGTTCCAGTGGGCGCTGGATCACCTGCCGATTACCGGCAACTGGACGATGCGCCTGGATGCCGACGAAATCATCGAGGCCGACCTTGCCGCCGCGATCAATACCCGACTGCCGACCCTGGCTCGCGACATCACCGGCATCAACTTCAAGCGCAAGCATATCTTCATGGGGCGTTGGGTGCGCCATGGCGGCCGCTATCCGTTGAAAATGCTGCGGCTGTGGCGCACCGGGCAGGGGCGCGTTGAGGACCGTTGGATGGACGAGCACATCTCGGTCGCCGAGGGACGCACCATCACCCTCGAAGGCGGGTTTGCCGACCATAACCTGCATGACCTGACCTTCTTCACCCACAAGCACAACCAGTACGCCACCCGCGAAGCGATTGAAGTGCTTAACGCGCGGCTGGGGCTGTTTGCGATACGCGATGAACTGCATGCCGGGCAGAGTTCGTTCCAGGCCAAGGCCAAGCGCCTGGTCAAGAACCGCGTGTACAACCGCGTGCCGTTCACCCTCAGTTCCACCGCGTATTTCCTGTGGCGCTACATCATCCAGCTGGGGTTTCTCGATGGCCGCAGTGGCCTGGTCTATCACCTGCTCCAGGGGTATTGGTACCGCTTTCTGGTGGGCGCCAAAGTGCTCGAACTGGAAACCGCGATTGCGCACTTAAACGATAAGGAAGCCATTGTCCGGGAACTCTCAAAGTTGACCGGACATAACTTGAACCTGCCCACACCGAAGTAACTGAGCGTTTTTAACAAACACCCAAGTTTGGGTGTCGGCCTTCGCTCGCCTATCAATTGGGAGACAGACATGAATAAAGTCGCGCTTATTACCGGGATCACCGGTCAGGATGGCTCGTACCTGGCAGAGCTGCTGCTGGAAAAAGGCTATACCGTGCACGGCCTCAAGCGACGTTCTTCGTCGTTCAATACCCAGCGCATCGATCATATTTACCAGGACCCGCAGGCCCTGCATAAAAACCTGATCCTGCACTATGGCGACCTGGCGGACTCGTCGAACCTGACACGCATCATCCAGCAGATCCAGCCCGACGAAATCTACAACCTCGGCGCCCAATCCCACGTGGCGGTGAGCTTCGATTCGCCGGAATACACTGCCGATGTGGATGCCCTGGGTGCCTTGCGCATCCTTGAGGCGATCCGCCTGCTGGGCCTGGAAAAGAAGACCCGTTTCTACCAGGCCTCGACCTCCGAGCTGTACGGGCTGGTGCAGGAAACCCCGCAGAAGGAAACTACGCCGTTCTACCCGCGTTCGCCCTATGCGGTGGCCAAGCTATACGCCTACTGGATCACCGTGAACTTCCGCGAAGCCTATGGGCTGTATGCGTGCAACGGCATCCTGTTCAACCACGAGTCGCCGCGTCGCGGTGAAACCTTCGTGACGCGCAAGATCACCCGTGCCCTGAGCAACATCGCCCTGGGCCTGGAACAGTGCCTGTACATGGGCAACATGGATGCACTGCGCGACTGGGGCCACGCCAAGGACTACGTGCGCATGCAGTGGATGATGCTGCAACAGGAACACCCCGAGGATTTTGTGATCGCCACTGGTGTGCAGTATTCGGTGCGCGACTTTATTCGCTGGTCGGCGGCGGAACTGGGGCTGCATTTGCGCTTTGTCGGCGAGGGCGTGGAAGAGGTGGCGGTGGTCGAGCAGATCGACGGCGACCTGGCGCCGGGCATCCTGGTGGGCGATGTGATTGTGCGCGTCGACCCGCGTTACTTCCGCCCGGCGGAAGTCGAGACGCTGTTGGGCGACCCGGCCAAGGCCAAGCGCCTGCTCGGCTGGGTGCCGGAAATCAGCGCCCAGGAAATGTGTGCGGAGATGGTCCGCGAAGACCTCAAGATCGCCCAGCGCCACGCCTTGTTGCGCTCCCATGGTCACGATGCACCGATTGCCGTGGAGAACTGAACATGGCTCGTGACTTTGATGCGCGGATTTTTGTGGCCGGCCATCGCGGCATGGTCGGTTCGGCCATCGTGCGGCGCCTGTGGGCCTTGGGCTACACGCAGTTGCTCACCGCCGGCCGTGATGAGCTGGACCTGCTCGACCCGGCGGCGGTGCAGGCGTACTTCGCCAGGCACCGTGTGGACCAGGTGTACCTGGCGGCCGCCAAGGTCGGCGGGATTCACGCCAACGCGACGTACCCGGCCGATTTCATCTACCAGAACCTGATGATCCAGGCCAACGTGATCCACGCCGCCCACAGCCATGGCGTGGAGAAACTGCTGTTCCTGGGCTCGTCATGCATCTACCCGGTGCATGCACCGCAACCGATGATCGAAGCGGTGTTGCTGGACGGCGCGCTGGAACCCACCAACGAACCCTACGCGGTGGCCAAGATCGCCGGGATCAAGCTGTGCGAAAGCTACAACCGCCAGCATGGCCGCGATTACCGCAGCGTGATGCCGACCAACCTGTACGGGCCGGGCGACAACTACCATCCGCAGAACAGCCATGTGATCGCCGCCTTGCTGCGGCGCTTCCATGAAGCGACCCAGCGCGGCGATGAGGAAGTAGTGATCTGGGGCAGTGGCAAGCCGCGGCGCGAGTTCCTGCATGTGGATGATATGGCGGCAGCCAGTGTGCATGTGATGGAGCTTAGCCAGGAACGCTACCGCGAGCAGACCCTGCCGATGCGATCGCATTTGAACGTCGGCACCGGAGTGGATTGCACCATCGCCGAACTGGCCCAGGCGCTGGTGCGGGTCACCGGCTTCAAGGGGCAGTTGCGCTTTGACGCCAGCAAGCCCGACGGCGCGCCGCGCAAGCTGCTGGATGTGAGCCGGATCAACGCCCTCGGCTGGGAAGCCTATGTGCCGCTGGAGGAGGGCCTGCGCGACGCCTACAACGCCTACCTCGCGGCCCTTGAACAGCCTCGGGGCCACTGATGAAGATCCTCCTGTACGGCATCAACTACAGCCCGGAGCTCACCGGCATCGGCAAGTACAGCGGTGAACAGGCACGCTGGCTGGCGGGCCAGGGGCATGACGTGCGGGTGGTGACGGCGCCGCCGTATTACCCGCAGTGGCAGGTGGGCGATGGGTATTCACCATGGCGCTTTCGCACCGAGCAGGATGAGGGTGTGACGGTGATTCGTTGCCCACTGTATGTGCCACGCCAGCCCACGGCGTTGACGCGCTTGCTGCACCTGATGAGCTTTTCCGCCAGTTCGTTTCTGGCGGTCATGGGGCAGTTGCGCTGGAAACCGGACCTGGTGATCCTGGTAGTGCCGACCCTGTTTTGTGCGCCCCAGGCACTGTTGTTGGCCAAGCTCAGTGGCGCGCGCTCGGTGCTGCACATCCAGGACTACGAGGTGGACGCGATGTTCGGCCTCGGCATTGGTGGCGGCTCCGTTATGCATCGCCTGGCGTTTGAGCTTGAACGCTGGCTGTTGCGGCGCTTTGACCGGGTCTCGACGATTTCCAGCGGCATGCTCGACAAGGCTCGGGGCAAAGGCGTGAGCAGCAAGCGCCTGCTGTTCTTTCCCAATTGGTCGGAAACCGCCCGCTTTCGCCAGGTGCCTCGCAGCTGCGGGCTGCTGCAACGCCTGGGTGTGGCGCCGGGCCAAAAGGTGCTGTTGTACTCCGGCAATATCGGTGAGAAGCAGGGCCTGGAACTGATCCTCGACGCCGCCCAGGCCTATGCCGATCGCCCGGAGCTGGTGTTCCTGATCGTCGGCCAGGGCACCGGCAAGGCACGCTTGCTCGAGCGTGTACAGCGCGATGGCCTGCACAATGTGCTGTTTGCGCCGTTGCAGCCCTACGAGGATTTGCCGGCGCTGCTGGCCTCGGCCGATGTGCACCTGGTGATCCAGAAGCGCGGGGTGGCGGACGCAGTGCTGCCTTCCAAGTTGACCAATATCCTGGCGGTGGGCGGCCACGCCATCATCACCGCCGACCCCGACACCACCCTCGGGCGCCTGTGCGAGGAACACCCCGGCATTGCGGTGTTGACTGAACCGGAATCCGTCGCGGCGTTGAACACAGGGATCGAGCGGGCACTGGCATTGCCCGCGCGCAACGAGGTGGCGCTGAACTACGCCAAGGAGTTCCTCGACAAGGAACGCATTCTGCAACGCTTTCTGGCACAGGTCTGATGGGTATGTGGCTTGATTTACCGACCTTCAATACGGTCGTGGCGTCGACGCCGCTGGTGGCGATCGACCTGGTGGTGAGAAATACCCGTGGCGAGGTCCTGCTGGGCTTGCGCGTCAATCGGCCGGCCTACGGCTTCTGGTTCGTGCCCGGCGGGCGTATCCAGAAAAACGAAAACCTCGACAGCGCATTCCGGCGCATCACCCACGACGAACTGGGGCACACCTTCGAGCGCGCCGAGGCGCGGCTGCGGGGGGTGTTCGAGCACTTCTACGACGACAGCGTGTTTGCCAACGCCGGGGCCGGGCCGGACACCCATTATGTGGTGCTCAGCTATTGCCTGGACCTGGCGCAAGGCCAGACCCTGCAGCCGCCCACGGAGCAACACCAGCATTACCGCTGGTGGTCCGAGGATGAACTGCGCATCAGCCTGCGGGTGCATGAACACACTCGCGCCTACTTCTGACTCTCTCCCGAGGACGCTCTCATGTTGTTACCCGTGATCATGGCAGGCGGTTCGGGGTCGCGCCTGTGGCCGCTTTCGCGGCAACTGAACCCTAAGCAGTTCCTGCGCTTGACCGACGCGCACCTGTCGATGCTGCAGCAGACCATCACGCGGCTGGAAGGCGCCAACGTCGCGCTGCCGCAGTTGATCTGCAATGAACAGCACCGCTTCCTGGTGGCCGAGCAGTTGCGCCAGTTGGGCATGGAGCAGGCCAGCATCCTGTTGGAGCCGGTGGGGCGCAACACGGCGCCGGCCATCGCGCTGGCGGCGTGCAAGGCGCTTGCCGAGCAACAGGACCCGATCCTGCTGGTGCTGGCGGCGGACCATTTGATTGAAGACATCCCTGCGTTTCATGCCAGCCTGGAAGTGGCGTTGCCGCTGGCCCGTGACGGCAAGCTGGTGACTTTCGGTATCACGCCCACCAGCGCCCATACCGGCTACGGCTATATCGAACAAGGCGCGGCGGCGGGCGAGGGCGGTTATCGGGTCAAGCGCTTTGTCGAGAAACCCGACGCCGCCACCGCTGCGGCGTATGTGGCCAGCGGTGCGTATTACTGGAACAGCGGCATGTTCATGTTCCGCGCCAGCCGTTACCTGGAGGAACTGGAACGCTTCCAGCCGGCCATCCTCGAGGCCTGTCGCGTGGCCCTGGAAGGGGGCAGCCAGGATCAACCCTTCACCCGCGTGCATGCCGCGACCTTTGCCGCTTGCCCGGACGATTCCATCGATTACGCGGTGATGGAAAACACTCATGACGCGGTGATGGTGCCGTTGCAGGCCGGCTGGAGTGATATCGGCTCGTGGTCGGCGTTGTGGGAGGCCAGCGAAAAAGATGCCAGCGGCAATGTGATACGCGGCGATGGGCTGAGCCTGGACACCCGTGACACCTACGTCCACGCCGACAGTCGGCTGGTGGCCACGGTGGGGGTGCAGGACCTGATCATTGTCGAGACGAAGGATGCGGTGCTGGTGGCCCATAAGGACCAGGTGCAGCAGGTCAAGGGCATCGTCGACCTGCTCAAGCAGGCCGGGCGCCATGAGCATCTCAACCACCGCGAGGTGTATCGGCCATGGGGCATGTACGACTCGGTGGACAACGGCCAGCGCTATCAGGTCAAGCGCATCACGGTGAAGCCGGGGGCCAAGTTGTCGGTGCAGATGCACCACCACCGCGCCGAGCACTGGATTGTGGTCAGCGGTACGGCGCGGGTCACCAATGGCGAACAGACTTACCTGGTGTCGGAAAACCAGTCGACCTATATCCCCATCGGCCAGGTGCACGCCCTGGAAAACCCGGGGGTGATTCCGCTGGAGTTGATCGAGGTGCAGTCGGGCTCTTATTTGGGCGAGGACGATATTGTGCGCTTTGAAGATAAGTACGGCAGGGTCTGAGGTTTTCCGACAATTAATAACATTTAAAATAACGTTGATAGCCCTGATGCATTGAACGCCGGGCACTTCATCGGAAAAACGTTATTTTCAATTGGTGCGCTTGGAAGTTGTCCGTCTGGTGTGCTGTTTAGTTGAGTGGCACTATCGGTTTGCCTGCTCACTGAAGATAAGGAGTCTGATATGAGAAAAGCACTGGCTGTTATGGTACTCAGTGTATTGAGTACTGCTGCATCGGCCGTCGAGTTGCCCTTGGGGCTGGATACAACGGTGGCGGGGACTGTGACGGTAGGGCAAACCCTGCTGGTCGGCAGCGCCCTTATCGCCGGTGTTGCCGCTGTTTCCAGCAGTGGCGGCAGCTCCAATGGCGGCACCACCACGGGTACCACCGGTACAACCGGTACCGGCAACTAGTTGTCAATCTTCCGCTTTTAAGACCGCTTGGAATCCCCGCCCAAGTGGTCTTTTTTTCTTGTCGTTTATCGCGAGTGTCCTAGCACTATGATGCGTATTTTTTCTATGGCGGCTGTGGCCGCTGCATTGTTGCAAGGCTGCATGTTTTCCCCGGGTCAATATATGGACACGGCGGCCATGACCCAGGAGGGCGATGCGCAAAATAGTCGGGTGGATTTAATTCCCATCACCCCGAAGTTATTGGCCATGGACGCAGCGACTCGCGTGCCTTATTCCATACCGGCGGAACTCTTGAGTTATAAACCCGGCCCGTACCTGATTGGCGCTAATGATGCGCTGTATATCACCGTATGGGACCACCCTGAACTGACCGCACCCTCGGGTCCGCAGCAGCAGATCGATGCCAACGGTCGATTGGTCAGCCCCGAAGGCAATCTGTTCTACCCCTATGTGGGCGAAGTGGTTGCCAAGGGCCGATCCATTGAAGCGTTGCGCAGTGAAATCACCGACAAGCTGCGTCAGTACATCGACAGCCCCCAGGTGGATATCAGCGTGTTGCGTTTCGCCAGCCAGAAAGTGGTGATCACCGGTGCAGTGATCAAGGCCGGGCCTGTGCCGATCACCACCATCGCAATGAACCTGACCGAGGCGCTCGGTGCCGCCGGAATCGATCCCATTAATGCCGACCTGTCGAACCTCACGCTCACCCGTGGCGACAAGCGCTACACCCTCGACCTCGATACGCTCAACCTCGAGCCATCGCGGTTGAACGACATCTACCTCAAAGACGGCGACCAGCTGTACCTGGCCTACAACGACCGCAAGCGCATCTACGTGATGGGCGAGGTGATGCAGCCGCGCGCACTGAGTTTCAAGACCCGCAGCATGAACCTCTCCGACGTGCTGGGTTCGGTGGGCGGGGTCAACCAGAACACCTCCAACGCCGATGCCATCTATGTGATTCGTGGTGCGCAGAACATCGATGTGGAGCCGGCCAAGGTGTTCCAGCTGGAAGCCGGATCCCCGTCGGCCATGGCCCTGGCCACGCGCTTTGATGTGCAACCCCAGGATGTGGTGTTTGTCGGTCCCGCGAATATCACGCGCTGGAACCGCTTTATCAGCCAACTGGTGCCGTCCGCGTCGATCATCGGCATTGGTGCATCCACCCAGAACAACCTGAGCGAAGCCAGCAGCCGATAGGGTGGTACCTGCGTGAACAGTCTGAAAATCGGTACGTACGCGGGGTTGGCGTGGCTGTTGGCTGGCTGTAATCCGCTGATGACGGCCTCACTCGATACCTTCAAGGCAGCCGTGGGCGGGCCTGCACCGTTGCAGTTGAGCCAAGCCCAGGTGGATGCGGTGCCGTTTCCCCAGATCAAGGTCACCACGGTGTCCAGTGAAGGGGTGATGGCGCTGATTCGCCAGCGCGGCGACTTGCAATTCTGGGTGGCCTCCGGCAAGCAGGTGTTGCTGGTGCGCGATGGCCTGGTGGTGCGCACGGTCGGTCTGGGTGCCGACCTGGATGGCACGCGCTGGCAGGGCCAGTCGCCGTTCCAGCAAGGGCTGCACCACGTGCCGGATGGCTATCGCAGCACGCGCCAGATCGACTTGGTCGGTGGCTATCGGCTGGGCGTGGTGGTCACCAGTCACATGAGGCGCAAAGGCATCGAGACCGTCGAGATTCTCGATAAACCCTATGCCTTGCTGCGCGTAGACGAAGACATCGAGTCCGAGGCGCTGGGCTTTCAGGCACGCAACCGTTACTGGGTCGATCCAGAAAACGGCTTTGTCGTGCAGAGCGAGCAGCACCTCACGCCCGCCCTGACCCTGACCATTACCCAACTGCAACCCACCCGCAAGGATGCCCGATGACTGGCCGACGATTAGGCGCGCTGCTGTTGTTGTGGGGATGCGCCAGTGCGTGCCACGCCGCAATGACGGTCAGCGGCCAGGTGCGCAATCCCGGCGCGATCACGCTGCACCCCGAGACCCGCTTGCTGGATGTGATCGGTGCGGCGCAACCGGATGCCCAGGGCTATTGGCTGGGCGCGGCGTGGCTGCACCAGCCGTTGCTGGAGCGCCAGGCACGGCTCAAGGCCGGTGTGCTGTTTGACCTGGACACGTTGCGCCGTGCGGCATTGGCGGCCGGGCGCGAAAGCCGGGCCCAGGTGGCGGTGCGCTTGTATGAGCAGGTGCAGGCGTTGCCGGTGACCGGCCGCCAGGTGGCGGTGCTGGACCCGGTGGCGGTGGAGGTGGGGTTTGCGCCGAACCCGCTGGTCAGCGACGGCGACCGCCTGGTTTATCCGCCACGGCCTGACAGCGTGCGTGTGTTCGGCGCCGTCGCCGGCGTCTGCACTCTGGCGTTCCAGCCACTGCAGCCGGCCCGCGATTACCTGCGCAGCTGCCCGTCATCGGCGCAGGCGGATGCCGATTACCTGTGGCTGATCCAGTCCGACGGCCGCATCACGCGCCTGGGCATTGCCCCCTGGAACCGCGAGGAGGGTGATCCGCCGGCGCCGGGCAGCACATTGCTGGTGCCTATCCGCAGTGATGACCTGGACCCGCCCACCCCCGACCTGAACCCGCAATTGGCCGAGTTTCTTGCCACTCAACCCCTGGCCGAGGTCACGCCTTGAAATTATGTATTGCAGCTGTGCTGCTGGTGCCCTGTGGCGTCGCGCACGGCGATCCCCGTTACACCCAAAGCGATTTTGGCGGCGTCGGGCTGCTGCAAACCCCTACCGCGCGCATGGCGCCCACTGGCGAACTCAGCGTGAATGCCAATCGCACCGAACCTTACAGTCGATATAGTTTTTCCGCGCAGCCCCTGGACTGGCTCGAAGGCACCTTTCGCTACACCGCGATTACCAACCGCCCGTATGGCGCCGAGTCGTTCAGCGGCGGCCAGAGTTACAAGGACAAGGCGGTCGATGCCAAGGTGCGCCTGTATCAGGAAAGCCATTGGCTGCCGGAGGTGGCGCTGGGGTTCATGGACCTGGGCGGCACCGGGCTGTTTTCCAGCGAGTACCTGGTGGCTAACAAACGCTATGGCGATCTGGATTTCAGTGCCGGCATCGCCTGGGGCTACCTGGGCAGTCGCGGTGATTTGGACAACCCGCTGGGCGCGCTGGATGATCGCTTCAAGGAGCGACCCAGCGCCGAGGGCTCCGGCAATTTTTCCAACGGTTATTTTCGCGGCCGGCCTTCCTTGTTCGGCGGTGTCGCCTACCAGACACCCTGGGCGCCACTGAGCCTCAAGCTCGAGGTGGAAGGTAACGACTACAAGAACGAGCCTCGGGACAACAGCTTTCGCCAGGACTCGCCGATCAACCTGGGCCTGGTCTACAAGGTGGCCGACGCCATCGACGTGAGTGCCGCCTGGGAACGTGGCAACACCGCCATGTTCGGTATCACCCTGCACACCAATTTCGTCAGTCGCAAGGCGCCGGCGAAGACCTACGACCCACCGGCGTCGAAACTGCCCACCAAGGCACCCACCACGCCGATGGATCAGGTGGACTGGGCCGCCGTATCCCAGCGCCTGCACGACAATGCCGGCTACAACGTGCAGCGCATCGCCCAGCGCGGGCCGGAGCTGTTGGTGTATGGCGAGCAGCAACGCTATTTCTACAGCGCCAAGGCGGTGGGTCGCGCCAGTCGTATCCTGGATAACAGCGTCAATGACCAGATCGATTGGTTTACGTTGGTGAGCGAGCGCTACGCCATGCCGATCGAGGAAACCAGTGTGCCGCGCAAGACCTTCCGCGAGGTGGTCAACAACCGCGAATCCCTGCAAAACCTGCACCGACAGGCTGAAGTCAATCGCGCCAACATCAACACCCAGACGGTACTCTACACTCAGCCCCCCAAACCCTTCAGCTACGGTGTGGGCCTTGGCTACAAACAGAACGTTGGCGGGCCGGATGGCTTGCTCTACCAGATTTCCGCCGACCTCGACGCCGAATACCGCTTCACCCGCAACACCTGGTGGAGTGGCCTGCTGAGCGTCAACCTGCTGAATAACTACGACGGTTTTACCTACGATGCGCCCAGTGGCCTGCCCCGGGTACGCACCGACTTGCGCCAGTACATGACCAGCGCCGATGTGACGCTGCCGACTTTCCAGCTCAACCATGCGATGCAGTTGGACCAGGACCTCTACGGCATGGTCTACGGTGGCTTGCTTGAATCGATGTATGCCGGTGTCGGCAGTGAAGTGCTGTACCGCCCGATGGGCCAACGCTGGGCATTGGGTGCCGACCTGAACTACGTGCGCCAGCGCGGTTTCGAGCAGGATTTCAGCTTGCGCGATTACCGCACCGTCACCGGACATATCACCGGCTATACCGATCTGCCGTTCAACATTCAGGGCGCCTTGAGTGTCGGCCGCTACCTGGCCAGGGACTGGGGCGCGACCCTGGACCTGTCGCGCCAATTCACCAATGGCGTGCGCATAGGGGCATGGGTCACCCGGACCACCGCGTCGACAGAGCAATATGGCGAAGGCAGCTTCGACAAGGGCCTCTACCTGTCCATTCCCTTCGATGAGTTGATGAGCCTGTCGACCATGCGCCGCGCCAACCTGGTATGGGCGCCGCTGACCCGCGACGGCGGCGCACGCTTGAACCGCGCCTACTCACTGCATTCGATGACCGATGGGCGCGACAGTGAGCTGTTCTACAAGAACATCGACAAGATCACCGAATAGATGCACCCCTGTAGATACTGTCTTATCCAACACCGCGCAAATCCGTAGCAGCTTTCGAGCCCCCGGCGAGGCTGCGTTTGCGGCCTGCCAGGCACACCGCTGACGCAGCCTCGCTTGCGCTCGGCAGCTGCTACCCGTAGGGGATCAGTAGATGTCCTTGGACAGCAGCGTAAATGGCGTCTTCAACAGGATCTTGATGTCCAGCCACAGCGACCAGGTGTTGATGTAGCGCAGGTCGATGTCGACGCGCTGTTGCATCTTCTCCAGGGTCTCGGTCTCGCCCCGGCAGCCATTGACCTGAGCCAGGCCGGTGATGCCGGGTTTGATTCGATGGCGGGCCATGTAGGCGCGGATTTTTCCCGAGTAGTAATCGTTGTGTGCAATCGCATGGGGGCGCGGGCCGACCAGTGCCATGTGCCCTTGCAGCACGTTGAACAGCTGCGGCAATTCATCGATGGAGGTACGTCGGATAAACCGGCCCACCGGCGTAATGCGCGAATCGTTGCGACTGGCCTGGCGTACCTCATGGTCGTCATGCACACGCATGGAGCGGAATTTCCACACCTTGATCACCTCACCATTCCAGCCGTGGCGGTCCTGTTTGAAGATCACCGGGCCGGGGGAGGTGAGCTTGATCAGCAGGGCGACCAGCAACAGCAGGGGGCTCAGCACGATGATCGCCAGCAGCGCCAGGCTCTTATCCAGCAGCGCCTTGCTCAGCGCAGCGGTGGGGCGGCTGGTCAGCGGGCTTTCGTTGAGGTAGATCGCCGGCAGCCCATCCACTTCGGCCACGCAATGGTTGAGCAGCAGCATGTTATTGAGGTCGGGCACCCAGATCACATCCACGTTGATCTCCAGCAGGTTGAGGTACAACGCCTCAATGTGGGTGGCGTCCTGCAATGAATGGGTGATGTAGAGCCGGCGGATGCCGTGTTGCCGGATCAATTGGGGTAATTGCTGCAGCTCGCCGAGTATCTGCGCTTGCGCATCCTCGGCCGCCTCGGCACGGCCGCCGACCAGACCTACCAGGGGCGAGCGTTTTTGCCGCGAGAGGGTTCTGGCCAGGTCCACGGCAAGCTTGCCGGTGCCCACGATCAATGACTTTTGGCGCTCGTGAAGTTGGCGGTGGTAATACCGGGACAGGCTGTGCAGCGGTATGTAACACAGTGCCAATAACGGGTAACTGACCGCTGCCCAGAGTAATAAAATTTCTACAGGGAACAGGGCGTTGGCATTACACGCTACACCCACGGCAAACAATATGCCCATGGTTAACAGCCAGCCCATGAACAAGCGTCCAAGGCCTACGGCATAATCATCTTTCTTGCTGTAGACACCGCACAAGGTATACGCCGGGAGAGAGGCTAATATCGTAAAGGCGGCCAGGACGCGGTAGTAATACTCCAGTTGGCCAGTCTTTAAGATGACCAGCGTGAATAACAGCGCAACAACTAAGCTCGATGCGAGTGTCCATTGCCCCCAGAACGTCAACCCCCTAGGGGTGAGGTTGCGATGCATTCTAGTGTTATTAAGCATAGTTCTGCTCCCGGTGATGAGCGCGCACGTGGTGGCAGGTGTTTAGGATTAACTGTTATAAACAACAGGCACGCGCAAGCGCGTGCCTGTTGATAGTAATGAACGGCATGGGGCAGTGGCTGACGACTTATAACAAGGTCAGAAGGGGGCAGGCGAATTGTATGTTATAAAAGGGCAGGTAGAAGCGTGTGGTAATAGGCAGGGTGCGTGCTAAATGCTGGATTGTTTTTATTGTTTAACGGCGTGGCTGACTAAGCTCAAGCGGCTTTTTGATTTTTTGCGTCAGGCAATAACCACGGTTTCTTACCGCACGAAACAGGCGTTCACCGTCATTAACCCGCTTGAACTTTTCCTGCAGGCGACTCAGGCACATTTCCAATCCGCGGTATAAGTCAGGTTCACGACCTATATTGCGGATCAACTCTTCTTTGCTGACCACGCGTTCTTCATGGTGCAGCATCTTTTTAATCAACGCCGATTCAATAGTGGTCAATGAAATGCGCAGACCACCTTTGACCAGTGCTCGGTCATGTTGAGTGAGCAGCCAGAAATCCTGTGGATACAGTGGCGTTCGTCCGGCGCTGGTCTCCTGAGTACGCGTAGGGTTATTCGGCGCGCTGTCAGGGGCCTTGGTGGTTGGCATTCTGGATTCTTGCCGCTTGGCGTTAAACGATTGCGAGGGCAAGCTGAGGGTGTGGGTAATAATGTAGGTATTAAAGCGCGAGGTGATCCGTGTTTGAGAAAACGCCAGGTTTGTATCGGCGGGGTCCGTCGCCTCCGGGGCGTTTACGTCGTAATGGAAGAACTCTGCGTTGGGCGTGAAGTCCTGCAGTGCGATAGACGCAAGTGTTGGAGCGAAAGTGTGTTTCTTGAAAGAGCTCATAGGGGCCACCCATATCAGGAAGATGCAGTTGTTAGTTGTTAAAGGCAGTCAGCAGGGGAGTAATAGCCGCCCTGAAAGTATTCGAACGGCAAGTTTTTAGCCAGCATGGCGCTGTCGGAAAATTCCACCTGGTCGGCGATAAAGCGCACTCTGCTTGCACTCATCAGCTCCAGCATGCGGTCGTAGAGCCGGTCGAACAGGTCCGAGCGGGTATTGAGGCTGAGCCGCAGGGCGGAATCCGGAAACGGCATCTTTATATAGTCGTAGAGCTCAAGGCCGATCAGCAGGTCCGCCGGCTTTGTATCGAGTCTGTAATTGTTATAGGCCAACGTGATACCGCTCTGGTCTTTCAACTTATACAACTGGCGCACCATCGCCCGGCGTTCCACCGGACCGGGCAGGGCGTCCAGGGGGTTGTCGAGACTGAGGGTGAAAGGTTGTTTGTGGTATTCCAATGCCCGCGTGACCTGAATGATCGCCTTGAGGATGTCGTCGTTCATCAGGGCCGATTGCCCCATGCGCAAAAGCGTATGACCCGTCGCCGGACTGACCGCCTTAAGCGTTGTGCGCGGTGGGTGGATATAGCGCAAGGCCTTAGTGCAGGCACTTTCAAGTTGTTCGAGGTCTACGCCACCCGTTACGCTGATTTCACTGCCCCACCAGGCATGACTGCGGTCAACGACAGCTTGCCTGATGATCTTGACAGGGGGGGTATGTAGGGAGGGCTCTTTTTCACTCTTCACGGCTCAACCCCTCCTGAGTGGGGTGGAAATGGCTGGCGCAAATAAGGCCCCGACTGAGTTTGTAACCATAACCGCGAATGTTTTGGATGATGTTTTCACCATAGTGCGCCTTGATCTTACTGCGCAAACGGCTGATGGACTTTTCCAGTGCGCGGGAGTCGTAGTACTTGGTATTAAGCCCCATGACACCGGCGATCTCATTATGGCTGAGCAGTCGGTTCTGAATAAGTGCTTCCAGTACTTTCATTTCGACGAAGGATATTTCCAACTTTTTCCCATCGCCATACAGGCACATGCGATCTTGGTCGAGCACCAGGTCGCACTGATTGAGTCGAGCGCTTTCACTGAGAAAGGCATCAAAAAAATTCAATTTTTTTTCAGGGGAAGTTTCGACCACCTTGATGCAGTAGTCGGCGCCGGCCAGGTAGTATTTTGTTTTGCTGAGGGTCGACGCAAAGGTGACGACGACGAATATCGTGCAGTCAGGGTTTTCAGTTCGCGCCTTTCTTATTATGTCCAGGCTTAGATTGCTGGCGGAGGGTGTATCAATTTCTATAATGATGGCACGGTAATGTACGTGGCTTTCCTGGGGGTCAATTAGTTGTCCGTAGCAACGTGTATCGACTTTTAAATTATTCGCTACAGTGCGAACTAAAAGCTCCCGAAAGTCCTCCGATTTCGATTGAGTCCGTGCAATGGCGAGGACGTTGGAAAAATGCATAACCTACTCCCTTTTCCGGCATGCAAGGCCGTCAGTTCAATCACTGCTAGCGTTTAGATACTAATCGAATTGATTACGCTAAAACGTGACAAATTTTAACATTTGCCACTTGTTTTTTACGTTCGCAAGGGGGGGAGTAGGGGGATGTTCCACAGAACTCGTACGGACTTACACATATGCTAGTGCAAACTCTTAATGCTCGATAAGTATTTTGGTTCCAACGATTTTTTTGACGGGCGCAGGTTTAAGCGTTGCCTGCTCAGGCCGGAAAAACGCCCGGCAGGGCGACCCGAAGGGTGGCGGATGCGCCTCGGCTTTGCACGGCACCAGAAACTCCATGACCACCTTTACCGACGGCGAACGGCGCATGTGGGGGTACACCGTGAGCCAAATATCACGCACAGGACCCTCGACCGCAGTGGGTGGCCAGGTCGCTTGCGGCAAACGCGATCTCACGGCCGCCGCGCAGTGGGTGCATCTGTTTTTGACGCGCCCCCGGTTGGCCGACCATATGGCCGACGGCGTGACCGTACAACAGCGTGCCAACGCGGTGTTTGCGGCGATGCTCGAAGGTACGTTGACGGTGGCTATCGAAGGGCATTACACCTTGGAAACGCTGCAGCAGGTGCATGAGCGCATCGAAGCGCGGCAACAGATCGGCAAGGCTGTGGTGTGGGTGGATCGCGAGCTGCATTAATCGAAGACGAAAAAAAACCGGCTGATCAGGCCGGTTTGGGGTGCCCCGCGAACAGTGCGGGATTAAGCGTGGTTGTCCAGCAGGCGGTCGGCACCGCCTTCGGCCAGGCCACGTTCCTGCAGGCGATCAGCGCCACCTTCGGCAACGCGGTTGCCTTGCAGGCGGTCGGCACCACCTTCAACAATACCGCGTTGCTGCAAGCGATCAGCACCACCTTCGGCAACACGACGCTCCAGCAGGCGATCCGAGCCACCTTCGGCAATACGACGTTCCAGCAGGCGATCCGAGCCACCTTCAGCAACACGATTTTCGATCAGGCGATCCGCGCCGCCTTCAGCAACAACAGGGTGGGCAAATGCGTTTGCAGCGAGTACCGAGAAAGCGAGGCTAAGCAAGATTTGGCGTTTCATGATGGTGTGCTCCGAGTGTTTTAGTTGGGTGTTGCCTGGTATGGGTTTGATGTTACGCGTTGCGTTTTTTAAGAGAACTTCATTGGGCTGATGGTGACTATCGATGCCAGCGATGGCCCGTTTCAAAGGGCCATCGCCGTGCTCGTCACGGCATCTGCGGCAATTCCTGGGGACGCAGGTCGAACACCAGCACCTCGGCATCCTGGCCCTGGCTCAGGCGGATTTGCCGCTCATCGCGCACTCGGGCACCGTCGCCTTCCTGCAAGCGCTGGCCGTTGATGTCCACGCTGCCCCGAGCTACATGGATGTACACGTGGCGATCCGGCGGCAGGTCGAGGGTCGCGGCTTCGTCGCCGTTGAACAGCCCGGCGTACACCCTGGCGTCCTGGCGCACGGTCAGGGAGCCGTCGGTGCCGTCCGGCGAGATGATCAGTTGCAGGCGCCCTTGTTTCTGCGCCGCGCTGAAGTGCTCCTGTTGATAGCGCGGCTCGGCACCGGCCACGGCGGGTACGATCCAGATTTGCAGGAAGTGCACGCCGCGGGTCTGGCTGTGGTTGAACTCGCTGTGGGCCACGCCGCTGCCGGCGCTCATCAGTTGCACATCGCCGGGGCGGATCACCGAGCCGGTGCCCAGGGTGTCCTTGTGTTCCAGGGCGCCTTCAAGCACATAGGAGAAAATCTCCATGTCGCGGTGCGGGTGCTGGCCGAAGCCTTTGCCGGCCGCGACGCGGTCGTCGTTGATCACCAGCAGGTCGGAAAAACCCTGTTCATTGGGGTTCCAATAGTTGGCGAACGAGAAGGTATGGAACGACTTCAACCAACCGTGATTGGCGGCGCCGCGTTCGGAAGCTTTGCGAAGGGTCAGCATGGTCTTGTCCTCAAGTGAGCGCGGGCTGCGAGATGCAGGGCGCTTGCGTTGAGAAGAAGATTACTGGTAACTGAAATATTCATTAAGAAGCTGGAATCTGAATAACTGTCCCCTATATGTTGACAATAAAAAGGCGTGTCATAATATCTGCCGCTTTCTTCCCTCGATGGATTCTTGCCGTATGAAAACCGTGGCCATGGCGCTGTTCCCGGACTTCCTCCTGCTGGACATGGCCGGGCCGCTCGAAGTGTTTTCCATTGCCAACCGCTACCTGCCGGCGGCGGAGCATTACCAGATTCTCACCCTGGGTACCGAGCCCGGTCCGTTGCGCGCCTCCAATGGGGTGATGGTCCAGACTGACCTGCTGCTGGACCAGGACCAGGCGGCTTATGACCTGCTGCTGGTGCCCGGCGGCCCGGGTGCCTACAACGAATGCCACCCGTCGCTGCTGCCCTGGCTCAAGGCGGCGGCGCCACGGGCGCGGCGCTTCGGCTCGATCTGCACCGGAGCCTTTGTGCTGGGCCACGCCGGGCTGCTCGACGAACGCCGCGTGACCACCCACTGGCACTACACCGAACGCCTGATCAAGGCCTTCCCCAAGGCCATCGTCGAGACGGATCGCATCTACCTGCAGGATGGGCGGTTGATTACCTCGGGCGGGGTCACCGCCGGTATCGATCTGGCGCTGTCGATCGTCGCCCAGGACCATGGCAAGCAAGTGGCGGTGGATGTGGCCAAGGTGCTGCTGGTGGTGATGAAACGCCAGGGCGGCCAGGCCCAGTTCAGTCCGATGACGGCGTCCGTGGCGCCCCAGGAAACCGCGATCACCCGCGTGCAGAACCATGTGCTCGCCCATCTGGACCAGCCCTTCACCATCGAGTCCATGGCCGAACTGGCTGGCATGAGCCCACGCCACTTTGCCCGGTTGTTCGCCAAGGACGTGCAGATGACGCCCATGGCCTTCCTGCAGGGCGCGCGCATCGACCGCGCCCGGCAATTGCTGGAAACCACCGACCTGCCGCTCAAGACCGTGGCGTTCCATGCAGGCTTCGGCAGCGTGCGGCACATGCGCTTTCTATTCAGTGAAAAACTCGGCTTGAACCCTACCCAATACCGCCAACAGTTCAGTTAACGACGGGATGTCCGTCTCGCGCACCCGATTGTCCGTATCGCTCCCTGTGCCAGCATTGCCCTGTTACAGGTAGCTGGCAAGATAACGTCGAGCCCATGGAAAAGGATGCGCGGATGCCCAAGACCGGGCGTTTCAGCGCGATTGCAGACATGAATGAGCCTCAGGCGATTGACGCGGATGGCACGGTGCGCTTCGGCACCTATGCGTTTCACCGGCAGCAGCGGTTGGTGAGCAAGGCGGGTTGGCCGGTGCCGTTGGGCGGTCGGGCGTTGGATGTCCTTGCGGTGCTGCTGGAGTCGCCAGGGCAATTCATCAGTAAGGCTACCTTGATCGAGCGGGTCTGGCCGTGCAGCGTGGTGGAGGAGAACAACCTGCGGGTGCACATCGCCGCACTGCGCCGTGCCCTCGACGGGCAACGCCTTATCCTCAATGACCCCCAGCGCGGTTACTGTTTTGTTGCACCCGTGGAGGTTGCGGCCGCCACGGTGTTGCCCCGGCATAACCTCGGCACCCGGCTCAGCCCGGTGATCGGTCGCGATGAACTGCTGGGTGTGCTGGTTCGGCGTGTGTCCGGGCAGCGCCTGATGACCCTGACCGGTTGCGCCGGCGTGGGCAAGAGCACCTTGGCCCAGGCCCTGGCCGAGCGCGTGTTGCCACGTTACCGCGACGGTGTGTGGTGGGTCGACCTGGCCACGGTGGAGGCGCCGCTGATGATGCTGCGCCATCTGGCCACGATCCTGCATCTGGAACCCAGCGGCAGTGTCACTGAGTTGTGCCGCCAGCTGGTGTCCCGGCAATTGCTGCTGGTAGTCGACGGCGCCGACCTGTTGCTCGGTGCCTGTCGACATCTTTTGCGGGCGCTGCGCGAGAACGCGCCCCAGGTCAGCGTGCTGGTCAGCAGTCGCGAAGCGTTGCAGGCCCCAGGCGAATGGGTGCTGCGCGTGCCCCCATTGGCCGTGCCGGCGCCGTCGGCGGTGGGCAGTATTGAACAGGCGATGGCGTTCCCCGCCGTGCAACTGTTCGTCGCACGGGCGTGCGCCGGTCAACAGGGCTTTGTGTTGCGCCAACAGGATCTGACGCCGTTGCGAGACATCTGCCGGCGCCTCGACGGTATTCCCCTGGCCCTTGAACTGGCGGCCGCCCAGGTGGACGCGCTGGGCGTACGTGGTTTACAGGCGCAGTTGCACAGTGGATTGCAGGTACTGGCCCGGGGCCGCCGCACGGCGGTGGAGCGCCACCAATCCCTGGCCGCCGCCCTGGACTGGACCTACGAGCGCCTGAGCCTGCCGGAGCGCTGGCTGTTCCTGCAATTGAGCCTGTTCAAGATGGCCGTGACCGCGCCCACCCTGAATCAGCTGGTCGCCGGCACAGAGCTGGAACACGCCGACTTGTCGTATTTGCTCACGCGCCTGGTCGGTACCTCGCTGTTGAGCCTCGAACCCGGTCCGGGTTATCCGCGCTATCGCCTGCTCAACAGCGTGCGCAGCTATGGCCTGGCACTCCTGCGCAACCCGCAGCAGGTTGCCCGTTTGCAGCAGGGTTATGGGCATTACCTGGGGACGTTTTCAGGCCGGCCGTTTGTCCTGCAACTCGTCGAGCAGGCAGCGTACGCGGACTAGGTCCTGGGTGGCGAAGCCTTCGGTAAATCGCGCGTAGACCGAACCCAGCAGGTCGCGGGCGGCCTGCACACGACCCTGCTTTTGCCACAGCCGCGCCAAGGAGTCCGCACAGCGCAGCTCCCAGGCCAGCGCGCCTTGCTGGTGTGCCAGGCCCAGGGCTTCGAGCAGCAGTGCCTCAGCCCCGTGGATGTCGGGCATGGACTCGGCGCGCACGCGCAGGATTTCCGCGCTGCACCAGCCGGCCGCACCGCTCCGGGCGCGTTCGAACAAGGCCTCATCCACTGCGCGGGCGTTGAAGGTCACCAGGATGTCTTCGACCAGCCCCAATCCCTGCCTATCGTCGATCTGCGCCGTGCCTTCGTAGCACTGCGCCCAGGTGTGGAACAACTGCACCGAATGCTTTTGCGCCTGCTGCAGCAGCAGGTCCAACTGGTCGCGGGCTGCGACGGAGTCACCGTTGTAGTGGGCGATGACCACCCCGGCCAGGGCCAGGGTGTAGCAAATCGACGTGCCGTGATTGATCTGCAATGCCAGCGCCAGTGCCTGGCTTGCGGTGCGCCACGCACGTTCGGGAAAACCGCGCAGCCACAGGATGCGCGCAAGGATGGTCAATGAGGCCACGCTCTGGTCGTACTGCACGCCAAAGCCGTGGGTAAACCGGTTGAGATGGCCGCTCTGGGCCATGCGCTGGATCACCTGTTCGGCATTCTGCTGCGCCAGCGTCTGGTGGCCGGCGAAGTGCTGCGCCAGCACCCTCAGGCGTTGGGCGCTGAGGGCCAGCAACGGCTCGGCCTGAGGCCCCAACCGGTCGAAATGCAGGCTTTGCTCCAGGGCCTCGCGGTAGTTGCCACCGCACAGGCTGACCGTCATTTGCCCCGACACCGCGCGCAGTTGACCGACCAGGTTGCTGTCGGCTTCGGCCAGGCGCCGTGCATGGGCAAAGGCTTCGATGGTCTGCGGCGTACCGCCCTGGGTGTGATAGGAAAAACTGCCGAAGGCCAACTGCAGGGCCATGTTCAAGTGCGGGCTCGGCGTGCTCGATTGCCCCAGCCGCGCCAGGGCCTTGCTCACGTACAGGCCGTGTTCGCGCAGCAGCGACAGCTCCTGCCACAACGGCATGGCGCTGACGGTGAGACGAATGCCCAGCAGGTGGACACCCTGGTCGCCCAGGCCCCAGTCGAGGGCGGCACGAATGTCTTCGCGCAGCGGGGCATAGCGGTCGATCCAGGTTTGGGTGGCCGTCTGCTCCCAATCGGCCTGCGCCTGGTTCATCAGGACCAGGCAACGGTTGGCGTGGCGTTCACGCGTGGCGTCGAGTTCATTGGCGACGCTGAGTTTTTCCAGGGCGTAGGTGCGGGTGATGTCCAGCAGGCGATAGATCACCTCGTCATCCCCAGCCTCCACATTGAGCAAGGATTTCGCCACCAGTTGGGTGATCGAACCCAGTACCGCGACCGGCGCAACCTGTTGCCCTGCGATCACCGCTGCGGCACTGGCCAGGCTGAAGCCACCCCGGAACACCGCGAGGCGACGCAGGCAGATTTGCTCGCAGCCGGTGAGCAGTTCAAAGCTCCAGTCCAGGGTGGCGCGCAAGGTTTGATGGCGGGGCAGGGCGCTGCGCCGGCCACGGGTGAGCAGGCGGAAGTTGTCTTCCATTTGCACCAGCAGGCCGGGCAGGCCGAAGCGCTCGATCTGCGCGGCCACCAATTCGATTGCCAGGGGGATGCCGTCCAGGCGTTGGCAGATGTCGATAGCCAGGGGCAGTTCGGCTTCGCTCAGTTCGAAGCTGTCCTGATGGGACATGGCCCGCTCGATCAGCAGTTGCAGGGCCGGATAGCCCAGGGCCTGGGCGCGGTTGCCGGTGGCGGGCGGGCAGGCCAGGGGCTCCAGGCGTTGCACCGACTCGCCCTCGGCGCGCAATGCCTCGCGGCTGGTGGTGAGGATGTGCAATTTGGGCGCGTGGCGCAGCAGGGTCTCGCTGATCAGCGCGATGTCGTCCAGCAGGTGTTCGCAGTTGTCGATCACCAGCAGCAATTGGTGCTCCTGCAGGCGGCGGGCAAACACAGCCAGCGGTTCGTGCTCAGTGTGGGTGAGGTCGAGCAGCGCGGCGAGATTGGGCAGGATCATCGACGGCGTGCTGAGGGGCGCCAGGTCCAACAGGCGAATACCGTCGCGGTAATGTCCGATCAACAATTCCGCCACGCGCAAGGCGACGGTGGTCTTGCCGATGCCGCCGGCGCCGGTCAGGGTGATAAAGCGTTGCTCGGGCAGCTGCTGCACCAGGCTGTCGATCAGGGCCTGGCGGCCGAGCATGCGCGTGCGTCGCAGCGGCAGGTTGTGGCCCGGGCGTGGGGGCGCGCCTTCGGTCGGTAGGCTCATCGGCTCGATGCTCAGTGGTGCTACAAAACTGTAGCCCCGCTGGGCCACCGTGACGATATAGCGCTGCCCGGCCTGGCCATCGCCCAGGGCCTTGCGCAGCGCTGCCATATGCACCCGCAGGTTGCCGTCTTCCACCACGCTTTTGGGCCAGACCCGGGCGATCAATTCCTGCTTGCTCACCACAGTGCCGGCCTGCTCCAACAGGATCAGCAGGATGTCCATTGCCCGCCGGCCCAAGCGCAACGGGCGACCGGCCTCCAGCACCAGGCGCTGGCGCGGGTGGATACGGTAAGGACCGAAATGCACGGCCTGGTCGCGTGGGGCACTCATGGGTGGCCATGCTCTGGGAAAAGTAAGCGGCCAGCATATTCCAGGTGCATGCAGACCACTAGGCAGCGATCTCTTGAGGCTTGTGACGCAGTTGGTGATTTCGCCAGGTCATCGGGTTGACGCCCTCGCTGCGCGTGAACATATGGCAGAAATGCGCCTGGTCGCAAAACCCGCACTCCAGGCTGATTTGCGTGAGGCTCAAGGAGGAACCGGTGATCAGTTCCTTGGCCCGCTGGATGCGCTGCTGGCGTATCCATTCCTGGGGCGACAGCCCGGTGGTGCACTTGAATGCGCGGGAAAAATGGCTGCGCGACAGGGCGCAGGCTTGGGCCAGGTCGGCGATCGCCAGGCTTTCGCCGAGGTTGGCGAGGATCAATTGCTTGGCGATCCGCTCGCGCCGGGGGCACAGGCCGCCGGTAGCGGATAAGCGAGGAGCACAGTACGCAGGTCGGGCCATGACGAATATCCGCAGTCGATGGGAGCGTTCCCGGTGAATGGATGCAGTGTAGACCGGCTCATTTTTGGCGCCGCACCGTCTGGCTGGCGAGTTAATCGTTGTTAATTTCGCCAGGTTCGGTCACGGAAAAGACAGCACAGGCATGCAATCCAGGCAGTGTTTTGCCTGCTTAGCTGGCAGCCTGCTAACCGTTTGGATACCGCCATGAACCGCAACGACCTGCGCCGCGTCGATATGAACCTGTTGGTGATTTTCGAAGCGCTGATGTTCGAGAAGAACCTGACCCGGGTCGCCGAAAAGCTCTTCATGGGCCAACCGGCGGTGAGCGCGGCCTTGGGTCGGCTGCGAGATTTGTTCGACGACCCGTTGCTGCTGCGCAACGGCCGGGGCATGGAGCCCACGCCACGCGCCGTGGCGATACTCAAGGAGCTGCAACCGGCCATGGACACCATTTCAGGCGCAGTCAGCCGCGCCAAGGACTTCGACCCCTCCACCAGCTGTGCGGTGTTCCGCATCGGCCTGTCCGACGACGCCGAGTTCGGCCTGTTCCCGCCGTTGCTCAGCCAACTGCGCGAAGAAGCCCCGGGCATCATCGTCGTGGTACGCCGCGCCAATTACCTGCTGATGTCCGCATTACTGGCCAGTGGCGAGATCTCGGTAGGCGTGAGCTACACCACCGAACTGCCGGCGAATGCCAAGCGCAAGAAACTGCGGGACATACCCTGCAAGGTACTGCGCGGTGATGACGGCGTTGAACCGCTGACCCTCGACGACTATTGCGCGCGGCCCCATGCGATGGTGTCGTTCTCGGGAGACTTGAGCGGCAATATCGACCTGGACCTGGCGCGTATCGGCCGTGCCCGCCGGGTGGTGCTGGCGGTGCCGCAATTCAGTGGCTTGCGGGCGTTGCTGGCCGGTACACAGATTATTGCAACGGTGCCGGACTATGCGGCGTGTGCGTTGACCGAGGGCACGGCGCTGCGGGCAGAGGATCCGCCGTTTGCGATTGATGCGGCGGAGTTGTCGATGGTGTGGAGTGGGGTGCATGACAATGACCCGGCGGAGCGGTGGTTGAGGGGCAGGATTGCGCAGCATATGGCGGGAGGGGGGTGAGCTTGGCGGCTTCTGGGCCGACCGGAGTTGTGAGCCTGGTGTACTCGGTTAAATGTGCATAACCCCCCAACCCCGACTACCGGTCCTTGTAAGAAATTTCCCAAAAGAGTACAAATGTACTCCATGACAACCCTGACCCCCCGCCGCACTGCCATCCTGACCTTCATCCGCGACCGTATCGCGCAGCAAGGCCAACCCCCCAGCCTCGCCGAGATCGCCGAGGCGTTCGGCTTTGCCTCTCGCAGCGTCGCGCGTAAACACGTAGTGGCCCTGACCGAGGCCGGCTTCATCGAGGTCAATCCCAACCAGGCGCGTGGTATCCGTTTGCTCAACCAGCCCATGCGCCCGGAGTGGCTGGATATCCCGGTGCTCGGCCGAGTGGCAGCAGGCCTGCCCATTGGCGCGGATGCCGAAGTGCACAGCCGCCTGCAACTCGACCCCGCTACTTTCGCGAAAACCCCGGATTACCTGTTGCGGGTGCAAGGTGATTCGATGATCGAAGACGGCATCCTCGACGGCGACCTGGTGGGCGTCCGCCGCAGTGCCGAAGCCGTGAACGGGCAGATTGTGGTGGCGCGCCTGGACGGCGAAGTCACCATCAAGCGTTTCGAACGCAGTGGCGAACGTGTGCGTCTGCTGCCGCGTAACCCCGCATACGAACCTATCGTGGTAGGCCCCGACCAGGACCTGGCCATCGAAGGGGTATTCTGCGGCCTGGTGAGGCAAGGCTGATGGGCGCCGTGATTGCACTGGACACGCTGTTCAATGGCGGTCGCGTCTGGAAAGGCCGGCCTGCCGCGCCCCCGGCCAGCGTACACCCCACGGGGCTGGCGGCGCTGGATGCGGTGCTGCCCACGGGCGGCTGGCCGGAGTCGGCCTTGAGCGAAATCCTCATGGCCAAGGAAGGCGTGGGCGAACTGCAACTGGTGCTGCCGACCCTCGCGCGATTATCGGCGGCGGGGGAGCGCATTGTGCTGGTGGCGCCGCCCTACACCCCGTACCCCCACGCCTGGCAGAACGCCGGGGTGGATTTGCGCCAGCTGTCGGTGGTCCAGGCCGAGGCGCGCGATGTGTTGTGGGCGGTGGAGCAGTGCCTGCGCTCCGGCAGTTGCGGCGCGGTGCTGTGCTGGCCGCGCAAGGCGGATGACCGCGCCTTGCGTCGATTGCAGGTGGCCGCGGAAACCGGGCAGACCCTGGCGTTTGCCTGGCGCGCCTTGAGTGAAGCGATCAACGCTTCACCCGCCGCCCTGCGCCTGGCCGTCGAGGCCAAACCTGCCCAGGTGCGGGTGCTCAAGTGCCGGGGCGGTTTGGCTCACCCGGCGCCGATTGCACTGGCGGGGCACTGAGGTTGCCATGCGCTGGGTGTGTATTGTCTTCCCGCAATTGGCGCTGGACGGGGTGCAGCGCCTGCACCCCGAGCCCGACCAACCCCTGGCGCTGCTGGCCGGCACGCCGCAGCGGCGCGTGCTGCAAACCGTCAATGACGCCGCCCGCGCAGTGGGCCTGCGTCCCGGTCAATCGCTGACGGCCGCCCATGCCCTGGCCAAGACCTTTGCCAGCGCCGAATACGACCCCGTGCAAATCGAACGCTGGCAGCAATTCCTGGCGGCCTGGGCCTACCGCTTCAGCTCCCAGGTCAGCGTGTATTACCCGCGCGCCTTGTTGTTCGAGATCGAATCGAGCCTGGGCCTGTTCGGGCCTTGGCCACAGTTCGAGGCACGCTTGCGCCAGGAACTGACCGAGCTGGGCTTTCGTCACCGTATCGTCGCCGCGCCCAACCCGGCGGCGGCGCGGGTGCTGGCCAATCTCTACGATGGCTTGGCCGTGGCCGATGAGGATGGGTTGCTCCAGGCCCTGGCGCCATTGCCCATCGACCGCGCCGGCTTCGACCCGCAAGCGGCCACCGCGTTGTCGCGCATGGGCCTGCGTACCCTGGCCCAGGTACAGGCGTTGCCCCGGCACACCCTGGCGCGGCGCTTTGACGCCGGCCTGCTCAAGCACTTGGATGCGTTGACCGGGCAACGACCATTGGCCCTGGCGTTCTATCAGCCACCGGACCAGTTCGATGTGCGCATCGAGTTGAATTTCGATGTGCAATCCCACCAGGCCTTGTTATTCCCCCTGCGGCGTTTGACCGGCGACCTCTCGGCCTTCCTCTGCGGTCGCGACAGTGGCGTGCAACGCTTCGACCTGCATCTGGAGCATGCCCAGGCGCCGGACAGCGTGATCAAGGTCGGCCTGCTCAGCGCCGAGCGCGAACCGGCGATGCTGTTCGAACTGGCCCGTGGGCGCCTGGAGCAGGTACAGGTCACTTCACCGGTGCGCGGCTTTCGCCTGGTGGCCCAGGACCTGCCGGTGTTCGTGCCGCAACGCCAGGACCTGTTCGACGATCGCCCGCAACAGACCTTGCCGTGGGAGCAACTGCGCGAACGCCTGCGGGCCCGCCTGGGGGATGGGGCGGTGCAAGGCCTGCGCTTCCATGCCGACCATCGCCCCGAATGCGCCTGGCAAATGGCGGCGGATAAAAGCCCGTGCGTCACCTTGAACAAGGTCCAGCGTCCCGGCTGGCTGCTTAACGAACCGACCTTGCTGGCCGAGCAGGGCGTGCAGATCCTCATGGGGCCGGAGCGCATCGAATCCGGCTGGTGGGACGGCGCCGATATTCGCCGCGACTACTACCTGATCCGTACCCGCGCCGGCCAGCAAGGCTGGGCCTATCGCAGTGTGGGGCAAAGCGATGGGCTGTGGCTGCAAGGCTGGTTTGCATGAGTCCCCATAGGCTGCAACCGGCTCTCTGTAGGAGGCGGTGGACATGAGTTACGCCGAGCTGCATTGCCTGTCCAATTTCAGCTTCCAACGCGGTGCCTCCAGCGCGCTGGAGTTGTTCGAACGTGCCAAACGCCAGGGCTACAGCGCCCTGGCGATCACCGATGAATGCACTTTGTCGGGCATTGTGCGGGCCTGGCAGGCATCGAAGGCGGTGGGCTTGCCGCTGATTATCGGCAGCGAAGTGCGCATCGAGAACGGCCCGAAACTGGTGCTGCTGGTGCAGGACCTCAGCGGCTACCAGGCCCTGTGCCGCCTGATTACCCTGGCCCGCCGCCGCGCTGAAAAGGGCCGTTATCGCCTGCTGCAAGAGGACTTCGAACGCCCCCTCAACGGCCTCCTGGCGCTATGGATTGCCGAAGACAGCGACACCCAGGCCTCCATCCAGTGGCTGCGCCGTACCTTCGCCGAACGCCTGTGGCTGGCGGTGCACCTGCACTGCGGCCAGGACGATGCGCGGCATCTGGAGCAACGCCTGCAACTGGCCGCCAGCCTGCATATCCCGGCGGTGGCCTGCGGCGATGTGCATATGCATGCGCGCGGCCGCCGCGCCCTGCAAGACACCATGACCGCGATCCGCCATCACGTGCCGGTGGCCGAAGCCGGCACGCGCCTGCATCCCAATGGCGAGCGCCACCTGCGCAGCATCGAGGCGCTGGACGCGCTGTACCCGCAAGCCTTGCTCGACGAGACCCTTAACATCGCGCACCGTTGCACCTTCGACCTTGGCCAGTTGCGCTATCACTACCCGCGCGAGCTGGTGCCCGAGGGCCATGACGCCAAATCCTGGCTGCGCGCCGTCACCGAAGAAGGCATCGCCCAGCGCTGGCCGCAAGGAGTCGACGCCAAGACCTTGCAGCAGATCAACAACGAACTGGAACTGATCAGCGAGCTGGGCTACGAAAGCTACTTTCTCACCGTGCACGACATCGTGCGCTTTGCGCGCAGCCGTTCGATCCTGTGCCAGGGACGCGGTTCTGCGGCCAACTCGGCGGTGTGTTTTGCCTTGGGGATCACCGAGATCAACCCGAGCCTGATGAACATGCTGTTTGAGCGTTTCCTGTCGCGCGAGCGCAACGAGCCGCCGGACATCGACGTCGACTTCGAACACGAACGCCGCGAAGAAGTGCTGCAATACGTGTTCCAGCGCTATGGCCGCACGCGCGCGGCGCTGACGGCGGTGGTCAGCAGTTACCACGCGGCCGGTGCGGTGCGCGATGTGGCCAAGGCCCTGGGCTTGCCGCCGGACCAGATCAACGCGCTGGCCGAATGCTGCGGCCGCTGGAGTGACGATGCGCCGCCCCTGGAACGCTTGCGTGAGGGCGGCTTCGACCCGGACAGCCCGATCCTGCGCCGCGTACTGACGCTCACCCAGCAACTGATCGGTTTTCCCCGGCACCTGTCCCAGCACCCCGGTGGCTTCGTGATTTCCGAGTACCCGCTGGACACCCTGGTACCGGTGGAAAACGCCGCCATGGCCGAGCGCACCATCATCCAGTGGGACAAGGATGACCTCGACGCCGTGGGCCTGCTCAAGGTGGATATTCTCGCCCTGGGCATGCTCAGCGCGATCCGCCGCTGTTTCGATCTGCTGCGTCGCCATCGCCATCTGGACTTTTCCCTGGCGACGATCCCCAAGGAAGACCCGGCCACCTACGCGATGATCAGCAAGGCCGACACCATTGGCGTGTTCCAGATCGAGTCGCGGGCGCAGATGTCGATGTTGCCCAGGTTACGGCCGCAAAAATTCTACGACCTGGTGATCGAGGTGGCCATCGTGCGCCCCGGGCCGATCCAGGGCGGCATGGTGCATCCCTATCTGCGCCGGCGTAACAAAGAGGAACCCACCACCTATCCGTCGCCGGAGCTCGAGGCGGTGCTCAAGCGCACCCTGGGCATTCCGCTGTTCCAGGAGCAAGTGATGCAGATCGCCATGGTCGCCGCCGACTACAGCCCCGGCGAGGCCGACCAGTTGCGCCGTTCCATGGCCGCCTGGAAACGTCACGGTGGCCTGGAACCGCATCAAGCACGCCTGCGCACCGGCATGCTGAAGAATGGCTACACCGAGGCTTTTGCCGCGCAGATCTTCGAACAGATCAAGGGCTTTGGCAGCTATGGTTTCCCCGAGTCCCACGCCGCCAGTTTTGCCTTGCTGACCTACGCCAGTTGCTGGCTCAAGTGCCATGAGCCGGCGGCCTTCGCCTGTGCGCTGATCAACAGCTGGCCCATGGGTTTCTATAGCCCGGACCAGATCCTGCAGGATGCGCGGCGCCATGGTTTGCAGATCCGTCCGGTGGATGTGCAGGCCAGCGACTGGGATTGCAGCCTGGAACCCATCGACGGCCAGCAACCGGCGATTCGCATGGGCTTGCGCATGATCTCGGGGTTTCGCGAAGAGGATGGGCGGCGTATCGAAGCTGCACGTCAGCGCCGGGCGTTCAGCGACATTGCCGACCTGGACCAGCGCGCCGACCTGGAGGCGCGTGCCCAGGCCTTGCTGGCGGATGCCGGGGCTTTGCGCGCGCTGGCCGGCAATCGGCATACGGCGCGCTGGGCCGTGGCTGGGGTGCATAAGCAGCTAGGGTTATTTGCTGGCCTTCCCAGCCCCGATGAAGCACGGGTGGAACTGCCAACACCGACGGTGGGCGAGGACCTGCATGCCGATTACGCCCTGCTCGGCACCACCCTTGGCCCGCATCCGTTGGCGCTGTTGCGCGCCGAGCTGCGTAAACGGCGCTGCCGCAGCTCGAACGAACTGATGGCGGTGGAACATGGCCGCACTGTCAGCGTTGCCGGGCTGGTGACCGGTCGCCAGCGTCCCGGCACTGCCAGTGGCGTGACCTTTGTCACCCTCGAAGATGAATTCGGCAACCTCAACGTGGTGGTCTGGCGCGACCTGGCCGAACGTCAGCGCCAGGTCTTGGTGGGTTCGCGCCTGCTCAAGGTGGACGGACGCTGGGAGGCGGTGGGCGAGGTGCGGCACCTGATCGCCGGGCGCCTGACCGACCTGACGCCGCTGCTGGAAGGCATCACGGTGCGCAGCCGGGATTTTCACTGAGGCCGGTAGCGCTTGCGGTGATTAACCCCTAATTTATACAAAATGAAACCATCGACCCTTGATGCGCTCAAAAAATTGCGACTGTCCTTTCTCTGCGCAGAGCCGAACGATGCAATTCTTATCCAATCCCCACGGCTGTGAAGGTTGGGCCGGCGAAATGGCCCAGCGAATTCGCGCATTTGACTGGTCAAGCACCGACCTGGGACCGCTTGACCGCTGGTCCACCAGCCTCGCCTGTACCGTGCAGATGATGCTGGCGTCCCCCGTGCCCATGGTGATGCTGTGGGGCCGGGCCGGGTACATGATCTACAACGACAGCTATTCGGTGTTCGCCGGTGGCCGCCATCCGTATTTGCTCGGCTCGCCGGTGGAGCTGGGTTGGCCGGAAGTGGCCGACTTCAACCGCCATGTGGTGGACACCTGCCTGGCCGGCGGCACCTTGTCGTTCAACAACAAGGACCTGGTGCTCCTGCGCAACGGCCAGCCGGAAACGGTGTGGCTGGATCTCTACTACAGCCCCGTCCCTGGCGACGACCAGCAACCGGCCGGCGTGCTGGCGATTGTGGTGGAGACCACCGCCCATGTGCATTCCGAACGCTTGCGCCAGGAACTGACCCATAACCTGGAGCAGCGCGTGGCCGCTGAAGTCCAGGCGCGTTCCGCCGCCGAAGACCAACTGCGCCAGGCGCAAAAGCTCGAGGCCATCGGCGGCCTGACCGGTGGCGTGGCCCATGACTTCAATAATCTGCTGCAAGTGATCGCCGGCAACCTGCATTTACTGGCCCGCCATGAACCAGAGAATGCCCAGGTACAGCGGCGCGTCACGGCGGCCATCGCGGCGGTGGAGCGTGGCGCCAAACTGTCGTCGCAACTGTTGGCCTTTGCCCGTCGCCAACCGTTGTCACCGGCCGTGTATAACCCGCAGCGCATCTATGCCGGGCTGGGCGAGTTGCTGCAACGCGCACTCGGCGAAACCATTCATATCGATGTGCAGTTGCCGCAGGACTCCTGGTGCATCAACGTCGACCGCAACCAGCTGGAAAATGCGTTGCTCAACCTGGCGATCAATGCCCGCGATGCCATGAAAGGCGAGGGCGTGATTCGCATCACCGGCGAAAACATCATCCTCAACCCCAGGGATTGCATCGGCAAAAGCATCAAGCCGGGCGAGTATGTGCGCCTGGCCGTCACGGACATTGGCGTGGGCATGCCGGCGACGATCCTGGCGCGGGTGTTCGAGCCGTTTTTCACCACCAAGCGCAACGGCCACGGCACCGGTCTTGGCTTGAGCATGGTGTTTGGTTTTGTTCGCCAGAGCGGTGGGCATGTGGACGTGTGGAGCGAGGAGGGCAAGGGCACTGTGGTGCAAATGTACTTCCCGCGCAGCCTGGGCGAAGAAGTCCAGGAGACTCACCCTGAACCCGTGCCGCACGATGTGGGCCAGGAAACCATTCTGGTGGTCGAGGACAACGAGGACGTACGGGTGACCGTGGTGGATCTGCTCGAACAAGCGGGCTACACGGTGTTGACCGCCGAGGACGGCGACCGCGCAATGCAAGCCTTGCAGGACGGTGCGCGGCCCGACCTGATCTTCACCGACGTGGTGATGCCCGGCCGGGTCAAAAGCACCGACCTGGCCGAGTGGGCCCGTGCCCAGTCGCCGCCGGTGGCGGTGCTGTTCACCTCGGGGCACACGCGGGACATTCTCTCCAGCAATCACCTGCTCAGCGCTGACATCCACCTGCTGAGCAAACCCTACAGCCCCGAGGCCCTGACGCAACGGCTGCGCAGCGTGCTCACCGCCAGACAAGGTTGTTCATGACTTCACAGCGCACCATCCCCCCGATCACTGCCCAGCACCTTGGATTTGTACGGGTGCGCGGCGCCCGCGAACACAACCTGAAGAACGTCGACGTGGATATTCCCAGGGATGCCCTGGTGGTGTTTACCGGCGTCTCGGGCTCGGGCAAGTCGTCCCTGGCGTTTTCCACGGTGTATGCCGAAGCCCAGCGCCGCTATTTCGAATCGGTGGCGCCCTATGCGCGACGGCTGATCGATCAGGTCGGCGTGCCCGATGTGGACAGTATCGAAGGACTGCCCCCCGCCGTGGCTTTGCAACAGCAGCGCGGTACGCCGAGTGCGCGTTCCTCGGTGGGCAGTGTCACCACCTTGTCGAGCCTGATCCGCATGTTGTATTCGCGTGCCGGCAGCTACCCGGCGGGACAAGCGATGCTGTACGCCGAGGACTTTTCGCCGAACCTGCCCCAGGGCGCGTGCCCGCAGTGCCATGGCCTGGGGCGCGTGTATGAAGTGACCGAGGCGCTGATGGTGCCCGATCCGTCCCTGACCATCCGCCAGCGCGCAGTGGCGTCCTGGCCCTTGGCCTGGCAGGGCCAGAACCTGCGCGACATCCTCGTGACCCTGGGCTATGACGTGGATGTTCCGTGGCGCGACCTGCCGAAAAAGCAGCGCGACTGGATCCTGTTCACCGAAGAAACCCCGACCGTGCCGGTGTATGCCGGCTTCACCCCCGAGCAGACCCGCGAAGCGTTGAAACGCAAACTGGAGCCGAGCTACCAGGGCACCTTCAGCGGTGCGCGGCGCTACATCCTGCACACCTTCAGCCACACGCAAAGCGCGCTGATGAAGAAGCGTGTCTCGCAGTTCATGCAAGGCAGCGCCTGCCCGTTGTGCGAGGGCAAGCGGTTGACCAAGGCGGCGCTGTCGGTGAAGTTTGCCGGGGTGGACATTGGTGAGTTGTCGCAACTGTCATTGACGCAATTGGCCGCGTTGTTGCGGCCGGTGGCGGCGGGGCAGGACAAGATGAAGCTGTCGGTGGAAAAACGCCTCGCGGCCCAGCGCATCGCCGAGGATCTGCTGGAGCGGGTCAGTACCTTGATCGAGTTGGGGTTGGGCTATCTGTCCCTGGAGCGCAGCACGCCGACCCTGTCGTCCGGGGAGTTGCAGCGCTTGCGGTTGGCCACGCAATTGGGCTCGCAGTTGTTCGGGGTGATCTATGTGCTGGATGAGCCTTCGGCAGGCCTGCACCCGGCGGATGGCGAAGCGTTGTTCACCGCGCTTGAACGCTTGAAAGCGGCGGGCAATTCGTTGTTTGTGGTCGAACATGATCTGGAAACCATGCGCCGCGCCGACTGGCTGATCGATGTGGGCCCGGCCGCGGGTGAACATGGCGGGCAAGTGCTCTATAGCGGGCCGCCTGCCGGCCTGGCGGACGTCGAAGCCTCGCAGACCCGGAAATATCTGTTTGCCGACAAGCGCCCTGCGAATCAGGCGCGCCGTGAACCCACCGGCTGGCTGAGCCTGGAAGGCGTCACGCGCAATAATCTCAAGGACCTGAGCGTGGATTTCCCGCTGGGCTGCTTTACGTCGGTCACCGGCATTTCCGGCTCGGGCAAGTCCAGCCTGGTCAGCCAGGCGCTGCTGGAGTTGGTCGGCAGCGGCCTCGGCAGCCGGGTGGACAGCGACGAAGAACCGAGCCTGGAAGACGACGCCCCGCAAACCAGCGGCGGACGCATCGGTGCCGGCTTGGAGCATATCCGTCGCCTGGTGCAGGTGGACCAGAAACCCATCGGCCGCACCCCGCGTTCCAACCTGGCGACCTACACCGGTTTGTTCGACAACGTGCGCAAGTTGTTCGCCGCGACGCCTGCGGCGAAGAAGCGCGATTACGACGCCGGGCAGTTCTCCTTTAACGTCGCCAAGGGCCGTTGCCCGAACTGCGAGGGCGAGGGTTTTGTCAGCGTTGAATTGCTGTTCATGCCCAGCGTGTACGCCCCGTGCCCGACCTGCCACGGCGCGCGCTACAACCCCGAAACCCTGGCCGTCAAATGGCAAGGCTTGAACATCGCCCAGGTGCTGGGGCTGACCGTGGAACAAGCGGTGGAGGTGTTTGCCGAGCAGCCGGGGGTACTGCGCTCGCTGCAAGTGCTGCGGGATATCGGCCTGGGTTACCTGCGCCTGGGGCAGCCGGCGACGGAACTGTCCGGCGGCGAAGCGCAGCGGATCAAACTGGCCACCGAGCTGCAACGCAACGCCCGCGGCGCGACGTTGTACGTATTGGACGAACCCACCACCGGGCTGCACCCACGGGATGTCGACCGCTTGCTCAGCCAGCTCAATCATCTGGTGGAGGCGGGGCATACGGTGGTCGTGGTGGAACATGAAATGCGCGTGGTGGCCCAGAGTGATTGGGTGATCGACATCGGGCCGGGGGCAGGGGATTTGGGCGGCAAGGTGGTTGCCAGTGGAACGCCGCAGAAGGTGGCCAAAAACAAAACCAGCCGCACCGCACCGTTCCTGGCTCGAGAGCTTATCTAACCGGCGGTGTGGTCCAAATGTGGGAGGAGGCAAGTCGAATCGTCGCACCGCCCCTCCCGCATTTTGCTCAGCGTTGGGTCAGTTGGATCTGTGCCTTGGCCTGCTTCACCACGTTCTCGACCGTAAACCCGAACTTCTCCTGCAACTTCGCCAGCGGCGCCGACGCGCCGAAGCTGTTCATCACCACCTTGGCGCCGGTCTGGCCGACGTAGCGGTCCCAGCCCAGTGGCCCGGCCTGTTCCACCACCACCCGTGCCTTCACTGCCGGCGGCAAGACACTGTCGCGGTAGGCCTGGTCCTGGTCTTCGAACAGTTCCCAGCTGGGCATTGAAACCACCTGCGCGGCGATCCCTTCGCTTTTCAACTGCTCATACGCTGCAACCGCCAGGCTGACTTCACTGCCCGTCGCCAACAGAATCACTTTAGGATCATCAGCCCCCGCCAACACATACGCGCCCTTGGCCGCACCCGACGCCGCCGCATACTGCGTACGATCCAGCGTCGGCAGCGGCTGGCGGGACAGCACCACGCAACTTGGCCGGTGGGTTTGCGCCAGTGCGACCTTCCACAGTTCCAGGGTTTCATTCGCGTCGCCGGGGCGCAGGGTCAGCAACCCCGGCGTGGCCCGCAGTTGGGTCAGGTGTTCGATGGGCTGGTGGGTTGGCCCATCTTCGCCCACGCCAATCGAGTCATGGGTGAACACGAACACCACCGGCAACTCCATGATCGCAGCCAGGCGGATCGGCGGCTTCATGTAGTCGCTGAACACCAGGAACGTCGAGGTGTACGGCCGCAGGTAGGACAGCGCCATGCCATTGGCAATCGCGCCCATGGCGTGTTCGCGGATGCCGAAGTGCAGGTTGCGCCCGCTGTAGTCGTCGGCACTGAAGCGCCCGGCACCGTCGAAGGTGAGGTTGGTCTTGGTCGACGGCGACAAATCCGCCGAGCCGCCGAGCAACCAGGGGATGTGCTGGGCAAACGCATTCAGCACTTCGCCACCGGCGGCGCGGCTGGCGACGCCCTTGGCGTCGGTGTCGAAGCGGGGCAGGTCATCCTGCCAGTGCTCCGGCATTTCGCCGGCACGCATGCGGCGCAACTCGTCGGCCAATGCCGGCTCAGCTTGCTCAAGCTGCGCCAGGTGCTGGTTCCATGCTTCATAGAGCGGCCGGCTGCGCTCCAGCAGCGCATCACGCAACACACTGCGGGCTTCGTCCGGTACCAGGAAACTGGAGTCTTCGGGCCAGCCATACGCGGCCTTGGTCAGGCGAATTTCATCGTCGCCCAACGGCTCGCCATGGGCGGCGGCGGTGTTGTGTTTGTGCGGCGAGCCATAGCCGATCACGCTGTCGACCACGATCAGGGTCGGCGCGCCGGTGTTGCGCTTGAAGGTGTTCAGCGCCTCGCTCAAGGCCTGCAGATCATTGGCATCGGTGACGTGCAAGGTGTGCCAGCCATAGGCCTGGAAGCGCTTGATCACGTCCTCGCTGAAGGCCAACTCGGTGTGGCCTTCGATGCTGATGGTGTTGTTGTCGTAGATCCAGCACAGGTTATCCAGCTTCAAGTGCCCGGCCATCGACGCCGCTTCGCTGCTGATGCCCTCCATCATGTCGCCGTCACCGCACAGGGTGTAGACGTTGTAGTCGAACAGCACGCGGCCGTCGCGGTTGAAGCGCTTGCCCAGCCAACGCTCGGCCATGGCCATGCCGACGCTGTTGGCGCAGCCCTGGCCCAGCGGCCCGGTGGTGGTTTCCACGCCGGTGGTCATGCGGTACTCGGGGTGCCCGGGGGTCTTGGAACTCATCTGCCGGAACTGCTTGATGTCGTCCAGGCTGATCGCCGGTTGCCCCGAGCGTTTGCCATGGGCATCGATCTCGACCACGCCGGCCAGGTGCAGCAGCGAATACAACAGCATTGACGCATGCCCCACCGACAACACAAAGCGATCACGGTTGGGCCAATCGGGATGCTCGGGGTGGTAACGCAGGAAGCGACTCCACAGCGTATAGCCCACCGGCGCCAGGCCCATAGGCGTGCCGGGGTGGCCGGAGTTGGCCTTCTGCACGGCGTCCATGGCCAGGGTGCGCAGGGTGTTGATGCATTGGGTGTCGACAGCAGTGGCAGCGTGAGTCATGAAACCGTTCTCCCTCGGGTGGCGATCTACAGTTGAGGGCAGGGTGTGGTAAAGGTTTGATCCCATTGCCTGCGCCGCGACGAACGGGGATGGATTGAGCCTAATCATGACAAGACCGGTTGGAATGGGCTAGCTTCAAGGGTGTAGGCCATTGATCAACTTGCGGAGGTACGCCATGCCAGTGAAACACGACCTGTATCAGGATTTGGGGTTGAGCAAGGAAGCCGTTCACGAACGCAGGGCGAGCGACAAACGCCTGGACTCGCTGCTCACTCAATACGACGCTGCCGACGGGGAGGTGTTGAAGGCGGAATCGGCCAAAGCCAGCGATGAGGATGTGGAGAAGCTGAAAAAGAAACGGCTGTTGGTCAAAGACGAGATCGTGGGGCGATTGGGTTAAATGAAAATCTGACCCACCGGTAGGAGCGAGATTGCTCGCGAAGAACGTCAACGATTACGCAGCTCTTCTGATTTAACGCGGCGTTCTCAAGTTTTTCGCGAGCAAGCTCGCTCCTACAAAAAGCACAGCGTATTTATTCAGAATTGCCTTAGGGGCATCATTCACGCCACTGTCTATGATGCCGCTCGCCCACCCGGCTCAGGGGACTGTTGCGGCGCAAGGATTGCGCCGGTGAGCCGGGTGGCACTTGCTGTTTTTACGCCAGCAGTGTCCGGGTGCATTCATCCATCGAACGCTGCTGCGTCTCGCCATACAACTTCAATTCATCAATCGTCTTGCGCCCCAGGGCCTTCTCGAACTCGGCCTGGTTCGAATTGGCCGCGTAGTGACTCTGCGCCGCATCCCCCAGGTTCGACTGGAAAATCCCCGCCGCACTCACCGGCAGGAAATCCTCATACACCAACGGTTCGACATCCACATGGCCGGCGGCGACCAGTGCCTCCAGCGTGCGCGGTTGATCGGCCTGGCCGCGTGCTGCCAGGCCTTTTTCCGTGGTGAAGTAGCGGAAGTAGGCGAGGCCCTGTTCACGCATTTGCGCGTGGGTATCCGGGAAGGCCTGGAAGTGCTGCTCCATCAATTGCATGTAGCGCGCGGCATTGCCCTCGTTGGGGAACGCGCCCAGTTCGTCCCGCGCGGCATTCAGCAGTTGGTCGTACAGTGCGCGGCCTTTGGGCGTCAGCGCCACGCCACGCTGTTCGATTTCACCGAAGCGCGCGCTATGGCTGCCCTGGGCATCGGTGAAAGCGATGGGTTCGTCGAGGGCCTTGAAGCTGGTCTGGCGCAACAGGATCGGGCACTGGCGGCGGGGTGGACCTTCGATCACGGCCTTGGGGGTGATGCCCTTGCCGGGCATGGCGGCCTGGACCTGATCGATGTCCAGGGTGCGCGGGGTCAGATGGTTGATGTGCGGGCCCTTGAAGGCCACCACGTCGGCGATCAGGCGGTGCTGGTCGCTGAGTTGCTGGTACTGCGCGGCGGTCACGGTCGCGGTGTGGTGCCAGCGGAAGGTTTCCAGGGCCTGGCGCACAAACTCATCGGCATCCTCAGCAGTGAGGCCGCCGTCTTTCTCCGATTGCTCGATCAGCGCCAGGGCGCGGGGGGTGAAGATCGAGCGCTTGGCCAGGGCGGTTTCGGCAAACGCACGCAGCTCGGGATTTTCGATCAGCTCCAGGCGCAGCAGCGAGGTGAACACGCGAAACGGGCTGGTTTGCAGCGCGCGTTCATGCACGGCGCGGAAGGCGGTGGAGTGCACCGGTACGCCGGCGGGGGTCAGGTCGTAGTAGCCCACCGGCTGCATGCCCATCACCGCGAACAGGCGGCTGATGGTCGCCAGTTCCGCCGCAGTGCCCAGGCGGATGGCGCCATGGCGTTCCATGTCCAGGCGTTGGATCTCGCCGGTGCGTTGCAGCTGGTGCGCCAAGCCCGGTTCGGTGTCGAGTACGTGGGTGTTGGTCTCGGCGACCAGCTCCATCAGCGCGCCATACAGGGGAACTTCATCTCGGTACATGTCGGACATGGCCTTGGAAAAGCCCTTGCGGATCTCGTCGGGGCTGACATGTGCGGTGGTGTGCATAGAAAAATTCCTGATGGCGATGGAGATGGGTGGAGATGGGCGCGGCCTGTGCCTGGATTTTGTTGGGCTGTGGGCGGGCGTGCAAACGAAGAATCCTCTGGACTTCATTCTGCAAATGAATGAAATGACGTGAATATGACAAAAAACGGCGGCAGGGAAATTTCATTTTCCAGGCACTTTTCTAAAGAAAGCTTCACGAGGTCCGCCCGGGCCAGCATGAAAGAATCGTCACGTTTGCAGAGCCCACGATGGGTTTGCACGCCAAGCACGATAAAAAAACATTCAGGGGCCGCAGTTAATGAAAATTTCTACACTGGCGTTGTCGATCACGGCCGCCGTTCTTGCGCAACAGGCTTACGCTGATGACTTCGGGCTCGGCTCGCTGGGCACGGGCAATGGCCACAGCGGCTTTCTCGAAGACAGCCATGCGTCCGTCAGTTCGCGGACCATGTACTACAGCGCGGATAACCGCTCGGGGACCAACAACGACTTGCGCGAAGCGGCAACCGCGCTGCGTTTCGACTACAAATCCGGTTTCACCCAAGGCACCGTTGGCCTGGGTTTTGACGTGATGGCCTTCGGCGCCCTGCGCCTGGACGGTGGCGATGGTCACGCCGCAGGCCCTGGCCTGGCGGGTAATGGCAACAGCTTCTTCCCGACCAGGAACAACGGCACCGAGCCGGCGGATGCCTTCGGTCGCGCGGCCGGCAACGTGAAGTTCCGTATTTCCCAGACCGAGTTGCATGTCGGGGGTGGTTTGGCGCCGGTGCTGCCGATCCTGGTCTCCAACGACAGCCGCGTGGCGCCGCAAACCTTTGATGGCGGCATCCTTACCTCCAGCGATATTCCCAACGTCACCTTCACCGGCGGCGAGCTGAACCGCGTCGAAGGCCGTGCCTCCAGCAACTCCACGGGCTTGAGCGTGGCCGGCGGTACGCGCGACAGCGACAGTTTCAAGTTCGGTGGGGTGGACTATAAGCCGTTTGGTTCGTCCGACAACGCCATCGCGAAAAACCTGACGTTGCAGTACTACTACGCTCAGTTGCAGGACTTCTACAAACAGAACTACTTCGGCCTGGTCCACGTGCTGCCGCTGGGCAATGACCAGTCGTTCAAGACCGACCTGCGTTACTTCGACAGCAGCAGCGACGGCAAGAATGGCGAGAGTGGCTACCAGTTCAACAACAACGGCGGCTACGCCAAGCACGCGAACGAAGTGGACAACAAAACCTACAGTGCCGCGTTCACCTACCAACTGGGCGGCAGCAGCTTGATGCTCGGCCACATTGGCGTGGGTGACGATGGCGGCTTTGTGTGGGTCAACCAGGGCAGTCTTGCCGATCCGCACGCCCAAGGTGCCGGCGGCAGCGACTTCTACCTGTTCACCGATGCGGTGGTGGGCCAATTCTCCCGGGCGGGCGAGCAGGTCAACTTCGGGCAGTACTCGTATGACTTCAAGGCCTACGTGCCGGGTCTGAAAGCGTCCGTGGCGTACCTGGACGGTTCGGATATCAAGTCGAAGGTCGCCGGTGGCCCTGACCAGAAAGAAAACGAAACCGACTTCCGCCTCGACTACGTGGTCCAGGCCGGTCCTCTGAAAGGCTTCGGTACCACCTTGCGTACCGGTACCTATCACGGCAAAAACACCGGCACCGCCGACCAGGACCAGACCCGCCTGATCTTCAACTACACCTACGCCATCTTCTAAGTCTTCATGTGCACCCGGGCGTCATTGGGCTCTACACTGCTCCGCACCTGGTAGGCGATGGAGGACCCGATGACGGCCACACCCGACACCCGAATACTGGACACGATTGAAGGCCAACGCCTGGCGACGCAGGATGCCGAGCGTTGGCGCGAGTGGGGCCCCTACCTGAGCGAACGCCAATGGGGCACGGTGCGCGAAGACTACAGCGCCGACGGCGACGCCTGGGCTTACTTCCCTCATGAGCATGCGCGCAGCCGCGCCTATCGATGGGGCGAGGATGGCCTGGCCGGTTTCAGCGACAAAGCGCAACGCTGGTGCCTGGGCCTGGCCCTGTGGAACGAGCGCGACGCGATCCTCAAGGAGCGCCTGTTCGGCCTGAATAACGCCGAGGGCAACCACGGTGAAGACGTCAAGGAGCTGTACTTTTTCGTCGACGGTGTGCCCAGCCATGCCTACATGCGCATGCTCTACAAATACCCCCATGCCGCCTTTCCCTACGCCGACCTGATCGCCGAGAACGCCCGTCGCGGGCTGGGCGATGCCGAGTACGAGATCCTCGATACCGGCGTGTTCGAAGACAACCGCTACTGCGATATCAGCGTCGAATATGCCAAGCACCAGCCTGACGATATTTTCATGCGCGTCACCGTGCACAACCGTTCGCAGCAGCCGACGCGCCTGCAGGTGTTGCCGCAGGTGTGGGCGCGCAATGACTGGAGCTGGACCTTCGATGCGCCCAAGCCGCAGTTGAGGCTGGAGGGCGAACACGTGCTGGCCCGTCATCATGAACTGCCCGATCGGCAGCTCAGCGCCTGGGGCCAGGACGGCCTGGAATGGCTGTTCTGTGAGAACGAAAGCAACTTCCCGTTGCTCGACGGGCAACCGGCGCCGGGGCCGTTCAAGGACGGGATCAACGATTACGTGGTCGAAGGGCTGGACGCTGCGATTCGTCGCGACACCGGTACCAAGGTTGCCGCGCGCTTTATCCTTGAGCTGGCGGGGCTGCAAAGCAAAAGTCTTTACCTGCGCTTTGCGCCCGTTGATGCGCCCGAGGTCAGCGCGCGCAAACTGTTTGAACAGCGTCGCCAGGAAACCGATGACTTCTACGCCGCCTTGCAGCAAGGCATCGCCGATGACGACGCGCGCAATGTGCAGCGCCAGGCCCTGGCCGGCTTGCTGTGGTCCAAGCAGCTGTATTATTTCGATGTGAACCAGTGGCTCGACGGCGACCCGGCCCAGCCCGCGCCACCGCCCGAGCGCCTGCATATCCGCAATACCCATTGGCGGCACCTGTCCAACTTCGACATCCTCTCCATGCCCGACACCTGGGAATACCCGTGGTACGCCTCCTGGGACCAGGGTTTCCAGGCGGTGGCGTTTGCACTGATGGATCCTGGGTATGCCAAGCAACAGTTGTTGTTGCTGGTGAAGGACCGCTTCATGCACCCCAACGGTCAACTGCCGGCCTACGAGTGGCGTTTCGACGACGCCAACCCACCGGTGCATGCCTGGGCCAGCTGGCGCGTGTATCAGCAGGACAAGGCGCTGACCGGTGTGGGCGATCTGGATTTCCTTGAGCGGATCTTTCACAAGCTGCTGCTGAATTTTTCCTGGTGGGTCAACCGCAAGGACGCCGAAGGCCGCAACCTGTTCCAGGGCGGTTTCCTGGGGCTGGACAATATCGCCTTGTTCGACCGTTCGGCCGACTTGCCGCCGGGTTATCAGCTCGATCAGGCCGACGGCACCGCCTGGGTGGCGGCGTATGCGCTGGACTTGATGCGCATCGGCCTGGAGCTGGCCAAGCGCAATGTCGTGTACGTCGATATTGCGGTGAAGTTTTTCGAGCACTTCCTGTACATCGCCGGCGCCATCAACCGTGTCGACGACAGCGCCGAAGGCCTGTGGGACGAGCAGGACCTGTTCTTCTATGACGTACTGCACCGTCCCGACGGCCAGAACGAGCCGGTGCGCCTGCGCTCCATCGTCGGCCTGATGCCGTTGTTTGCCGTGCTGGTGCTGGAACAGCGCGAACACGAAGGGCTGGCGGGGTTGCGTGAACGGCTGTTGGGTTTCATGCATCACCGGCCGGACCTGGCCAAGCTGGTGTCGCGCTGGAACGAACCGGGGCAGGGCAATCGCCTGTTACTCGCGCTGTTGCGTGGCGAGCGCACCAAGGATCTGCTGCGGCGCATGCTCGATGATGACGAGTTTCTCTCGGCCTTTGGCGTGCGTTCCCTGTCCAAGGCGTTCGCCGAGCAGCCACTGGCGCTGAAGATGAATGGCGACACCCTGTGCGCCCGTTACCAGCCGGGGGAATCCGACTCGCGCTTGTACGGCGGCAACTCCAACTGGCGCGGGCCATTGTGGATGCCGGTGAACTACATGCTGATTGAATCGCTGCGCGAATTTCACCGCTATTACGCGGACAACTTCTCGGTGGAATACCCGACGGGCAGTGGGTATCTGGCATCGCTGGAGGAAGTGGCCGACAGCCTCAGCCAGCGGTTGACCCGCTTGTTTCTCCGGGATGAAAACGGTTCACGACCGTCGATGGCGGGGTATGCGCAGTTGGAAGCGGACCCGGCCAGTCGTGACCTGGTGTTGTTCCATGAATATTTCCATGGCGAGACGGGGCGGGGGTTGGGGGCTTCGCACCAGACCGGATGGAGTGCGTTGGTGGCGTTGCTGCTACAGCCCAAATGTGGGAGGGGGCGTGCCCCCGATAGCGGTGAATCAGTCAACTGATGAAGCGACTGACAAACCGCCATCGGGGGCAAGCCCCCTCCCACAGGGATTCAGGGTTGCCCGTGAATCAGGAAGGGAACAGTTCGCTCAGCTTCATGGCCAGCATCATGTCGCCTTCGGTGCGCAGCTTGCCGCCCATGAAGGCCTGCATGCCGTCAGTGGAGCCGTCGACGATGCCTTCCAGGGTCTCGCTGTCCATGACCAGAGTCACCTGGGCGTCCGGGTTTTCGCCTTCTTGCAGTTCGCAGGTCTTGTCTTTGACCACCAGGGAAAAGTTCTTGGTGTCGTCGATACGGAAACCGAACACCAGGTCCAAGCCTTCAGCAGCGCTTGGGTTGAATTTGGCTTTCATTGCTTCTACAGCTTTGGCTACGTCAGTCATGGTTTCGATCCTTTTATGGTGAGTCCAGTGACCTTGGGGTCACGGTTGGCCGCACTTCATCGGAAGGTGATGAGTTGCGGCGCCTTCAACAGTTGCAAGTGGGTGTGACTGTTGAAGGAAGCCAGTGCCACCTCGCGACCGCGGAATTTCAGCTGGTTGAGCGAGGTGTTAACAATTTGCCAGTTCAGTTCGAAGGCCTGGGCGGCAGGCATCCGGGTAATCAGGTGGAGCAGGGCGGTGATGGTGCCGCCGGAGGTGAACACGGCGATCTTCTGCGTGTTGTCTGCCGCTTCAAGAATGCGTTGCAGGCCACCCTGGACGCGCTCCACGAAGCCCAGCCAGCTTTCCAGCTCTGGCGTGTCATAGGTGCCGGCCAGCCAGCGCTCGATGATCAGGGCGAAGATGCGTTGGAACTCGCTGCGGTTTTGCGCGGCGTTGCGCAGGATGTCCAGGGCTTCGGGTTCGGTGGTGAGCAGGTCAGGGAGCAGTGCGCGGATGATCGCGTCGGCGTCGAATTCGTTGAAGGCGCTGTCGGTTTCCAATGCAGGAACAGGCAGGCCGAGGGTGTTGTATTGATCGAAGGCGGCAGTGGCCGTGTGTTGCTGGCGGCGCAGGTCGCCGGCTATGCAGCGGTCGAACACCAGGCCCATATCCGCCAGGTGGCGGCCGAGCACTTGCGCTTGTTCCACGCCAACGGGCGACAGCACGTCATAGTCGTCTGCACCGAAGGAGGCCTGGCCATGTCGAATCAAATAGATGCTGCCCACGTCCGTTTTCCCGGTACGTTGAAAGTCTGGCGAGGTTATGAGGATGCCAGGGAGCTGTCAATGAAAAAACATACGCTTGTTTTAAAACCTCGTTAGAGCGCGCATCTGCTGGCGGTTTGAGCACTGGTCGCCCGGCGATCCCGTCGGTATGCTTGGCCAATCCGCGCCTGGCGCCGTGCATTTTTAAGGAGACACATGGATTTTTTGGCTGAATACGCGAGCTTTCTGGCGAAGACCGTCACCCTGGTGGTCGCTATTCTGGTGGTCTTGATCAGCTTCGCGGCACTGCGCAGTAAAGGTCGCCGCAAAGCCGCCGGCCAACTGCAGGTCAGCAAGCTCAATGACTTCTATAAAGGCCTGCGCGAGCGCCTTGAGTCGAGCTTGCTCGACAAAGAGCAACTCAAGGCCCTGCGCAAGTCCGAAAGCAAAGCCGAAAAGAAGAACAGCAAGAAGAAACCCGAGGTCAAACCACGGGTGTTCGTGCTGGATTTCGACGGCGACATCAAGGCCTCGGCCACCGAGAGCCTGCGCCATGAAATCACCGCACTGCTGAGCCTGGCCACGCCCAAGGACGAAGTGGTGCTGCGCCTGGAAAGCGGCGGTGGCATGGTGCACAGCTACGGCCTGGCATCGTCGCAACTGGCGCGTATCCGCCAGGCTGGCGTACCGTTGACCGTGTGCATCGACAAGGTCGCGGCCAGCGGCGGCTACATGATGGCGTGCATCGGCGAGAAGATCATCAGCGCACCGTTTGCCATCCTCGGCTCCATAGGCGTGGTGGCGCAGTTGCCCAACGTCAACCGCCTGCTGAAAAAGCACGACATCGACTTTGAAGTGCTGACCGCCGGCGAGTACAAACGCACCCTCACGGTCTTTGGCGAAAACACCGAGAAGGGCCGCGAGAAGTTCCAGGAAGACCTGGACATCACCCATCAGCTGTTCAAGAACTTCGTCTCGCGTTATCGCCCACAGCTGGCGATTGACGACGTAGCGACCGGAGAAGTGTGGCTGGGTGTTGCCGCGCTGGATAAGCAACTGGTCGACGAACTGCAAACCAGCGACGAATACCTGGCCACCAAGGCCAAGACCGCCGAGGTGTTCCACCTGCACTATGCCGAGCGTAAAAGCCTGCAGGAACGGGTGGGCCTGGCGGCCAGCGGCTCTGTAGACCGCGTGCTGCTGACCTGGTGGAGCCGCCTGACCCAGCAACGGTTCTGGTAAGCCTCTTTGGGGTATAGGTAATACCTGTGGGAGGGGGCTTGCCCCCGATGGCGGTGGGTCAGTTACAGTTGTATTTACTGACACACCCTCATCGGGGGCAAGCCCCTTCCCACATTAGTTCGGTGTGGGAAGGGGCTTGCGCATCAGCCTCCCCACCACCAGCGCTCCGAGCAATCCCAATAACCCTGCCACCCACAACACCCTGCTGAACCCGTCCACAAACGCCTGCTGCGCCAGCGGTTGCACCACAGCCCGTGCGGGTTCCGGCAATAAGCCCATTGCCGCCGGCATATCCCCAGCCACTACCCGTGAAGCAATGCCCGCCACCTGCGCCTGCCATTGCGGGTCGATACTTGCGCGCAACAATTGCTCGCTGTGGCTGCTCAGCAGTGCCCCATACACACCAATCGCCAGCATGATCGCGCTGAACCGCATGGTGGTGCTCATGCCCGAGGCCATCCCTGCACGGTCCCGTGGCACGCAGGCCATGATGTTTTTCTGCGTATCGCCGTTGAGTAAGCCCGCACCGGCCCCCGTGACCGCAATAGCCAATGCAAAGGGCAGGTAACCACCGATATTCACGGCCCAGGCGCTCAAAAGGTTGCCGCCGCCTACGAGGGCCAAGCCGGTTGCCATCATCGTTGCCGGCGCGAAGCGAGCCGACAGGCGTGCGCCGATTCGTGGGCATACCAGCATGGTCAAGGCAAACGGCAGCATGCCCAGGCCCGAGATAATCGCGGAGAAGCCCAGGCCGTTCTGCAGATAGAACGGCAGTAACGTCATCATCACTTGGGCGCAGCCGGCATAGGCAAACATCCCGAGCAAGGCGCCGATAAAGCGCGGGTGGCGAAACAGTTGCAGGTCCACCATGGGCCGCTGCTGCACACGTTCGACCCCTATAAATACACCCAGCAACACCGCACCGCCGATCAGGCGCACATAGGTCAGCGGGTTATCCCAGCCGATGCGGTTGGCCTCGATCAGGCCCCAGATCAAGCACAACAGGCTCGCGCTGAAGGCCAGGCTGCCCCACGGGTCGAGGCGGGCGGATTGGGTATCGCGGGATTCCGGAATCGCGCGCAGTACCAAGGCCATCAGCGCCAGGCCCACGGGCAGGTTGAGGTAGAAAATCCAGCGCCAACCCAGGTACTCGGTGATCAACCCGCCCAGGGTCGGCGCGGCCGTCATCGCCACGCCCATGCAGGCACCCCAGAACGCCCAGGCTTTGGCCCGCTCCACTTCATCGTGGAAGGTGTGGCCAATGGAGGCCAGGGCTGACGTGAGCAATAACGCTGCGCCGACGCCCTTTACCGCACGGGCGATATCCAGCCACAACGCACTCGGCGCCGCCCCGCAGCCGAGGGAGGCGAGGATAAAAATACTCAGACCCCAGACCAGGGATTTCTTGCGCCCGAACCGGTCGGCAACGCTCCCGGCCGGCAGCAACAAGGCGGCAAACGCCAGCATATAGGCGCTGACCACCCATTCGATATCGGCAAAGTTAGCCCCCAGGTCGCGAGCGATGCTCGGCAGCGTCACGGCGACGATATTGGTGTCGAGCACGATCAGCGAGCAAACGCCGGACGCGGTCAGCAACGTCAGGCGTGGGCTGACTCGGCTCATGATTGGATTACCTTGCAGGCAATAGGAGGAATACGGTTGACGCACATCGCAAAGGCTCTCTAGTGTTGAAGTGCTTCGAGCTTATCCCCGGCTGCTGCTGACATTGTTAGCCCGTGTGGAGCACTTCATTACCTTTGAGCTAATCCTGTTATGGACATCCGCCATTTTCGCTACTTCCTGGCCGTGGCCAGGCAGCGCAACTTCACCCGCGCCGCCGAGCAGTTGGGGATCGCGCCGCCGACCCTGAGCCGGCAGATCCAGGACATGGAAACCAGCCTGGGCACTCGCCTGTTTATCCGCCGGCAACGCGAAGTCAGCCTCACCGAAGCCGGCGCGGCCTTGCTGATCGAGGCCGAAGCTACCGTGCGCCAGTTCGAATTCGCCCAACGTCATGCCCAGCGCGCCGGGCGTGGCGAGATCGGCCATATCGAATTGGGTTATGTGGCCTCGGCGGTGTACTCCGGGCTGTTGCAACGGCAGATGCAGGGGTTCAGCCAGGCGTTTCCTGACGTGAGCGTGACTGTGCGCGAATGCGCCATGGCCACGTTGCCTAGCGCGGTGGCGGATGGGCGCTACGACATCGGCTACATCCGCTCGCCGATGACCTTGCCCGAGGGCCTGGAGGCGGTGCGCCTGGACAGCGAAGGTTTTGTCTTGGCGCTGCCCCAGGATTCCTGGTTGTTGGGGCTCGCGGCCATTGGCTGCGAACACCTGCAAAACGAGACATTTATTTTGCCGGAGCAAATCAGCGGCACCTTGCATGTCGCCGCGCAAGGCGGTTATGCCCCGCGCCTGGGGCCACAGCCGGGCGGGCTGGTCGCGGTGGTGGCGCTGGTGTCGATGGGGCAGGGCGTGGCGGTAGTGCCCGCGTCAATGGTCGGGCATGTGCAGTTGCCGGGCGTGGTGTACCGCAGCATTCAGGGCAGCGATGCATCGTCGTGGTTGTCGCTGATTCACCGGCGCTTCGATAAAGCGCCGGCGGTGGCGCGGTATATCCAGCAGGTCAAGCACTCAGGCGTGGCTGCACCGAATCCGCCAGGCGCGTAAGGATCAGGCAGCACGACACCGCCCCTGCATCCAGCACGCCCAGTGAGCGCTCGCCCAGGCGACTGGCGCGGCCGATCTTCGCCACCAGCTCCTTGGTGGAGTCGCGTCCCTGGGAGGCGGCGGTTTTCATCGCGTCCAGTGCATCGTTGAACGACGCCCCCGAGGCGTGCGCGCGTTCAAACGCTTCCACCGCCGGGATCAACGTATCCATCAGGCACTTGTCGCCCACACCCGCTTCGGTAATGTCCTGCAACGAGGTCAAGCCGCCCCGCAGCAGGTGGGCGAAGGTGGCCGCGTCGATGTCGTCACGGCCGCGCACTTCGTCGGCCATGCCGATAAACAGACTGCCATACAGCGGCCCCATTGAGCCGCCGATGCCTTCCATTAGGCTCAGGGTCAGTTCATCCAGGGCCTCGGCGAGGGTCAGTTGGCGGCCTTCGATAGTGCGCCCGCAATGGGCAAAGCCCTTGGCCATGTTGATGCCATGGTCGCCGTCGCCAATCGCGCCGTCGACTTCGCTGAGGTATTCACGGTTGGCCACGATCACGCTGACCAGGTCGGTGACGATGGCGCTGCCGTCGTGGCTGGAAAAATGTTGGCTCATGGTTCAGTCCGCCTGGGTCATGCCGATGGAGCGGCAGGGTTGGTCGATCAGGGATTTGAGCTCCGCGTCGAGGCCGAGCAGGGTCAGGGTCACGCCCATCATTTCCAGAGAGGTGAAGTAGTTGCCGACGTAGCAACGGTGAATCTTCAAGCCCTTGGCGTTGAGTTGGCGTTCCACCTCGGCGTAGAAAATATACAGCTCCATCACCGGCGTGGCGCCGAGACCGGAGACCAGCACCACCACGCTGTCGTCCTGGCTGAAGTCGCGGTCGGCGAGGATCGGCGCGAGCATGCGCTCGGCCATGGCGGCGGCGGATTCGATCGGGACAACCTCAATGCCCGGTTCGCCGTGATGGCCGATGCCCAATTCCATCTGGCCGTCGGCGATCTGGAAGTTCGGCTTGCCTACGGCGGCAATAGTGCAGGGCGTGAGGCCGATGCCAATCGAGCGGCAGTGGTCGACGGTTTTCTGCGCGACGCGAATCACGCCGTCCAGGTCGTAGTGCTGGGCGGCCGCGGCACCGCCGATCTTCCACATGAAGATTTCCCCGGCCACGCCACGGCGCTTGGCGATCTCGGCCTTTGGAGCGGAAGCCACGTCGTCGTTGGCGACCACGGTGCGGATGCGCATGTCTTTGCTGGCGGCCATTTTCATCGCCAGCTTCACATTCATATTATCGCCGGCATAGTTGCCGTACAGGCAGGCCACGCCGGCGCCCTGGTCGGCGGCGCGGAAGGCGTCGAAAAAGCTCTTGGCGGTGGGCGAGGAAAACACTTCGCCGACGGCCACGGCATCGACCAGGCCGGGGCCGACATAGCCGAGAAACGCCGGCTCATGGCCGGAACCTCCGCCCGTGACAATGCCGACTCGGCCTGGCCCGGAAGGCCTGGTCTTGACGATCACCCGTGGGTTGCTTTCGTATTGGCGCAGTTCGGGGTGCGCGACCAGGATGCCGCGCAGCATGTCCTCGACCACTTGGTCCGGATCGTTGATGACTCGATTCATAACGCGGGTTCCTGTGTTCTTTTTGTAGGCGCGAGCTTGCTCGCGAAAAACGTGAAGACACCGCGTTTACTCAGAAGCCCCGCGTTATCGTTGTCGACCTTCGCGAGCAAGCTCGGCTCCTACAGTAAAAGCGGTTGTGTGTTCCTAGGGTTCGAGTACAACCTTGAGCGACTTGTCGCCACGCTCCATCACCGCAAACGCTTCCTTGAAGTCCGCCAGGGCGAACTTGTGAGTCACCACATCACGCATATCAATCTTGCGGTTGCCGATAAAGTCGATGGCCCTCGGGTACATGTAGGGCCCCAGGTGCGAGCCGAGGATGTCCAGTTCCTTGCGGTCGCCGATGATCGACCAGTCCACCGTCGCCTCGTCGTTGAATACGCTGAACTCCACGAAGCGCCCCAGCTTGCGCAGCATCGCCAGGCCCTGGTTCACCGCCTTGTGGTGCCCCGTCGCTTCGATATAGATGTCGCAGCCGTAGCCGTCGGTGATCGCGCGGATGTTGGCCATGACGTCCACTTCGGCCGGGTTCCACACTTCGTCGGCGCCCATGCGCAGGGCGAGGGCGGCGCGTTCGGGTTTCATGTCGAGCACGATGAGTTTTTTCGGGTTGCGCAAACGCACGGCACCGATGATGCCCAGGCCCAGGGTGCCGGCGCCGGCGACCACCACGACGTCGTCATGGTCGACGTTGGCTCGCTCCGCTGCATGCAGTGAGCAGGCCAGGGGTTCGATCAGGATCGCTTCGTCGGGGGCGATGGATTCCGGCACTGTGTGAATGATGCCTTCCTTGGTGAAGATCATGTACTGGGCCATGGCGCCCTGCACATTGTTCTGGAAGCCATACAGGTCGTGTTTCTGGCACATCCAGTACTGGCCGTGGTTGCAGAAGCGGCAGCCCCAGCACGGCACGATCTGCTCCGAGATCACCCGGTCACCGACCTTCACGCCGCGCTTTTCCGCGCCGGGCCCCAGGGCAACCACACGACAGACGAACTCATGGCCGGGGATCATCGGCGGCTTGACATAGCGCGGTTGCTCGGCATCGCCCCAGAACGACGGTGCGCCGCGATAGGTCTTGATGTCGCCCATGCAAATGCCGCACAACTCGACCTTGGTGAGGATTTCATCGGGGCCGGGCGTGGGCACGTCGACGGTTTCCAGGCGATAGTCTTCCGGGCCGTGGCAGACCACGGCCTGCATGGTTTTCGGGATGACCGGGAAGAGTTGTTCGGGTGTGCGTTGGGTGACGGTGGACATGACAAAACCTCACGACAGATAAATGAATTACTGAATGCTGTAGCCACCGTCGATCACCATGTTGGCGCCGGTGATCATCTGCGCGGCATCGCTGAGCAGGTACAGCGCCAGCCCGGCGATTTCCTCCGGCTGCGCAAAGCGGCCCGCCGGGATCTGCAATTTGGCCCGCTCGCCGACTTCACCGGCCCAGGCCTTCTTGCCCAGCGCGGTCTCGACGATGGTGGGGGAGATGGCATTGACGTTGATGTGCGGCGCCCATTCCATGGCCAGCACCTTGGTCATGCCGACGATGGCCGCCTTGCTCGCGCAGTAGGCGACGTGGCGGTCGAGGCCGATCACCGCGGCCTGGGAGGCGAGGTTGACGATGCGCCCGCTGCCCTGGGCCAGCATGTGCCGCGCGCAGGCCTGGGCCACGAAAAAGCTGGCCTTGAGGTTGATGTCCAGGGTGGTGTCCCAGGCGCTTTCGCTGACATCGACGGCCTTGTCCAGCAGGGCCACGCCGGCGCTGTTGATCAGGTAGTCCAGGCGTTGGAAGTGTTCGAAGACCTGATCGATGGTGTGTTGCACCTGGTTGATCTGGCTGAGGTCGACGGCAATGCCCAGATGCCCGGCACCCAGGCTTGCTGCCACTTCAACCACCGCCGGGTCGCGGTCGAGCAAGGCCACGCGGGCGCCGCGCTGCACCAGCAGGCTGGCGCAGGCCAGGCCGATACCGGCGGCACCACCGGTGATCACCGCGCAACGGCCGCTGAGGTCGAAGGCTTGGTTCCAGAATCCAGGCATTTACATGACTCCATTTTCGAAAACAGTGAAGATCTCGGGTGGGAGGGGGCTTGCCCTCTCCCACACTTGACTGTATTTCAAGCCAATGATTACTTACTGCCACTGACCTGTTTGTACAGAGCATCGGCGTTGGCGTTAGTCACTGGCACCCACGGCAGGATGTAGGTCTTGGCCGTGCCATCACCCCATTTCACGTCCTTGGCATAGCGCTCCCAGATCACCGACTGCGGCGTGTAGTCCTTGCCGGCCAGTGCGCGCAGGGCCACGTCCAGCGCACCTTGGGGCTGAGCCTGGGCGTCCTGGAGGAAGGTGGTGACTTCGTCTTTTTTCGCCGCCTGGATCGCGTCCGGCATGCCGTCAATGGAAGTGACAGGCACATCTTTGGACGTCAGGCCGTGGGATTTGAGGGCCTGCACGGCGCCGAGGGCCATGTCGTCGTTCTGTGCGATCACGCCGTTGATGCCTTTGGGGTGGGCGTTCAGCCAGTCTTCGGTCAGCGCCAGGGCCTGGGCGCGGTCCCAGTTGGCGGTCTTCTTCTCGATGATCTTGATGTCCGGGTACTTGCCCAGCACTTCCAGCTCGCCTTTTTCGCGGTCGATCTGCGCCGACTGGCCAATCGGGCCCTGGATGATCACCACATTGCCCTTGCCGTTGAGCTTGTCGACCATGGCCTGGGCCTGCAGGCGGCCGCCTTCGACGTCATCGTTACCGACGTAGGGCACCGAGGCGTCGGCGACTTTGGTGTTGGAGGCGATCACTACCACGTCGTTGCTCATGGCTTGCTTGACTGTGCCGACGCCGGCCTTGGTGTCGATCGGCACGAACAGGATCGCGTCGTAGCGCTGAGTCACCATGTTTTCGATCTGGTTGTTCTGGGTCAGGGCGTCGTAGTTGCCATCGAACACCGTCAACTGCACGGTGCCGTCCTTGACCGCCGGGTGTTCCTTAAGCTCGCGAACCCAGTTCTGCATGAACTGGCCCTTGAGGCCATAGACGGCCGCGCCGACTTTGTAGGTCTTGCCATCGGCAGCCATTGCGATACTGCCGGCGAGCAGGGAGAGAGCCGCCGCGGCGGCCAGGGTGGTACCAAGTTTCATGGGGGGAACTCCGGTTATTGTTGTAGTGGTCGTTCTCTAGCGTTTTTTCTTGCGCCACACGTCGATCAGTACTGCAAACACGATGATCAGGCCCTTGGCGACCTGCTGGTAATAGGAGGACACGCCGAGCAGGTTCAGGCCGTTGTTGATCACGCCGATCAACAGCGCGCCGAACAGCGTGCCGACAATGCTGCCGGTGCCTCCCGACAGGCTGGTGCCGCCGATGACCACGGCGGCAATCGCGTCCAGCTCATAGGACGCCCCGGCCTGGGGCAGGGCGGAGGTGGTGCGTGCCGACAACACCACGCCCGCCAGCCCGGCGAGCAGGCCGGACACCACGTACACCGAAAACATCACCTTGCGCACGCCGATCCCGGAGGTGCGCGCGCTTTTTTCATTGCCGCCCACCGCGTACACGTAGCGACCGTAGGTGGTGTAGCGCAGCACCATCCAGAAGATCAGCGCGACCACGGCGAAGATGATGATCGGCACGCCAATCGGGCCGATCTTGCCGATGCCCAGGGCCAGGTAGGCGTCGGGCAGGTCGGTGATCGGGCTGCCGTCGTTGAGGATGAAGGTCATGCCGCGCGCAATGCTGAGCATGCCGAGGGTGGCCACGAACGGTGGGATCGACAGGTTGGCGACCATAAAGCCGTTGACCACGCCGAGCATCGCCCCGGCAAACATCCCCGCACTCACCGCCGCCAGCAGCCCGTAGCCCTGGGTCGCGACCATGGCGCTGCACAACCCGGCAAAGGCCAGGATCGAGCCGACGGAGAGGTCGATGCCCTTGGTCAGGATCACGTAGGTCATGCCCACCGCGAGGATGCCGTTGATGGAGGTCTGGCGCAGGATGTCCATCCAGTTGCGCCAGGTCATGAAGTACTCGCTGGAAAACGCCATCACCACGCACAGCAGGATAAACACCAGCGGCAGGCCGAAACGGTCGAGGGACAGGCGCAGGCGGTTGCGTGGCGCTGTTGTGATAGGGGCGGCAATGGTTTTGGCATTCATGAGGCAAGACTCAACAAGGCTTCCTGGGAAAGGGCGGTGTCGGTGCTGATGGTCACCAGGCGGCCGCCCTTGAATACGGCGATGCGATCACTCAGGTGCAACAGTTCCGGGGCTTCGGATGACACCACGATGGCCGCGCCACCGGCGCGCACGAATTGATCCAGCAGGTGGTAGATCTCCTGCTTGGCGCCCTCATCGATCCCCCGGGTCGGCTCATCGCAGAGCAGGCATACCGGTTCGGTCGACAGGCATTTGGCGAGCACCACTTTCTGTTGGTTGCCGCCGCTCATGGACGCCACCGGCAGTTCCAGTGAGGTGGTTTTGATCTGCAGGCGCCTAACCATGTCCTGGGCCAGCTGGGTTTCCTTGCGCGCATTGATCAGCGACCAGCTCGACAGGCGCTTGTAGGCCGACAGCGCAATGTTGGAAAGAATGCTGCCGGTCAGCACCAGGCCGCTGTCCTTGCGGTCTTCGGTGACCAGCGACATGCCGGCATTGATGCTCTCCTTGGGCTGGCCGATGGGCATGGGCTTGCCTTGCAGGGTGACGCTGCCGGAGTCCGCCTCGGTCAGGCCATAGATGCAGTTGAGGAATTCACTGCGGCCCGAGCCCATCAGGCCGTAAATACCGAGGATTTCACCCTGGCGCAGTTGCAGGCTGATGTCGTGGAACTCGCCGGCGCGGCTGAGGCTGTCGACTTGCAGGCAGGTGTCGGCGGCGCATTCACGGCCGACCTTGTGGTCGATGCGGGTCAGTTCCTGGCCGACGATGCCGCGCACCAGATGGTCGCGGTCGATATCGGCCATGCGTCCGCTTTCCACAAAGGCACCGTCGCGGAAGATGCTGTAGTCGTCGGCGATCTGCGCCAGTTCGCTCAAGCGGTGCGACACATACACAATGCCGGCGCCGCGCGCGGTGAGACGGCGGATCGCCTTGAACAGGGTTTCGGCTTCGCGCTCGCCAATGGCCGAGGTGGGCTCGTCCATGATCATCACCTGGCAGTCATGGCTGAACGCCTTGGCGATTTCCACCAATTGGATCTGCGCCACGCTAAGGCGGTGCATGGGGCTGGTGGCGTCGACCTCGAATTCCAGGCTTTCCAGCAGCTCGCGGGTGCGGCGGTTCAAGGCCTTGTTGTCGACGATGCAGCCGGCGCGGCGCGGTTCGCGGCCCAGCCAGATGTTTTCGGCGACGGTCATGTAGGGGATCGGTTCCAGTTCCTGGGTAATCATCGCGATCCCCGCCGCGAGGGCTTCGCTGGGGCGGTTGAACTGTACGGGGGTGCCGTTGAGCAGAATGCTACCGGCATCACGCGGGGTAATGCCCATCAGGATGCTCAGGAAAGTCGACTTGCCTGCGCCATTGCCGCCGCACAGGGCGTGGACGCTGCCGGCCCGCAGAGAGAGGCGCCCGTCACGCAGGGCAGGGATCCCGGCGTAAGCCTTGGCGACGTGTTCAGCCTGGAGCAGTAATGGCGTGGCCATCGGCGTGTCCTCGTGCTGTGAATTCTTATTAGGTCGCACAGTCATGTTTCGCTGTGATCATATGTGTATCAAATGAAATTCTGATCAGTCAATCTCTTTCATGTAAATGGTGTGATTCTGATCTTTTACGCCAATTAGCCTTTTTTAGACGGCTTTGACTGGCAGGTCAGTTAAATCATGCTTGACAGGAAGGGGGTAAAGCCCGCGAAATGAATGAGAGAAATTTCATTGAGTGATCAATTGATCAGTCGTAAGCACGACCTCGGCAGCGGAGCCAGACGCCATGAACACACCTTTCCCGGTGGCTATCGGATGCGATGAAGCGGGTTTTGAGCTCAAGGAGCTGTTAAAGCGCCATATCGAGGCGCTGGGCTATCCGGTGACCGACTTCGGCACCCATTCCACCGCGCCGGTGTTGTACCCGGACATCGCCCTGGCCGTGGCCACCGCCATCAGCGCCGGGCAGCAGCGCCTGGGCGTGCTGGTGTGCGGCACGGGGATTGGCATGGCGATTTCGGCCAACAAGGTGCTGGGGATCCGTGCGGCCCAGGCCCATGACACTTACTCGGCAGAGCGGGCGCGCAAGAGTAACGATGCGCAGATCCTGTCGATCGGCGCGCGGGTGATCGGCGCCGAACTGGCGAAAAGCATCGTCAAGTCGTTCCTGGAGTCGGAGTTCGAGGCGGCCCGTTCCGGGGCCAAGGTCGAGCGCATCAATGCGATCGAGCGCGATGGGCATCAATAGTGGACGTAGCAGGGCAAGAGTCGGGAGAATGCGCCTTTGACGCCGAAACGGAAGCCCGTCCCCATGAGTGACAGTACCCAGCGCATGGCCAGCGATATTGATCAGATGACTGAAGTGGCGATGCTCTATTACCTCGAGAACGTCACTCAGGAAGCCATCGCCAAGCGCTTCGACCTGTCGCGGGCAAAAGTCAGCCGATTGCTCAAGCGCGCGCGGGATGAAGGCATTGTCGAGGTGCGCGTTTTGCAGCATCCGGCGATGAATAACGAGCTGGAACAGGCGCTGGTGGCGCGCTTCAAGCTGGATCGCGCGTTGATCGCAGTCGATCACAGTGATCCCGATACCCAGCGCTCGGCCGTCGCCAGCCTGGTGGCCAACTACCTGAACAAGACCTTGAGCGACGGCATGATCGTCGCCGTCGGCATGGGCCGCAATGTCGGTGCCGTGGCCGATAACGTGTTCCTGCCGGTGACGCGCAACTGCACATTTGTCTGCGCCATTGGCGGTTCGCTCAAGGCCGGCGAATACATGAACCCCGATCACATCTGCCGGCGCCTGGCCCTGCGTTTTGGCGGCGAGAGTGAAAGCCTGTACGCCCCGGCCCTGGTGGCCAACCCGGAGCTGCGCGGGGTGTTGATCAATAACGATACGGTGCGCTCCACTCTCGACCGCGCGCGGCGGGCAGACATGGCGCTGATCGGCATCGGTGACATGAGCGAAAACAGCAACATGGTGCGCATGGGCTGGTTCTCGCCCCAGGAGATTGCCCAGGCGCGCCTATCCGGCACCGTGGGCGACATGATGGGCTATGACTTCATCGATATTCACGGCCAGCCAGCGGTCAACGCGATTCAGGGGCGGGTGATCGGGTTGACGGTGCAGGAGTTGTTTCGCATCCCGGACGTGGTGGCGATTGCCAGTGAGAACACCAAGGCGGCGGCGACGTTGGGGGCGTTGCGGTCGGGGGTGATCAATACCCTCGCAACCACCGTCACTAATGCCCACACCATCCTCGCGCTGGACGATGCAACCCGTAAGACCTGACACGCCAGTGCTCAAGTGTGGGAGGGGCAAGCCTCCTCCCACATGATTTTGTGTGGGGTTCGAAGTGTACGGGACAACCACATGGGTTACAAAAAAGTGCATTCACATAGGTGACACTTTGATTGAAACATAGCCGTTCTTTGCATCCCTGGCATTGACGTGACCTAAGATCACCGGACCGAAAATCACATTCCATACCCCGTCCTTGATCAGCTCCATTCCAATGTTCTGATGCCTGAGCAGGTGACCCACGTAAATGCGCAGGCCACCTCGATTGATGATTCCACTACAGTCAGCCAGGTAACACTCAATATGGCTGGCATATCCCATTTCCGGCAGCTTCTCTGGGTAGGCCCGGATTGACGGCACGTAGCATGAAGCAGGTGTTTTCTGCCCGAGCGCTTCATGCCCTCGCTCATAATTGTAGTGCTGCATAAATCGATCAAAGTGTTTTTGCTGAGCCTCCCAAGCAATTGCCGGCGGTTGGGGAAAGGTGCTTTTCAATGTCCGGTGCATGCGTTCATGACGTCCATTTTGGTCTGGCCGACCGGGCTCAATTCGCTCAGGAATAATCCCAAGGCGTAACCACCAGATTGACAATTGCGACAGCCCCGCACGCCCTGTACTCGCAAACGGCACGCCGTTATCGGTGCGGATGCGCTCAGGCATTCCATACTCACGAAAAACGCGTTCGAAGGTTTGCTGGGTCTCCTTGAGATTGGTATTGGCCATGCTCTTGCAGGCAAGCAGGAAGCGACTGGCATGATCCATGATCGTCAGCGGATAGCACCAAACGCCCGCACCGGTAAGAAATTGGCCCTTGTAATCAGCGCTGAAGAGCTGATTAGGCGTTTCTGCCTTACGCAAAGGCTTGGGATAGACCGCGACACGCTGACGCGACGATCGAGGCGTGATCAAGTCAGCGGCCTTAAGGATGTTGTAAATCGTCGTTTTCGACGGTGGATCCTGCCCCGGAAAACGTTTCATCAGATCGTTCTGGATCTTTTTAGGACCTGGAGTCGTTTCGCCAATCGAACGAAGTTCAATAATTGCCTGCCTCACAACAAGCGGCACCACATAAGTTTGGTTGTGCCGTCGGCGACTACGTTCGTCGAGCCCACTGGGTCCCTCCAGTTCATAGCGCTCGACCCATTTGTAGCCAGTCTTTCGGCTGATCTGGTAGTCCTGGCACAGCCGGCTAAAGCTGTGCTTTTCAGATAGATACTCAGCGATGAACATCACTTTGAGGTCCATAGGTTTCAGCTCTCTCCAGGGCATGGTCAGATCCTCGCGAAATCGACCCTGCCAGTTAAAAACTGTTACCTATGTGTGTGAACTGATTTGTAACCCATGTGGGTGAGTCATACCCGAAGACAGGTTTTGTAATACTTTTGCGTTGTGGGACATTTGTGTTTCGACTGTACGATTCAAGTCCTTTTGTTATTTCAGGACGTGCATGAACATCCTCTTGGAGCCTCCCGGTCGTCTTTCCCCAAGACATTTGCTGCCGCTGTTCCCGCTGAAACATCCCGTATTCCGACTGCTAGCCTTGTCCCGGTCCACCGATCGTGCGTTGCCGTGTCCGGCATTCTGAAACCTGTAAAGAGACTTATATAAATGGAATGGTTAGCGGATCCAACGGCTTGGCTCGGCCTGTTGACCTTGATTGTGCTGGAACTGGTGCTGGGCATCGACAACCTGGTGTTTATTGCGATCCTGGCGGACAAGCTGCCACCGGAGCAGCGTGACCGTGCGCGGTTGATCGGTTTGTCCCTGGCGCTGCTGATGCGCCTGGGCCTCCTGGCGAGTATTTCCTGGTTGGTGACCCTCACCCAGCCGCTGTTCGAGGTGTTCGACAAGAGCTTCTCCGGGCGTGACTTGATCATGCTGTTCGGCGGTGTGTTCCTGTTGTTCAAGGCCACCATGGAACTGCACGAACGCCTGGAAGGTCATGTGGCCCAGCGCACCGGCAATGTGGCGTACGCCATGTTCTGGCCGATCGTGGCGCAGATCGTGGTGCTCGACGCGGTGTTCTCCCTGGATGCGGTGATTACTGCCGTGGGCATGGTCGATGAGTTGGCGGTGATGATGATCGCGGTGATCATTTCCATCGGCCTGATGATCGTGGCGAGCAAGCCGCTTACGCGCTTCGTTAACGCCCACCCGACGGTGATCATGCTGTGCCTGGGCTTCCTGATGATGATCGGTTTTGCCCTGACCGCCGAGGGCCTGGGTTTCCATATTCCGAAGGGCTACCTGTACGCGGCGATTGGTTTCTCGATCCTGATCGAAGTGTTCAACCAGATTGCCCGCGCGCGTCGCAAGAAATCTGCGCAGGGGGTGTTGCCGGTACGTGAGCGGACGGCCCATGCGGTGATGCGCCTGCTCGGCGGCCGCAGCCTGGCGGTGGAAGAGGTGGGCGAAGACGTGGCGGACCTGTTGGGCGAGACGGATGCTGCGCAAGGGCCGCTATTCGACCGACGTGAACGGGTGATGATCAGCGGTGTGCTGCAACTGGCCGAGCGGCCGATTCGCACCTTGATGACGCCGCGGGCCAACGTCGACTTTATCGACCTGGCTGACGATCCCGACACGATTCGTCTGAAACTGATGCATTCGTCTTATTCGCGCCTGCCGTTGATCCGCAATGGCGCGGTGGATGAGCCGCTGGGCTTTGTGCACAAGAAAGAACTGCTCAAGGAATACCTGGCCGGCAACGAGCCGAACCTGGAGCACCTCGCGCGTCGGGCGATCAACCTGCTGGAAAGCTTCTCGATCCTCAATGCCCTGGAGCAGATGCGCCAGGAATCGACCCATATCGCCTTCGTGATCAACGAGTTCGGTGACTTCATGGGCGTATTGAGCATGACCGACATTCTTGAATCCATCGCCGGTGAATTGCCGGATGCCAGTGAGATCGAAGGGCCGGATATTGTCGAGGAAGGCGCTGGCTTCCGTGCCAATGGCGGCTTGAACCTCACCCAGATTCGTCAGCGCACCGGCTTCAAGGCTGTCGCGACCGAGGATTACCAGACCCTGGCTGGCTTGGTCATGAGCCTGCTCGACCGCCTGCCGATGGTGGGCGATAGCCTGGAGCATGAGGGCTGGCGCCTGACGGTGGCAGCGGTGGAGGAGCGGCGGGTGACGCAGGTGTTATTGCATCCTTGCGGCGTGCATAGCGCCTGAAGGTATCTTCCACAAACTGCGCTTGCTGCTCTTCCGGTCCGAAACCTTTGAATGTTTCCTTCAAGGTGCCGTTCTGGAAGATCAGCAGCGTCGGGGTGCCTGTAACCTCTGGGTGCCTCGGTGTCTTCGCGCAATCGAGTACCATGCTCACCACTGATCGATACCGGGCTGCAATCAGTTCAAACAGCGGCCCGGCTACTCCGCAGGCCGGGCAGTGATCTGAGACAAACAGCATGAACACCGGGCGCGAAGTGCTCAGCGCGCGCCGGTAGTCTTCTGCATTGGCAATGGTTGCTGTGGCAATCCCCATGATCATCTCCCTTTGAGCCGAACAGGCTTTCGCCAACGCTAAGCTGGGGGACCACTACCGTCTACTGTCAACCTTCACAGGTCCGCATCACGCTCCGCACGTTCCCGGGCCTTGCGCGCCTGGCTCGCGCACTTGCGATATTCCTCATTGTCACGGGACGCCTTGGCGCGGCGATAGCCATGGTGATTCTGGCTGGTGTAGTTGGTGTCGAACGCAGCTTTGAGCTTGCGCAGTTCTTCTTTGCATTCTCGGCGGTCGTTGCTGGCCTGCGCGCTGCCGGCTGCCAGAAAACACAGCAAAACCAGGGTAAGACTGAACTTCATCGGAGTGCGGTCCTTGTCATGAGGCGTGTGCCAAAGGCTAGTCCAGCACCGCGGATTTTCCATGGGAGGGTGCACCGCCGATGTGCGTAGTAACAGGGCGGTGACGCACTTGAATCGTGCTGTCACCCTCGCGTGAGGCCTTGGGTAGCAATCTGCTTGCAAGTGCTGGCGCAACGCCGCATCTCACGTCGCGAGTTATCTCTCTGATTAATAAGCGTTTTATCGTAGTCATAGGTTTTGCTCGGTGCGTGTGGCACACTTTCTGCTGTCTATTCCGTTGTTACATACTAAGTTCCGGTATAGCGGAATACACAACTCCTGGAGTGCTTGTCATGCATCACCGACCTTCCGTGTTTAAAGCGTGTGTTTTTCTCTTCGCCGCATCGGCTTCCCTCGCAGGCATCGTGCAGGCGGCGGACAGCAAGCTCGATGATGTGCTCAAGCGTGGGCACCTGATCGTGGGTACAGGCAGTACCAATGCGCCGTGGCACTTCCAGGGAGCGGATGGCAAGTTGCAGGGGTTTGATATCGACATCGGCCGCATTGTGGCCAAGGGCTTGTTCAACGACCCGAGCAAGGTCGAGTTTGTGGTGCAGTCCTCCGACGCACGCATTCCCAACCTGCTGACCGACAAGGTCGACATGAGCTGCCAATTCATCACCGTCACCGCCAGCCGTGCGCAGCAAGTGGCGTTCACTCTGCCGTACTACCGCGAAGGCGTGGGCCTGCTGCTGCCAAACAACAGCAAGTACAAGGAAATCGAAGACCTGCAGGCGGCGGGCGATGGCGTCACCGTGGCCGTGCTGCAGAACGTGTATGCCGAAGAACTGGTGCACCAGGCGCTGCCCAAGGCCAAGGTCGACCAGTACGACAGCGTCGACCTGATGTACCAGGCCGTGAACTCCGGTCGCGCCGATGCCGCCGCCACCGACCAGTCCTCGGTCAAGTACCTGATGGTGCAGAACCCCGGCCGCTACCGCAGCCCGGCCTATGCCTGGAGCCCGCAGACCTACGCGTGTGCGGTCAAGCGTGGCGACCAGGACTGGCTGAACTTCGTCAACACCGCACTGCATGAAGCCATGACCGGTGTGGAGTTCCCCACCTACAAGGCGTCGTTCAAGCAGTGGTTCGGTGTGGACCTGCCGGAACCTGCGATTGGTTTCCCCGTCGAGTTCAAGTGATTCGTGAAAACCGGGGCGCCGCCAACGGCGCCCCCATCAGGTACTGCTGACCATGAACTATCAGTTGAACTTTGCCGCCGTATGGCGTGATTTCGACACCTTGCTGGCGGGGCTCGGCCTGGGCCTGCAACTGGCATTGCTGTCGATCGCCATCGGTTGCGTGATCGGCCTGTTGATGGCGTTTGCCATGCTGTCCAAACACCGCGCGTTGCGCATCCTGGCCTCGGTGTATGTGACGGTGATCCGCAATACGCCGATCCTGGTGCTGATCCTGTTGATCTACTTCGCCTTGCCCAGCCTCGGCATCCGCCTGGACAAGATTCCGTCGTTCATCATCACCTTGTCCTTGTACGCCGGCGCCTACCTGACCGAAGTGTTCCGCGCCGGGCTGTTGAATATTCCCAAGGGCTTGCGCGAAGCCGGCTTGGCCATCGGCCTCGGCGAATGGCGGATCCGCGCGTATATCACCGTGCCGGTGATGCTGCGCAACGTACTGCCCGCGCTGTCGAACAACTTTATCTCGCTGTTCAAGGACACCTCCCTGGCCGCCGCCATCGCGGTGCCCGAGCTGACCTATTACGCCCGCAAGATCAACGTCGAAAGCTACCGGGTGATTGAAACCTGGCTGGTCACGACCGCGCTCTACGTGGCGGCCTGTTATCTCATCGCCATGCTGCTCCGTTACCTGGAACAGCGTCTGGCGATCCGTCGTTAAGGAGGGTTTCCATGTACGAGTCCCCCAGCTGGCTGCATGAGTTGTGGATCGCCCGGGATACGCTCTGGGCGGGGTTTCAGACCAGCATTTACTGCTCGGCGCTGGCGATTATCTTTGGCACCCTGATTGGCATATTCGCCGGGCTGGTGTTGACCTACGGCAGATTCTGGATGCGTGCGCCGTTTCGCCTGTATGTCGACCTGATCCGTGGCACCCCGGTGTTTGTGCTGGTGCTGGCGTGTTTCTACATGCTGCCGGCGCTCGGCTGGAAAATCAGCGCGTTCCAGGCCGGCGCCGTCGGGCTTACGCTGTTCTGCGGCTCCCACGTCGCGGAAATCGTGCGCGGTGCGCTGCAAGCCATTCCCCGTGGTCAACTGGAAGCCGGCAAGGCGATAGGCCTGACGTTCCGGCAGTCCCTGGCTTACGTGCTGTTGCCCCAGGCGCTGCGGCAGATCCTGCCGACCTGGGTCAATTCCTCGACGGAAATCGTCAAGGCCTCGACCTTGCTCTCGGTGATCGGCGTCGCTGAATTGCTGCTGAGTACCCAGCAGGTGATCGCACGTACCTTCATGACCCTGGAGTTTTACCTGTTCGCCGGGTTTCTGTTCTTTGTCATCAACTACGCCATCGAGTTATTCGGGCGCTACATTGAAAAGCGGGTGGCCTTGCCATGAACCAACCTCAAACCAACCAACCGCTGCTGAATATCTGCGGCCTGCGTAAACAATACGGCGAGGTCGAAGTGCTCAAGGGCGTCGACCTGTCCATGCAGCGCGGCAACGTGGTGACGTTGATCGGCTCCAGCGGCTCGGGCAAGACCACGTTGCTGCGTTGTGTCAACTTGCTGGAAGAATTCCAGGGCGGGCAGATCACCCTGGATGGCGAGTCCATCGGCTACAGCGACATCGGCGGCAAGCGCGTGCGTCACCCCGAGCGCGTGATCGCCCAGCACCGGGCGATGACCGGCATGGCATTCCAGCAGTTCAACCTGTTTCCCCATCTGACCGCGTTGCAGAACGTCACCCTCGGCCTGTTAAAAGTTAAGAAAATGCCTAAGGACGAGGCGGTGGCACTCGCGGAAAAATGGTTGGACCGTGTAGGACTTTTGGAGCGCCGCAATCACTTCCCGGGCCAGTTGTCCGGGGGGCAGCAACAGCGTGTGGCGATTGCCCGTGCCATTGCGATGAACCCGAGCCTGATGCTGTTCGACGAAGTCACTTCGGCCCTTGACCCGGAACTGGTGGGCGAGGTGCTCAGTGTGATCAAGGGCTTGGCGGAAGAGGGCATGACCATGTTGCTGGTCACCCACGAAATGCGCTTTGCCTATGAAGTCTCGGACAAGATCGTCTTCATGAACCAGGGCCGGATTGAAGAGCAGGGCTCGTCGAAGGATATCTTCGAGCGGCCGCAATCGCCGCGCCTGGCGGAATTTCTCAAGAACATTCGTTTTTAATCAGGAGCATCGTTTTATGAGCATCACTCGTTACGGAGCCGGCAGCACTGCCGGCGGTGGCCAGCCTCGTCCCTTCGCCCGCGCGGTGGAAGCGGACGGTTGGCTGTACGTCTCGGGCCAAGTGCCTGCGGTGGACGGCGAAATCATCACTGGCGGGATCATCGAGCAAACTCGCCAGACCATGCGCAACGTGGTGGCGATCCTCGAAGAAGCCGGCTACGAGTTGAAAGACGTGGTGCGGGTGGGCGTGTGGCTGGAAGACCCACGGGACTTCTGGAGTTTCAACAAGGTCTTCGGCGAGTACTTCACCCCGGAACACGCCCCGGCGCGGGCCTGTGTGCAGGCCAACATGATGGTGGACTGCAAAGTCGAGATTGATTGCGTGGCCTACAAGAAAAAGGGCTAAATTGCCCCCACTCTTAAGCCCACCAGAGATCAAATGTGGGAGAAGGCTTGCCCCTCCCACAGTGGACTTGCGCCAGCCCTACCATTTCGACCGGACCGAAATTGCCATGACCGAAGACACCATCAAACGCCGCGCCAAAGGCCTGGACCGTGCATTCGATATCCTCGATTTTCTCAAGGAGATCGGCCAGCCCCTGCGCCCGAATGATATTGCCAGCGGCATCGGCAGCCCCAAATCCACGGTCTATGAACTGGTCGCCTCCTTGTTGGAGCGGCGCATCCTCGAAACCGTGGGCAAGGACGGTCACGTCTACCTCGGCCGCCAGCTGTACTTCCTCGGGCAGGCGCACCTGCGTCATTTCGACCTGACCCGCGAGGCCGACCACGCCTTGCAGGAGATCGTCAGCCAAACCCACGAAACCGCGCAGATGTGCCTGCTCAACGGGCGTAAATACACGGTGGCGCTGATGCGAGAAGGCGAGCGGCATTTCCGCATTTCCTCGGACATCGGTGAAAACGCGCCGATCCCGTGGACGGCCTCCGGGCGCCTGTTGCTGGGGCACTTGAGCGACCAGCAGATCATCGACCTGATCGACTACGACGACTTTATCCTGCCGGATGGCCAGCGCCTGCCGCTGGAGACCTTCCTCGCGCAGATCCGCCAGGCCACCCTCGATGGGTTCTTTTCCTTCGACAGCGTGGCCGACACCTTTACCCACTGCTTTGCCGCCCCGGTCCGGGACGCGCAGGGCGTCAGCATTGCGACCCTGTGTATCGTCGCCCCTCGCGCCGATGCGAGCAAAAACTACAACGACTATCGCCGGGTGTTGATCGACAGCGCCAATAACCTGGCCCGTCGCATCAACGAATAGGAGTTTTCCATGTCTGCCATCAATGCCGTTGAAAAGGGCGCCGCTGCCGTCGGTGCCCATTTGGTCCGTGACGTCAGCCTGCCCGCCCTGGTGCTGCACCGCGACGCCCTGGAACACAACATTCGCTGGATGCAGGATTTCGTCAGCAACAGCGGCGCCGAACTTGCGCCCCATGGCAAAACCAGCATGATGCCCGCGCTGTTCCAGCGCCAGATCGCCCAAGGCGCCTGGGGCATCACCCTGGCCAACGCCGTGCAGACCCGCGCCGCCTATGCCGGTGGCGTGCGCCGTGTGCTGATGGCCAACCAGTTGGTGGGCGCGCCGAACATGGCGTTGATCGCCGACCTGCTGGCCGACAAGGATTTTGACTTCCACTGCATGGTTGACCACCCGGACAACGTCGCCGACCTGGGCCTGTTCTTCGCCGCCCGTGGCCTGCGCTTGAACGTGATGATCGAATACGGCGTGGTCGGCGGCCGTTGCGGTTGCCGCAGCGAGCAGGAAGTGCGCGACCTGGCCAAGGCGATCAAGGCCCAACCTGCCCTGGCCCTCACCGGTATCGAAGGCTATGAAGGGGTGATCCACGGCGAACACGCCATCAGTGGCATCCGCGACTTCGCCGCGAGCCTGGTGCGCCTGGCCGTGGACCTGCAAAACAACGGTTCCTTCGACCTGCCCAAGCCCATTATCACGGCGTCGGGTTCGGCCTGGTATGACCTGATCGCCGAGTCCTTCGAAACGCAAAACGCCGCCGGCCGTTTCCTCAGTGTGCTGCGCCCCGGCAGTTATGTGGCCCACGACCACGGTATCTACAAAGCGGCGCAGTGCTGCGTGCTCGACCGCCGCAGCGACCTTCATGAAGGCCTGCGCCCGGCCCTGGAAGTCTGGGCCCATGTGCAATCGTTGCCTGAGCCGGGGTTTGCGGTGATCGCCCTGGGCAAGCGCGACGTGGCCTACGACGCCGGTTTGCCGGTGCCGCTCAAACGCTATCGGGCCGGGATTCTCCCGGCTGAAGGCGATGATGTGAGCGCCTGTACCGTCACCGCAGTGATGGACCAGCACGCCTTCATGACCGTGGCGGCAGGTGTCGAGCTGCGTATCGGCGACATCATTTCCTTCGGCACCTCGCACCCTTGCCTGACCTTCGACAAGTGGCAGGTCGGTTGCCTGGTGGATGAGCAGTTGCAGGTGATCGAGTCCCTGGAAACCCGTTTCTGAGTGTAAAACCATGACCACCGCCTCTCCACGCATTGCCCTGATCGGTGAATGCATGATCGAACTGCAACACCGCGCCGACGGCAGCCTGCAACAGAGCTTCGGCGGCGACACCCTGAACGCGGCGGTGTACCTGCGCCGTGAGCTGGGCGATGTCGGCAGTGTCGACTACGTTACCGCCCTGGGCGATGACAGCTTCAGCGATGCCATGTGCCGGCAATGGCAGGAAGAGGGGCTTGGGCTGGAGAGAGTCCAGCGCCTGCCTGGACGTTTGCCCGGCTTGTACTGCATCCAGACCGACGCCAACGGCGAGCGAAAATTTCTCTACTGGCGTAACGAAGCGGCGGTGCGCGACTGCTTTACCACGCCAGCCGCCGAACCGATCCTGGCGGCATTGCCGGGGTACGACGTGGTGTATTTCAGCGGCATTACCCTGGCGGTGCTGGGTGAAGTCGGGCGGCAGCGCTTGCTCGAAGTCCTGATCGAAACCCGCCGACGTGGCGGCAAAGTGGTGTTCGACAACAACTACCGGCCACGGCTGTGGGCCACGGTGGACGTTGCCCGTGAGGCTTATCGCACCGTACTGGCCGAGGTGGATATCGCCTTGCTGACTGAAGATGACGAGCGCGCGCTGTTTGGTTATGCCGACAGCGAGCAGGTGTTCGCGGCGTACCCGGCGATTGCGGAAGTGGTGCTCAAGCGCGGTGCGGATGCGTGTTTGATTCGTTGCGACGGCGAGCGCTTTGGTGTGCCGGCATTGAAGGTGGAGAAGGTGGTGGACACCACGGCGGCGGGGGATTCGTTCAGTGCCGCGTACCTGGCCTGTCGGCTCAAGGGTGGTTCGCCGCAGGAGGCCGCTTTGGCCGGGCATCGGCTGGCGAGCCGGGTTATCCAGGTGCCCGGTGCGCTGATCCCCAGGGAGTAGGTGAATGGCCGCCTGCGGCGGATCGGGAGCAAGTCGAATCGTCGCACCGCCCCTCCCACAGTTGACCGCATTCCTCCAGATGAAATGCGGTCAACTGTGGGAGGGGGCTTGCTCCCGATAGCGGTCTTAAGTCAACGCCTCAATCGCGGTAAAACACCTGCACCAGGTGATACCCGAACTTGCTCTTGATCGGTCCGTGAACCACCTTCACCGGCTTCTTGAAGATCACCGCATCAATCACCCCGACCATCTGCCCAGGCCGCACTTCACCCAAATCGCCGCCGCGCTTGCCGGACGGGCAAGTGGAGTACTTCTTGGCCAGCACATCGAAGGCTTCGCCCTTGGCAATGCGCTGCTTGAGTTGTTCGGCTTCTTCGCTGGTTTTCACCAGGATATGGCGGGCTTGGGCTTTCATTGATCTCTACCAGGTGTGCGACGGCGCGCGATTATGCCTGAACTGAATCATCGACGCTGATCATGCTGCGGATTTTGGTCGCCAGCAGGTCGATGGAAAAAGGCTTGGCGACCATGTCCATGCCGTCCTCCAGGAAGCCCTGGCGCTCGGCGGCTTTCTCCGCGTAGCCGGTCATGAACAGCACCTTGAGGCCCGGCCGATGCTGGCGGGCGATCTCCGCCAGTTGGCGGCCGTTCATGCCGGGCAGGCCGACATCGGTCACCAGCAGGTCCACGCGCAGGTCCGACTCCAGCAATGGCAGCGCCGCACGCGCATCCGCCGCCTGGTGCGCGGTATAGCCCAACTCGTCGAGTACATTGACCACCAGCATGCGCACCGCCGGGTCATCCTCGACCACCACCACCGCTTCGCCGGCAAGGGCTACCGGAACTTCGCCCAATTGAGCGGGCAGGCTGCTTTCCAGGGAGGTGCCGTGCAGGCGCGGCAGGTACAAGCGCACGCAGGTGCCCTGGCCCGGTTCGCTCTGGATGGTCACGTGACCACCGGACTGCTGGGCAAACCCATAGATCATCGACAGCCCCAGGCCAGTGCCCTGGCCGATGGGTTTGGTGGTGAAGAACGGGTCGAACGCCTTGGCGAGAATCTTCGGTGCCATGCCGCTGCCGTTGTCACACACGCCAAGCATCACATAGTCGCCGGCCCTGACCGGTTCGAGGGTGGTGATATCGGTGCCGTCGAGGTAACTGTTGGCGGTTTCGATCAGCAGTTTGCCGCCGTCGGGCATGGCGTCGCGCGCGTTGATCACCAGGTTGAGCAGGGCATTTTCCAGTTGGCTCGCGTCGGTGTTGACCGGCCAGATATCGCGGCCCAGTTGCACCTTGAGCGTGATATGGGCGCCCTTGGTGCGCTGGAACAGCTCCTCCAGGGACGCCACCAACTGGTTGGGGTCCAGTGGGCGAAGGTCCAGCGACTGGCGTCGCGAGAAAGCCAGCAGGCGATGGGTGAGGGCGGCCGCGCGATGGGCCGAGGATACGGCGGTTTCGGTAAAGCGGCCGATTTCCTCGCTGCGCCCGGCGGCGATGTAGCGCTGCATCAGGTCCAGGCTGCCGATGATACCGGTGAGCATATTGTTGAAGTCGTGGGCGATACCGCCGGTGAGCTGGCCCACCGCTTCCATCTTCTGCGCATGGCGCAGGGCGTCTTCGGCGCGCTCACGCTCGAACATCTCGGTTTTCAGGCGTTCGTTGGCTTCGGCCAGCGCCTGGGTACGCTGGGCCACACGCTCCTCGAGGTTCTCGTTGAGGTGGCGCAGGGCTTCTTCGGTGAGTTTGCGTTCGGTTTCATCGATCACAAAGATATAGAAACCGTTCACCGAGCCGTCATTGCTGAAGCGCGGCAGGTATTTCATCAGCGCATGGCGTGGGCGGCCATCACGATGGGGGGTGATGGTCATGAAACTGCAGGCCTTGCCCTTGAGCGCAGCGGTGATCTTGTCCTCGCGCCCGGCATACACTTCGTCGCCGAGCACCTCGCGGATGGTCTTGCCGTACAGCTCCTGAGGCGTCATGCCGTACCACTCGAGGTAGGCGCTGTTGTTCAGGCGAAAGCGCTGCTCGTGGTCGACGTAGCCGATCAGCACCGGCATGGCGTTGATGATCAACTGCAGCTCGGTCTGGCTCTGGCGCAGGGCCTGCTCGGTGTGCTTGCGCTCGGTGAGGTCGAGTGCCGCGCCGAGGAAGCGCGCGGGGCGGCCTTGATGATCCTTGTAGCAACGCCCGCGGGCAAACACCCAGCGCACCTGGCCGTCGGCTTGTTGCAGGCGGTATTCCTCGGCGTATTCGGTGCCGTGGGTGATGCAGTGCTTGATGCTGCGCGTCACGGTGCCCCGGTCTTCGGGGTGTACGCCGTGCAGGTAGTCGCTGATGGGCAACAGGCTGGCGTTGCTCGGGTCCACCCCGTGCAGGTAGGCGAAGTGGGCATCGGCGATAAAGCGGTCTTCGCCAATGTCCCAATCCCAGGTGCCCACTGCGTCGGTGGCGGCGAGGGCCAGTTGCAGGCGCTGCTCGGTGTTGTGCTGGGCTCTGCGACGTTCGTTGGTTTCGATGGCCGTGACCAGGATGCCGGCCACGCTGGCGCTTTCATCGCGGACCGGGCTGTAGGTCAGGTCCAGCCAGATTTCAGTGTCGCGATTGTTGCGTTGCAGGACGAAACGCTGCTCGCTGAAGGTACGCACCTGGCCGGTCAGTACGGCGTCGTAGATCGGTGCGGTGAAGCTTTCGAGTTCCGGCCAGGTCTGGTGCGCCGGCTGGCCCATGGCGTCGGGGTGCTTGTTGCCCGCCAGCAGGGCGAAGCCGTCGTTGTAGAGTTGGGTGAGTTCGCTGCCCCACAGCAGGAGCATCGGCATCGGTGAGTGGATGACGATGTCCACGGCTGTGCGCAGGCTTTGCGGCCAATCATTGGCCTCACCGAGGGGGCTGTGTGCCCAGTCCAGCCGCGCAATCAATGCAGCGGCTTCGCTACCGGTGGTTGTTCCCTTCATAAAAAGCCCTGAGCGTAACGCTTTGAAAAAAGACAACACCCATTATCCCGTGGGAAACCTATGGGTGACTACCCTCGAAAAATAGCATGCATTGAGGGTTTGTCTTCAAATGAGTGCTTTAAGGCTGAAACCTTTCATCTTTACGCCAGCTCAGGTCGGTCGCGAAACTGCGCCAGGGCCTCCGGATTGGCCAGGGCGTCGGTGTTTTTCACCGGCTCGCCGTGCACCACGTTGCGCACTGCGAGTTCGACGATCTTGCCGCTGATGGTACGGGGAATATCGCTGACGGCGAGGATCTTCGCCGGCACATGGCGCGGCGTGGTGTTGGCGCGTATTACCTGGCGGATCTGCTGCTCCAGGGCCTCATCCAGTTCGATCCCGTCATCGAGGCGCACAAACAGCACCACGCGCACATCGTCCTGCCAGCGCTGGCCGATGGCCAGGCTCTCCAGCACCTGTGGGACTTTTTCCACCTGGCGATAAATCTCCGCAGTGCCGATGCGAACGCCGCCCGGGTTGAGCACCGCGTCGGAGCGGCCGTGAATCAGCAAGCTGCCGTTGGCGCGTTGTTCGGCGTAGTCGCCCTGGGCCCATACGCCGGGAAACTGGCTGAAATACGAGGCGCGCAGCTTCTTCTGGTCCGGGTCGTTCCACAAGCCGATGGGCATCGCCGGGAAGTGCCGGGTGCACACCAGTTCGCCTTTTTCCTCGAGCAGCGGTTGGCCCTGGTCGTCCCACACCTCAATGGCCATCGCCAGGCTCTTGCATTGCATTTCACCGCGCCGTACGGGCAACACCGGGTTGCCGATCACAAAGCAGGAGACGATATCGGTGCCGCCAGACATTGAGGACAGGCACAGCTCGGCCTTGATCTCGCGGTAGACGTAGTCGTAGCTCTGGGGCGACAAGGGCGAGCCGGTCGAAATCAGGCCCTTGAGGCTGCTCAGGTCGTGGCTCAGGCGCGGTTGCAGCCCGGCCTTTTCCAGGGTGGCGAGGAACTTGGGGCTGGTGCCGAACACGCTGATCTTTTCCGCGTCGATCAGGTCGATCAAGCGTTCCGGGCCGGGATGAAATGGCGAGCCGTCATACAGCACCGCCGTGGCCCCGATCGCCAGCACCGAGACCAGCCAGTTCCACATCATCCAGCCGCAGGTGGTGTAGTAGAACAGGCAGTCCTCGCGGGATATGTCCGCGTGCAGGCCGTGTTCCTTGAGGTGGGTGAGCAGCACGCCGCCGGTGCCGTGGATGATGCATTTGGGCACGCCGGTGGTGCCGCTGGAGTAGAGGATGTACAGCGGATGATCGAACGGCACCGCGACGAACGCAGGCTCGCCGCCGGGTTGGTAGAAGTCGTTCCACAGGGCAACGCGGGCCTGGGTCTGATAGTCCTCGACGCAGGCCTGGGGCCGTGCATACGGGACGATGATCAATTGTTCCAGGGACGGCAGGCGTTCGAGGATTTCATTGAGCTTGGCGCTTTGGTCGATGGTTTTGCCGGCATAGCGGTAGCCGGCGCAGGTGATCAGCACCTTGGGCTTGATCTGGCCGAAGCGGTCGATGACGCCTTGGGTGCCGAAGTCTGGCGAGGAGCACGACCAGATCGCGCCCAGGCTGGTGGTGGCGAGCATGCCGACCAGGGTTTGCCAGGTGTTGGGCATGCACGCGGCCACCCGGTCACCGCTGCCGACACCGGCCGCCCGCAGGCTGTCTTGAAGGCCGGCGACATGGGCGGCCAGTTCGGCATAGGTGAGTTGTTCGCGCTGGCCGTCTTCACTGATCGCGACCACGGCCGGGTGATCGTCGCGTCGACGCAGCAGGTGTTCGGCAAAATTCAGGCTCGCGCCCGGAAACCACTGGGCGCTGGGCATCTCGGCGTCTTCGATCAACACTGCGCTGGGCGGGCTGCGAAACTGCACTTCGAAGAACGTGACGATTGCCTGCCAGAAGTCCGGACGCTGGTCGATGCTCCACTGGTGCAGGGCCGGGTAGTCGTTGAGCTGCACGCCGTGGCGATCATTGATAAAGCGTCGGAACTGGTCCATCCGCGTGGTGCGGATGCGTTCCGGGGAGGGTTGCCAGAGGATCTCGGACATCAGCACGGTCTCTTGTTTTTATGCAGGTCTTCAAAACAATAGAATTCTACTGTGGGAGGGGGCTTGCTCCCGATAGCGGAGTATCAGCTAGCCCGTGTGGTACTGACCCACCGCCATCGGGAGCAAGTCCCCCCACAGTTTAGATCTCCAGTGTCTGGTTTTATTGGGCCAGCCAGCCGCCATCAATGTTCCACGCCGCACCCCGCACCTGCGCACCGGCCTCACTGCACAAGAACAGCACCAGCTCACCCAACTGCGACGGTGTCACGAACTCCAGCGACGGCTGTTTCTCCGCCAGCAGATCATGCTGCGCCTGCTGCGGGTCGACGCCATTGGCCACACGATCATCAATCTGCTTCTGCACCAGCGGCGTCAACACCCAGCCGGGGCAGATTGCATTGCAGGTCACGTTGCTGGTGGCGGTCTCCAGGCCCACCACCTTGGTCAAGCCGATCACGCCGTGCTTGGCTGCCACATACGCGGCCTTGCCCACCGAGCCGACCTGGCCGTGCACCGAGGCGATGTTGACGATACGCCCCCACCCCTTGGCTTTCATGCCTGGCAAGCTCAAGCGTGTGCTGTGGAACACCGACGACAGGTTGATCGCGATGATCGCGTCCCAGCGCTCCACCGGGAAGTCCTCCACCGCCGCCACATGCTGGATGCCTGCGTTGTTGACCAGGATGTCGACACCGCCGAACTCACGCTCGGCGTACGCGAGCATGTCGGCAATCTGCGCCGGGTCGCTGACGTCCGCCGGGTGATGGCCGACCTTGCCGCCAAACGCCTGCACCTGGGCGACCACCGCACTGGCGTCGCCGAAGCCGTTGAGGATCAGGTTGGCGCCGGCCTTGGCCAGGCTCAGTGCGATGCCCAGGCCGATGCCGCTGGTGGAACCGGTAACCAGGGCGGTCTTGCCGTTCAATGTCGTCATGAAAACCTCACACAATGCCGGTGGCGTAGAAAGTACCGATCACCACGAACACCGCGAGGGTCTTGATAATCGTGATGCCGAAAATGTCCTTGTAGGCTTCGCGGTGGGTCAGGCCGGTCACCGCCAGCAGCGTGATCACCGCGCCGTTGTGGGGCAGGGTGTCCATGCCGCCGCTGGCCATGGCTGCGACCCGGTGCAGCACTTCAAGGGGAATATTGGCCGCATGGGCCGCCGAAATAAAGCTCTCGGACATGGCCGCCAGGGCGATGCTCATGCCACCGGACGCAGAGCCGGTGATACCGGCCAGCAGGGTCACGGTAATCGCTTCGTTGACCAGCGGGTTGGGGATGCCCTTGAGCCAGTCCGCCAGTACCAGAAAGCCCGGCAGCGAGGCAATCACCGCACCAAAGCCGTATTCGGAAGCGGTGTTCATCGCCGCCAGCAACGCGCCGCTGACCGCGCTTTTGCTGCCCTCGGCGAGCTTACTTTTGATCGCCGACCACCCGAACGCCAGCACCATCAGGATCCCCACCAGCAACGCCGCCTGCACCGCCCAGATCGCGGTGAGCTTGGCGATTTCAGTGGTCACCGGCGCGCTCATGCCCGGCAGGCTGAGGCTGTGGGTCTTGCCGTACCACTGCGGGATCCAGTGGGTGAACAGCAGGTTCATTACGCCCACCAGGATCAGCGGCGACAGCGCGATCCAAGGGTTGGGCAGGGCAATGTTCTCGGCGGTCTCAGGCTCGTTGCGCAGCTCGGTGCCGTAGCCTTCACCCGCGCGCTGGGCCTTGTTGCGCTGGCGCGCCAGGTAGAGCATGCCGGCGCAGAACACGAAAATCGTGCCGATCAGCCCCAGCCACGGCGCCGCCCAGGCGGTGGTGTTGAAGAAGGTGCTGGGGATGATGTTCTGGATCTGCGGCGTGCCGGGCAGGGCGTCCATGGTGAACGAAAACGCACCGAGGGCGATGGTCGCCGGGATCAGGCGCTTGGGGATATTGCTCTGGCGGAACATCTCCGCCGCAAACGGGTACACCGCAAACACCACCACAAACAGCGACACGCCGCCGTAGGTGAGCAGGGCGCAGACCAGCACGATCACCAGCATCGCCTGGCGCGTGCCGAGCAAACGGATCGCCGCGGCCACGATAGAGCGCGAGAAGCCCGACAGCTCGATCAGCTTGCCGAACACCGCACCGAGCAGGAACACCGGGAAATACAGTTTGATAAAGCCGACCATTTTCTCCATGAACACCCCGGTAAAGGCAGGGGCGACGGCGGACGGGTCGGTGAGCAGCACGGCACCGAGGGCGGCGATGGGGGCAAACAGGATAACGCTATAGCCACGGTAGGCAGCCAGCATCAGCAACGCGAGCGCTGCCAGGGCAATGATCACACTCATGGTGTGTCTCCATCGGATTGTTATTGTTGTGGGGGAAGCGGTGGGGAGGGCTATAGCGAGATGTGTGCCATGTTTTCAACTTGTTGAAATATAAGGGTATTTTTGAATTTTTTTCGAGGATTTTTGAATTTTGTCTCAATTTTGAGACAGGTGAAGATCAAATGTGGGAGGGGGCTTGCTCCCGATAGCGGTGTATCAGCCAGCATATGTGTTAACTGACCTGATGCTATCGGGGGCAAGCCCCCTCCCACAGGGATTGTCTTTGTCTGGAGAATGGAGTCTCTATATGGAGACTAGGCAATCCCCAGTGCCACCATTTTCTTGTACAGCGTCGACCGCCCCAGCCCCAATCGCCTGGCCGCCTCCACCACATTCCCACCACACGCCTCGAGCGCCGCCGTAATCACCTGCCGATCAAAGCGCTCCCGCGCTGCTGCAAACGTCTCACCCGCAACCGTGTCCACCGCCCCGCGTTCCACCGGGCTGAACGTGCCAATCGCCGCACGAATTTCCCTGGCGTCCAGCACCAGGTCATCGCTCAGCAACGCCGCGCACTCCAGCACGTTGCGCAGCTCGCGGATATTTCCCGGCCACGCATGTTGCGCCAACAGCGCCAGGGCTTCTCGGTCCAGCTCATGCTGGCTGCGCAGGTCTTCGAGGATCGCTTCGCTCAGCGCCGGGATATCCTCCAGCCGCTCACGCAGCGGCGGCACCCGGATCGGCAGCACATTCAGGCGGTAATACAAGTCCGCGCGAAACTCACCGCGCTTGATCGCCGCTTCCAGGTCCATGGAGGTGGCCGCGATCACCCGCACATCGCTGTGCAGCATCTCGTTGGAACCCACCGGTTCGAATTCCTTTTCCTGCAACACCCGCAGCAGTTTGCTTTGCAGCGGCAGCGGCATATCGCCGATTTCATCGAGGAACAGCGTACCGCCCTGGGCAATCTGGAATTTACCCGGACGGCCCTTGCGATCGGCGCCTGTAAAGGCGCCCGGCGCGGTGCCGAAGAATTCTGCTTCCAGCAGGTCATGGGGAATCGCCGCGCTGTTGATGCTGACAAAGGCCTTGTGCGCACGCGGTGAGGCGCCGTGGATCGCCTGGGCGAGCAATTCCTTGCCCGTGCCGGTTTCGCCGAGCAGCAGCACCGGCGATTCGGCGCTTGCGCTGCGCCGTGCACGGCGTTTGACTTCCAGGCTGGCGGCGCTGGTGCCGATAAAATGCGCGAAGTTGTACTTGCTCTGGCGTGAGCGCAGCAACGAACGGGTGGAGGCCAGTTCCTGCTGCATGCTCAGGTAGCGTTCGATCAGCGGCGACAGGTTACGCAGCTCATCGAACAAGGCAAAACCAATCGCCCCGATCACCGCCCCGGCATCGTTGTGGATCGGCAGGCGCATCACCACCAACGGGCCTTTGGGGGTGTCCTGGATGTCCAGCAGAATCGGCCGGTCGGTGCGTACCACCTGGCGCAACAGGCTGTTGGAAATCACCCGCTCGCACGGCTGGCCGATGGCTTCATCGGCACTCTTGAGGCCGAAGCGCTTGGCGTAGCGCTCGTTCATCCAGACGATATTGGCGTCGCGGTCGACAATCACCGTGCCTTCGCTGGACTGCTCAATGATCTCGAACAGCGACTGGATCGCCAGGCCGCGAACCTGTTGGTAATCCGTCAGGCTGGTACTCATGACGACAGCCCGCCGGCCGCCGCCAGGAGTTCTTTGGTATACGGGTGCTGCGGCGCGTCGAAGACTGCATGGCTCGGCCCGCGCTCCACCACCTTGCCGTCCTTGATCACGATCATGTCATGGGCCATGGCGCGCACCACGGCGAGGTCATGGCTGATAAACAGGTAGGTCAGGCCGTACTTCTCCTGCAACTCACGCAGCAACGCTACGACCTGCTTCTGCACGGTGCGATCAAGGGCCGAGGTGGGCTCGTCCAACAGCATCAACGCCGGCTTGAGCACCAGCGCACGGGCGATGGCGATGCGTTGGCGCTGGCCGCCGGAGAATTCATGGGGGAAGCGATGGCGGCTGGCGGGGTCGAGGCCCACGTCCTTGAGCACCTGGATCACTTGCGCATCGCGGTCGGCCAGGCTGCACGGCGCATGCACTTCCAGGCCTTCGCTGATGATCTGCTGCACCGACATGCGCGGGCTGAGGCTGCCATACGGGTCCTGGAACACCACCTGCATCTGTTTGCGCCACGGGCGCATCTGCTTGTGGTTGAGCGGGTCGAGGGCCTCGCCCTGGAAGCGGATGCTGCCGGTGGAGTCCAGCAGGCGCAGGATCGCCTGGCCGAGAGTGGACTTGCCCGAACCGGACTCGCCGACAATCCCCAGGGTCTTGCCGCGCTGCACGCTGAGGCTGATGCCATCCACCGCGCGCAGGTAGGTCTTGCGCCGGAACAGGCCGCCGCCAAGGGGGAATTGCACGCTCAGGTTGTCCACCTCCAGCACGGTCTCCCGTGGGTCGCTGCACAGCACATCGCCGGACGGCTCGGCGTCCAGTAACAGGCGGCTGTAGGGATGTTGTGGTGCCGTGAACAAGGTCTCGCAGCCGGCCTGCTCGACAATCTCGCCGGCATGCATCACGCATACGCGTTGGGCAATGCTGCGCACCAGGTTGAGGTCATGGCTGATCAGCAGCAGCGACATGCCCAGGCGGTGTTGCAGGGATTTGAGCAGCAGCAGGATCTTGCGTTGCACTGTCACGTCGAGGGCGGTGGTGGGCTCGTCGGCAATCAACAGCTCCGGCTCACAGGCCAGGGCCATGGCGATCATCACCCGCTGGCGCTGGCCCCCGGAGAGTTGGTGCGGATAGGCCTTGAGGCGTTCCTGGGGTTTCTGGATGCCCACCAGTTCGAGTAACTCAAGGATGCGTGCCTGCGCCGCCTTGCCGCCCATGCCCTTATGCAGCAGCAAGGTTTCGCCGATCTGTTTTTCGATGCTGTGCAGCGGGTTGAGGGAGGTCATCGGCTCCTGGAAGATCATCGCAATGCGGTTGCCGCGCAGTTTCTGCAAGGTCGACGCCGAGGCGCCGATCAGTTCCTGGCCGCGATACTTCACGGAGCCGCGGGTGTCGGTACCGGCCTCGGGCAGCAGTTGCAAGATTGAGTGGGCGGTCACCGACTTGCCGGAGCCGGATTCGCCCACCAGCGCCAGGCACTCGCCGGGGCGGACGTCCAGGCTCAGGTTGCGCACCACGGTCTGGCCGCTGAACGCGACGCTGAGGTCGCGGATTTCGATCAGGTTCATACGCAATCACTCATGAGCGTGGGTCGAAGGCATCGCGTAATGCCTCGCCGATAAAAACCAGCAGCGACAGGATCAGCGCCAAGGTGAAAAACGCCGTCAAGCCCAGCCACGGCGCTTGCAGGTTCTGCTTGCCCTGGGCAATCAACTCGCCCAGTGAAGCACTGCCCGCAGGCATGCCGAAACCAAGGAAATCCAGGGCGCTCAGGGTGGAAATCGCCCCGGTGAGGATAAACGGCAGGTAGCTCAAGGTGGCGGTCATGGCGTTGGGCAGGATGTGCCGGCGAATGATCTTGCCGTCGCCCAGGCCCAGAGCCCGTGCGGCCTTGACGTACTCCAGGTTGCGCCCACGCAGGAACTCGGCGCGCACCACATCCACCAGGGCCAGCCAGGAAAACAGCGCCATGATCCCCAGCAACCACCAGAAGTTCGGCTCGACAAACCCCGACAGGATGATCAGCAGGTACAGCACCGGCAGCCCGGACCACACTTCAAGGATGCGTTGGCCGAGCAGATCCACCCAGCCGCCGTAATAGCCTTGCAAGGCCCCGGCGGCGATGCCGATGGCGGCGCTGATGGTGGTGAGCGCCAGGGCAAACAGGATCGACACCCGCGCGCCGAAGATCACCCGCGCCAACACATCCCGCGACTGGTCATCGGTGCCCAGCCAGTTCACCGTCGAGGGCGGGCTGGGGGCCGGGCGGGTCAATTCGTAGTTGGGCGTGTCGTCGCTGAACGGAATCGGCGGGAACAGCATCCAGCCGCCGCCCTGCTTGATCAGCTTTTGCACGTAGTCACTGCGGTAATCGGCCTGGAACGGCAGTTGCCCGCCGAACTGCTGCTCGGTGTAGCGCTTGAACGCCGGGAAATACAGCTCGTGCTTGTAGCTGAGCACCAAGGGCTTGTCATTGGCGATCAACTCGCCGCCCAGGGTCAGGATAAACAGGCCGATAAACAGCCACAGCGACCACCAGCCGCGACGGTTTTTCTTGAACCGTTCGAAACGCCGACGGGCCACGGGAGACAGGTTAAGCATCAGGCGTTCCTCGCGGCGAAGTCGATACGCGGGTCCACCAGGGTGTAGCAGAGGTCGCCGATCAGTTTTATCAGCAGGCCGAACAACGTGAAGATAAACAGCGAGCCAAACACCACCGGGTAGTCCCGGGACACGGCGGCTTCGTAGCTCATGCGGCCGAGGCCATCGAGGGAAAAGATCACCTCGATCAACAGCGAGCCGGCAAAGAATACGCTGATGAACGCCTGGGGAATCCCCGAGATCACCAGCAGCATGGCGTTGCGAAACACATGGCCGTACAGCACCCGCCGTTCGCTCAAGCCTTTGGCGCGGGCGGTCACGACGTACTGGCGCGTGATTTCATTGAGGAACGAGTTTTTGGTCAGGATGGTCAGGGTGGCGAACCCGCCGATCACCAGCGCGCTGACCGGCAGTACCAGGTGCCAGAAGTAGTCGGCGATCTTGCCCACGGTGCTCAGCTCGGCGAAGTTTTCCGAGACCAGCCCGCGCACCGGGAACCAGTTCAATGACGTGCCTCCGGCGAACACCACGATCAGGAACATCGCGAACAGGAACGCCGGCATCGCGTAGCCAATCACAATGGCGGTGCTGCTCCACACATCAAAACTGCTGCCATGGCGCACCGCCTTGCGAATGCCCAGGGGGATCGACACCAGGTAGGTGATCAGCGTAGCCCAGAGGCCGAGGGAAATGGTGACCGGCATCTTTTCCAGGATCAGGTCGATCACGGTGGCACCGCGAAAGAAGCTGTTGCCGAAATCCAGTTGGGCGTAGCTCTTGAGCATCAGCCACAGGCGTTCCGGCGCGGGCTTGTCGAAGCCGTATTGTTTTTCGATGTCCTTGATCAGTTTCGGGTCCAGGCCACGGCTGGCGCGGGAGCCGCTGCTGACACCGTCGCCGGATGAGCCGCCGACCGCGCCGCCGCCGATGCCCTGCAAGTGAGCGATGGCTTGTTCCACCGGCCCGCCGGGGGCGGCCTGGACGATCACGAAATTCACCAGCAGGATGATCACCAGCGTCGGGATGATCAGCAGCAGGCGCCTCACGATATAGGCAAACATCAGCGAGCTCCTGCGCGTTTTTTCAATTCGGCATTCATTTGTTCATTTGTCAGCGGGGTGGGGCTGATTTCCCACCAGGTTTCCAGGGCTTCATCATTCCTGGCCTCGATGGCCGGGCGGCCGAAGCGGTTCCACCAGGCGGCGGAGGTGCCGGGCGGGTAGTAATTGGGGATCCACAGGTAATTCCATTGCAGCACCCGGTCCAGGGCATGGGCATAGGTAAGCATCTGCGCCTGGGTGTCGGCCTTGACCAGGCCCTTGATCAGGCTGTCGACGGCCGGGTCCTTGAGCACCATGTAGTTGTTGGCGCCCGGATCGAACGCGGCGGTCGAGCCGAAGTAGTTGTACAGCTCCATGCCGGGCGACGTGGTGACCGGGAAGCCCGTCACGATCATGTCGTAGTCGCGGGCCATCAAGCGGTTGACGTATTGCGAAGAGTCGATGCGGCGGATATTCAAGGTGATGCCGATCTGCGCGAGGTTGCGTTTGTACGGCAACAACAGGCGTTCCAGCCCGTTCTGGGCATTGAGGAAGGTGAACGCCAGCGGCTCGCCCTCGGCGTTGACCAGTTTGTCGCCGTCTGGCTTCCAGCCGGCGTCTTCCAGCAGCGCCAGGGCTTGCAGCTGCTTGTCACGGATCATGCCGCTGCCATCGGTGACCGGCGCCTTGAACACCTGGGTGAACACCTCGTCGGGAATCTGCCCGCGCAAGGGTTCGAGAATTGCCAGTTCTTCCGCAGTGGGCAGTTGGGTGGCGGCCAACGGGCTATTGGAGAAGTAGCTTTGCTGGCGGATGTACACGTTGCGCATCATCTGCCGGTTGGCCCATTCGAAGTCCCACAGCATCGCCAGGGCCTGGCGCACGCGACGGTCCTTGAACATTGGTTTTTGCACATTGAACACATAACCCTGGGCCGGTTGCGGCATGTCCTTGGCCAAGTGCGCGCGTTGCAGGCGGCCATCGTCCAGGGCCGGGCCGTTGTAGCCGATGGAATAGCCGGTGGCGGAAAACTCACGGTTGAAGTCGTAGGCGCCCCCACGCAATACCTGGCGGGCCACTTCGGTGTCGCCGAAGTACTCCAGGCTCAGGTGATCGAAGTTGTACAGGCCGCGGCTGACGGGCAGGTCCTTGCCCCACCAGTCGGGGTCGCGGGTAAAGGTGATGGTGCTGCCCGAGTCGATCTTGCCGACCTTGTACGGGCCGCTGCCCAGGGGGGCTTCGTAGCCACCGCCGTTGGCGAAGTCGCGGGTCTTCCACCAGTGCTCGGGGAACACCGGCAGGGTGGCGATATCCAGGGGCAGGGTGCGGTTTTCGTTGCTGGAAAAATCAAAACGGACCTGGCGCGGGCCTTCGACTTCGACGTGCTTGACGTCAGCGAACAACGTGCGAAAGCGCAGGCTGCCTTGGGTCATCAGCAGGTTGAAGCTGTAGCGCACATCCTCGGCGGTGATCGGCTTGCCATCGGCAAAACGCGCCTTGGGGTTGAGGAAGAAACGCAGGGACAGGCCGTCTTCCGCGCGGTCCATCTTCTCTGCAACCAGGCCATACACCGTATAGGGTTCGTCCAGGGAGCGCAGGGCCAGGGGCGCATACAGCCAGCCGTCGACCTGGGAGACGCCGATGCCTTTGTCGATATACGGCAGCACATGGTCGAAACGTCCGATTTCAATCGCCGAGCGTCGCAGGCTGCCACCCTTGGGGGCGTTGGGGTTGGCGTAGTCGAAATGGCTGAAACCGGCGGGATACTTGGCCGGCTCGCCGTACACGGTCATTGACGGTTGGGGCGCCGCGATCACGGCGGTGCTGGCCAGCAGCAGGGCCAGGGAGGTACTGAGCAGTCTGGAAAAAGCCAATCGCATTGTCAGCCTTGAACGCCGGGTGAAGAAGAATAAGGATTTGTACGCTAACAGCATCAGCGTCGCCAGTCGTCACATGCACAACGGCCCACCAAAAGGCGGGCCGTTGTTTCAAGCAGCAGCGCGGACGGGATCAGTCCTGGCGGCTGGTGACTTCCAGCAGGTGGTAGCCGAACTGGGTTTTCACCGGGCCTTGCACGGTGTTGACCGGGGCGCTGAAAACGACGGTGTCGAATTCTTTAACCATCTGGCCTGGACCGAACGAACCCAGGTCACCGCCCTGGCGGCTGGATGGGCAGCTGGAGTTGGCTTTGGCGATTTCTGCGAAATCGGCGCCGCCTTCGATTTGGGCCTTGAGTTCGTTGCACTTGTCTTCAGTGGCAACAAGGATGTGACGGGCGGTGGCTTTGGCCATGGGGATTAACTCCTTGAGTAAAAACGGTGAGCGTACCGGATTCAGGCGGTTATTTCCTGGCAAAGTTCCGCTGGGTTTCTGGTTGGTGCGTTGAGCTTGGGTATTGGCGTGATGGAGTGAGATCCAGAGCAGACTGATATCTGCCTGATGCATAGAGATCAAATGTGGGAGGGGCGGTGCGACGATTCGACTTGCTCCCGATGGCGGCATGACAGCCGACCAGGATGTTGGATCAGATCGAGTACATATCCGTTGCTGCGGTAACTGCCACTTAGGGTTCCGCCCTTACGGCGGGTCACTTTTGGAAAAGAGCCGGAATGCCGGCCCAGCCGAAAGTAACCAAAAGGGCTCTTGCCCCAACACTCGGCACCTCGCCTGCGTTCGGCCAGCGTGTTTGATGGGGCGCCTGAGATCAAGATCAAGATCAAGAGCCAGAGCCAGAGCCGAGCAACAGCAGTGTTACGTCTGACATTACCTAAGTCATCTGATGTCCGGTCGAATAAGCCCCCATCAATTCAAGACAATGTAGTCATTCTGCTGAATGATCGGCCGATGGTCACCTTGCACCAGGTGCAGGTAGCGGCCGTCCACCAGGTCGATGGGCAGGCAGTCGTCGATATCCATCACGCCGTCGGTGTGGGCCTGGGACCAGTGGCGCAACATTTGTTGCTTGCCCTTGCGGGTTGCCTCCTGTTTGTTGCGGGCGACCACCAGCAGGTAGTGGTGGGCTTCGCCAAAGCTGTTGGTTTCATAGCCGCCAAGGTTGATGAAATACAGGTGATGGGCGTCGGCAGCGGGGGCCAGTTGGCTGAGTTCGATCTTCCAGCCGTCGACGCCATCCACCGCCATCCACGAATCAATATGCACACCCTTGGGGCTGCCAAACCAGCCCTCGCGCAATTGCGGGTAGGTGCCTTCCAGCGTGTCCGCTACGGCGAACACCACATCGTGAACTTCAATTCTTGCCCGTGGGTGCTTGCCCCCGAGCATCACGACAAACAGCATTGCAGGTCCTTCCTGGCGACTTGGCAAAGGGTAACCATACTTCGATTGAACCCTTTTGTCCGGGCAATGCCACACTGTTAATCCGCGAATTCATCAGGAGGTTGTCATGCGCACCATTGATCTGGCGGGCGTTCCCGTCCCTGTCATCGGCCAGGGAACCTGGCGCATGGGCGAAGACCCAGACCGGCGCCGCGCCGAAGTTGCGGCATTGCAACTGGGGATCGGCGAGGGCATGACTTTGATCGATACCGCCGAGATGTATGGCGAGGGTGGCGCCGAGGAGGTCGTCGGCGAAGCCATCAGCGGCAGGCGCGACCAGGTGTTCCTGGTGAGCAAGGTCTACCCGCACAACGCCAGCCACAAGGGCGTGCCCCGTGCGTGTGAAGCCAGCCTCCAGCGCCTGGGCACGGACTACATTGATCTGTATCTGTTGCATTGGCGTGGCCAGTACCCGCTTGAAGAAACCGTCGAAGCGTTCGAGCGCCTGCGTGAGGCGGGCAAGATCGGCCGCTGGGGCGTATCCAATTTCGATGTGGCCGACCTGCAGGAACTCGCATCCCCGGCCTGCGCGACCAATCAGGTGCTGTACAACATCGAAGAGCGCGGGATCGAATTCGACCTGTTGCCCTGGTGGCAACAACACCATTTGCCGCTGATGGCGTACTGCCCGATTGCCCAGGGTGGGGAGTTGCTGTCCAGCCAGACCCTTAAGCAGATCGCCCGCCGCCACGAGGTCACGCCCGCCCAGGTCGCCCTGGCCTGGGTGCTGCGCCAGGACGGTGTGATCGCCATCCCCAAGGCGGTCACCCCGGAGCATGTACGGCTCAATGCGGCCGCCGCCAAGGTGGTGCTGGATGAGCACGACCTGGATGCCATCGATCGGGTGTTCGGCGCACCCAAGCGCAAGCATCCCTTGGCGATGGTGTAGCTGCTTGGCAGAAACGGTGCCATCCCTGGCACCCGTTCCTGCACAGGTCCGACTTAACCCGCTACCGGGCTGCGCCAGTCATCCGATCCGGATGTGCCGGACACTTCGTGGGTCCATACGATCTTGCGATAGGTGAAATACACATCCTCCAGGTGAGTGAAGTGGGCATTGTCCGGGTCCTGGCAATTGGGCATGCGGGATTGGATGTCCACGAGCGTCGCGCCCTCCAGTTCAATCGTGAAGTAGTGCTCCTGGGTGCCGGCCGATGATGTTCGGAACCACTCCAGTCGGCATTTGACCTCTTCACCGCTGGTCAATGCGCTGAACAGCAAGGGCGATGACTTATCGAAGACCTTGCTGATCATCAACGGCTTGTGGACCCTCTGGCCCGTCGGCTGACCCGACTGCGGGTCGCGGGGGATGATCACCTGATGAGCAAAGGCCTGGACCAGAATCTGGTCTTCATGGCCTTCCTGATAAATGTTGCCTACCGAGTCCTGGGTAAAAGTGCCTGCCGTAATCAAACCTTGTTTGACACCGGTGATGGAAAGATACGCGGGTGTTGGCATGACGGGTTTCCTTGCCTGATTGATGAGGTCGTTCCAACCGGTAATGGTGCCGGTCGGGCAACTCTCATTAACAAGAAGCGTGCCCGAAAGTATCAGTCCCAATAAAAACAGTGGGTCCGGCGGTCAGTGGGGTGGTTTTTTGATTGGAGGTGCATGATTTAATCGAATATATGCAGAATACGTTGCGCATAAGTGCGCATTTAGTTGCTCATGGAGTTTGGTTTGTTGGTATTGGGCTTGGCAAGGATATTCGGAAACAGATGAGGGTTTAACTGCGCAAAACCCTGCGCAGGCCTTGAATTGCAGTGATTGTAGGAAATTACTTAAGTGTCGAGGCGCTGCTTGTTGAATGCTGTTTGCATGGCTAAGGTTTACGAACTTTGCGGTGGCGCTGGCGAAGATTGGATGGCGCTTTGATATATGGTTTAAATGTTAATGCTTTGAACTTTTTGTTTTGGGTAATTGTGCCGAATGTCTTATTCAGAAAAACTCTATAACGATTACCTTGAACTTGCACGGTCGCCCTGCACGCGGACGAGTTTTGCCGGCAGCGATATGCGCTATTCAAGTGAGTATGAAGTTCTGGAGTTCGAATTGGGCAAGGCGCAATCGATTCATGCGGGCGTCCAGACCGACTGGCAGAAGGTCCTGGAAATCGGCGAGTACCTGTTGCGTCAACAATCCAAGGATCTGCGGGTCGTCGTCTGGCTGACCTGGGCATTGTATCAACGGGAAGCCTTTCCAGGGCTGTTGGCCGGCCTTGGGTTATTGCGCTATCTCTGTGAGCATCATTGGTCTGCGGTCTATCCCGAAAAACCGCGTACTCGTGGCGCAGCCTTCAGTTGGCTGGCGGGGCGCCTCGAGTCCCTCTTCGCGCAAAGCCCGTCGCTGCAGGGTCAGCAGCCCTTGTTCGAATCCGTGCTTGAACATCTGGTGTGTCTCGATGAGTGCTGTGTCGAGCGCCTGGAAGATAACGCGCCGCTGTTCCTGCCGATTCGCAGGCAACTTTCCCAGCGGTTGGAGCGTGTTGCGCAAGACGATTCTCCGGTCGCGAGCTTGGGCGATATTGCCGGGCAGGGGCAGGTCAAGCAGGTGACCACCCTGTTGCAGAATGCCGAGGTTGTGGTGGGCACCGAGAAAGATGCCCACAAGTTGCTGCGCGCCTTACAGGATCAGGCTCGTCCTTTGTGTGCCTGGTGGTTGCGCCAGAACGCCGCCGACCTGCGCGCACTGCGCCTGAATCGGGCGCTGACCTGGCTGACCCTCGTCAGCTACCCGGACGCTGACAGCGAACGGATAACCACCTTGCGCGGGCCTGCACCCGACAAGCTCAAGCGTTATCAGGAGCGGCTTGCCCAAGGCTATTACACCGACTTGATGCTCGAACTCGAGGCCAGTCTCGCCGGTGCGCTGTTCTGGTTTGACGGGTTGTACATGGTCTGGCAGTGCCTGGAAGCGCTGCAGGCCGACCTGGCCATGACTGAGTTGGAAGTGAACTTCGCCCTGTTGCTGCAGCGCCTGCCCAACCTGCCCGAGTTTCGTTTTCACGATGGTGCTCCCTTTGCCGATGTCCCCACGCGCAACTGGATCGCGCAGCAGGTTGCCCGTCATCTGCAGTTGCCCGAATCACTGACAGTGGTGGATGCCGATGCCGAGCCTTGGGAGGCGGCCTTGCAAGCGGCACGACTGCGGCTGCGCAAGGACGGGCTCAAGGCGGCCGTCCATGAACTCAAGCAGGGCATGCATGCCGCTCACAGCGATCGTGCCCGTTTTCATTGGCGACTTGCGCAGGCGCGTCTATGTGGGCAGGCGGGCAAACACGAGTTGGCGAAGATCCAGCTCGAACATCTGGAAAACGAGCTGCAACGCAGGGGCCTGGAACACTGGGAGCCGGAGTTGGCCTTGCAAGTGACCCAACTGCTTCATCGTTGCTGTGACTTGTTGCCACAAAACCAGGCCGTGCGCGAGCGTAAGGAAGACACCCATCGCAGGCTATGCCTCTTCGATCTTGAAGCGGTACTTGAATAGGCTTTCGAGCCACTTGGAAAAGGAGAAACACAATGGCCAAAGAAGGTTCGGTAGCGCCCAGGGAACGTATCAATATCACCTTCAAGCCCGCCATCGGTGGGGCGCAGGATGAAGTCGAACTGCCGTTGAAGCTGCTGGTGCTGGGTGACTTCACCCAGCGTGAGGATGTACGCAAGCTTGAAGACCGCAAGCCCATTGCCATCGACAAGAACACCCTTGATGACGTGCTGGCCAAGCAAGCGCTAAGCCTGACGCTGAACGTACCCAATCGCCTGCAGGAGTGTGCTGAGGTCGAGGAGCTGGCCATTGAGGTGCGTATCAATGCCATGAAGGATTTCAATCCCGCGAACCTGGTGGAGCAGATACCCGAATTGCACAAGCTGATGGCATTGCGTGAAGCACTCATGGCTCTCAAAGGACCGCTGGGCAATACACCAAGCTTTCGCAAAGCCATTGAGCACGCCCTGGCGGATGACGAGTCCCGCGCCCGGGTATTGGCCGAGTTGGAACTGGGCAACCACACCGCCTGACATTTTCAGTAAAAGGACACTGACCGCATGACCACCCAACAGAATCCGATACCGGAACACACCAGTGAGGATTACAGCATCCTCGACAACATCATTGCCCAGACACTGCTGAGTGCGGATGACGAGGCCTATGCCATCGCCAAGCGGGGTGTCTCGGCGTTTATCGAGGAGTTGATCAAACCACAGAACCACGGCGAGCCCGTCAAGAAGCGCCTGGTCGACCGAATGATTGCCGAGATCGATACGAAGCTCAGCCAGCAAATGGATGAAATTTTGCACCACCCGGAGTTCCAGGCCCTGGAAGCTTCCTGGAAAGGTTTGCAATTGCTGGTCGACCGCACCAATTTTCGTGAAAACATCAAGATCGAACTGTTGAACGTCTCCCGGCAAGACTTGCTGGATGATTTCGAAGACTCACCGGAAATGACTCAATCCGGGTTGTACAAACATGTCTACAGCGCTGAGTACGGTCAATTTGGTGGTCAGCCTGTGGGCGCGATCATTGCCAATTACTTCCTGTCCCCCAGCGCGCCCGATGTGAAACTGATGCAATACGCTTCAAGTGTCGCGTGCATGGCGCACGCGCCTTTTATTGCCGCAGCCGGGCCGGCGTTCTTCGGCCTGGAAAGCTTCACGGGACTGCCTGACCTCAAGGATCTCAAGGACCATTTCGAAGGGCCGCAATTTGCCAAATGGCAAAGCTTTCGCCAGAGCGAAGATGCGCGTTATATCGGTCTGACCGTGCCGCGCTTCCTGCTCCGTACGCCCTATGATCCCCTTGAGTGTCCTGTCAAGACCTTTGCCTACCAGGAAAACGTGGTGAGCAGCCACGAGCATTACCTGTGGGGCAATACCGCCTATGCCTTCGCCACACGCCTGACCGAAAGCTTCGCGCGGTTCCGCTGGTGCCCGAACATCATCGGTCCGCAAAGCGGAGGGGCCGTGGAAGACTTGCCGTTGCATCACTTCCATAGCATGGGCGAAATCGAGACCAAGATCCCCACCGAAGTGTTGGTGTCCGATCGCCGCGAATACGAACTTGCGCAAGAGGGCTTCATTGCCTTGACGATGCGCAAGGGCAGTGACAATGCCGCGTTTTTTTCCGCCAGTTCGGTGCAGAAGCCCAAACAGTTCGGCATCAGCGCAGAGGGCAAGGACGCCGAGCTGAACTATCGCCTGGGGGCCCAGTTGCCCTACATGATGGTGGTCAACAGGCTGGCCCATTACCTGAAGGTATTGCAGCGTGAACAGTTGGGTTCGTGGAAAGAGCGCACAGACCTCGAGCTGGAGCTCAACAAGTGGATTCGCCAGTACGTCGCCGACCAGGAAAACCCCAGTGCCGAAGTGCGTGGGCGGCGTCCGCTGCGAGCGGCCCGCATCGTTGTCAGTGACGTAGATGGCGAGCCTGGCTGGTACCGCGTCAACCTGAGTGTGCGACCGCACTTCAAGTACATGGGGGCGGACTTCACTTTGTCTCTGGTTGGCAAGCTCGACAAAGAATGAAAGAAGGTCAGGGGATACCCCACAAACATAGCCTTTTCGAGCGCCTCGAACGCCCGGCGGCCGCACATGCCTGTGGCGTGACGTCCATTGCCAGCCACCTGGGGAAAATGCTCAGTATCCGTGCGGGCAGTGTTCAGACATTGCCGGACTACGGCTTGCCCGATCTTAATGATATGAACCAGAGCCTGCATGAGTCATTGAGCCAGTCGCGCTTGTTGATCGAGCGATTCATACGGGCCTACGAGCCACGATTGAAGCAGGTGCAGGTTACTGCATTGCCGCGCGATCACGACCCTCTGGCCCAGGCGTTCTCCATTGAGGCCACGCTGATGGTGGCGGGTGTCAAGCAGCCCGTGGTGTTCGTTGCGCGACTATGCGAGCCCGGACGAGTCGAGGTTTTGCCGGATGTCCTTTAATCGTTATTACCAGAGCGAGCTGAGTGCGTTGCGTCAACTCGGGCGGCGTTTCTCCGAACGTAACCCTGCGCTCGCGCCGTTTCTTGCCGACCCAGGGCAGGACCCGGATGTGGAACGGTTGTTGGAGGGCTTCGCGTTTCTCACCGGTCGCTTGCGCCAGAAACTGGATGATGAGCTGCCTGAGCTGACTCATTCCTTGATGCATTTGCTGTGGCCCAACTACATGCGGCCGATGCCCGCCTTCAGCATCTTGCAGTTTGGTCCGTTGAAGCACGTCGGCCCTGGGGTGATGGTCGCGCGGGATACCCCGGTCGAAAGTGCTGCCCTCAAGGGTGAGCGTTGTCGCTTCCGTACCTGTTACGCCACGCAAGTCCTGCCGCTGCAACTGAGCGCTCTGGAATACAGCCTCCAGGGCGAGGTTGCGCTGTTGAGCCTGCACCTGGACATGAGTGTCGGGGGCAACTTCAGTGAATGGACGTTCGATCAACTACGTCTGCACCTGGCGGGTGATCGCTGCATCAGCCAAGGGCTGTACCTGAGCCTGTTGCGTCATCTCGAGGGTATCGAGTTGCTACCTTTGGGCCGCGATGGCCTGCCGGTCAGTGGGGAGGATGGGCAACCCCTCTCGTTGCGATTGGGCGCCGACCGGGTACGCCCGGTGGGATTCAGCGAGGAGCAGGCGTTGATTCCGTATCCAATGAATACCTTTCGTGGATATCGTCATTTGCAGGAGTACTTTGCCTTTCCTGACAAGTACCTGTTTGTCGACGTGGTGGGCCTGGATGTACTGCACGGTTTGCCCCATGAGCTGCTCAAGCAGGTGTGTGCGGTGGTGCTGCGTTTCAAACTGCGTAACCCATGGCGTGATCCCCATCACCCCACCCTGGACAACGTGAAGCTGTACTGCACGCCCATCGCCAATTTGTTCAAACATGACGCCGTGCCGATCCGCCTGGACGGCAAGCAGGACGAATACCTGGTGATACCGGGTGAATACTCACGGGAAAACGCCTGTGTATTTTCCGTGGACAGTGTCACGGGTTGGCGCCCCGGCGGGTCGGGATATCGGACCTACGTACCGTTTGAGTCCTTCGAGCATGACAGCGATGACGCACTGTCGGCGGCCTCCGCCAGCTACAGCATTCGCCAACATGCATCGGCACAGCACGCGGGCCTCGATACCTGGCTAGGGTTTTCCAATGCTCCGGAGCATGGCCCGGAAACCCTGTCGATCGAGCTGACGTGTACCAACCACGACCTGCCTCGGCTGCTTCAGATCGGGGAGATCAACCAACCTTGCGAGCAAACACCGGAAGGGTTGTCGTTTCGTAATATCTGCATGCCGACCGCGAGCTATTCGCCCCCCCTGGAGCAGGACTTTCTCTGGCGGCTCATCAGCAACATGTCGCTCAACTACCTGTCATTGACCGACATCAATGCCTTGAAGGTCATTCTCGAAACCTACGACCTGCCGCGCTACCACGACCGACAGGCGCAGAAAGTCAGTGAGCGAAAGCTTGGCGCATTGCGATCCATCAGGCACTCGGCTGTCGACCGACTGCACCGTGGCTTGCCGTTCAGGGGCTTACGAATCGACCTGACGATTGATCCACAAGGTTTTCTTGGCCAGGGCGAGGTGTTTGTGTTCGCGTCGGTACTCAACGAATTCTTCGCGCTTTACGCCAGCCTTAATACCTATCACGAATTGCGAGTCATCAGCACACAAGGAGACGTGTACCTATGGCCACCCCGGATGGGCCAGCAGCCCCTGCTTTGACGGCACTGTCCAGCGTCATCCGCGAATACTCGCTGTTCCAGGCGGTTTTGCAGGTGATCAGGCGTTTGCGCGATGCTCATCCGATGCTGGATGACGACGCGCTGTATGACTTGTTGGAGTTTCAGGCCAACCCAGATCTTGGTTTCCCCGGTCACGATATTGAGCGGGTGGAGTTTTTTGTTGAACACGGTCAATTGCGCGCGCGTCTTTGCCTCAACGTGTTGGGGCTGTGCGGCGCTTGTTCGCCATTGCCGGCGTTTTATGGCGAACAAGCGATTGTTGACGGTGCGGGCGGCAAGGCTACCCGGGACTTCCTCGACCTGTTTCATCATCGGTTACAACGGCTGATGCTGCCGATCTGGCGCAAGTACCGGTACCGGGCGTTTTTTCAGGCTGGCGCCCGGGATGTCTTTTCCGAGCAGATGTTTGCCTTGATCGGGTTGAAGGGCCAGCACCTCCGCGCGACTACCCAATTGAACTGCAAACGGCTATTGCCCTACCTGGGGTTACTCAGCCTGCGAGCCCATTCGGCAGCCTTGATCGAGACGGTGCTGCGTTACTACTTCAAGCACACCCGCTTGTTCGTCGAGCAGTGGGTAGAACGCTCGGTGGTCATTGCCGTCCCCCAGCAAAATCGGCTGGGTGCCACCAACAGTGTGCTCGGTCATGACCAGGTGCTGGGTAGTCGGGTCACTGACCGCAGCGGCAAGTTCAGGGTGCATGTGCAGGGCCTGGGCTGGCAGCGTTTTCATGAGTTTTTACCCACGGGTGGGGACTATCCGTTGCTGTGCGCATTGCTACGGCTGACGGTACGCGACCCTCTGGCCTATGACCTGCGCCTGGTACTGCTCAAGGAGGAAATCAGGCCATTGCACATCGGCGAACACAACGTCTGCCGCCTCGGCTGGACAACTTGGCTGGCGCATGGGTGTGCCGACGGTGTGGTCATTGTGACCAGCAATGCTGATTAGGGATGAATGATTATGATGAATGTGGACCTGCAACAACTTATCCAGACATTGGCTCCCCAGGCGCGCCGAGACCTTGAACGCTCGGCGGAACGTTGCGTGGCACGCGGCGGCAGGGAAGTGTTGGTGGAGGACCTGCTGCTGACCCTGCTGGAATACCCCCACGGCATTCTGGTGCGGGCATTGGTGGATGCGGGTGTGGAGCCAGGCGAGCTGCAGGCGGCCCTGCATCCCCAAGCTGGCACGAGTGCCTCGCGTAATCCCGTGTTTACCCAGGCCCTGGTGCAATGGCTGCAGCAAGCCCTGATGTTGGCCCGCCTGGAGCTGCGGCAGGCGGACGTTGATCACGGCGCTCTGTTACTGGCGCTGTTGCGTCATCCGTTACAACACGCCGGCAGTGGTTATCAGGCGGTACTGAACCGGTTGGATGCACAGCGTGTGTGCAGTTATTTGTTGAGCCTGGCGCCTGAGGTCGACCCTGTGTCGAGCAGCGATGCGTTGCTGGCGCGCTTTACCCATGACTTGACCCGTCAGGCCCGGGAAGGCGGTATCGACCCGGTGTTGTGTCGCGATGCCGAAATTCGCCAATTGATCGACATACTTGTGCGCAGGCGCAAGAACAATCCGATCCTGGTTGGCGAAGCCGGGGTGGGTAAAACCGCCGTGGTTGAAGGGCTTGCCCTGCGTATCGCCAGCGCAGAGGTGCCGGAGCCGCTCAAACACGTACAGGTGTTGACCCTGGATATGGGCCTGCTTCAGGCCGGCACGGGGATCAAGGGGGAATTCGAACGGCGCCTCAAAGGCGTGATTGATGAAGTCAACGCCTCACCAACACCGGTGATCCTGTTTATCGACGAGGCGCATACATTGGTGGGCGCGGGCGCCCAGGCAGGTGGGTCCGATGCTGCCAATCTGCTCAAGCCCGCCCTGGCCCGTGGCGAGTTACGCACCATCGCCGCCACCACTTGGTCGGAATATAAGAAGTACTTCGAAAAAGACCCGGCATTGGCGCGGCGTTTCCAGCCTGTGCAGGTCGGCGAGCCCGGTGTTGAGCAGGCGGTTTCGATCCTGCGCGGCCTGGTTCCGGCGTATGAGCGCAGCCATGGCGTGTATGTGCGGGATGATGCCATTGTCACGGCAGCCCACATGAGCGCGCGCTACCTGGCTGGGCGGCAGTTGCCCGACAAGGCCGTGGATGTGCTGGACACCGCCTGCGCCCGCATGAGAACCAGCTGGGAGACGGCGCCCGAGGCATTGCAACGCCTTTACGCCGAGCAGGCGGAAGGCGCGCGCCAGCGCCAGGCGTTGAATCGCGACAGGGATGCCGGGTTGCCTGTGGACGAGCAGGCCTTGCACGCGTTGAACCTGCGCCTGGAGACCGTGGAGCGCGAGCGTGAACATCTGGAGCAACACTGGTTGGAACAGCGAGCATCGGCGCAGCAGGTGCTAGCGCTGCGCCAGCAATTGGATGCTGCTCGTGGTGCAGGGCAGAACACTGAGACCCTTGAACATGCCTTGGCCCAACAGCGCCAGGTACTGCACGCGCAACAAAACGGCCAGCCATTGGCCAGCCTCGAGGTTTGTCCAGGTCTGGTGGCACAGGTCGTCAGCGCCTGGACCGGTATTCCTGTCGAACGACTGGCCCTGGAAAGCAGTGAAAGGGTGTTGGGCTTTGCCGATGCATTGCGTTCGCGCATCCTCGGCCAGGAACACGCCGTGCAGATACTTGAACGCAACTTGCGCGCGGCTGCCACCGGGCTCAATAAGGCGGATGCCCCGGTCGGCGTATTCCTGCTGGTTGGCCCAAGTGGCGTGGGCAAGACCGAGACGGCCCTGGCCCTCGGCGACCTGCTGTACGGCGAGCGGCGTTTTGTCACCACCCTTAACATGTCGGAGTTCCAGGAAAAACATTCCCTTTCCCGGCTGATTGGTGCTCCCCCCGGTTATATCGGTTTTGGCGAGGGCGGCGTGTTGACGGAGGCTGTGCGCCAACGCCCGTATTCGGTCGTGCTGCTGGACGAGGTCGAGAAGGCTGATCCGGAAGTAGTGAACCTGTTCTATCAGATTTTCGACAAGGGACTGGCCAATGACGGGGAAGGTCGGGAAATCGATTTTCGCAACACGCTGATCCTGATGACCTCCAACCTGGGCAGCGAGTGCATCGATCAATTGTGCGCAGGCGACCGGCGACCTGCTGAGGAGGTCCTGCACGAAGCCATTCGCCCGTTGCTGCGCAAGCACTTCAAGCCTGCCTTACTGGCGCGAATGCATGTCGTGCCGTATTACCCGATCACGGGCGAGGTTCTGCATGACCTGGCAAGGCTCAAGCTGGACCACTTGGGACAAAGGTTGCAACTGCGCAAGCTCACCTTCAGCTATACGCCCGAACTGGTTGCTTGCGTCGCCGAGCGTTGCGCTGAGGGTGACAGCGGTGCCCGCTCTATCGATCAATGGATCGACGCACACTTGCTGGCGCAGGTGGCGGATCGGTTGCTGGAGGCCATGGCCGGGGGCGAATCGCTGTCCCGGGTGCATGCCGGCCTGGATGGCAGCGGTTGTCCTGTCTGTGAGGTCAGCCAATGACGGAAAATTCTTTCAACCGGTTGCCCCATCCCTCGGAGTACGCCGACGCGATGCTGAGTTGGTTCACCCGTCTGGGGATCGAAGGTGACGCGACAACCTTGCCGGACCTGTGTGTCGCGGCGGTAGCTCAACTGAGCCAGTGCGAACTCAGCCAATTGTATTGGCGCGACGAGGCGACAGGTCGGCTTGCCCTGATTGCCCAGCATTTGCCAGGCGTGCGGCCGCCCGACGACCTGGCTTCAGACGCGGATTTCCAACATGAGCAGGTGTTGCAGTATGTGCTCAGTCAGCGCACTGCCTTGAGCCTTGAGCATCTGGAAAACAGCTTCTATGAAAGCCAGTTCCTTCCTGCGATGGCGACGCCTTGGCAATCGTTGACGTGCATGCCGTTGTTCGGTCAGCACAGGACTCTCGCGGGCGTGTTGCTGTGCGCCAGCCAGCGTCCGAAACAGTTGGAGCACTACACCCACTCATTGACCCAACTGGGCAGCTTTGCCTTGAGGCAACTTGCACTGATGCAGCGTCTGAGTCCTGCGGTGAGTGTCACTCCACCTACGTGCCGCACGCCGGGCACCTGTGCCACGTTCGGATTGATCGGCAACAGCAAGGCCATGGATGAGACGTGCCGCTTGATCGGCAAGGTGCTGAATACGCCCTACACCGTGCTGCTGCATGGCGAGACCGGTACCGGCAAAGAGGTGGTGGCGCGCGCCATCCATACCGCCGGTCCACGCGGTGGTAAAGCCTTCGTGGTGCAAAATTGTGCAGCCTTTCCCGAAGGGCTGCTGGAAAGTGAACTGTTCGGTTATCGCAAGGGGGCGTTCACGGGGGCTGAACGCAACTACACCGGTTTGTTCGACACCGCTCACGGCGGCACATTGCTACTCGACGAAATCGGCGATATGCCGTTGTCGTTGCAGGCCAAGTTATTGCGGGTTTTGCAGGAAGGCGAGATTCGCCCATTGGGTGCCAGTACGGCCCATAAGGTCGATGTACGCATTATCGCTGCGACGCACCGTGATCTCCCTGCGATGGTGGCCCAAGGCAGCTTTCGCGAGGACCTGTATTACCGGCTCGCGCAGTTCCCCATTGAGTTACCGGCCTTGCGTGAGCGTGATGGCGATGCGTTGCTGTTGGCTCGGCATTTTGCGCAAAAGGCCTGCGCTGCGCTGGGTCGCGTATCGGTGGGCTGGTCAAGTACGGCGTTGGATCAACTGTCCAGCCATGGCTTCCCCGGCAATGTGCGAGAACTCAAATGCCTGGTGGAGCGCGCGGTACTGCTCTGTGACGACGGTGTGATCCTGCCGGCGCACCTGTCCCTGTCATCGGCACCCGCCAACGATGCTGTCGATGCAACGTTGCGTCAACGCCTGGAGCGAGTGGAGCGGGTGTTCCTGATTGATTGCCTGCACAAGAACCGTGGCAATCGTACCCGTACCGCGCGGGAGTTGGGCGTCGCGCGCCGCACGCTGCTCTACCGTCTGGCGCGCTTGAAGATTCCGGTTGGCGATGCCCGAGAGGAATGCTGAATAGCGTATGCGTGGACACCTTACTTTCATGGGAGATTCCTGATGCCTCTTCGTCCGTGGCAAGCCGTGACGCTTGTGCTGTGTTTGCTGGGTGGCTGTAACGCCAATTATGTCTTTGACGATGCTGACTACCGTCCACTGGGTGACCCCCAGGCGAGCCGTCGTGGTCATTGAACAGGGAAGCCTTGCCATGCAATTAGTGCTTGAAGTGTGTTCCGACAGTGGCGAGCCGCCAGCCCGCAAAACCTTTGATGGCGTCGGCGGTGTGATCGGCCGTGGGACGGCGTGTGACTGGGTCATCCCCGACACCGCGCGCTTGATTTCCAGCCACCATGGCTTGGTCAGTTTTCGCGACGGCCATTACTTTTTGACGGATATCAGCAGCAACGGTATTGGCGTATCCGGCAGCCTGGAGCGCTTGCGCAAGGGGCACGCGCGGCAGATCAGTGATGCAGATGTATACCAACTGGGGGCGTTGGAAATTCGTGCGCGACTGGTCGAGCATCAACGACCGCCGCTCGGGCGGAGCGAGGTGATTCCAGACGATGCTTTCCTGGGGCTGGACCCGATTCAGGCGCTGGATCGCGAACAACGACGCGGCGAGTCATCGCAAGAGCTGGAGGCATTGAACACGTTGACGGAGTCGACCGCCCAGGCATTCTGTCCGGGAACCGTGGACCAGGACCATCTGGTCGTACCGCAATGGGCTGAGCCTGTCAGTGACGTAGTACCTGCACAGCCCGTTACGGCTGCATCCGCAGTCCCTGAGACGTTCTGGGCGCAGTTCGGCGAGGTGTTGGGCATGGAGGTGGGGGCGCTCGATACGCCGGCCCGCGAGGCCCTTGCGATCAAGGTGGCCGGGTTGTTCAGGCAAGCCATCGAAGGTTTGCAGCAAAGCCTGCGAACTCGCGACGAGCTGAGCAGTGAGGTGCATCTGGATTGGACCTCCCCGGCGCTTATGCGGCAGAACCCCTTGGTGGATTGTCCAGACGCCCAGGCGGCCTTGACGGCGCTGTTGGGGGGCGGTGAGTGGGGGCGTCTGCCGCCCGAACGGGCGGTAGCCCACGCCTGCCGGGACTTGCAGATTCATCAGCTGGCCTTGGTGGTGGCCTGCCGTGCAGTCGTTCGCAGCGCGCTGGCGGCCTTTGCTCCAGGTCACCTGCTGCTGTGCTTCGAGCGCGAGGACAAGCCGCCCAGGCTCCTCACCGATGGCGCTCATTGGCGGGCGTACCAGCGCTATTACCGACGGCTGACCGACGAGGCGTCGTTGGGCGATCAATTATTACGCAACGACTTCTGCAAGGCCTACGAAGAGCAGGTGCGCCTGGTCTCCAGCCTGCATGCGGCTTACCCGGGATGACGTTCATGTATCTAACCACCGTTGCATCAACACTGCTGGCACTGGGCATGTTGGCCGGCTGCAGCAGCGTTTCACCCTTTTCGACCTTGACCAAGCTGGACCTGGCGTTGATGGCCAGTGAGGAGGTCAACCCCGACCTTCATGGCCGTCCTTCACCTGTGGTGGTGCATTTGCTTGAACTGCGGCACCCCGTGGCATTCGAGAATGCCGACTTTTTCAGCCTCTATGGGCGGGCCGAGCAGACCCTGCCCAAGGACTGGGTCAGCAGCGAAGAGCTGGAGCTGCGGCCCGGTGAGCGGTTGATGCTCAAGCTCAGTATCGAGCCGCAAAGCCGCTATGTCGGCGTACTGGCGGCCTATCGCGACCTGCCCAATGTGCAATGGCGACTGGTGCTGCCTGTTGCCCCCCAGCAACGGACACGGGCCCGAATAATGCTGGACCAGAGCGGTGTTCGTATTGCCGCCCCGCAAACCGAGCGGGCGGAGGATTGAGATGCACATCCATAACGTTATCTGGCAGGAAGGCATGTTGCTGCGGCCCCAGCACTTGCAGCACAACGACCGCTACTACCATCAGCAGCTCAACCGTACGCGCTTGCTGGGCTGCGACGCCTGGGGGTTCCTGACCCTGGACATCGATGTGCAGTACCTCAACCTGGGCAAGGTGGTCGTCAACCAGGCCAGCGGCATATTGCCGGACGGCAGCCTGTTCGAGCTCAATGGCGCGATGGAACCTCTGGTATTGCAAGTGCCTGCCAACGTCGGCCGGCAAGCTGTGTACCTGGCGTTGCCGCTGGTCACCGACAATCAGGTTGAAGTGCGCAGGCCGGAGCAACACGAAATCCTGGCGCGCTATGTTGCCTGTGAAATGGAGATCGGGGACTCCAATGCCGGTGTCGATGCCCGTTGCCAGATCAGCTGTGCGCGTCCGGATCTGCGCCTGATGCTGGGGGAACATCCCGGTGAGCCGTTCAACGTGAAGCTGCAGGTCGCTCAGGTGCTGGACTGCACCCGTGAAGGCGGCGTGCGACTGGATACCGATTTTGTGCCGACGTTCATTTTTTTGCAGGGCTCCGGCTATGTGTCGTCGTGCGTCAAGGAGGTCATCAGTCTGTTGGCCAGCCGTGGAGATGCGATTGCCGCGCGCATCCAGGGTAACGGCGCGTCGGCCGGGGCGCAGGTTGGCGACCTCCTGATGCTGCAGCTGATCAATCGCGCTGAATTGATGTTGCGCCACTTTTTGAGCCAGGCCCAGGTGCGCCCGGAGGCGTTGTATCGCGAGCTGCTGTCGATCCTTGGTGAATTGGCCACGTTCGCCACCGACAGCAAGCGCGCCCAATTGGAGGTGCGTTACCAGCATGGTGATCAAGGTGCGAGCTTTCGCGAATTGATGGAGCACCTGCGCGCAGTGTTGTCGCGGGTACTGGAGCAGCATGCCATCGAGTTGACGCTGCAACCACGTCAGTACGGTGTGCTGGTATGCCCGGTGAGTGACCTCAAATTGCTGGGGACGGCGACGTTCATCCTGGCGGCAACCGCCCAGTGTGATTCGGAAACGCTGCGTCATCGGCTGCCGGCGCATCTCAAGATTGGCCCGGTGGAGCGCATCCGCGAGTTGGTCAACCTGCACCTCACCGGTATCAGGATCAAACCGTTGCCGGTAGCGCCGCGACAGATTCCGTTCCACGCGGGCAAGACCTATTTCATGCTCGAACTCAGCGCCCCGGATATCGCGCAGTTGGAGCAGTCAGGTGGATTCGCCTTGCATGCCAGCGGCGAGTTTACCGAGCTGGAACTCAACTTCTGGGCTATCAGGAACTGAACTCCATGATGATGGATAGTGAATACCCGCAGGACGAGAAAACCGTCTTGCTTGACCGCGAGGGACGCGGTCCGGCGCAGGGCGCTGTGACGGACTTCCCATCGCCGCCGCGCTTCGAGCAGTTGGAGGACAGGATGATCTATACCGCCCGGCTGCACAGCTCGCAGAGTGTGAATGTGGGCCCCAACACCCTGGTGGCAGCGGCTTGGGAATTGTTGTTGCAGGTGGTGCAGCTCAAGGGCAGCTCCGGCCGTGAGAGCCTGCAGACCCTCAACGACCGGTTGTCTTCGGGCATCACGACGTTTGAAGCGCACGCCCTGCACCTGGGGGGCGAGGAAGGTCAGGTGATGTCGGCGCGCTATGTGCTGTGCAGTTTCATTGACGAGGCGGTGGTCACCACCGCGTGGGGCGGTTGCAGCGACTGGTCCAGGTCCAGCCTGTTGAGTCGCTTTCACAACGAAACCTTTGGCGGCGAGAAGTTTTTCCTGCTGCTGGAGCGATTGTCCCGCGACCCCGTCAAGCACGTGGCCATGCTGGAGCTGATGTACCTGTGCCTGTCGCTGGGGTTCGAAGGCCAATACCGCGTGATGGAGCGGGGAGGCGCTCAGCTTGAAGGGGTACGCGACGCGCTGTACCGGCAGATCAGGCATGTGCGGGGAGATCGGCTCTCGATGGCCGCGCCATCGCACGCAGGGAAAGTCCGCGCCGTGCCGGTGCGCATGCTCTGTGCCAAGTGGCTCATGGCTGTCGGGCTGGCCTGTTTGCTGGTGATGTACTCAGGGTTTGCCTGGGTGCTGGGCACGGAGCGCATGACGGTGCTGCAACCTTTTCAATCGTTGGCGTCGGACCAGGCTCAGACGCCCTTGTAACGCTGGGAGCAATGAATGAACGCATTCTTCAAGGGCGCGGGCACGGTGCTGCGCAAGATTTGGTTATGGAGCCTGTTGCTGGTGCTGTCCAGCGCGTCGCTGGTGTGGTTTTTCGGGCCCTTGCTGGCGGTGGATGACTATCGGTTCTGGCAAGGCGCGACGGCTCGCTTGCTGACCATCTGTGGCCTGTTCCTGCTGTGGGGGCTGGCGATGGTGGTGGTTGGCGCGCGCCGCGCCGCACGGCTCAACCAGCCGGAACACCAGGCGCATCATCAGCGCCTGGGGCTGATCCACGATGAGCAGAGGCAGGTACGCGGGCGATTCAAGGAGGCGCTGCAGACCCTGAAAACCTCCCGCCGCTACGGTGATCGCAGTGAGCGTTGGCGAAATACGCTGCCCTGGTACCTGTTGATCGGCCATCAAGGCAGTGGCAAGACCCATCTGCTGGCCGCCAATGGATTGCAGTTTCCACTCGATCGGGCCGAGTCGCCAACCCCGGGTACAACGGCCTACTGCGACTGGTACTTCGCCGATGACGCCGTGCTGCTGGAGACTGCCGGGCGCTACCTGGACCAGCCTGACCGTACGGTGGATGCGGCGGGATGGTCGACGCTGCTCGGTCTGCTCAGGTCGCGCCGCCGGGCTCGCCCGCTCAACGGTGTTGTAGTGACGTTGTCGGTGGACACGCTTTGGGGGGGCAATGAGCACGACCTGGAACTCCATGCGCGTCATGTCCATACCCGCTTGCAGGACATCCAGCAGACGCTGCATGTAGATGTGCCGGTTTATCTGGTGTTGACCCGGGCCGACCGTTTGCCAGGGTTCGCCGAGTTCTTTGATGCGCAGCAGGGCGACGGCACGGAAGACATATTGGGCGGGCACCTGGTGGCGGGCAAGACCGGAACTGACATTGCTCAGGTGCGCGAGGCCTTCGAGGCGCTGCTGCAACGCCTGGGGGCGGAGCTGATCCCACGCTTGCATCAGGAGCGCAGCGGCGAGCGCCGCGGTCGTATGCTGGATTTTCCTCGGCAGGTCGCACGCCTGGGCGACCGCTTGGGCCTGTTTGTCGAGACGGCGTTTTCCGCCCCGCGCTATCAGCGTATCAATGGCCTGCGAGGGTTCTACCTGACGTGTGCGAACGTGGGCGATACGCGCTCGCAGTTTGTCCAGGGCTTGTTCCGCCGAGTGATTTTCGCCGAGGCCGATCTTGCCGGGCTGCATACCCCCGAGCGGCGTCGCCTGCATCGACGCCAAGGGGGACTGGCGCTGGCCACGGCGCTGGTCATCGGTATGGCGGGGTGGTTATGGGGGCACAGTTATTCGTTCAATCATCAGCGTCTGGTGCAGTTGCAGGCGCTGAACATGCCTGCGCCTGCTCAACCTGATGCGGACGAGAGCCGGGTATTGCTGGCGCTGCTGGACAGTCGTCTGGCAGCGACACGGGTGTTTCCACCCGTCACCGAGGTCCGCTGGGTCGATCGAGCCGGCTTGTATCAAGGGCAGGTGAGTCGTCCGTTATTGACTAATGCCTATGACGAGAGCTTGCGCCATCAGTTGCTGCCGCACGTGGCAACCCTGCTCGAAGAACAGGTGCAGGCCAGCCTTGGCGAGCGCGAGCGATTGCTGGACAGCTTGCGGGCGTACCTGATGCTCAACTTGCGCGAACGGCGTGATAACGCGTGGTTGGCGGAGTACATGGCAGGCCATTGGTCTGCCCGTTATGCGGGGGATACCTCGATGCAGAAGCGTTTGAACGAACACCTCGGGCGGTTGCTGGAGCAACCGTTCGCAGCCCCGTTGAACGATGCATTGGTGGCCCAGGCCCGCCAGGCATTACGCGGCGAGTCGCTGGCAGAGGTGGTCTACCGCGCGCTGCGCGAACAAGCCCGCAGCCTGGAGCCTCTGCGACTGGCCGATGGCGGCGTGTTCGCCAACCTTGAACCGCCCATACCCGGCTTCTACACCAAAAGGTACCAGCAGTATTTCGAAAAGCAGGGCCCTGCGCTGGTCAATGCCATTGCCCAGGATAACTGGGTGCTTGGGGAAGGTACCGACCTCAGCGCCGTGGATATGCGCCGGTTGCTGCAGGCCCTGGAACAGCGTTATTTGAGTGAGTACGCCGATGCCTGGAGTCATGCTCTCGGTCGTGTCCGCCTGCAGGAAAATGACAATCTGCGGCACAGCGCCGAGCAGTTGGCGAGCCTGATATCCGCCCAGTCGGCGTTGGTACGCCTGTTGCAGCAGGTTCGCGAAAACACTCGACTGTTACCGGCCCACGATCGGGTCGAGGCGCTGAGCCAGCAGGCCGGTGAGTTAAGTGCCGCGGTGTCCGGTGCGATGGTCAAACCGTTGCAGGGCCAACTACTGCCTGACACGGCCCGGCGTGCGTTGCAGCGCCGCTTCGAACCGCTGCACCAGCTACTCGATGAAGAGCAGAACCCGGGGGCTGAATTGACACAGGCATTTCGGCTGCTCGACGAACTACACCTGCAATTGTCGTCGCTGAGCCGGGAGAGTTCCCCGGAGCAGGCAGCGTTCACCTTGGTCAAGCAGCGCATGGAAGGGCAGCAGCCTCTTCTGGCCAACCTGCGTAATGCCGCCGCACGCTTGCCGCTGCCGCTCAAGGGCTGGCTCGAAGACATTGCCGACCACGTCTGGCGTCATCTGCTCGATGGCACCTATGTCTACGTGAACCAGCGTTACCAAAGCGAGCTCTATGGTTTTTACGCCAAGGCCATCCAGCGTCGCTACCCGTTCAATGCGCATGCCACCAGTGACGTTGCCCTGGGCGATTTCCAGGCATTTTTCAAACCCCGAGGCGCTATGGCACGCTTTTATGAAACGTACCTGCGGCCTTTTGTCAGCGTTGATGGCAACCGGTATCGACTGCGGGGCCTGGACGGTCGCAGCGTGCCGATATCGCGCTCGCTGTTGGACCAACTGGCCAGGGCCCAGATGATTCGGCAAGGTTTTTTCACCGAGGAGCAGGGGGAGTGGGCCGTTCGATTCACCTTGGCGCCCTACAGTCTCGATCAAGCCGTCAGCCGGGCGATCCTGCGGGTGGGTGACCAACAACTGGAATACCGTCATGGGCCGATTGTGCCTATGGCCTTCCACTGGCCAGGCGAGGCGCCTGGCAGTCGCAGTAGCCTGGTGCTGGAACGGGGTACGGAGCGACCGCTGGGGATCGAAAAAAACAGTGGCGAGTGGTCGTTGTTCCGCTTCTTCGACCTGTTGCAGAGTGAGCCGGCAAATGGCAGGGATGCGCACATTCTCAAGGCCGATCTGGCCGGCCTGCGCGCCAATTACCTGCTGACCAGCCAGCGCAACCCGAGCCCGTTCCAGATGGCGGCATGGCGCACGTTCCGCCTGCCGGAGCAACTGTGAACCCGGCGCACACCTGGCGAAGCGCCGGGCGCACGGTTCAAGGCAAGTTGCGTTCGCGCAACGAGGACGCGTTCCTCGATTGCCCACAGCGTGGGTGTTGGGCGGTCGCCGATGGAATGGGGGGCCACCAGGCCGGGGATGTGGCCAGTCAATGGGTAATCAGCAGTCTTGCCGCGCTGCCAGATCAGGGCAGTTTTGATCAGCGTGTCGAGGCAGTCCGGCGCTGCCTGCGCGGGCTCGACAGCCAACTGGGGCAGGCGCCGATTGCGCCGGTCGACGGCCTGGCAGGCATCATGGGCAGTACCGTGGTTGTACTGTTGCTCGAAGACCAGCGTGCGGCCTGCATTTGGGTGGGCGACAGCCGTTGCTACCTGTGGCGCGGGCAGCGGCTGTACCAGCTGTCCCGTGACCATACCGTGTTGCAGCAACTGATGGATACGCAGCAGTTGAGCCTGGAACAAGCCCAGGTCTATCCGGGCGCCAGGGCCTTGACCCGTGCGATCGGCGCCCGACAGGCGCTGAGCCTGGAGGTGCTGGAACTCAGTACCCAGCCTGGGGATGTATTTTTGTTGTGCAGCGACGGCCTGTACCAGGGGCTCAGCCTTGGCGAACTGGGCGGCGCCATGAGCGTAGGCACGCCATGGCGGGTGGTGGATCGATTGTTCAGCGACGTGTTGCGTGGGCCGGCGCGGGATGACCTTACGGCCGTCGTGATCCAGCCATGAGCGAGGAGGCACGCCCGCCGAACTTGCTTGCCGGGCGCTATCAGCTTGAGCGCAAGCTGGGCACAGGCGGCATGGGGGTGGTCTATCGCGCCCGGGACCTGCTGCATGAGGCGTTCGGTGAGCCCGCCTCCAGCGTGGCCCTGAAACGCTTGGACGAAACATTTTCCGCGTGCCCTGACGCCCATGTGCTGCTGTACAGCGAGTTCGCCCTCACACGCCGCTTGCGGCATGACCATGTGGTGAGGGTGTTTTCCTTCGAAGTCGACACGCTGCACCAGGTGGCATTCTTCACCATGGAGTTGCTGCACGGCATGACCCTGGATCGGCTGCTGGTGGAGTGTCCACAAGGAGTGCCCTGGCAGGAGCTTCAGCCCATCGCCTTGCAACTGCTGGACGCGCTGGCGTACACCCACCAGCAGGGTATTCTCCATGGCGATGTGAAGCCCGCCAATATCATGATGGGTGAGCAGGGACTGCGTTTGTTCGATTTCGGCCTGGGCTGGTCGAAAATGCAGCAGACAGCCGGGCTGCCGGGCTTGAACCGCAGCCGTTTGAACGCCTGGACGCCCGCGTATGCAGCGCCGGAACTGATGGCGGGTGGGGGCTTGTCAGCCGGCGCCGATTTGTATGGCGCGGCCTGCGTGATCTATGAGTTGGCCCAGGGCCAGCGCCTGGGCGAGCGCCAGCCCGATCGACCACTGCCGCGGCCGCGCCGATTGCCCAGGCATTGCTGGTCGGCGCTGCACTCAGCGTTGGCCATGGATCCGCAGCGGCGCAGCGTTTCCGTCGCCGAGTTGCGCGAGGCGCTGGATGGCAGGCGGCACTGGTACCTGCCGTTGCGGGTTCAGCCGGGCAAGTCATGCAATTGACAGTACTCGGCCCAGCTCAGGCCGGCCATCTGCGCCACTTCCTTGTGCACTTCAAGACGTTGGGCCTCAAAGGCTTCGCGGGAGTCCGCAGTCAGCTTGAGGGTCAATTCCCAGGCAAACAGGCCCTGGCGTTCGGCTTCAGCCTCGAAGGCTTCATGCAGGCGTTCATCGCGGTACTGTGCGAGGGTTTCGCCCTTGGCTTGGGCGGCAAGCGGGTTAAGGGTGTTGAGTTCAAGGGCTACGCCCGGATGTTCGCTCAGGAATCTATCCAGGGCGCGTTGGTGGTTATCGCCAGGTGGTGTCAAAGGTTAACTCCTGAAAGGGAACGGTATCGGGGCCCTCGGCATGTTCTCGGCGTCGGGGCGCCAATCGTCCACAAGGGCCTAAATTGATTTGGAATAATGACCGGTAGTGTGGCAAAAGTCTTTCGCTCACGGCATCAGGGCGTGTAGCGTTACAGGGGTTTTGGGCCTGCCCCTGGGGGCAGAGAGCGATGGGCAGAGGGATGGGGCATGGCGCAAACGCTATTCAAACTTTTCCTTACTCAGCGCCTGGCGGCTTTGGCCAGCACCGAGTCGTTGCGTGCCATCCGTGAAGGGCTGCTGTGGATCCTGCCGTGCCTGCTGGTGTCGGCAGGGTTTCTGATCCTGTCCGAATGCGCCCGAGTGCTGGGCTTCGACCCACAGGTAGTGACATTCCTGGCCGGGTTGCACAACCAGATCAGCTCAGTGATCCCGCTGTTGGTTGCCGCCTCCATCGGTTACATGCTGGCTATCCAGCACCGCCTGCCACAGTTGCCGGTGGCATTCCTGTGCCTGGCCCATGTGGTGGTGGCGACGTTCATACTGCGCGAATACCCCCGAGCCTCGGCGACGTTCGTACTGTTCATTGCTATCGCCTCGCCGTTGCTCAATGTGCCGGCCATTGCCTGGCTGCACCGTTTCCGTTGGACCCGCCTGGTCAACGAGGACCTGGTGGGGCACAACCTCAGGGGCACGATCAATATGGTGGTGCCAGGCCTCATCACGGCCCTGTTGCTGGTGGTGGTGCTGTCCTCGCTGTTGCAGGTTCCGTCTGTGGCGCAGCTCCAGGGGCCTCAGATGCTGGATGCTCTGGAGTCGCCCTATGGCAGCGGTTTGTTCGTGACCCTGATGAACTCATTGCTGTGGTTTTTCGGGATCCACGGCGTCTACGCCATGCAACCACTGTTTGATGTGCTGGACCAGGCCGTGGTGCTCAATAACGCGGCGTCGGCGGCGGGCGAGCCAATCAGGTATGTGTTGAACAGCGGCCTGCTGGGCAGCTTTGCTTTTATCGGCGGCTCGGGCGGTGCGTTGTGCCTGCTGCTGGCGATCCTGCTGTTTTCCAAGAGCCAGTCCATGCGTCTGCTGGCGGTGGCGAGTTTGCCGCTCTCGCTATTCAACGTCAGCGAGGTGCTGCTGTTCGGCTTGCCGATCATTCTCAACCCGCGCTTGTTCATACCGTTTCTGTTAGTGCCCGCCGTCAACGCCATGGTGGCGTTGACGGTGGTGCAGATGGGGTGGGTGTCGCCGGCGGTAGCCAGTGTACCGTTCACTGCGCCGGTACTGCTTAATGCCTACCTCAGTACCCACGGCGACCTGGCGGCGGTAGCGCTGCAACTGGCGTTATTGGGCTTGGGCACGCTGGTGTACGCACCCTATGTGCGCGCGATTCATCGCCAGGTTGCCGAAGGTGGCACGGTGTACCTCAAGTCTCTGGATATGACCTTCCGCGGCCTGGAAGAAAAAGGCCGGCTGCGCGAACTGGACCCGGTCCTGGCCTCCCACAAGACCGTGGCGCGCCAGGCCAATGAACTGAGCCGCATCCAGCAGATCAGCGACTATGAGTTCTATCTTGAATACCAGCCGCAGGTCTCGACCCGCACCGGCCTGTGTACGGGCTGCGAAGCGCTGATGCGCGCCCGCGATGCGCAGGGCACGGTGCATTCACCGTGGGAGTTCCTGCAGTGGCTGGCCCAGGCTCGGTTGATGCCGGACGTGGATGTGTGGGTGGCATCCCAGGCGATTCGCCAGTACCAGAAATGGCAGAAGCTCGGCTTTGCTCTGCCGATGACCATCAATATCTCCAGCGCCACCCTGACCGACGCCGCCCACGGCGAACGCCTGGTGGAGATCCTCGCCCAGGCCCATGGCCAGGTGTCGGTGGAGATCACCGAAGACGCGCTGGTCAGTGACATCCCGGCCACGCGGCAGAATATCCAGAAATTGCAGGCCATCGGCGCCAAGGTCTATATCGATGATTTCGGCACCGGGTTTTCGGCCTTGAGTTACCTGCACCAGTTCCCGGTGGACTTCATCAAGATCGATCGCAGTTTCGTGGTGGCGCAGCACGATCCCAAGGGCGCCCAGGTCCTGACTGGCATGCTGCGTTTCTGCGAAGCGCTGAACCTGGGCGTGGTGGTGGAGGGCGTGGAGACCGCCGAGCAGTTGGCCTTCTTGAACACCGGCGCCGAGCTGATCATTCAGGGCTGGTATTTCAGCAAGGCGCTGCCGGGCGATCAGTTGGAAGGTTTTGTGCGCGAGCGTGCGGCCATGGCGCAGGTCTAGTAGCCGCGCTGGGTCTGTTCGATCTCCTCGACCAAGCTATCGATACCTGTCAGGCGTGCACGGTTGTCGTGATCCCAGGGGTGAAAGCCGGGTTTGAAGTAGTGCAACCACGGCCGCAGCATGCGTGGGAAAACTCCTTTGGGACCATAAAGAAATTTCAACATGCGCCAGAAGCCTTTGAGGTGCCCACCCGCCTTGCGGTCGGCAATCAACAGGCGCACATGAAAATCCAGCACCACCAGCCAAAAAAACACTGTGGTGGTGAGCATGGCGCCCGTGCGCAGCAGGTAGCGTTTGGGCCCAGGCTCGATCACCGTATTCCACACATCAAATGCCACGGCTTTGTGTTCGGTTTCTTCCAGGGCGTGCCAATACCACATCTGTTGGTAACCCTTGAGCGAATCGCCAAAGCGTGACGGATCGCTCAGCAGGATCTCCGCGAGCATCGCCGTGTAGTGCTCAAGGGCAATGGTGATCGCCAGGTTGAACGACGGCGCGAAGTGTTTCTTCTGCAGATCGAGGATGAACTTCAGCCGACGGTCCAGGGTGTGCGCCGGAAGTCCGGCTGCTTGCATCAGGTCGTTGTAGGCCACATGTTCGCGGCTGTGCATGGCCTCCTGGCCGATAAATCCCTGGATCTGTTTCTTTAGCTCCGGGTCGTCGATGCGTTGGCGGTAGTGGCGCACGCTGTCCATGAAAAACAGCTCGCCCTGGGGGAACAGCAGCGACAAGGCATTGAAGAAATGCGTGATGAACGGACCCTGTTCGTGCCAGTCGGTGATGCGCTCGGCGGGCAGGGCAAAATGGAGGTCGCGGCGGATTGGCAACATAATTCGTGCTCCTGTTCAGAGACGGGGCTCGTCGTTGGTTTCAAACACTGGCCTGCGTTGCTTGGGGGCCATGCGCTTGCTGGCGAGCACCACCAGCGCTTGATAGGCCGCCGGCAGGCAACGGGCGAGCAGGTCGAGGAAATACGCGTCGCGGCCAATCAGCACACGACGTTTGTTTTTGCGTACGCCTTGCAGGATCACCTTGGCGGCCTGGTCGGCGTCGGTGATGAAGAGTTTTTCGAAGTCGGCACGGGCCTGCTGTTCGCTGTGGATCAGGAAGCCGGTCATGTTCGCGTCGATGCGGCTGCTGCGACAGATATCGGTGCGAATGCCGCCGGGGTGTACGCAGGTGGCCGAGACGCCGCAGCGTTGCAGGTCCAGCTCCTGGCGCAGGGCTTCGGTAAAGCCGCGCACGGCGAATTTGGTCGCGTTGTAACCGCTCATGCCAGGCTGGGCAAACAGGCCGAATACACTGGACGTGTTGATCACATGGCCTTCGCCGCTGGCCTTGAGGTGTGGCAGGAACGCCTTGGTGCCATGGACCACGCCCCAGAAATTGATGCCGACGATCCATTCCAGGTCGGCGTAGTCCACGCCTTCGACGGTACTCGACAGGGCCACGCCTGCGTTGTTGAACACCAGGTTGACCTGGCCATGCTCGGCCACGCAGCGCGCCGCCCAAGCCTCCATGGCCTGGCGGTCGGCAACATCCAGCACCTGGGTGGTGATCGTCACCGGCGCCAGGGTTGAAGTTTTGATCAGTGCCAGAGTTTGCTCCAGGCCCTGGGCGTTTTTGTCCGCCAGTGCCAGGTGGCAACCTTCGCGCGCGAGTGCCAGGGCCAATGCGCGGCCCATGCCGGACGCCGCGCCGGTAATCGCCGCCACGCGGCCGTTGAATGACTTCATGAGAGGCTGCCTTCTGCGCTGGAGTGGGGCGCCGCTGCCGGACGGAGCGGGGTGTTGAGGGGCAACAGGTCGACCACATAGTCCTTGAGTGAAAACTGCCGGGTGACCCGCTTGAAGCGCCATGTTGAAGCGGGCCACAGGGTGGTGTTCTTGCCGGTACGTGGGTCCAGGTACCAGCTCTGGCAACCGCCGGTGTTCCAGATGGTGCGCTTGAGTTTGTCTTGCAATTGACGGTTATAGGCCTGTTCCACTGTCGGTTTGACGTCCACCGTGGCGATGCGATGGCGCTGCATCTGCCTGAGCGCGTCGAGGATGTAGGTCACCTGCGCCTCGATCATCAGAATCATCGAGTTATGGCCCAGGCCGGTGTTGGGCCCGATGATCAGAAACAGGTTGGGATAGCCCGGCACTGTGGTGCCCTTATAGGCGTGTGCACCGTCGCGCCAGGTGTCCATCAGGTCCACGCCGTCGCGACCGATGATGCAGTCGCGGGGCAGCGGGTCGGTGGCCTGGAAGCCGGTGCCGAAGATCAGGCAATCAGCCGGATGCTTGAGGCCGTCGGCGGTGATCACGCCGTCGGCTTCGATGCGCAGCACCGGCTCGGTGACCACCTCGACATTGCTGCGCGACAGCGCCGGGTAGTAGTCATTGGAGATCAGCACGCGCTTGCAGCCGATGGTGTAGTCCGGCGTCAGGGCCTTGCGCAGGGAAGGGCGGGCCACCTGTTTGTGCAGGTGGCGTAGGGCTATTTTCTGTACCATTTTCATCAGGCGCGGGTGCAGGGAAAAGCCCACCACGCGGCCTTCCAGGGCCCAGTAAAAGGCAGCGCGCACCAGGCGCTGGGTGAAAGGCAGGTGCTTGAACATCCAACGTTCGAAGGACGAAATGGCTCGGTCGGGCTTGGGCATGATCCACGGCGGGGTACGTTGGAACAGGTCCAGGTGGGCCACCTGCGGCGCGATCTGCGGCACGAATTGAATGGCACTGGCACCGGTGCCGATCACCGCCACGCGCTTGCCTTTCAAGGCGTACGCGTGATCCCACTGCTGGGAGTGGAAACGCTTGCCCTTGAAGTTCTCCAGCCCCGGTATGTCCGGCAACGCCGGACGCGACAGCCCGCCCATCCCGGATATCAGCACCCGCGCGCTTACCTGGCGACCATCGCTGAAGTTCAACTGCCAGCGCTGTTGCTGGTCGTCGAACACCGCGCGCTCAAGACCCATGCCGAAGCGCAGGTACGGCGCCAACCCGAAGCGCGCAGCGCAGTGTTCCAGGTAGGCGCGGATTTCTGCTTGCGGCGCGAACTGCCGAGTCCAGTCCGGGTTGGGCGCAAAGGAAAACGAATACACATGGGACTGCACATCGCAGGCGCAACCTGGGTAATGGTTGTCCCGCCAGGTGCCGCCGAGGGTATCGGCCTGCTCGGCGATAAAGAAGTGGGTGAACCCCGCTTCCTTGAGCTTGATGGCCATGCACAGGCCGGCAAAGCCAGAGCCGATGATGGCGATGTCGATGGAATCACTGTGGGCATTCATAGGCGGACCTTCGTGGGCATCGGATGTGCTCCTGTTTTTGTTTTGTCTTTTAGATAGAACACCATTGCAAAGAAAAATTGAATTAATTATTTTAAAAAAAGATTTTAAATAATCTACCTGAAAATAGCGCCTACGCTAGGAACTTGTGCCTTGTGTGCGACTTGTCCGACGGACGAGCGTGGTACGCACGCCGTCAGGTCCAGGGTGTGGACGTTGGCCGAGGCCTTGATCAATTCCGGTCAGGTCGCCGGCAACAGGGAAGCTGAGGACCGAGCTATGGCTGTGGAGTGGGTTGCCGCTGCGGCGGGTGCGAGTGCGGTGCTATGGGGTTTCAGCGCCTGGATGACACGGCGCATCGAAGCCGCTGTTCCAATCAACGGGCGCTTCGTAGAGGTGGATGGCGAGCGCTTTCATTATGTGGAAGAGGGCAAGGGCCCACCCCTGGTGATGATTCACGGGCTGATGGGCAGCAGTCGCAACCTGACCTATGCCTTGTCCGGCCAGTTGCGTGAGCACTTTCGGGTGATCACCCTCGACCGACCCGGGTCGGGTTATTCCACGCGGCATAAAGGTACCGCTGCGGACTTGCCGGCCCAGGCGCGGCAAGTCGCGGCCTTCATCAACCAGCTTGGCCTGGACAAGCCTGTGGTGCTGGGGCATTCCCTCGGCGGCGCGATTTCCCTGGCCCTGGCCCTCGATCATCCCGAGACGGTATCGGGCCTTGTGCTGGTGGCACCGTTGACCCATCCCCAGCCCACGTTGCCGCTGGTGTTCTGGTCGCTGGCGGTACGACCGGCCTGGTTGCGACGCTTTGTGGCCAACACCCTCACCGTGCCCATGGGCTTGTTGACCCGACGTTCCGTGGTCAAGGGCGTGTTTGCGCCGGACGCAGCTCCCGCGGACTTTGCCACCCAGGGTGGCGGCTTGCTGGGGATGCGCCCCGACAACTTTTACGCCGCCTCCAGCGAGATTGCGTTGGTCAACGACTGCCTGCCCGGGATGGTCAAGCGCTACCCGCAACTGACCCTGCCCATCGGCCTTATCTATGGCGCGCGGGACAAGGTGCTGGACTTTCGCACCCATGGCCAGGCCCTCGCCGACAAAGTGCCAGGCCTCAAGTTGCAAGTGGTGGAAGGGCGCGGCCATATGCTGCCGATCACCGCCACGGCGCGGGTGGTTGAGGCCGTGCTGCACGTGGCCAAGCGCGTGCGCCCTGTGGAAACGGCCACGGTCCTGCATCCGCCCTTTGCCTTGGCGAACAAATAATCGTGGCCCTCATCGTGGGGTCAAACGTCGCAAATGCTTGCCCTAGAGACCTGACCAGACGGCTGAAAAAGAGACTGCTCGGTCACGCCAAAAAGGCTTCGAAAAAGTAGTTGACGACCTAACGATTCCGCGTTATTTATTTAAAAAAATATTTCAATATTTATTTTGAAATGATTTTTGAAATGCCTAAGAGCGAATAAAAATGAAAAAAACGTCTTTTATCGCATGGTTGATTTCCCGGGGCACCCAGTGCTCCCTGAACCTGTTTTCCGCCTGCCTGCCACGGAGGCTGCCATGAACCAGACTCTGGCAGCGCCAAGCGTTTGGACCGACGGCAAGCGCCACCTGTGGTGGTTGGGCATCATGCCGTTGGCTACCCCTCTGTTGTCCGGCGCACTCGCCATTACCACCGGCATTCAACAACTGTGGTGGGTCGGTGTACTGGTGATCTTTGGCCTGATCCCCCTGATCGACGGCCTGCTCGGCGAAGACGTCAGCAACCCGCCCGAATCTGCCGTCAACCACCTTGAATCCCAAAGCTACTATCGCTGGATCGTCTACACCGGTGTGCTGTTCGTCATCTCGTCGGTAGTGATTACCGGATGGCTGGCCGCCGACGGCATCGACTGGATCATCCAGGGCGGCCTGTTGCATGCCACCGCCAACCTTGAGCCTTCCAGCTGGCTGGTCCACGCCGCCGGTTACATCACCGACCGTACGCAACTGCATGGCGAACCGAGCTGGTTCACCTACCTGGGCATGGCCATGTCGACCGGCGCCGCCACCGGCATCGCCATCAACACGGCCCATGAACTGGGGCACAAGCCCAATGCCCTGGAAGTGTTCCTGGCCAAGGTCACCCTGGCGCCGACTTTCTACGGGCACTTCTACACCGAACACAACCGTGGTCATCACGTGCGCGTCGCGACGCCGGAAGACCCGGCCAGCTCGCGGCTGGGTGAAAGTTTCTGGGCCTTCCTGCCGCGCTCGGTGTGGTTCAGCGCACATTCGGCCTGGAACCTGGAACGCGAGCGTCTGCGCAAACTCGGCCTGCCGGCCTGGCATTGGAAAAACGCTGTGCTCAGTGCCTGGATGTACAGCGTGGTGTTGTGGGGCGCGATGATTGCCTGGCTGGGGGCGACGGTGATTCCGTTCCTGGTTATCCAGGGCGTCTACGGCTTCTCGTTGCTGGAAGTGGTGAACTATGTGGAGCACTACGGCCTTAAACGCCAGAAGTTGCCCAACGGTCGTTATGAGCGGTGTTCGCCTCGGCACTCCTGGAACAGTAATCGGATTGTCACCAATATCTTTCTCTTCCAGTTGCAGCGGCATTCCGATCACCATGCCAACCCGACGCGCAGTTATCAGTCGTTACGCCACTTCGATGAGTCGCCGCAACTGCCTTATGGTTACGCGAGCATGATTGTCTGGGCGTATGTGCCTTACTTGTGGCGACGACGCATGGACCATCGAGTCCTTAATCACTATGCCGGGGATATCACCCTGACCAATCTTCAACCTTCACAGCGTTTGAAGTACCTGGAAAAGTACAGCGGCAGTGCCAAGCCGTTTTGATCTGAAATAACACTTAGTTTTTGTTGTGTGCTCGGGGCCTGATTGCCGCGCAGGATTTTATCGCCCAGAGAAAGTGCTTTGACCCGAACAAAAATAATTAAAGGGAAGGACGTACACCATGCAAACACCTGCCAAGTTCACCACCCATATCGTATTCGCCGCGCTGGGCTTGATCGCCTATCACCAGGCCCAGGCCGCACGTATCGAACCGGCCGGCAGCGCGTTTACCGCCCAAGGCCCGATCAGCTTCTCCAAGGGCGCGCTGATCAGCGCCGATTGCACCATCAAGGTGGCCGGCAAGGTCGCTGCGGACGGTTCCTCGGTCAATGTCGACCAAGTCGAATTCGACGGCGGCCTCAAATGCAGCCGCGTCGAAGCCATCAACTTGCCGTGGATTCTGGTCGCCAAAGATACCAGGAGCGGTTCCATGTCGAAGATCAGCGTCGATGTTCATGCCTTCGGCCTGGGCGGCAAGTGTGGGCCTTCCACCGCCGATGGCACCTGGGATAACGCCACCGGTAAGTTGGAAGCCGCCAATGTACCGATTGGCGAAGACTGCAAGATCAAGACGGTGTCGATCAAGATGCCGCCGAACTTCAAAGTTGTTGAATAACGTGCTGCGGTAATTGAATTGAAATTTGGCTGGAAAGGGAAGTTCTGCAGTTTCACCGTGACCTCTCGTTCATGGCCATTACCCCCTGGCGAATGACTCGCCATTACATGTGAGGAAAAACAATGAAAAGCTTGAAAACCCTCGTGTCGTTGTCTGCTTTGGCTGTTTGCATGGGCGCTGCTTCGATGGCCAATGCCTATAGCATCACCCCGGTGAACTCGAGCTTCACTGCGCCAGGCACCATTTCGGTGAAGTCACCATCCTCGTTCCAGGCCACTGTTAACTGCGGCGCAACTTTTACCGGGAACGTCGATGCCAGCGGTGTCGCAAAAATCACTGGCGTGGCGGTGACCGGCGGTGGTCTTTGTGCGCTGCCGAAAATCACCGGTCTGCCATGGACCTTGACCGCCACCGGTGCCGCTGCGGGCTCGGTCAGCAACGTTGGTTACACCATCGCCGCGTCGGTTCTGTACCCGGCGTCCAATTGCGGTCCGTCCACCATTACCGTGGGCTACAGCGGTGGTGTGCTGACCGCCTCCAACCAGACCCTGAGCGGCAGCTGCACCGTGGTGAGCCTCAGCGTTACCCCAAGCCCGACATTTACCATCGTGCCTTGATGGGCAACGGACACACCGGGCTGATCACCTGTTGAAAGACTGGCGCCTCGATCGGGCGCCAGTTTGTGAACTGCCGGAAGCAAAACGAACCGGCGGGGCCGGCTCAGAGAAATAACAATAAGGAGTGCCGCATGAATAATAAGAAACAACACGTGCAGGTTTTGTTGGGGCTGGCACTGATAGGCGGGGCGATGGTGAATGCGCCCGCACAGGCCGGCGGTTTTTCAACACCGACCTACGGCGCACCCGGTTGGGGCCGGGCATTTGCCGGTGGTTCGTTGTTCAAGAACGATCCCAGTTCCGCGTACAACAACCCGGCGGCCATGGCGTTTGTCGAACACAACGTGGCGCAATTTACCGTCGACTATGCCCGCATCAAGATCAAGTACAAAGGTGACGCCTCTGATTATGCAGGCAACCCGATTTCCAATACGCCCTTGGACGCCAATGGGTTTCCCGACGTTGCAGCGACTACGGTGAATAACAACGACGGTGGTCAAGGCGGGTTCACTGCCTGGTTGCCAACCGGTTTCATGGTCATGCCCCTGGGGGATCGGTTCGCTTTCGGCCTGAGCCAGGTTGTGCCGCAAGGTATGCGCTCCACTTGGGATCAGGACTCGAAACTGCGCGACTTTGCGGTGGACACCAAAATTGAAACCGTAGGGTTGACCGGATCCCTGTCCTTTAAGGTGAATGACCAATTCTCTATCGGCGGTGGCGTGATCGTGCAACACAGCAAGGGCTTCGTCAGCCAAAACGTGGACTTGTTGTCTGCCGCCGCGGTGTCCGATTCCGTGCTGGGCGGGATCAATTTTCCGTCTGATGTCGGCAGTGCCTTGATGCGTGTGAAGGTCGACAACATTTCAGCGGGCTGGTTTACCGGCATTGTTTGGAAACCCACGGAACGAGATACCCTTGGCTTGAATTACCACGCCAAGATCAAGAACAAGATGACCGGCAAATACAATATTTACGCCGATCAGTTTTCCTACAACCTGATGACCCAGCCAAGCCCGTTTGGCGGTAGCGGTACGTTGGTGAATACCGCTTATCCAGGGTTAGAGCTGGCGCCGGACGGCGCCCATGCCAGTGTCCAACTGGACATTCCTGCCACGGCTGGCCTGGACTGGGTGCACCAGTTCAACGATCGCTTCACCCTGGGGGCCAGTGTGACCTGGACTGAGTGGTCCTCTTTCAAAGACCTGACACTCGAGTCCGGTGGCACCACCATTGTGTCCATTCCCTACAACTACAAGAACACCTGGATGTACTCCCTCGGCGGAGACTACCGCTTGACCGATGAGTTGACCTTGCGTGCAGGTGTAGCCCTTGACCAGACACCTACACGCAATTCGACCCGCGACCCGCGAATCCCGGATGGCGACCGTACATTCCTGTCGTTGGGGGCTGGTTACGATGTGAAAGCAATCAAAGGCCTCAGTCTTGACTTGGCCTATTCCCACCAGTTCGTGCAAGAGGTCAAGCTCAAGACTCAAAACGTCGATCGCCTGGGTGGCGCAAGCCTGAATGGCAAGGCGGAGTCGTCGGGCGATGTGGTGAGCGTGTCGGCCACCTACGCGTTCTGATGTTTCATAGAGGGTGATGGAAAAGGCACCAAGCGCATCTTGATGCCTTCACCCTCATTCCACGTCGACAGTTCCTTGAGTATTGGCGTTCCCAGGCTGATTCATTCAGCCGCTATTTTTTCGCCCAAGCATTAAATAAAAATTTCAAAACAAAATTTGAATTTGGCTTTCCAAGTTTGTAGTGTGGCTTTACGCCGCAGGTCAATCCGACCTTCCGCACGTAAACCACGCCCTGAATCGAGTAGAGGTATCCCCATGGTTATCTGGTTATTGGTGGGTGTCGCAGCCGCGATTGCCCTGGCGTATCGACAAGCTGCCGCCACCCTGTGGTTGGGCGCCGGACTGATCTGGCTGACAGCGTGTTACCTGTTCAACGTGGTGGCGGCGTTCGGCGCCACCGTCGCGGCGGTGCTGGTGGTGTTACCGGCTTTGCTGATGACCATTAAACCGCTGCGCCGCACGTTGTTGACCAGCAAGGCCCTCGGCCTGTTTCGCACGATCATGCCGGCGATGTCCGACACCGAACGCGCCGCCATCGAGTCCGGCACGGTGTGGTGGGACGCTGAGCTGTTCAGCGGCAAACCTAACTGGCAGCGCCTGCTGCAAGCCGCCCCGGCGAGCCTCAGCGCCGAGGAACAAGCCTTCCTCGACAATGAAGTGGAAACCCTGTGCGACATCGCCAACGACTGGGAAACCACCCAGGTCTGGCAGGACATGTCCCCCGAAGGCTGGCAGTACACCAAGGATGCCGGCTTTCTCGGCATGATCATTCCCAAGCAGTACGGCGGCAAAGGCTTCTCCCACTATGCGCACTCGCAGGTGGTGATGAAGCTCTCGACGCGCTGCTCGGCGGCGGCGATTTCGGTGATGGTCCCCAACTCCCTGGGCCCGGCCGAGTTGCTGTTGCACTACGGCACCGACGCCCAGCGCAATTACTACCTGCCGCGTTTGGCCCGGGGCGAAGACATCCCGTGCTTTGCCTTGACCAGCCCGTATGCCGGCTCCGATGCCGGGGCGATTCCCGATCTGGGCATCGTCTGCAAAGGCACCCATGAAGGCCAGGAAGTGCTGGGCTTTCGCGTGACCTGGGACAAGCGCTATATCACCCTCGGGCCGATCGCCACGGTGCTTGGCCTGGCGTTTCGCGCCGAAGACCCGGACGGTTTACTGGGGCCAAAAGGTTCGCTGGGCATCACCTGCGCCCTGATTCCTACCTCCCATCCCGGCGTGAACAGCGGCCGTCGCCACTGGCCGCTCAACGCGGTGTTCCAGAACGGTCCGACCACCGGCAAGGATGTGTTCATCCCGCTGGAATGGGTCATCGGTGGCCGCGAGCAAGTGGGCAATGGCTGGCGCATGTTGATGGAATGCCTGGCCGCCGGCCGCGCGATTTCCCTGCCGTCGGCCAACGTCGGCCTGGGCAAGGTCGCGGTGCGCGGTACCACGGCCTATGCGGCGATGCGCAAACAGTTCGGCTTGCCCATCGGCAAGTTCGAAGGCGTGCAGGCGCCGCTGGCGCGCATGGCCGGGCACCTGTATGCCTGCGATGCGGTGCGCAAGGTCTCGGTGGCGTCCCTGGATGCGGGTGAGAAACCCTCGGTGATCTCGGCCATCGCCAAATACCACGTCACCGAACGCGCGCGGATGATCGTCAACGACGGCATGGACATTGTTGCCGGCAAGGGCATCTGCATGGGCCCCAATAACTTCCTCGCCCGCGCCTACCAGCAAAGCCCCATCGCCATTACGGTGGAAGGCGCGAACATCATGACGCGCTGCCTGATCATCTATGGCCAGGGCTTGATCCGCTGCCATCCCTATGTATTCCGCGAAATGGAAGCCGCCCGCAACCCGGACCGGCGCAAGGCGCTGGAGGAATTCGACAGCGCGATGTTCGGCCATGTGAGTTTCGTGCTGGCCAACACCGTACGTGCGGCGGTGCATGCCCTGACAGGCGGGCGCCTGATTTCCGTACCGGCCAAGACCGACCCGGCTCTGGCAACCTACTATCGCCAGGCCAATCGTCTGTCGGTGGTGTTGGCGCTGGTCTCGGATATTTCCATGGGCGTGCTGGGCGGTGCCCTCAAGCGCAAGGAAAGTATCACCGGGCGTTTGGGCGATATTCTGTCGCAGCTGTACATCCTGTCCTGCGTGCTCAAGCGCTTTGAGGACGACGGCCGGCCCCAGACAGACCTGCCGCTGGTGCATTGGGCGGCACAGGACGCGTTGCTGCGTGCCCATGAAGCCCTCGCCGAAGTGCTGGATAACTACCCCTCCACGGCGGCGGCTGCGGTGCTGCGAGGCTTGACGTTCCCGTTCGGTATTCCGCTGCGCAAACCCTCGGACCACCTGCTGGCCCAGGTGGCTGATGTGGTGCAGACCCCCGGCGAAACCCGCGACCGCCTGCTGGCCAATTCCTACATTCCGCGCCCGGAAATCGACAAGCTGGCCTATGGCGAACTGGGCTTCCGCCTGTTGCCGCAGGTGGAGTTGATCGACGCCCGACTCAAGCCAGCCATTAAGCAAGGCCTGCTCGAACCAATGCCGATCTCCACCACCGCGTTTACCGCCTGGCGCGTCAAGGCGCGGGCGCTGGACCTGATCAGCGACGACGAAGACGCCTTGCTGGCGCGCTATGTGGAATACGCCGACCACGCTATCCAGGTGGATGACTTCCCCCAGGACTTCGGTTTGCTGGAGGCGTTGCAGCAGCGCAAGCAGGCGTTGGAACCGGCGCCCAAGCGCCGCAGCAGCCAAAGCGAAAACGCCTCGGTCAACTAGGACAAACGCGGTCAATGTGGGAGGGGGCTTGCTCCCGATAGCAATCCATCAGTCACCGACTCATTGGTTGAACCACCGCTATCGGGAGCAAGCCCCCTCCCACATTGGATCGGGTTTACAAGGTCAGAATGTGTTGTGAGTGAATGCGGATATGAGTGACAGCTACCTATCGTTCGTCAATTCCCCCTGGGGCCGTCGCCTGGCCCAGGCGGTGGGCTTGCCTCAGCCCGTGCCGTTGCAGCGCCATCGCAGCGGCCAGCCAGGCCTGGCCAACCCGGTGATTGTCGCCGGGGCAGGGCGCCTGGTTGCGCAGGTGCAACAGGTGTTCAGCGCCACCGACACGGTCACCGCCACCCCGGCGACGCTCAAGGCGCCGTCCACGGTCAAGGTGCAGGGCGCAGTGTTCGATGCCAGCGCTGTGGTCGACCTGAAACAGTTGGATGAGCTGTACGAATTCTTCCACGCCAACGCCAAACGCCTTGGCCAGCACGGTCGAGTGGTGGTGTTGGGCACGGCGCCCGAACACTGCGCGGACTTGCCCCAGGCCATCGCCCAGCGTGCCCTCGAAGGGCTGGTGCGCTCGCTGGCCAAGGAGCTGCGCCGGGCGATCACCGTGCAGTTGTTGTACGTGGCGCCGGGTGCGGAAGATGCGCTGGACAGCAGCTTGCGTTTCTTCCTGTCGCGCCGTTCGGCCTACGTCTCCGGGCAAGTGGTGCGCCTGGAAAAACCCGTGGATGGTCATGTCAGCGTCAATTGGGACAAACCCTTCGCCGGCCGACGCGCGCTGGTGACCGGGGCTTCCCGTGGCATCGGCCTGGCGATTGCCCAGGTACTCGCCCGCGACGGCGCCCATGTGGTCTGCGTGGACGTGCCCCAGGCCCAGGCATCGCTGCAACAGGCGGCCGCCAGTGTGGACGGTTCGGCGCTGCCATTGGACATCACGGCGGCGGACGCCGCTGTACAGCTTCAAGCCCACGTCAGCCAATACGGCGCCTTCGACGTGGTAGTGCACAACGCCGGGATTACCCGCGACAAGACCATCGCCAAGATGACGGAGGCGGCCTGGCGCAGCGTGCTGGCGGTCAACCTCGAAGCACCGTTGAACCTGAGCAACGCCCTGTTGGAATGCCAGGGCCTTAACCCCGGTGGGCGCATCGTGTGCGTGTCGTCGATCTCCGGCATTGCCGGCAACCTCGGGCAAAGCAACTACGCCACCTCCAAGGCCGGCGTGATTGGCCTGGTGCAAGGTCTGGCGCCGCATGCGGCGGCGGCCCAGGTCACGGTGAATGCCGTAGCGCCGGGGTTTATCGAGACCCAGATGACCGCAAAAATCCCGCTGATGATTCGCGAGGCGGGGCGGCGCATGAACTCGATGTCCCAAGGCGGGCAGCCGATCGATGTGGCCGAAACCATTGCCTGGCTGGCGCATCCTGCGTCCGGCGGGGTCAACGGCCAGGTCGTGCGCGTGTGCGGCCAAAGCCTGCTGGGAGCCTGAGCCATGGACTACGTGACGCAGATCATCGACCCACCGCCATCACGCACGCGCCTGTTGCTGGACGGCGTGCGTGGCTTGCGCAAGCCCAAGTTCGACGGCGCCCCGCTGTTGCCCAAGGAGCGCCTGGTGCGCTCGGCGGTGGAGTTGTCCGCCGCCGGTATCGCCGCCTATGGCCGTGCCTGTGGTTTTCGCCGCGAGCAGGGTGTGCCGTTGTCTTACCCCCATGTGCTGGCGTTCCCCCTGCACCTGATGCTGCTGACCCGTCCGAGTTTTCCGTACCCGGCCAGCGGCATGGTGCACCTGGCCAACCGCATCCGGCAGCACCAGCGGCTGCGGGAAGGCCAGGCGCTGCGCCTGGACGTCTTTTGTGAACGCTGGGTGGCCCATGCCAAGGGCCAGGCGCTGAGCATCGCCACCCGCGCCTACAGCAGCGGCACCCTGGTGTGGGAAAGCGACAGCCTGTACCTGCGCCGCGAGGTCAAAAGTCCCGTCGGCGAGCCGTGGGAGGACGCGCTGGCCTTGCAGGAGGAAGGCCTGTTGCGTACGCAGCGCTGGGTGTTGCCGGCCAATCTGGGGCGGCGCTTCGCCAAGGTCTCGGGGGACTTCAACCCGATCCACACCTCACTGATCGGCGCCAGGCTCTTCGGCTTTCGCCGCGCCATCGCCCATGGCATGTGGACCCTCGGCCGCGCATTGGCCGCTCAACAACCGCCCGGTGGCCTGGATCAGGCCCAAGCCCATTGCGACTTCAAGCTACCGATCTTTTTGCCCGGCCAGGTCGCCCTGTGGCAACACCCCGTGAGCGGCCCGCGCCGCGAATTCGAAGTGCGCAATTTCGCCGGCGACAAACCGCATATGCGCGGGCTATTTGTCTGGAATGAGAGCCCTACATGAGTGACTACAGCTTCAATCCGGCCCCGACCCGCCGCGTGGCGATTATCGGCGGCAACCGCATCCCGTTTGCCCGTTCCAACACGGTGTACGCCCACGACAGCAACCAGGACCTGCTGGTGGCGGCGCTGCAGGGCCTGGTCGACCGTTACAACCTGCACGGCCAGCGCCTGGGCGAGTTTGCCGCCGGCGCGGTGATCAAGCATTCGCGGGATTTCAACCTGGCGCGCGAGTCGCTGTTGTCGACCACCTTGTCCCCGCAGACCCCGGCCTACGATGTGCAGCAAGCCTGCGGCACCGGCCTGGAAGCAGCCTTGCTGGTGGCGAACAAAATCGCCCTCGGCCAGATCGAGGTGGGCATCGCCGGTGGCGCCGACACCACCTCCGACGCGCCCATCGGCATCAATGAGTCCCTGCGCCACACCTTGCTCGCGGCCAACCGCGCCAAGGGCATGGGCGACACGTTGAAGGCGCTGCTGAAGGTGCGCCCGTCGATGTTGTTCAAGCCGCTGTTGCCGCGCAATGGCGAGCCGCGCACCGGCTTGTCCATGGGCGAGCATTGCGAGGCAATGGCCCAGCGCTGGCAGATCAAGCGTCTGGCCCAGGATGAGCTGACCCTCACCAGCCACCAGCGCCTGGATGCCGCGTATCAGCGCGGTTTCTTCGACGACCTGATCAGCCCCCATCGCGGCCTGGCGCGGGACAACAACCTGCGCGCCGACGCCAGCCTGGAGAAACTCGCCGGGCTGTCCCCGGCCTACGATCGCCAGAACGGCACCCTCACGGCGGGCAACTCCACGCCACTGACGGATGGCGCTTCGGTGGTGCTGTTGGCCAGCGAAGAGTGGGCGACCGCCAATGGCTGGCCGGTGTTGGCCTACCTGCGCACGGGCGAGACAGCGGCGGTGAGTTTTGTCGACGGCAGCGAAGGCCTGTTGATGGCCCCGGCCTATGCGGTACCGCGCATGCTCAAGCGCGAAGGGTTGAGTTTCGCCGACTTCGATTTCTTCGAGATCCACGAAGCGTTTGCCGCCCAGGTGCTGTGCACGCTCAAGGCCTGGGAAGACGCCGATTACTGCCGCGAACGGCTCGGCCTGGACGCGCCACTGGGGGCCATCGACCGCGCCAAAATGAACGTCAACGGCGGCTCCCTCGGCTGCGGTCACCCGTTTGCCGCCACCGGTGGCCGGCAATTGGCGGCCCTGGCCAAGGCCATTCACGAGCGGGGCGGCGGTCGCGGCCTGATATCCATCTGCGCGGCGGGCGGGCTGGGCATTACCGCCATCGTCGAAAAGTAGCGCCAACAAAAACAACAACAAGGAGACTGCCATGAACGCTATCAGCCTGGAACACGCCGAACGGGTGTGGTTGAACGCTTACCTGCCCGGCGTCCCGGCAGACATCGATGCCGCTATCGAGGACTACCCGTCGCTGCGCGAGGTGTTCCTGGAACACCTGGAGAAATTTCGCGAGCGGGTGGCCTACGTCAGCATCGGCACCGAAATGACCTACGCCGACTGGCAGGTGCAAGGCATTGCGTTTGCCGCCTGGCTGCAGGGCCAGGGCGTGAAGAAGGGCGACCGCGTGGCGCTGATGATGCCCAACTGCTTGCAGTACCCGATCTGCCTGCTGGGCACCATCCTGGCCGGCGCGGTGGTGGTCAACGTCAACCCGTTGTACACCTCCCACGAGCTCAAGCATCTGCTCAAGGACAGCGGCGCCGAAACCGTGGTGATCTTCGAAAACTTCGCCCACACCCTGGAAAAAGTCATTGCCGGCAGCAGCGTCAAGCGCGTGGTGGTGGCCGCCATTGGCGACTTGCTTGGCACCTTCAAGGGCGCGGCGATGAACTTCATCCTGCGCCGCGTGCAAAAGCAGGTGCCGGCCTTCAACCTGAGGGGCTCGGTGCGTTTCAACCAGGTGCTGAAACAGGGCCGCGCGCTCAACCACTTCCCGGTGGACATACACCTCGACGACCTGGCCTTCCTGCAATACACCGGCGGCACCACGGGGGACGCCAAGGGCGTGATGCTCAGCCATCGCAACATCATCGCCAACCTGTTGCAGGCCAAGGCCTGGGTCGGCGACCAGTTGGACCAGGACAAACAGGAAACCAACGTCACCCTGCTGCCGCTGTACCACATCTTTTCGCTGACGGTGAATTGCCTGATGTTCATGTGCCTGGGTGGGCGCAACATACTCATCGCCAACCCCAGGGATGTGAAGCGGGTGCAGATGATCCTGCGCAAGGAGCGCTTCAATGGCATCGCCGGGGTCAATACGCTGTTCAACGGCCTGCTGGAGAACAAAGAGTTCTGTGCGCGGGACTTCTCCGACCTGCGCATGGTGATTGCCGGCGGCATGGCCACGCACACGGCGGTGGCCAAGCGCTGGAAGGAAGTCACCGGGCTGCCGATCATCGAAGGCTACGGCCTCACCGAATGCTCGCCGGTGGTGAGCATCAGCCCGATCAACATTGCGCGCATGCGCGAGATGGAATTCACCGGCAGCATCGGCGTCCCGCTGCCGTCGACCTGGGTGCGGTTTATGCGGGAAGACGGCGAACTGGCCGATATCGGCGAGCAGGGCGAACTGCAAGTGCGCGGCCCGCAGGTGATGCAGGGCTATTGGAAGCGGCCGAAGGAAACCGCCGAAGTGCTCGACGCTGAAGGCTGGTTGTCGACCGGTGACATCGGCGTGATGGATGAACGCGGCTTTATCCGCCTGGTAGACCGCAAGAAAGACATGATCCTGGTCTCGGGCTTCAACGTGTACCCCAATGAAATCGAAGACGTGGTGGCGCTGCACCCGGGCGTCGGTGAAGTGGCGGCCATTGGGGTGGAAGATGGCGTGACGGGGGAAAAGGTCAAGATCATCGTGGTGCGCAAGGACCCGAACCTGACCCAGGAGCAGATCCTCGCCCATTGCCGGGAATACCTGACGGGTTACAAGGTGCCCAGGTATGTGGAGTTTCGCACTACCGAGTTGCCCAAGACCACTGTGGGTAAAGTACTGCGCCGAGCCTTGCGCTGATTTAACTGCGTGTAGGTGATCTAAATGTGGGAGGGGGCTTGCTCCCGATGGCGGCCTCTGGGCCGACCATGTGCTGGGGTTGGAATGAGTACATATCCGTTGCTGCGGTAACGGCCACTTAGGGTTCCGCTCTTACAGCGGGTCACTTTTGGAAGAGCGCCAAAAGTAACCAAAAACGCTTCGCCCCACCACTCGGCACCTCGCCTAGGCTCGGTGTGCCCGTAATCCGACAGTGATTTGGGGGGCCGCCGCCACGCGCCATCCATGGAGCGGGGCGGCTAAACCGGCATCCCTGCCGGTTTACCCCCCAAATCACTATCGGATTCCGGCCAGCGTGGTTAACGGGGCGCCTGAGATCAAGATCAAAAGCAAGATCAAGAGCGGCTCGCTTCGCATCGTGGTTACCGTTGGCTGCTACAACGTTGTGTAGATGGTTGACGCTCCGCCATCGGCGGCATGGGTATCTACACAACTTTTCAGACCCTGACAAATCTCCCTGTGACGAGCGGGCTTGTCCCGCGTTGGGCTGCGGAGCAGCCCCAAAACCAGCCGCAGTGGAGTGCCTGATACACCGCATTCGTCTTCATCAGGGGCGCTTCGCACGCCAACGCGGGACAAGCCCGCTCGCCACAGAGGTAGTGGGGCCTCCCTCCTACATGTTCAGAGCGAGTTCACGTTGACCCAGCGTTCTTCCTGGGCAGCCACACGAATCGCCGTCGCCAACCGCTCCACTTCCCACGCGGCTTCAAAGTCGGTGCCATCCGCGCCTTGCCCCGTCACGGCCATGATCAACTCCTGCACCTCCAGGGTCTTCAGCTCGTTGTACCCCAGCTGATGCCCCGCCGCCGGGCTGAAGGCCGCGTAGCCGGGCAGGGCAGGGCCGGCCAGCAAACGCTGGAAACCGTCCTGGCCGGCACGGCACAGGCGCAGTTCATTCAAGCGCTCCTGATCGAACGCCAACGTGCCCTTGGTGCCGCTGATCTCGAAACTCAGGTGGTTCTTGTAACCATGCTTGAGCCAACTGCTGCTCACCGTACCGCGCGCACCGTTGGCGAAGCGCAGCAGGGCGTGCACCTGGTCATCCACGGCGATGGCTTTCTGCTCGGCGCTGCCGTTGACGGCCGGGCGTTGGGCGTGGACGGTCTGGGTGTCGGCGCATACGCCGGTCACATCGCCCACCAGGTAACGCGCCATTGCCAGCAAGTGGCTGCCCAGGTCCGCCAGGGCGCCACCGGCGTGCCCCACTTCACAACGCCACGACCACGGTGACGCCGGGTCGGCCATGAAGTCTTCACTGAACTCGCCCTGGAAGCTGATGATGTCGCCGAGGTCACCCTCGGCAATCAGTTGCCGCGCCAGGCCGATCATCGGGTTGTGCTGGTAGTTGTAGCCGACCCGCGTCACCACCCCGGCTTTGCGGGCGGCTTGGCGCATGGCATCGGCCTGCTCCAGACTGACCGCCAGGGGTTTTTCGCAGTACACCGCCTTGCCCGCTGCAATGGCCGCCATCGCCATGGGAAAGTGCAGGTGGTTCGGCGTGGTGATGGCCACCACATCCACGGCGGGGTCGTCGATCAGCGCCTGCCAGTCGCCGTGGGCCTGGGCAAACCCCCAGGCCGTGGCACAGCGCTGGGCGCGCTCGGTGTCGGCATCGGCCAGGGCGGCCAGCTTGAGGTGTACCGGCAGTTCAAATACCGCCCGGGCATTGTTGAATGCCAGGGCGTGGGCGCGGCCCATGAAGCCTGTGCCGATCAAGCCGATTCCGAGTTCACGCATAGCCGTGGTCCTTTGGATTATTGTTTTCAGGAGGGCTATTAATGGAATAAAAATTCAAATAATTCAATAGATGGAATAAAAATTCATTAATCAGCCTGGCTAATACCCTCCTATTCAGGCATGGCCAAACGCCGTCAGTTAACAAAAGATAACGTAGCACCGATTGTCAGACGATTCGAAAGCCCGATAGGATGGCCCCTGCTTCCTCCAGGCGCTCTAGATTGCAGGTTTCAGGGCCCGGGAAGGCGAGACGACCTAACAATAATAAATGGGAGAAAGGTCTATGAGTGAGCCTGTCATGGGTTGGGTTGTTTGCCGCCCACGCGCCGCACGCAGGGTTGCGTTGCTGGCCGCAGCGCTCTCGCTGTTTGGGACTGTCGCGTTGCCGACTGTCGTCCAGGCCGCCAGCGATACCCCTTTTGCGATTGAATCCCCCAAGGCCGCCAAAGGCCTGATGATCGATGTCGTCCACGCCGGCAAGCGCCTGGTGGCGGTCGGTGATCGCGGGCACATCCTCTATTCCGATGACCAGGGCAACACCTGGACCCAAGCCAAAGTCCCCACCCAGCAGTTGCTCACGGCGGTGTATTTCGTCGATGACAAGCAGGGCTGGGCGGTTGGCCATGATGCGCAAATCCTCGCCAGTACCGACGGCGGCGCCACCTGGACCCAGCAATACCAGGACCTCAAGCGTGAATCCCCGCTGCTCGACATCTGGTTCAACGACGCCAGCCACGGCCTGGCCGTGGGCGCCTACGGGGCGCTGATCGAGACCACCGACGGCGGCAAGACCTGGAACGACGTCAGCGACCGCCTCGACAATGAAGACCAGTTCCACCTCAACGCTATTGCCCGGATCAAGGACGCCGGCCTGTTTATCGTCGGCGAGCAGGGCAGCATGTTCCGCTCCAGCGACGACGGCCAGACCTGGGAAAAACTCGAAGGCCCCTACGAGGGCTCGCTGTTTGGCGTGATCAGCACCGCACAACCTCAAACCCTGCTGGCCTACGGCTTGCGCGGCAACCTTTACCGTTCCACGGATTTCGGCAGCACCTGGGAACAGGTCGAACTGAATGCCGCACGCGGCGCATTGGAGTTCGGTTTGTCGGGGGCGACGTTGCTCGAGGACGGCGCCATCGTTGTCGTCGGCAATGGCGGCAGCGTGGTGGTCAGCCATGACGACGGCCAGACCTTCAGCGTGTTCAATCGCCCGGACCGCATTTCGTTGTCGGCCGTCACGGCGGCAGGCAATGGCAACTTGATTCTGGTCGGGCAGGGTGGTGTTCGCGTCGCCACACCCACTGGCGCCGAACCGACACAACAATAAGAAGGCGGGGAACGCATGAGCAGTCATCACAACGATAAAGCGACCTTTCTTGAGCGCCTGATCTTCAACAACCGCCCGGCAGTCATCGTGATCTGCCTGTTGGTGAGCATTTTCCTGTTCTGGCAGGCGACGTTGATTCGCCCGTCCACCAGCTTTGAAAAGATGATCCCGCTCAAGCACCCCTTCATCGAAAAGATGATGGAACACCGCAACGACCTCGCCAACCTGGGCAACACGGTGCGTATCTCGGTGGAGGCCAAGGACGGTGACATCTTTACTAAGGAATACATGGAGACCCTGCGCCAGATCAACGACGAGGTGTTCTACATCTCCGGCGTCGATCGTTCGGGCCTCAAGTCGCTGTGGAGCCCCAGCGTACGCTGGACCGAAGTGACCGAAGAAGGCTTTGCCGGCGGTGAAGTGATCCCGCAGAGCTACAACGGCTCGCCGCAAAGCCTCGATCAACTGCGCAACAACGTGCTCAAGTCCGGCCAGGTGGGGCGCCTGGTGGCCAACGATTTCAAGTCGAGTATCGTCGACATCCCGCTGCTGGAGTCCTACCCGGACCCGCAGGACCAGGGCAAGTTGCTGGCCCTGGATTACCGCAAGTTTTCCCATGAACTCGAAGACAAGATCCGCGACAAGTTCGAAGCCCAGAACCCCAACGTCAAGATCCACATCGTCGGCTTCGCCAAGAAGGTCGGCGACCTGATCGACGGCCTGGTGATGGTTGTGCTGTTCTTCGGCGTTGCGTTCGTGATCACCCTGGTTCTATTGCTGTGGTTCACCAACTGCCTGCGCAGCACCATTGCGGTGTTGAGCACCACACTGGTGGCGGTGGTCTGGCAACTCGGCCTGATGCACTTCTTCGGCTTCGGGCTGGATCCGTATTCGATGCTGGTGCCGTTCCTGATCTTCGCCATCGGGATTTCCCACGGTGTGCAGAAGATCAACGGTATCGCCCTGCAATCCAGCGAGGCAGACAACGCGCTGACCGCCGCGCGGCGGACTTTCCGGCAACTGTTCCTGCCAGGGATGATCGCGATCCTCGCGGACGCCGTGGGCTTTATCACGCTGCTGATCATCGATATCGGCGTAATCCGCGAACTGGCCATTGGCGCGTCCATCGGCGTGGCGGTGATCGTGTTCACCAACCTGATCCTGCTGCCGGTGGCGATTTCCTATGCGGGCATCAGCAAGCGTGCCATCGCCCGCAGCAAGAAGGACGCGCACCGCGAACATCCGTTCTGGCGCCTGCTGTCGAAGTTCGCCAGCGCCAAAGTGGCGCCGGTGTCGGTCTTGCTGGCGCTGGTGGCGTTTGGCGGCGGCCTCTGGTACAGCCAGAACCTGAAGATCGGCGACCTCGACCAGGGCGCCCCGGAACTGCGTCCCGACTCGCGCTACAACAAAGACAACAACTTCATCATCAGCAACTACTCCACCAGTTCCGACGTGCTGGTGGTGATGGTCAAGACCAAGGCCGAAGGCTGCTCGCGCTATGAAGCCATGGCGCCCATCGACCAGTTGATGTGGAAAATGCAGAACACCGAAGGCGTGCAGTCGGCGATCTCGCTGGTGACCGTGTCCAAGCAGATGATCAAGGGCATGAACGAGGGCAACCTCAAGTGGGAAACCCTGTCGCGTAACCCCGACGTGCTGAACAACTCCATCGCCCGTGCCGATGGCCTGTACAACAACAATTGCTCACTGGCGCCGGTGCTGGTGTTCCTCAACGACCACAAGGCCGAAACCCTCGACCGCGCGGTGCATGCGGTGCAGGACTTCGCCAAGGAGAACAACAAGGACGGCCTGGAATTCATCCTCGCCGCCGGTAACGCCGGGATCGAGGCGGCCACCAACGAGGTGATCAAGGAGTCGGAACTGACCATCCTGATCCTGGTGTACCTGTGCGTGGCGACCATGTGCATGATCACCTTCCGTTCCTGGGCAGCGACCCTGTGCATCGTGCTGCCGCTGGTGCTGACCTCGGTGCTGGGCAACGCGCTGATGGCGTTCATGGGCATCGGCGTCAAGGTCGCGACCTTGCCGGTGGTGGCCCTGGGCGTGGGGATCGGCGTGGACTACGGCATCTACATCTACAGCCGCCTGGAAAGCTTCCTGCGGGCAGGTTTGCCGTTGCAGGAAGCCTATTACCAGACGCTCAAGTCCACCGGTAAAGCGGTGCTGTTCACCGGTTTGTGCCTGGCCATCGGCGTGTGCACCTGGATCTTCTCGGCCATCAAGTTCCAGGCCGACATGGGCCTGATGCTCACCTTCATGCTGCTGTGGAACATGTTCGGTGCACTGTGGCTGCTGCCGGCACTCGCGCGTTTCCTGATCAAGCCCGAGAAGCTGGCGGGGCAGAAGGGCAACTCGTTGTTTGCCCACTAAAGCCTGGGTAAAAAACAATCTCCATGCCCGCTCGCCACAGAAAGCCCGCTTGGCACTGCAAGCGGGCTCGCCACAGTTTTTCAGGAGGCCAGCGGCAGGAACCAACGCTCCGCCAGCGCCTTGCCGATCAACCCTCGATGCACATCCACCACCGCCTGGGGGCTTTGGGCCCTGGCCAGCTGCGAGTAGTAGCTCACCCGGCGTTGCTCGCGGATTTTCAGGTGCGCGGCGGTGTAGTTCTGCTTGGGCGTGTCAGCCGCCGGGTAATGGAAATGGGCGTACCACAAGGGGTAGCCACCCTGGTCGTTGACCGCGTATTCCTGGACAAAGTCCCGCCGGTCGCCGCTGAGCTGGATACGCTCGCCCAGCAGCGCCATGTTCGCGCGCTTTTGTTCGATCAGGAATTCCAGGTTGCCGTGGGTGGGAGGTAATTCGAGGCACAGCTGAATGCGTAGCGCCAGGCCACGCTCATTCAGGCGCACCGCGGCCTGGCGCATGTCGCGCTCCAGCGCCTGGTCTGCGGGCGTACGGGCCTCGGCTGGTTGGGCCTGGATGGCCCGGTACAGTTCGTTGGTCAATTTGTCGTAGCGTACCGACTCATGTTGCAGCACCTCCTGGACCTCTTCCGGATGCCTGGAGATTTTCATGTATTGATCGCCGCGCTTGAGGTGTTCTTCCAGCATGGCCAGCAGCTTGCGGGCTTCACCCTTGACCAGGCTCAGGCTGCGGGGAGCCGGTGCGGCTGTCGGCAGTACCGATTCCTTGAACTTGATCCATTGTTCGCCTCGTTGCGCATAAGTACCCAGCACCTCGCCGGTGACTTCCGAGCGAACCTCGACGGTTTCCAGGGTACCCAGGGGTTTGACTTCGCCGATAAAGGTGCCTTTTTTGGGCGTGCGTATGACTTTTTTCTGCGGTCGGCCCACGGCCGTCGGGCTGCGCCGATTCGGGCGCCGGGGGGGCCGGGCAATCGGCTTGATTTCGCTGGCCAACTGCCTGGCCGCCTCCTGGTACAGCTCCCTCACCAGCGTGACCAGCTTGGGGAAATAGTCGCCGTCGAGCTCATCGGCGTTGACGATGCCAACCCCCTGCAATGAGTCCAGGCCTCGCCCATAGTGCTCCACCAGGCTTTCCAGCACGTTGATGCGTTCCTCTGCCGACAGTTCCAGGTCGTTCAGGTCACTGTGGGTACGCAAGTGCTCCTGAAGCGGCTCGAGGATATCGATCAGCACACTCACCAAGGGATGATCAGGGTGTTTATGGGTCATCAGTTCATAGTTGCGCATCAGCAGGGCCTTGACGGCCAAGGCACTGATTTCCTGCGGGCGTTCCCAGGTCAGGCGCTTGTAGTATTCAGCCCCGGCGTCGCCGAGGCTGAACAGCTGGTCGAGATAGCGGTCACGCCGTTCGAGCCAATGGGCCGAGCGTTCATTGATGGCAGTCATTGCGCGGATGAACTCGCGGTAAGCCGCGAAGTCGGTCAGTACCGCTTCGGCCAGGCGTGCGCCCTTGACGGTGAAGCGACTGTTGTTGTGGTAAAGCGCTGTACGGTCTTTTTCGGCCACCACCACATGTTTGCGCGCGTTGTTGACGATATTTTCCAATAAGCTCGCCACCGACTGGGACGGCAAGGCAATCCCCAGCGCGCTGCGCTCTTGCAGGCTGTCCAGCTGTTGCTGGTAGGCCTGCGTCTGTTCCTGCAGCGCCGTATCGAAGCGTTGGCGACTGTCGGCCCGTTGCGTTTCGCTGAAGCGTGGGTCCTCGTCGGTTCTGGTCATCACCCCCAGGATAATGTCGATCCGACTCTGCTGGGCCGCCTGGCCCTGGATGAACTGTTCGAAGCTGAGCTTGAGTTCGCTGATGCGCTGCGCCTGGCGCTGGCGTTCGGCGGCAATCCGCTTGGGCGGCATGCCGCCACGCAGCCGCATGTCGACCGACCAGGTCCCGTCGCTCTCGCTGCGCAAGTAGGGGCCGTGGTGCGTCGCGTCGCCAGGCATCACCACGCGGATATCGCCCTCCGGCTCCAGGGCCACCTGCAGCCACTCGTCCTCCACCAGGGCATGCCAGGTGTTCTCCACCAGGTAGAGCCCGCGACGTGGCCCGTTCAATACCGGTTGGGGCAGGGGCGTCGGGCGAGGCGCGCGGAAGCTGGTCAGGCGGCTGCGCTGGATCGTGGTCAGACGCTGGCGTGCCTGGGTAAAACTCAAGTCCAGTAGAGTTTTGCCCGTCTGCGCTGGCGCGCCCGGCAGGATGACAGCGCCTTCACGGATCCTGGGCGGTGGCGGCAGCGGCCACTGCTCGGCGATCCACGGGGCCAGGGGGGCGGGCAATGCTTCGTCCTTGAGCCCTACCTCCAGCGCAGAGGGTGCGGCGATCACCACGGGAACGGCCTCAAGCAACAGCAAGCCGAGGTTGAGCAGCAGGTCGACGGTCGCCAGTTCTCGGGTTTGCGGGTCTTGGGAGGCCAGCGCCGGAATGTCCTGGTCCAGGCTGGCCATCAGGCCCCACAGCCAGCCGGTCAGCATGGCCGGCCCACGCAGCAGTGGCAGCAACAGGTTACCGAACAACAAGCTGCTGCCTTCGCGCAGCACCTGCCAGCGGCCTTCGCTGTTGGACACCGATTCACGATTGGCCTGCTCCACCAGGGCCCGCGCGTGGTCGCTGTACAAGTAGCTCATCAGGCGCCCGGTCACCCGGCATTGTTGCAGCTCGTCATTGATACCATCGACGGACAGCGTGGCCGGCGCCGGTTTACTCAAGGGGGCGAATTCGTCGCCCTGGCCAAAGCGCAGCGAGTGGGGCTCGCGGAACCCGCCATTGGCGTAGATGGGCCGGGCTTTGTCACTCAGCCAGGTCAACACGCCGTCCTGCAAGGGGCCGCTCTCCGCGATGGCCTCGAACAGGGCCTCGCGGCTGGCAAATTCCTGGAGTGCCTCGGCATACAGCGGGCGGTACAACACATGGGGGCCGACGCGGATGTCTTCGGCCTCGATCAAGTACATCGCGGTGACCGTGTCCGGTTGGGCGCCGGGCGTCCGCAGCAGCGCCAGATGGCGGATCACCACGGGCCGTTGGTCGACCCTATGGTTGGCAGCATCAGGCTCCATCAATGCCGCTACCAGGCGCGCGCCCGTGGCGCTCAGGCCCGCTTGCTGCTTGAGGTTCAGTTCCAGGGCCAGCAAGGGCAACTGCACGGCCTGTTGTTCGGCGAACAGGGTTTCACGCTGGCGTGCCTCGGCGCTTTCGCCAAGCAGATGTGTTTCCAGCAGGCGCGGGTAGTACTGGCCGATGTCCGCGCGTGCCACCGGGCCGTCGGCACCCATCAGGTAGTCGGCGGTCAGCCAGACCGGTAGTGGCAAGCCGAGCCGGTGGGTGAGGGTCACGCTGCCGCTGGGGCGGCTGGACACGTTGTCGATGGCCAGGTCGGTCAGGCTCATGCGTTCATGCCGGATGATCCCGGCGGTACCCGGATAGCCGGCGGCGATGGCGAAGCTCAGTTGCAGGTCATCGGGATGCAGGGCGGCGACCGAGGGCGGTGTGAGCGCCGACATGCCCAAGGTCACGGCATCCTGCTGCAAGGCTTGCAACAGCGCGTTGACGGTGTAGGTACGCAGGTCATCGATGTCGCTGAAGGCGTTACGCCCCGCAGCCCGCCGTTTGGCCCCGGCGAGCGCCAGGGTATAGCGCCTGTACGTGGCCTGGTCGTCGGAACTGGCGTCGCGCAGCCAGGTCGGCAGGTGCTGGCGCAAGCTGTCCAGGGTTCGCGCTGGGGCGGCCGGCGCATCGCGCAAAAAACGCCCCGGGTCGGTGATGTCGGCGTACAGCGCCTCCCAGGTGCTGAAGGGCTGGCCGGTGGGCAGGCGCAGGCTGCCCAGGTCTTCGAGTTGGCGATTGAGGATCATCGACGCTTGGTGCTCGAAGGGATCGCCGTCGGGCTCGTAGCGTTGAATCAAGATGTCATCGACCTGGTACCGGCGGCTCAATTGTTGGCCGTAGGCCTGGATCAGTGCGTCCATGCTCTCGAACGTCTCGACGGAGTGTTCCGGGCTGCACAACAGCACCGAAACCTTGCCGTTGAAGGCGCGGACCAGAGCCAACTGCGGCCCGATCAGGGTCACGCTGCGTTCGGCGGTTGTGAGTGTGGCTTCCAGGCTGTACGCAATCACGGCATTCGGCCCATGACGTGCGATGCGTGCCTCGCGGTGCGGCCTCTCGAGCAACTGCTCGAGGGTCTCCCTGGCGGGTGGGTCCAGACTGGCCTGGCTCAGGGCACTGATGCGCAGGGCGTCTCTCAATACGCCAGCCAGCCAGCGCCAGGGGCCGCTATCCCAGTATTCGGTCAGCGCATTTTGCAGGGCGATGGGCAGGATGCGTGGCAGTTCGTCGACCAGCGTCGCGATGACCTGCATATCGAGTTTTTCCCCGGTCACACCGGGCAACTTCAGGCGCTTGGGTGGCTCGTCCGAGAGGTACCAGGGCGAGCCGTTCACGTCGCTGAAGTCCAACGCCACACCACTGGCCAGGGCGTCGTGGACCACCTGCATAAAGGGCTGCAGCAGCCAGCCTCGGCGTTGTGGCCTGGCCAGGCGTGTGCGGCTGAGGTCCAGGCTCAGGCTGGGGTATCCGGCGCCGATGGTCGTGGCGAGTTGCTGGCGAATCACGCTGTCCAGTGTCGGTCGATCAGCGAAGCGAGCGCTGACGGCGTGGGCAATAGAATGAGGGGCTTGCATAAACATCCTTTTTGGCAAAGCGATGCCGTTCATGGCGGGATTTCAGCTGGGCAGCAGGCTTAGGAACAGGCGTTGGTCCAGCGGTGCGGTGATCGGGTTGTACAGGTCGCGCACGATGCTTCGGTTGTCTGCCTCGGCCTGGGCGATCAGGTCCTTGAGGGTGACAAAGCGCTGTTCGGGACGCTTGAGATGCGCCGCCGTATAAGCGCCCGGTGGGCTGTCGGCCTGGCTGTAGTGAAAGTGGGCATACCACAGCACCGTGAGACGGTTCTTCTCGCGCACGGCGAACTCCGACACATAGTCCTTGGCGGCGGTGCGTTGCGGGCCGTGGACCAGGCCGATATCGATCGCGGCATGAGCCCGCAGGAACTCGATGTTTTCCTGGCGCGGGCGTTGAGCCTTGTAGCCCTCGATGCAATGCTGGCGGCCTTGGCTGCGCAACTCGTCGGCGCGCAGGCGCAGGCGCTCGACGGTCTGGAGCACGTCCGGCTTGTCGGCCGTGTGGCTGGACAACTCGGCGGCGACGCTGTCGAGGCGCTCGGCCTGGTGCGCGAGCATGTCGTGCCAGTCACGCGGGTTGAGATCATCGCGACGCGTCGGGTCGCCGAGTTTCTTCTTCTGGAACTCGATGGAGCGCTCGAGGGCCGGCACTTCTTCCAGCAACCGTTGCGCCTGGCTGCGCAGCGTGGACAGCGCGGGGGCCTGGGGTGGCTCGACGGGGCGGCTGGGCCTGGCCTCGATAATCTTCACCCACCCCTCGTTGGGGTGCTCCATGAAGCGCCCGCTGACCTGCTGGGTAATGGGGTTGCGGGTCACGATGGTCGGGAAGGGCTGGTCACTTTGTGCCGGCTCCAGTTCACCGACCAAGGCGCCTTTGTCCCGTGACTTGAATACGCGTTTGGTTCTTGACGGGGATCGCACCGGTTTGAAGGCGCCCGGTTGCGGCGGCAGGAATTCATCTTCGCGCAGCAGCGCGGCCAGGTCGGCCTCGGCGCTGTCGCGCGCGGTGTACAAGCGCTCGATCAACAGCGGCATATGCCGCGGGTGCACCAGGGGCGAGTCGAGCTCCAGCAGGCTCTGGTAAATCTGCAGGCGCCGGTTGTAATGCCTGACCAGGTTGGCCAGCACCTCCTTGCGCTCGGTCGGGGTGAAACCCTCGGTGGTCAGCAGGTCCAGGTGTGAGTCTTCCAGGGAAGACAGGGAGGATTGCAGGTGCTCATGGCGGGCCAGGAAATACTGCTCCTGGGGCGTTGTGGCCGGGATCGTCTGGTCGATGCTCAACTCGGTCAGTACATCCAGGGATTCGAGGGTGGCATTGAGGCGGTTGTAGAACCGGCGCTTGGGATGCCCGTTGAGGTAGTTCAGGCGCTGGGCCGCGCCGGTTTTCAAGCGTGTGGCCATCGCCTCCAGGGTGTCCTCGATGGCGATCATTGCCTGGGCATGGCGCTCGGACACGGCGAAGTTGGTTTCCAGCAGGTCTTTGACATAGCGGATTGCCCCCGCGTCCTGGGCGCGGCTTTGCAGTTCGATCAGCGACTCACCCTGCTCGGACATGAACGTCGCCAGGTACAGGGACGACAGCTGGCTGACACGAATTTCATCGGTGGCCAGGATCGACTGGTATTGCTCCACGCACAGCCCTTCGTAGTCAAAGCGGCTGTCCACCGCCTTCATCCGGGTGTAGGCCTCGATCAACGTGCGCCGTTGTTGCAGCAACTCGGCGGCGGCCACGTCGAAGCGCTCCTGAAATGCCTGGAAGCCGGCCCTGGCCCGAGAGCGCTGAGCGACGCTGGCCAGGTGCTCGGCCACCCGCGTCGGGTCGTCAGGTGCGCCGCGCAAGCGGTTGCGGGCCAGGCCCAAGGCATTGTGGGCCTGCTCGAACTTCAGGCGGGCGGCATCCAGCACCTGGTCGATAGGCTGCAGGCGTTTGATCAGGCTGCTGACCTCATCACTGATGCGATTGATTTCATCCGACACTTGGGTGCGCTGCTGGTCGATCTGCGCCAGCTTGGCCTTGAGCCGGTTTTTCGGCCCGCCACCGCGCAGTTTCAGGCCCAGGTCCAGGCCCCATTGGCCACGGGCATTGCGTGCCAGTGCAAACCCCGGATGTTGCGGTTTTTGCGGGTGGATCAGCGTCACTTCGCCGAATTCCGGCACGATGGCGACCCGAAACAGCAGGCCGGCCACCGAGGCATGCCATTGCTGGTCGATGCGGTACAGCCCTTTGAACATGCCGACTTCCAGCGGCTCGGGCGCCGGCACCGGCCATGGCACCCGCAGCTCGCGCAGGGCATCGAGCAGTCGTCGACGGCTGGCGTCGCGGGCGTTGCAGTGAATGAAGTCGACCAGGGTCCGGTCGCCGGCCGGCGGCTCCGCGGGCAGGCCCACCGGCCCCAGTTCCACCGGTGTGGTCGGGTGTGGCGCAAGGCCTGTGGGGCGCTGCAGGGCCGCGAGGGTGGCCGGCAAGGCGGGCTCCGAGGGTAACTCGATGGTCGGGTGTTGCCGGGTGCCCATGTGCAGCAGGATCAGGCCGATATTGAGCAGCACGTCGACCCAGGCCAGCTCGCGGGCGGCGGCATCGTCGCCTTGCAGGGCGGCCATATCGTGCTGGAGGCTGACCGCCAGTTGCACCATCCAGCCGGCGACCATCGCCGGCCCGCGCAGCAGCGGCATCAGCAGGGCGTTGAACAACAACCAGCCCCCTTCGAGCAACACCGCCCAACGGCTTTCGGCATTGGACACCGAGTCGCGGTCCGCCAGGTCCACCAGCGCCCGGGCGTTGCTGCCGTAGAGATACTGGGTCAGGTTGCCGGTGGCCAGGCATTGGGCCAGGGAACCCTGGACCTCGTCGCCATTGGCGTCATGTGCCAACTGTGCAGGCGGCGGTGCTGGCCACTGTACCGTGTCGTCGCCCTGGCCGAAGCGCAGGATATGCGGGCTGCGGAAGCCATCGTGGCTGTAGATCGGCCGGGCCTTGTCGGTCATCCAGGCCAGCACGCTGTCTTGCAGCGCACCGGGTTGGGCGATGGCGTCGAACAGGGCCGCGCGGCTGGCGAATTGCTGCAACGCGTCTGAGTACAGCGGGCGGTAGAGAATGGACGGCCCGGCGTCGATGTCACGGGCCTCGACGATAAACATATTGCCGACGATATCCGGCACGGCAGCGGGCTTGCGGGCGAAGGCCAGCGGGCGCATCACGATGTCGAGGGTATCGACCACGCGCCCCGCCGTGCTGGCGTGCAGCACGGCCTTGACGTAGCGATAACCCAGGAAGCTGAAGCCCTGTTGCCCGCGAATCGCCAGTTCCAGGGCCTGGCGCGGCAGTTGCACCGTCAGCGCCTGGCCGAACAGCATCTCACGCCGGCGTACCTGTGGGGTGTCGCCCAGTAGCAGGCCGCGCAGCTGTTGCGGGTAGTCCCGGCCGATATCCACTTGGCGGATCAGGCCGGGCGTGCTGTGGAACAGGCCTTTTTCCCCGAGGATGTAGTCCTCGGTCAGCCAGGCCGGGAGGGCGGCCCCGGACGTGTCCTGCAAGGTCATGCGGCCGTGAGGCGCGGCGGCGAGGTTCTTGATGGCCAGCTCGGTCAGGCCCAGGGTCACCGGTGCCAGGTAGCCGCCGTGCAAGTCACCCACCGGGACGTGGAAGGTCAGCCGCAGGTTGTCCGGGTCCACGGTGGAGCCGGGGTGGTCGCGACGCATCTGCTCGCGCAGGGTGCGGGAGGCAAAGGCCGGCAGGCTCTCGACCCCGTCCAGGAACGACGCCCCGGTCTGTTGGCGCTGCAGGTGTGCCTGTTCCAACAGACCCTGGCGATAGGCGAAGCGCTGCTGGGCATTGGCGGTCTGCAGCCAGGCGGGCAGCGCCGTGTGGATGGCGTTCTGATGTGTCGGGTCGGGGGCCGGCGCAGCGATGAAGGCTGAGCTGGGGTCCGTCGCCTGGGCAAAACGCTGCTCCAGACTGCGCACGCCGTCGGAGGCGGGCAGGGCGATGGCTTCGAGGTCGTCCAGTTGCTGGTTGAGCAACAGGGCGGCCTGGGTATCGAAGAGATTGCCATCGGGCTCGTAGCGCCTGACCACCACCTTGTCGACCTGCAACCGCTGGCTCAGGCGCTGGCCCCAGGCTTGGGTGAAGGCCTCCAATGAGGCAAATGGCTCGACGCTGCCCGACGCCTGGCACAGCAAGGCCTGGTGGCCTTGTACCAACAGCAGGTCGCTGCTCAGCAGGCGAGCTTCGCCTTCCTGCCGGGTCACACAGGCTTCCAGGCAGTAAGCATGCACAAAGCCGCCGGGCCCCTCCTGGCGTTCGCGCCGGTCAGGCTGGCGGGTCAGGCTGTCCAGCATGTCTCGCGGCGTGCCGGCGGGCAGCAGGCTTGCGCTACTTTTGAGGGTATCCGCCAGCAGATCGCCGAGCCATTGCCAACGGCTGGTGGCCGTGTCGGCATCGCCGTTCCAATAGGTGGCCAGGGCTTGCTGAAAAGCGATGGGCAGGGTAAAGGCCAGGTCCAGGATCAGCCGTTCGATCACCGCCATGTCCGGCTCGCGCGGGCCATTGGCCTCAAAGGTCAAGCGTGAGGGCGGGCGCTGGGACAGGAAGCAGCGGCGCTGGTCGACCGCCTGGGTCAGGTTCAGGGCCGTGCCATTGCCCAGGTGTTCGAGGACCACATCGGTCAAGCGCCTGAGGTCCCAGCCGCGCCGTTGGTTGGGGATGGCCAGCTTGAGGGTGGACAGATCCAGATGCAGCGATGGGAACTGTTCCTGCAGGCGTTCGTGCAGGTGCAGTTCGACCACCTGGCGCAACGTCGGGCGTGTGGCGAACTGCTGGGAGACCGCCAGGGCGGGAGTGTTGCTGCGGTGTGCGAACTGCAGGGGCCCCGTCGGCGAGGCGATAGAAGTGTCTGGCATAGGAGATTCCGTTCTTTGGGGTGGTTCGCCCCCAGAATGGCAAGCGCCGGCCGCCGCGGTGCGGTAGCCCGCTATCGCGGCACGACGGCATCGCCGGATTGGCCTATCATCAGCGTTTTTTCCAGCGATGAATGAACCTGATGACTGCCGCCTCCCTGCTTACTGAACTCCAAACCAGCGACATGCTCGAAATCGATGGGCTGCATGCCTTTGATTTCACGCTCGACGATCAACAGCTGCTGATCAAGAGCATGGACGGTCGGGCCGAGAAACGCTGGACGTTCAGCCTGGCGCAAATAGAGGCTGCGACCTTTGATGACGCCTTGCAAAGCTGGACCCTCACCGGTGATTCGGGCGAGCACCGCCTGGTGTGCATGGCCGCCTTCACCGGCAACAATAACGACGAGGAAGACGAGCATGATGATGCGTAAATTCTGGCCGCTGCTGATGGCCGGCAGTGTGGGCGCGATGTCGGTGCAGGCTGCACCGGCTGACACCTATGAGTTGTTGGTGGGCAGCTACACCGCCGGCTCCAGCGAAGGCATTTATCGCCTGCAATTCGACAGCCGCACCGGTCAGTTCCAAGGCAAGCCGGTACTGGCCGCGAAGGCCGCCAACCCGTCGTGGCTGACGGTCTCAAAAGACCAGAAGCATCTGTTTGTGGTCAATGAGAACGGCCCTGGCCAGCAAGACCCGGTCGGTCGCGTGAGCAGCTACAGCATCGACCCGAAGAGTCATCAGCTCACCCTGATCAACCAGGTGCAGAGCCTGGGCAATGAGCCGACCCATTCCAGCGTCGCCGCGGATGGGCGTTACCTGTTCGTCGCCAATTATTCGGTGGTGGAAGACCCGGGCGGCAGTCTGGCGGTCCTGCCGGTGGACGCTGCCGGCAAGCTGTCGGCCCCGGTGCAGTTGAGCGGGCACCCGGCCAGTCGCGTCAATCCCGAGCGCCAGGCCTCCAACCACGTGCATTCGGTGGTGTCGTCGCCGGATGGCAAGTACGTGTTTGTGCAGGACCTGGGCGCGGACAAGGTCTTCGCCTACCGCTACGACCCCAAGGCCAATCACGAACTGCCGCTGACCCCTGCCAACCCGGCATCGGTGCCCTTGCCACCGGGCAGCGGCCCGCGCCACCTGCTGTTCAGCGCCGATGGCAAGCATGCCTGGCTGACCACCGAGATGAGCGCCCAGGTCGCGGTGTTTGATTACGCCGACGGCACGCTTCGCCAGACCCAATTGGTCGACTACGCCGCCGGGCAACCGGTGTCCGACAAGGCCGGCGCCGCACTGCACGCCTCCAGCGATGGCAAGTTCCTCTACGTGAGCAATCGCGGCACCGCCAACCAGATCATCGTATTTGGCGTGGACCCGGCCACCGCCCACCTCAAGGAGCTGCAGCGCCGCAGCGTCGAAGGCGACCACCCGAGGGAGTTCAGCCTCGATCCGAGCGGCAAGTTCCTGCTGATCGCCAACCAGAAGAGCAACGAAATCGTGGTGGTCGAGCGTGACCCCAAGACCGGCCTGCTGGGTAAAACCGTGCAGAAATTGCCGATCGATGCCCCCAGCGACCTCAAGTTTCTGGTGCGTCAATAAGCCACAGGCCTCGCAGTGCGGGGCCTGACCCTTAGTATTAATTGTATTAATAGCGGCTACTGTTTCAAAGCATTTCTAAGCTTCAACCCTCGGGCGTAAGTTGGGTTCCAAGGCCTTCCCCGGCCACCCAACCAAACGAATACAAGGGTTACCGACATGAACTTGAATCTCTTCTCCGTCATCGCCGCCTCCGCCGTTTCCGCCACCGTGGCCCTGCCTGCCGCTGCCAGCGTGGAAGTCACCGGCACAAAATCCAGCACCAGTGCCTACACCCAGAAATACCTGCAACAAAGCGCCAACTTCTACGCCGCCCTGGATCACAAGACCCAGCAATGAGCGCTGATTGACCCTGCACACAAGCAGACGCCAAACCACTGGAACGTAAGCGCGCGTTCGAGTGGTTTGGCGTTTGTGTATCTGTCAAAGAAAAAAATGAGGTAGTGGCGTATTGCCATGTGTTTAAATTGACGCTTAAATATTGACGCCCTCTTTCATGGAATCGACAGCATGGCATTTCGACTCGCCGCACTTATCCTCGCCCTTTATTCCACCCCGATCCTGTCATCCGTGCAGTTGTCGGACGGCGAACCGGAGATCGCCCGCGAGCGGTTGTTGAGCCTGATCGAAGGCTAAGCCTTCGCCATCACGCCGATAAACAGGGGGGATTGCAGGAAGTCTTCCAACCAGCGTTGCAACGCTTTGAACGGCGTACCGGCAAACCATTCGCGGTCCACGTGGGCAAACTGCCGTATAAACGGCGCAAGCGCCATGTCCGCCAGGCTAGGGTGGTCGGCCAGCAGATAGGCGTGTTGGGCCAGCAACCCCTCAAGCTTCTGCAAGAACACCTCGCCTTCGGCTCGATAGTGTTCCATCGGCTGCTCGGGGTAGCGTTCGGCGTACTTGTATCGATTCAAGTGATGTTTGAAGGTTGAATCGTTCTCGGCGATCAGCTCAAGTACCGCCGGATCTCCCTGCAATAACCAGTTATCCGGGTCGTGCCGGGCCAAGGCCCACCGCATGATCGCCAGGCTCTCGTCGATCACTTCGCCATCCACCACCAGCACCGGCACCGTGCCTTTGGGCGACAGCGCCAGCATCTCGGCCGGCTTGGCCTTGAGGCTCACCTCGACAATCCGCACCGCCACCCCCGAGTAGCGCAGCGCCAGGCGTGCGCGCATGGCATAGGGGCAGCGCCGGAACGAATACAGCAGCGCCTCGCTCACTTGACCTCCAGGGTGCTCAAGCCATTGCCCTGGCGCTTGACCTGGATCTGTACCGGGATGCGTTCGTGCATTTCCTGCACGTGGGAGATCACTGCCACTTTGCGCCCCTGGGCCTGCAACCCGTCGAGGGCGTCCATCGCCAATTGCAGGGACTCGGGGTCGAGGCTGCCGAAGCCTTCGTCGATAAACAGCGACTCGATCTTCAACGTGCTTGAGGCCATCGACGCCAGACCCAACGCCAGCGCCAGGGACACCAGGAACGTTTCGCCGCCGGACAACGAGTGCACCGAGCGCAGTTCATCGCCCATTTCCGTGTCCATCACCAGCAGGCCCAACATGCTGCCGCCGCGCTTGAGGCGGTAGCGGCGCACCAGTTGGCGCAGCTGCACGTTGGCGTGGTGCACCAGCAGGTCGAGGTTGTAGGCCTGGGCGATCTTGCGGAAGGTGTCGCCGCTGGCTGAGCCGATCAGCGCGTTCAGGCGCGCCCAGCGTTGCCACTCTTCATAGGCCTTGGTGATTTGCTCGGCCAGGGCGCTGTTGGCGTCCTGGCGACGCTGGTCTTCGGACTGGCGCGCGCGCAGTTCGGCGCAGTGTTTTTCGCCCTCGGCCAATTGTTGATTGAGCGCGGCCAGGGCGCCATCGAGTTGTTCGGCGTCCAGGTTGTCGTTGTGCAGGGCCTGGTGTTCGGCGAGGCGTTGTTCGCGCTCTTGCAGCAACACCTTGGCTTGCTCGACGGCTTTTTCGCTGCTGTGCAGATGCTGGCGCAGCGCGCTGATGTGCGCGTCATCGAAAGCCAGCAGACGCGCCAGGCCCTCGTCATCCAGTTCGGGGTGCAGGGCGCGCCATTCGTTGGTACGGGCCTCGAGGGTGTGCTGTTCGGCTTCGAAGGATTGCTGGCGCTCCTGGTGGGCCTTGAGGTCGGCGGCCAGTTGGATCAGCTGGTTGCGGATGTCCTGCAACTGTAGGTTGGCGTCGGCCTCGCTCTGGCGTGACTGCACCACGGCCTGTTCCAACTGCTGCTGCCAGTGTTCGGCGCTGGCGTGCTCGCCCAGCAAGGCACTGAGTTTTTCCTGGGCGGCCTGTTGCTGCGCTGCCAGTTCGGTAAATTGCTGGTTCAGGGCGTCGAGTTGCTGTTGGCGATGCAGCTGATGGGTGTGCTCTTTCTCGATGGCCTGCTGGCGTTCCTGCTGCTCGGCGAGCTCATCCTTCTGGTGACCCAGCTGTTCAAGGCGTTGGCTGACCTGCTGGTCCAACTGCATAAAGGTCGCAGCCGGGTCGCTGCGCAAGCCTTCCAGTGTGTCGGCGGGCAGCAGGTGGGCAAAGGCGGTGAGTTCTTCGTCGAGACGTTCACGGTCGTTGGACAGCTCGCGCTGCTGGTCCACCAGCAATTGGCGCGCCTGCTGGCTCGCGTCCTGGGCGGCTTGCAGTTGCTGCTGCAAGCGCCCGGCGTTTTGCTGCAGGTTGAGCAGGGCGCCCTGGCGTTGTTCGTCCTGGGTGATGCTTTGGGTCAGTTGGCTGAGTTGCTGGGCCAACCAATGGCTGCGTTTGGCTTCGTCCTGGTTGAACAGCGAGGCCGCCAGTGGGTGCGCGTCCAGGCTGGGCTGGAGCGTCTGCTGTTGGGTGACCAGGTGTTCCTGTTGTTGCAGGAATTCTTTTTGCTGGGCGATCAAACCGCCGACTTCACCACGCAGTTCGGTGAGTTTTTCCTTGAGGGTATCGACGGCTTTCTGCGCCGTGGCCTCTTCGTTGTCGTCGTGGCGCCCGAGGCTGTGCAGCAGAGCTTCGGGCTGGTGGTAAGGATGTTCATGGCTGCCGCACACCGGGCAGGGCTGGCCGTCCTGCAATTGCTCGCGCAGTTCCTCGACGCTGGCGCTGCGCGCCAGGCGCTGGCGTTCCAGCACCTGCTTGGTCACCGCCAGGGTCTGTTCGGCGACGGTAAGTTCGGCTTTGGTTTGCAGGCCGGTCTGGTTCAGTTGTTCGCGCTGCTGCGCGGCATCGACGAGCTTTTGCGCGACGGCAGCGGCTTGCTGGTCCAACTGCTGCTGGCTGTCCCACAGTCGAGTCAGGTCTTCGAAGGCGCGTTGCTGCTTGCGATTGTCTTGCAGCAGGCTGGCCAGCAGCTGGACCTGCTCGGCCACGGCGTGCGGCTCGGCACCGGCTTCCTGGTACAGCAGGTCCAGCGCGTCACGTTGTTGGGCGAATTTTTCCGCGGCGGTCGTGGCACGTTGTTCCAGTTGCGGCAGTTCGGCCTGGCCTTTCTTCAGGCGATTACCAATCAGCATCAGTTGTTGCAGGCGATCGCGGTAGGCGTTCCAAGCCTCGCTGAGCGGGGCGAGGGCGCTGCTGCGTTCAAGTTCGGCGGCCAGGCGTTGCAGGCGTTCGGCAACGTGGGTGTGCTTGGCCTGTAAGCCTTGGAGCAGCGTCTGGCCTTCGGCGCAGGCGGCTTCGTGTTGCTGCTTATCCTCGCTGCGCTTGGCCAGGTCCTTGGTCAAGTGGGCGAGGGTGTTCTGTTCGGCGAAGGCCTGATGCAGCAGCGGGGCGGCGTCGGTCTGTTGCTTCACGGCATCGGCCAACGCGGCTTGGGCTGAGGCCTGCTGTTGCAGGGCCTGTTCCTGACGAGTCTGCAACTCGGCCTGTTGCTCGATATGCGCCTGAATTTGCGTAGCCAGCGGCGTGAGCAAGGTGTCGAGTTCTGCCAGGCGCGCAAACTGATGTCGTTGCGGCGCCAGTTGGTCCAGGCGGCTCAGGTCTTGGCGCTGTGCCCCCTGGCTGTCCCACTCCGCTTGCGCGCGCTGCAACTGTTCGGTGGCACTGCGCTGGCGGTCCTGCCATTCGCGCAATTCCTTGAGCCAGGTGTGCTGCAACTCCAATTGCTTGAGTTGGGCCTGTTGGGTCTTGAGCTGTTGCTGGGCCGCATTGAATTGCTGGTCCAGCTCGGCGCGCGCTTCAGGGGCCAGGGGCACCACGCCGGTGGCCTGGTCCTGCAAGTGTTTGTGCGCGTCTTTGGCCTCCTTGGCCTTATCGAACGCGCGGCGGCCGAGCTGGGTGTACAGCGCGGTGTCGGTGAGCTTTTCCAGCAGTTCGCTGCGTTCGTTGTCATTGGCCTTGAGGAAGGCGCTGAACTCACTCTGGGCCAGCAGCACGGCGCGGGTGAACTGCTCGAAGTTCAGGCCCAGGGCCAATTCCAGCTGGGTCTTGTATTCGGTCTTCTGGCTGGCCAGCAGTTGGTCGCTGTCCAGGTCGATCAGGCTTTGCCGACTGTTCTGCAACTTGCCGCTGGCCTTGTCGCGGGCGCGATTGGCTTCCCAGCGCGCACGGTAGCGACGGCCGCTGACGCCGACAAAGTCAACTTCGGCATAACCGCCACCGGTGCCGCGACGGATCAGGGTGCGTGGGTCGCCGATGGAAATATCGCTGTCGGCATCCGGCATCTTGGCCTGGCCGGTATCGCCCAGACGTGGCACGGCGCCAAACAGCGCCAGGCACAGGGCATCCAGCAGGGTACTTTTACCGGCGCCGGTCGGCCCGGTAATGGCGAACAGTCCGGCGCTGGCCAGGGGCTCTGCGGTAAAGTCGATCTCGAACGGCCCGGCCAGGGACGCGAGGTTTTTCAGGCGGATGGCGAGGATCTTCATGGCTGTTCACCTGCCTGTTGCACTTCCTGGAGCAGCACGGCGAAATCTTTCAAGGTCTGTTCATCCACTTCACTGCCGTAGCTGTCCTGCCAGGCGCGGCTGAACAGCTCCTGGGGCGTGAGCTGGTCGAGTTCGATCAGGCGCTCATCATCGGTGGTGTCGCTGCCACGTTTGCCGGCGTACTCGGCAGCGATGCGCACCAGGCGCACGGCCTTGCCTTGCAGGGCGGTTTCGATCTGTTGGCGCAGGTCCGGTTGCGGCTCGTCGAGGCGCACGCGCACTTCCAGCCAGGGGTGGCGCTGGGTTTCGGCGAGCAGGTCGATATCGGGCAAGTCCGCCAGGGCCTTGAGGATGTCGGCCAGGGGCGCGGCTTCCAAGCGTTGCAGGTTGACCGAACGGGGAATCAGCAGCGGTTCGACGCTGACCAATCGTTCGCCCTGGAACGTCACGTCGAGAATCTGGTGCTTATAGCCAATTTCGGAAAACGACAGCGGAATCGGCGAACCGCTGTAGCGAATGCGCTCTTCGCCATTGACCTTTTGCGGCTTGTGCAAATGGCCGAGGGCAACATAGCCGATACTTTTGTCGAACAGTTTGGCCGGCAGCGCCTCGGCATTGCCGATGATCAGGCTGCGCTCGGAGTCTTCCGACACTGAGCCACCGGCCATGTGCGCATGGCTGATGGCAATCAGCGCCTGGCCTTTTTTACGCTTGGCGTTAGCCGCGGCGATCAACCATTCATGCACCTGGCCAATCCCGTGCAGGTAATCATCGCCCAGGTGCGCACCGGTAACTTCCGCCGGGCGCAGGAACGGCAGCGCCAGGCACCACGCGGCGACTTTGCCCTTGGCATCCGGCAGGGGAATCAGCAGGCGTTCTGCGTCCAGCTGGCCGTCGTCCAGCCATAGCACGCGGCCCAGCGCATGGGTGCGCAGGCGCCGCATCAACGGCGCGGGCAGTTCGATCCGCGAGCCGGAGTCGTGGTTGCCGGCAATCATCACAATGGTCAGTTTCGGGTTTTGTTCGTGGGCGCTGATGATGAAGTCATACAGCCGCTCCTGGGCCTTGAGCGGCGGGTTGACGGTGTCGAAGATGTCGCCGGCGATCAACAGCACATCGGGATGCTGGGCCGCGATCTGGCGCAGCAGCCACTCGAGGAAGCAGGCGTGTTCGAAGTCGCGTTCCTGGCCGTGGAGGTTTTGGCCAAGGTGCCAGTCGGAGGTGTGGAACAGACGCAAGGCGAACTCCGTGGGGAAGCTGAAAAGGGGGGAGTTTACCTGTAAACCTGGAGGAGAGGGCTGATCGTTCCCGGGCGAGGTGGGAACGATCAGTTGTTTCAGTTAGTTACCGTTCTTTCATCGTGACATGCCCGATGTAGAAGTCATTCCCGTCGCCACTGGAGATCGTGTTGTGTAGACCAAGCTTTACCGAGCCTGTGACCGGCGCGGTATAGACACCAGTGCCGGTGCGCCAGATCGTCTGTCTTTGTGTGTTCACGGCTGAGCCGATAGCGCTGCCACTGACGGTGAGATAGATATTGGTTGCGTTTGCGCCCGTGGCTCGTATCGCGCGCAGTGAAAAGCTCAAGTCATAGGTCTTGTTGGCTTGTACCTGGACTGTATACGCGATGACCGGCCCGGAAAAGTTGTAAGGCCCGTCGGTATATGAGCCAATCCCAAGCCCTACGCCTTCGTTGGCGATGTTGTTTGTGTCTCGGTATTGTCCATCTGGGCTCCAGCCGTGCCAGCTGCCGGTAGTGAAAGGCCATTCCATCGACAGCTTGCTCCGCTGCACAACGGTGTATGTCGTGATCGGAAAGGTGACGATGCTCTCGGCATCCAGGGTGCCATCGAACGTTGCCTGGAACTTCACATGGATGGGACTGTTGTTGGGGATCGACTCCAGCCAACTGCGCGGTACTGGCAGGTTGTGCAACCCATTCGCCGCCTCCGCTGAGGTAAGCGGGTGTGCCGTCAACAGGTTCAAGTCATCTACGCCTGCGCTGCTGCAGGTCAGCCACACCCAATCGCCCGCCGCACTCAGGGGCCACTTGGCCACGGCGGCGGTCGCATCGCCGGCAATGGTGTTGAGGTTCAGCGTTCCGCCGGGGGCGATGTCGTTGATCCTTGGAAAGGGAAGTGGATTGGGCGTCAGCTCATCAAACGCCAGTACCCGCAAGTCCAGTATCTCGGAGTTTGTGAGGGCACCCTGGCGGTGGACGCTATAGCCCACTCTGAGTACCTGCCCCAGATGAGCCGCGATATTCCTGCCGGAGGCATAGAAATCAACATACCCCAAGGACGGGTCGCCGGGCTTCGGTTTGATGGCCGGTATCGCGAAACCGGGCTTGCCGAACAGGAAGACGGTGATGTCATCGGTATAAAGCATCGGCGCATACCTCACGCGGATGGTGAATACCGCCGCTTGATCGATATGCAACGGATTCATCTGCGCACTCGTCGGGCCTGTCTTCGTGGCCTCCAGCACTTCAGGTACATCCAAGGTCAGCATGGCACCGACTTTCATCACGACGGCATGGGATAATCGCGTGCGCGCACCCGGACGGGTGAGGGTGTAGTAAATGCGCGCCGATCCGTTGAGATTGGCCAGAACATACTGGCGCTGGACGTTAAATGGCAGATCGCGGCCAACCCAGTGCGGCAATACCTGGAAGATGATGGGGGGCGCACTGCCGCCGCTGGCGCTACCTTCGAAGTACAAGGTAATGATGTCATCTTCTTGTATATCGGTGTGTGCCCGGACCAGGATGTGTGCGTCACCGCTCGACTGGTCTGGATCGAACACATACTCGGGGGGCGGTGCCTGTTCCACGAATGGTTCAGGCAACGAAGCCTGGGGTAATCCGACATCGAGCAGCAGATCCTGCGAGGGACGAGTTCCTTGGGCGTTAGTGGCGGTATAAGAAAGCCTGAGGGTACCGCCTTCGAGTTTGGCGATATCGCCGTTGACCCCGTTCGCCAACCGGAAGGTGATAGGCCCTTCGCCGGCCGCTTTGTAAACCTCGCGGTAATACCGCGAACCGTTGGCATACACGCCAACCAGGAACAGAGTGACCAGGTCGAAAGGATCCTGGCCTGTGTATTCGTCAATTCTCACGGTGACATATGCCGATTCCGGCGGCAGGGTGACGCCGTCCGGCGCCTCATCCACGCGAGGTGCTGGCAAGCTGATGTTGATCGGTGTGCCGGTGACCTGCACGATAGTCGTGTGCGAGCGCCGGTTTGGAACGCCAGCGCGTATGCGCTCATAGGACAATTGCACACGCCCGCCCACCAGTGGCGCAAAATCCTCGAACGGGAAGGGGATGCGGGCATTGCGCCCGGTGACGGTGACGCGGTGTTCGTAGTAGGTGGTGACGCTCGCCCCCTGCGCATTGCGGCCAATAGCCCTGACCCGAATCAGATCGCCGACCACATAGTCAAAGCGATGAACGGAGACTTCGATGGTGGCGTCTGCCCCCATCTGCTCGTCCACATCAAGGACGTCCGCAGGTGCTTCGTAGATGTAGCACTCAGGCAGCAGCGGTTCGGCGCCATCATCCAGCTCGACCTCGATCAGCACCGCCGGTGACCAGCCTGGGGAATAGTTACCCACCTCATCGACGACTTCGTACTCGCAGACGTGTGAGCCGCTGCCGATCTGCGCCCAGGTGCCCGCATACACCCAGATTACAATCGGCTCGCGGCCGGCCGCCTCGCCTTCGGTGATCCGGTGGTTGAGGATAAATCCGCCAATGCTCAGGCGAATGCGGTCCCGCACCGTGCGGTGGGTGTTGGCGGGCCTGTTGATGTCGAGGGGGTAGAAGGGAATTGTCACCTTCACCCCCAGACCGGCTGCTGTTTCATCGACGAAGTCGGTATCCGGCTCGGGCGCGCCAAGGTTGGAATGCCACGGTTCGCTAGGTATCGGATCCGGCCCGGCAGGCGCTACAGTGTCGATTTTGAGCCTGAAGCGGCGAGTCTCCTCCGTTCCGCCAAGCACTCGCGTAACCCGGAAAAAAACCGGTTCCACGGGGCCGTCTGTAAACCGTGTACGGGGGATGTACAACGGGATCTGAATGCCCTTGTCGGCTTGTTCCTTGGTCACCGTGTGAGTCGCTACGGGTGTGATGACATCGCGGTAGAACAGCTCGATGAAATCCAGTTGCGTCATGTCCAGATAGGGCAACAGGATGCACAGCAGACCCTCGTCGCGATGGTTGTCCAGGGCGGCCAAATTGATCCCACCGTCGAAGCCGACCACAGGCGTGGTCATGCCGGGGATGTAGAGTGGGAGCTCGGAAAACGGCACGGGGGCATGGTATTCGGGGGTGGTCAGGTCGAAAAAGTCGTCAGACCCAGGTTCAGGATGTAAGGGCGAGCGTACGGCAGGCAGCCGCGGGTTGGAGAGCTGTTCTTGATCCATGGTCAGGCGTCCTGTGAGTAGCGAAATGACCCTTACCGGCGAGTGACGCGCGGCAGGTCGTACACAGGATTTAGCGTCAAATAGATGCGATTCAGCACCTGTCAGAGTTAACAGTAGCGACGAGTGGGCAGTCATTAATGGAAGACGTCTGTCGATGCCCACACGCAGGCACGGGGCGACGCACATCAACATGCAGCAGATTTTTTACTGACAGACCGCCTTCGTGGGCAAGCTCGCTCCCACGGGGTTGCGTGGCGTGGGCTGAATCCAGCTTATTTGGGGTACAGCGGCGGCAGGCTGGTGGTATCGGTTGCCGGGTCCAGCTCACGCTCGGTCATCGGGATGGTCTTGATCGCGCGCCACAGGTCTTCGCCCAGCCAGTACTGGCCACTCTCGCTGTACAGCGCGCCATTGAGCCCATCCAACGCATCCGACAACGGCACAAACCGCGCTGCCATATCCGCCAGGGTTTCCGGCTGTTGCCGCGCCCAGGCATCCAGCGCCTGGCGCGTGGCCTGGGGGTCGTTGGCCTGGGTGGCGCGCTTGAGGTCGTCGAGCAAGGTGCGTGGGCTCGGGCCGGTTTGCGCAGCGCGCAGTACCGCCGGTTGCCAACGGGCACGCCACCACAGGCCGAAGCCCAGCAGGGTGGTGCAGGCCAGGATCAGTGTGCTGAGTTGCCACAACCACAGGCGGCTGTCGTCCGGCGCGGTGATGATGGTCGGGGTGGCCGGCGTGTCCACCGCCAGGCTGGGGTTGTTGGCCACTTGCAGGGTGCGGGCCGGTAGGCTGGTGCGCTCCAGGTGGTCTTCGTGGGTGTTCCACCACACCACCTCGACGGCGGGCAGTTCCAGGGCGCCGACACGGTTGGGCACCAGGGCCTCGCGGTCTTCGCGACTGCCGATCAGGCCACGGTCACTGGTCTGGTTGCCGAGCACCGGCTGGTCCGGGTAGCGGCGCAGGCCGTTGATGTCGGTGCTGGGCAAGGCCGGCAGTTGGGCGCTGGACAGGCCCTCGGCCTTGACGGTCAGGCTGCGGGTCAGGGAGTCGCCGACTTGTACATGCTCAGGCTCCGGGTTCCAGCTCTCGTTCAAGGTGAGGCTACGGGCCGGCAACCATGGGGCATCGACGGGGTACAGCGCCGGCTTGGGCTTGACCACCAGTGGCAGCGCCGCCGAACTCACGTGGATCAGTTTGCCGGGCTTGGTGCCTTGCAGCGTATTTTCCTGGGGCGGACGCGACTCCACCAGGGTGGCGCTGAAGGTCTGCGAGGGAATCTCCAGGGTGCCGCTGTGTTGCGGGTAGATCGCGTAGCGGGTTTCGATCACGCCATGGCGGATGCTGTTGATGACCTTTTCATAGGTGCGCGACTCGCCCAACTGCTCCACGCGCGCATCGGGAATCTGTAGCGGCGTGAGGCTGCTGTCATCGTACAGCGACACCGAGTGGTACACGCGCACGGTCAACAGCGCCTGGGCCTGCACGTACACGCTGGTCTGGTCGAGGTTGGCTTCGACAAACACCGGGGCCAGCTCGGCGTTGGTGTCCTGGCTGGTGGTTTCCAGCACTTGCAGGCTGATCGGCTGGGTCGTGTATTCGCCCACTTGCAACGGCGGAATCACCACCGTGCCGTTTTCCTTGGGCAGCAGGGTAATGATCCAGCGTGTGGTCGCATGGTTATCGCCACCCAGCGTCGTAAGTTGGTTGAGCTGGCGTGTGCCGCTGACTTCGAACTGCGCATCCAGGGGCGACAGGTCGGGCTTGCCGAACTGGGTGACATCGGTGGATTCCACCGTCAGTTCCACCGTTTCCCCGGAATTGAGGCGGTTGCGGTCGACGCTGGCGACCAGGCTGGCCGCCTGGGCGTGGCCTGCCGACAACGCGAGCAGAAGCAGAAGGGTGGTGCGGCGGCTCATCGAGTCTTGTCCTGATGCTGTTGCTGTTCGTACCAGAATTTGCGTCGCAGCAGTTCGCCGGGGTTGTCCGGGATCTCCTGCAGCCATTGCTCCAGGGCCTGGCGGTGTTCACCGTCGAGGTTGGCGTCGGTGGGACGCAGCGGCGGGGTGGTGGTTTGTTCATCGCCCAACTCGCTGCCCGGCACGTCGTTGCCGCCGGCGTGCGGCGGGGTGCCGGCCTGGGTATCGCCGCTGCCGGCTTCGCCCTGGCCCTGGCCCTGGGACGACTGCTCGCCACCTGTGGCATTTTGCCCAGTGGCGCCCGGTTGCGCAGTTTGGCCGGGTTGGGTGGTTTCGTCATCCTCGTTTTTTGCAGGCTTCTCAGGCTCGGGTTCTGCCTGTTCCTGGATCAGCGCTTCTACCAGGGCCTTGTTTTTCAGCGCCGGTTGCAGGTCGGGCTGGGCTTCCAGGGCTTGTTCGTAGGCGTCGATGGCTGCTTCGAGTTCACCTGACCTGGCCAGGGCGTTGCCGCGATTGTAGTGGGAGTAGGCGTCATTACCCTCGGCGAACCGCTTGATGGCCTCGGCATAGTTGCCGGCCTCATACAGGGCGACGCCTTGCCACTGCGGGTCCTGGAAGTGCTCTGCGGCCTCGGCGGGGCGTTTCTTCTTGAGCAGGTATTGGCCCTGCTGGTCCGCACGCAGCCACAAATCCTGGAATTCAAAGGCATAGCTGGGTTGCGGCGCGCCCAGGAGCAGCAGTGGTAAAAAGAACAACCAGCCGCGCCGCCCGGCGCAGGCGGCCAGCAGCAACAGCGGCAGCAGCAGCCAGTAACCCTGGTCGGCCCAGGTGTCGAGGTGCTGCAACTGGCCATCGTTGCGCAGGGCTTGGGGCGGGTCCAGCACGCCGAGCTGGCGCAGGTCTTTATCGTCCAGGCGCGCGGCGCGGTAACGGCCGCCCATTTCGCTGGCGAAGGCCTTGAGTGTCGGGCTGTCGAGGCGGGGTACCAGGATCGCGCCTTGCTCGTCCTTGAGGAATTCACCGCTTTCCTGGGTCACCGGTGTGCCTTCACGGCTGCCGACGCCCAGGATCGACAGGCTCGGCGCCTGGTTGCCTTGCAGCAGCAGGCGAATGCCCTGGCGTTCCTGTTTTGACAACGAGGAGCCGACCAGCAGCATGCGACCCTGACCCAGACCGCCGTGCTTGAGCAGCTCCAGGGCTTTCTCCACGGCGAGGTCGGCGCGGTGGCCGGACTCCGGCATGATCGAGGGGCGCAGGGCGTCGAGCAGGTTGCGGCTGGTGGCCAGGTCGTCCGACAGCGGCACGAGGGTGTGGGCGCTACCGGCATACACGACGATGGCGGTTTGCGCGTCGCTGCGCGCCTGCAACAAGTCGAAGAGCTTGCGCCGTGCCTGTTCGAGGCGGTTGGGCGGGCTGTCGGTGGCGAGCATTTCCGGGGTCAGCTCGAGCAGCACCACCAATGGGTCGGAGGGCTTCTGGCTGGTTTGTTCAACCCGTTGCCAACTGGGACCCAGCAACGCCAGCACGGCCAGCAGCCAAGCGAGGCCCAGCAACACCCACGGCGACTTGCTTTCGCGCCCGTTGCCGCCGCTGAGCAGCACGGCGTGAAAGGCCGGCGGCAGGATCATCTGCCAGCGTCCGGCGCGCTTCTGCCGGTGCCACAGTTGCCACAGCAACCAGCCGAGCAGCGGCAGCAGCAACAGCCACCAGGGGCGGAACCAGTGCGGCCACAGGGCGATCATCGACGCCTCCGCAAACGCAGGCGTTTAAGACGCTGGCGCCATTCCGGATGCTGTTGCAGGAAGATCCCCTTGCTCGACAGTTTGTTGTACGCGCGTTGCAGTGCGTTGTTCGGCCAGCGTTCCTGGATCACCAGCAACATGCTCAGGATCAGCGCCAGGGCCAACGGTCCGCTGTACAGCGCCTGCGCCGGGCGTGCCTGGGTGGGTTGCTGTTCGACGGGCTCAAGCTTGTCCAATGTTTGCTTGATCGCTTCCAGCTCTTGGCCATCGCGGGCACGGAAGTATTGGCCTGCGGTGGCTTCAGCGATGGCCTTGAGTGCCGGCTCGTCGAGATCCAGGCTCGGGTTGACGCCCAGGATACCCAGGGAACCGGTTTGTTCAGGGTCGGCGCCGATGCCGATGGGGTAGATCTTCACCCCTTCTTCGGCCGCCAGGCGCGCGGCGGTCAGCGGGTCGATCTGCCCGGCGTTGTTGGCGCCATCGGTGACCAGCACCAGTACACGGCTTTGCGCAGGCCGCTGGCGCAGGCGTTTCAGCGCCAGGCCTATGGCATCGCCAATGGCGGTGTTCTTGCCGGCGATGCCGATGCGCGCTTCATCCAGCCAAGTGCGCACGGTGCGCCGGTCGAAGGTCAGTGGCGCTTGCAGGTAGGCCTGGCTGCCGAACAGGATCAGGCCCACGCGGTCGCCTTCGCGGCCTTCAAGGAAGTCGCCGAGCAGATGCTTGACCAGGTTCAGGCGGCTCACGTCTTCGCCCTGCCAGTGCATATCGGGAAAGTCCATGGAGCCGGACACGTCCACCGCCACCAGCAAGTCGCGGCCGCTGGCGGCAATCGGCAGCGGTTCGCCGAGCCATTCCGGGCGCGCAGCGGCGGTCAGCAGCAGCAGCCACAGCACCACGAAGGGCGCCTGTTGGCGCCAGCCCGGCAGGTTGACCCGTGCACGGCGGCCCGCAAGGTTTTCGAGGTCGCCGAGGTAGCTGACTTTCAGCGCCGGCTCGCCGCTGTCGGCCGCCGGGAGGATAAAACGCATCAACCAGGGGAGCGGCAACAGGGCGAAGATCCACGGCCAGGCGAACTCAAACATGTTTGCGAATCCAGGTATCGACGGCTTGGGTCAGGCCGGCGATAGCTTTGTCGTCGAGCTTGCATTCGGGTTTATAGGCGCCTTCGACCAATACCATCCAGCGCGTGAGGCCGGCGGCCGGGCAGCGGTTGTCGAGGAATGCCAGCCATTTGCGGCCGTTGAGGGTGTGGCTTTGGCTATAGGGGTAGTCGTTGCGGCACAGGCGCTTGAGCAAGCCGTTGAGCTGTTGCAGCCAGGCCCCGGCGGGGGCGCCGTCGTAGGGCTTGGGCATCAATGCCAGCTCGGCCAGCGCGGCGATGCGCAAAGGGTCCAGCGGTTGTTCGGCGCGGGTCATGGGGCGTCGAGTCGGCAGCAAACGGCGCAGCGACCATAGGCCCCAGCCCAGCAGCGGGATCATCAGCAACAGCAACCACCAGCCCGGCGCAGGGGGCCAGAAGCCAATGGGCGGCGGGGCGATCAGCGGTTGCAGTTGGTCGAGGCTGCTCATTGCTTTTTAACCGGGCGTTGCGGGTTGAGGTATTCGCGCAGTTGTTCGACCATTTCGCTCTGGGTGCTCAGGGGCATCAGCAGGATTCGCAGTTTCTGCGCGAGCAGTTCCCAGCGGGCGATGCGCGCTTCGGCCTGGGCCTTGTAGGCCTGGCGCAAGTCGAAGTTCAGGGTGTCCAGTTCCAGCTGCGCGCCCCGTTCGGCAAAGCGCAGCAGCCCGGCGGCGGGCAGGGCGTGGTCCAGTGGGTCGGAGATCGGCAACAGCAGCAAGTCGCAATGGCGTGACAGCAGGCTCAATTGTTGCTCGGCACCTTCGGTGATGGCGCGCTCGTCGCAGATCACAATCACCAGGCTGCCGGGACGCAGCACTTCGCGGCCACGGCGCAGGGCCATGCCCAGGGCGTCGGCCTCCGGGCGGCTTTCGGTGTCCAGGCTCTGGTTGACGCGCACCAAGCGGTTGAGCAATTGCAGCAGGCTCTGCTTGCTGCGTCGCGGCTTGATTTCGTAGTGCTCGTTGTCGCCGAACACCAGCCCGCCGACGCGGTCGTTGTGGCCCAGGGCCGCCCAGCCGATCAGGCTGGCGGCTTGAGCGGCGAGTACTGACTTGAACATCTGCCCCGAGCCGAAAAACAGCCGGCAGCTTTGCTCCACCATGATGAAGATCGGCCGTTCGCGCTCTTCGTGGAACAGCTTGGTGTGCGGCTCCTGGGTGCGCGCCGTCACGCGCCAGTCGATGGTGCGCACATCGTCGCCGGCCTGGTACACGCGCACCTGGTCGAAGTCGACACCGCGCCCGCGCAGCTTGGAGTGGTGCAGGCCGATCAGCGGGCTGCGCTGGCTTGGCGTGGAAAACAGCTGCACTTCGCGCACGCGGTGGCGCATCTCGATCAGTTCGCTGAGCGTGACGCGCACCCCATCGCTGGCGTTCATCGACTTCAAGCGACGGCAACGACGTCGAGAATGCGTTGCACCACACGGTCCTGGTCAATCCCGGCCGCTTCGGCTTCGAACGACAGGATGATGCGATGGCGCAGCACGTCGAACAGCACCGCCTGGATATCCTCCGGGCTGACAAAGTCGCGGCCGGCCAGCCAGGCATGGGCGCGTGCGCAGCGGTCCAGGGCGATGGAGCCACGCGGGCTGGCACCGTAGGCGATCCACTCGGCCATTTCCGGGTCGAACTTGGCCGGGGTGCGCGTGGCCATGACCAGTTGCACCAGGTATTCCTCCACCGCATCGGCCATGTACAGGCCGAGGATTTCCTTGCGCGCGGCAAAGATCGCCTGCTGGCTGACCCGGCGCTCGGGCTTGGTTTCACCGTTGAGGGCTTCGCCACGCGCCTGTTGCAGGATGCGCCGTTCGACGGCGGCGTCGGGGAAGCCGATCTTGACGTGCATCAGGAAACGGTCGAGCTGGGCTTCGGGCAGCGGGTAGGTGCCTTCCTGCTCGATGGGGTTTTGCGTGGCCATCACCAGAAACAGCGGAGACAGGTCGTAGGTACTGCGCCCGACGCTGACCTGGCGTTCGGCCATGGCCTCCAGCAGGGCTGATTGCACCTTGGCCGGGGCGCGGTTGATTTCGTCCGCCAGCACCAGGTTGTGGAAGATCGGCCCTTGCTGGAATACGAAACTGCCGGTTTCCGGGCGATAGATCTCGGTGCCGGTGATGTCCGCGGGCAACAGGTCGGGGGTGAACTGGATACGATGGAACTGCGCTTCGATGCCTTCGGCCAGCTCTTTGATCGCCTTGGTCTTGGCCAGGCCCGGCGCGCCTTCCACCAGCATATGGCCGTCGGCAAGCAGGGCGATCAGCAGGCGATCGATGAGTTTTTCCTGGCCGAGAATCTGCGTAGAAAGAAAGGTTCGCAGCGCGAGCAGCGCTTCACGATGTTCCATCGATGACGGTTCCTGGAGAGATGAGCCTGTGCGTCATGTAACAAACGACAGCCTGGGGCGCCTACTTTAATGCATGGCAGGGGGTGGCGACTAACGGCGCGCGGGGTATTTTTAGCAAAACTTGTAGGAAAATTGTGTGAGAGGCACAAATGGCGGTGAGCAGGCATGCCCGCTCACCGCCTTTGCTTCAAGGGCAGGGCACCCCGCCGCGTCCGTCACTCACGGCGACGCCGACTGTGGCGCGGGTATCGCCGACCACGGCATACACCTTGCTCGCAATCCACGGGGCGGTGCAGTCGCCGACCGGAGGCGCGTCAGGGGCTTTGATGATCATGTGTAGTAGCGGTCCTGTCGATGCCGGCGCAGGGCTTCTACATCCCCCTGCGTGCGGGTCTTGGTCGGCGTTATCAGCGGCTTGATGTTGGGCACGTGGTGCTGGAAGGTGCTGGAGGGATCGACACGGTCCTGAAGATTTCGCGACCTGGATCCGTCGTCTTTGATCAGCTAAGGCTTAAAACACGGGGCCGGGTATTGTTAGAAATAACAGTGGCGACCAACGGTCAAGCACCGTCGTTGCTGGCTGCGCAACTGCGATTCAGGTGCGGATGTAGGTGCCGGTGCCCTTGAGAATGTTCTGCAGGGTTTGTTCCACTTCTGCCATATCCGCCGTGGCGGTGGCGTGGGTTATCTCCAGTTGGTCCTTGCCACCCAGGGCATCGGCATCGCCTGCGGCCAGTTCGACCCGCAGGGTTGTGTCCCCCAGGGTGACTTTCAAGCCGTCCAGGGTCGAAGGCTCGTAGTCCCAGGTCAGTTCCACTTCGTCTTCGTCGGGGTAGCGGGTCAGCATGAACATCTCGCCGTTCTTGCCGTGGCAGCAGAGCATGGCCATGTTGTCTTCTTCGTCGTCGCACGGGGTGGCCATCAGGGCGTCGGTTTTCAGTTGCAGCATGGGGAATCCTGTCTGGGGTAGGGCGTTGCGTAGGCAATTGTGCCATTGCGGCGAATTTTGTGCTGCTTCCTGTGTCAGACCCAACGCATGACCTGACGGGCAATACCAGTCATTTTCGGTACTCGTGGCGGGGGAAATAGCCGGTTTTTCTACCGGGAATTCCGGGTTGCCCAAGACGCAACCCCAACCCTGCGTACCGATGACCGAATATGTCGCAGCATCGCAAGCAGCTGGCTTCCCACACTCGTTAAGCTGCGCAACGGATGTGCATGTGCCAGGCGCCTGACCTGCCCGTCGTACCGTCACCCGGCAAGGTGCGCATCTTATGGACGTTGTATGTGACCTGACTGTCTTGTCCAGCTTCACCCACCTGTCACCCTGATTCGTTTATGGTGCTTAACTCGTTACCTGCGAACAGAGCTGACGGTCTCCCCACCAGGGGATAACACGCGACGCTTCCATCAATAACAAGCCCAAGCGGAGTACCACAGATGGCGTTCTTCACCGCAGCCAGCAAGGCCGACTTCCAGCATCAACTGCAAGCGGCACTGGCGCAGCACATCAGTGAACAGGCACTGCCACAAGTGGCGCTGTTCGCTGAACAATTCTTCGGCATCATTTCCCTGGATGAACTGACCCAGCGTCGCCTTTCCGACCTGGCCGGTTGCACCCTGTCTGCCTGGCGCCTGCTTGAGCGCTTTGATCACACCCAACCGCAAGTGCGGGTCTACAACCCCGATTACGAACGTCATGGCTGGCAATCGACCCACACCGCGGTCGAAGTGCTGCACCATGACCTGCCATTCCTGGTGGACTCGGTACGCACCGAGCTGAACCGCCGTGGCTACAGCATCCACACCCTGCAGACCACCGTGCTCAGCGCGCGCCGTGGCAGCAAGGGCGAGTTGCTGGAAATCCTGCCCAAGGGCACCCAGGGCGAAGGCATCCAGCAAGAATCGCTGATGTACCTGGAAATCGACCGCTGTGCCAACGCTGCCGAACTCAACGTGCTGAGCAAAGAGCTTGAGCAGGTACTGGGCGAAGTGCGCGTGGCCGTGGCCGATTTCGAACCGATGAAGGCCAAGGTCCAGGAGCTGCTCGACGGTATCGACGCCAGCCCGTTCGGCATCGACGGCGAAGAGAAAGCCGAGATCAAGAACTTCCTGGAATGGCTGGTGGGCAACCACTTCACCTTCCTCGGCTATGAAGAGTTTGTGGTACGTGACGAGGCGGAAGGCGGTCATATCGAATATGACGCCAGCTCGTTCCTCGGTCTGACCAAACTGCTGCGCGCCGGCCTGACCGCCGACGACCTGCGCATCGAAGACTACGCCGTGTCGTACCTGCGCGAGCCGACCGTGCTGTCGTTCGCCAAGGCCGCGCACCCAAGCCGCGTCCACCGCCCGGCTTACCCGGACTATGTGTCGATCCGCCAGATCGATGCCGACGGCAAGGTGATCAAGGAATGCCGCTTCATGGGCCTCTACACCTCTTCGGTGTATGGCGAAAGCGTGCGCGTCATCCCTTATATCCGCCGCAAGGTCGCGGAGATCGAACGCCGTTCGGGCTTCCAGGCCAAGGCGCACCTGGGCAAGGAGCTTGCCCAGGTCGTTGAAGTGCTGCCCCGTGACGACCTGTTCCAGACCCCGGTCGACGAGCTGTTCAGCACCGTGATGTCGATCGTGCAGATCCAGGAACGCAACAAGATCCGCGTGTTCCTGCGCAAAGACCCGTACGGTCGTTTCTGCTACTGTCTGGCCTACGTGCCGCGCGACATCTATTCCACCGAAGTGCGCCAGAAGATCCAGCAAGTGCTGATGGATCGCCTGAAAGCCTCGGACTGCGAATTCTGGACCTTCTTCTCCGAATCCGTGCTGGCGCGCGTGCAGCTGATTCTGCGGGTCGACCCGAAGAACCGCCTGGACATCGACACGCTGCAACTGGAAAAAGAAGTGGTGCAGGCCTGCCGCAGTTGGCAGGACGACTACTCCAGCCTGGTAGTGGAAAGCTTCGGCGAAGCCCACGGCACCAACGTGCTGGCGGATTTCCCGAAAGGCTTCCCGGCCGGTTACCGCGAGCGCTTCGCTGCGCATTCGGCTGTGGTCGACATGCAGCACTTGCTCAGCCTCACCGAAGCCAACCCGCTGGTGATGAGCTTCTATCAGCCGCTGGGCCAGGTGTCCGGCCAGCGTGAGCTGCATTGCAAGCTTTACCACGCGGATACCCCGCTGGCGCTGTCCGATGTGTTGCCGATCCTGGAAAACCTTGGCCTGCGCGTGCTGGGTGAATTCCCGTACCGCCTGCGCCATGCCAACGGCCGCGAGTTCTGGATCCATGATTTCGCGTTCATCGCCGCCGAAGGCGTGAACCTGGATATCCAGCAGCTCAACGACACCCTGCAGGACGCGTTCGTGCACATCGTGCATGGCGACGCCGAAAACGATGCGTTCAACCGCCTGGTGCTCACCGCCGGCCTGCCATGGCGCGACGTCGCGCTGCTGCGTGCCTACGCCCGTTACCTGAAGCAGATCCGCCTGGGCTTCGACCTCGGCTACATCGCCAGCACCCTGAACAACCACACCGACATCGCCCGCGAGTTGACCCGGTTGTTCAAGACCCGCTTCTACCTGGCGCGCAAGCTCACCGCCGATGACCTGGAAGACAAGCAGCAACGCCTGGAACAAGCGATTCTCACGGCCCTGGACGACGTCCAGGTGCTCAACGAAGACCGCATCCTGCGTCGCTACCTGGACCTGATCAAGGCCACCCTGCGCACCAACTTCTACCAGACCGACGCCAACGGCCAGAACAAGTCGTACTTCAGCTTCAAGTTCGACCCGCGCGCCATCCCCGAGCTACCCAAGCCGGTGCCGAAGTTTGAAATCTTCGTCTACTCGCCGCGTGTCGAAGGCGTGCACCTGCGCTTTGGCAACGTTGCCCGTGGCGGCCTGCGCTGGTCCGACCGTGAAGAAGACTTCCGTACCGAAGTGCTCGGCCTGGTAAAAGCCCAGCAAGTGAAGAACTCGGTGATCGTACCGGTGGGCGCCAAGGGCGGCTTCCTGCCGCGTCGCCTGCCATTGGGCGGCAGCCGTGACGAGATCGCGGCCGAGGGCATCGCCTGCTACCGCATCTTCATTTCCGGCCTGTTGGACATCACCGACAACCTCAAGGACGGCGCTCTGGTGCCGCCGGCCAACGTCGTGCGCCATGACGACGATGACCCGTACCTGGTGGTGGCAGCGGACAAGGGCACGGCGACCTTCTCCGACATCGCCAACGGCATCGCCATCGACTACGGCTTCTGGCTGGGCGATGCGTTCGCCTCCGGTGGTTCCGCCGGTTACGACCACAAGAAAATGGGCATCACCGCCAAGGGCGCGTGGGTCGGTGTGCAGCGTCACTTCCGTGAGCGCGGCATCAACGTGCAGGAAGACAGCATCACCGTGGTGGGCGTCGGCGATATGGCCGGTGACGTGTTCGGTAACGGCTTGTTGATGTCCGACAAGCTGCAACTGGTCGCGGCCTTCAACCACCTGCATATCTTCATCGACCCGAACCCGAACCCGGCCACCAGCTTCGTCGAGCGCCAGCGCATGTTCGAGCTGCCGCGTTCGGCCTGGACCGACTACGACACCAGCATCATGTCCGAAGGCGGCGGTATCTTCTCGCGCAGCGCGAAGAGCATTGCCATCTCGCCACAGATGAAGGAACGCTTCGACATTTCGGCCGACAAGCTGACCCCGACCGAACTGCTGAACGCCTTGCTCAAGGCGCCGGTGGACCTGTTGTGGAACGGCGGTATCGGTACCTACGTCAAGGCCAGCACCGAAAGCCATGCCGATGTAGGCGACAAGGCCAACGACGCGCTGCGCGTCAACGGCAACGAGTTGCGCTGCAAGGTAGTGGGCGAGGGCGGTAACCTCGGCATGACCCAGCTGGGTCGTGTGGAGTTCGGCCTCAATGGCGGCGGCTCCAACACCGACTTCATCGACAACGCCGGTGGTGTGGACTGCTCCGACCACGAAGTGAACATCAAGATCCTGCTCAACGAAGTGGTGCAGGCCGGTGACATGACCGACAAGCAACGCAACCAGTTGCTGGCGAGCATGACCGACGAAGTCGGCAGCCTGGTGTTGGGCAACAACTACAAACAGACCCAGGCCCTGTCCCTGGCTGCACGACGTGCCTACGAGCGTGCTGCCGAGTACAAGCGCCTGATGAGCGACCTGGAAGGCCGTGGCAAGCTGGACCGCGCCATCGAGTACCTGCCGACCGAGGAGCAGCTCACCGAGCGCGCCGCGACCGGCAAGGGCCTGACCCGTCCGGAGCTGTCGGTGCTGATTTCCTACAGCAAGATCGACCTCAAGGAAGCGCTGCTCAAGTCGCTGGTACCGGATGACGAATACCTCACCCGTGACATGGAGACTGCGTTCCCACCGAGCCTGGTGGCCAAGTTCGGCGAGGCCATGCGCCGCCATCGCCTGAAGCGCGAGATCGTCAGCACCCAGATCGCCAACGACCTGGTCAACCACATGGGCATCACCTTCGTTCAGCGACTCAAGGAGTCGACCGGCATGAGCCCGGCGAACGTGGCCGGTGCTTATGTGATCGTGCGCGACATCTTCCACCTCCCGCACTGGTTCCGTCAGATCGAAGCCCTGGACCACCAGGTCTCCGCTGACGTGCAATTGCAGTTGATGGATGAGCTGATGCGCCTGGGCCGTCGCGCCACGCGCTGGTTCCTGCGCAGCCGTCGCAACGAGCAGGACGCCGGCCGTGACACCGCGCACTTCGGTCCGCACCTGGCTGCGTTGGGCCTCAAGCTCGACGAACTGCTGGAAGGTCCGACCCGCGAAGGCTGGCAGACCCGCTACCAGGCCTACACCGAAGCCGGTGTACCGGAGTTGTTGGCGCGCATGGTTGCAGGCACTACTCACCTGTACACTTTGCTGCCGATCATCGAAGCCGCCGACGTCACCGGGCACGACGCCGCCGAAGTGGCCAGGGCCTACTTCGCCGTCGGCAGCGCCCTGGACCTGCCGTGGTACCTGCAGCAGATCAGCGATCTGCCCGTGGCCAACAACTGGCAGGCCCAGGCTCGTGAAGCGTTCCGCGACGATGTGGACTGGCAGCAACGGGCGATCACCATTTCCGTCCTGCAAATGGCCGACGCGCCACAAGACATGGAAGCCCGCGTGGCCCTGTGGCTTGAGCAGCACAAGGACATGGCTGATCGTTGGGTCGCAATGATGGTGGAAATTCGTGCTGCGGTCGGCACGGACTACGCCATGTACGCGGTGGCCAACCGTGAGTTGCTGGACCTGGCGTTGAGTGGTCAGTCGGTGCTGCAACCGGCTTGATGCCTGGGTGAAACCAATGTGGGAGGGGGCAAGCCCCCTCCCACATTTGGATATTTACTTATCTGGATATCAGTGGTGTTTGAGTAATTTGCTTTCCAGGTGATCCAGGTGCTGGGTCATCAGGGCCACTGCGGTGCTTGAGTCGCGTTGCTCCACCGCATCCACAATCGCCACATGCTCCTGCCACGCGCAATACGTGCAGGCTTTTGCTTCGAATTGGGCAATGATCAACGACGTCAACGGCACCAGGCTGTTGATGAACTGCGCCAACGGCGCGTTGCCCGCCATCTGCGCCAATTGCAGGTGAAACTCCCCTGACAATCGAATCGCCGGCCCTCGCTGGTTGCGTTCAATACAGTCGCGTTCCCGTGCTATCAGCTCGCGCAGCTGGCGTATATGCGCGGATGTTGCCTGGGCGCAGGCCAATTGCACCACCGTGATTTCGGTCATGCGCCGTGCTTCCAGGATCTGCCGCGCCTGCTGGGCATCCGGCGCCGCCACCTGGGCCCTCTGGTTGGGACGCAGAATGACCACTTGCTGATGGGACAGCTTGGCCAGCACCCGACGAATCACGCTGCGGCTGACGCCAAAGCTTTCGCCCAGGCCTTCTTCGGTAAAGCGGCTGGACGGGGCGATGCGTTGTTCGAGGATCGCGTCGAACAACCGTGGGTAGATGTCATCCACCGAAGGCTTTTTACCGGCCACCAGGCGCAGGGTCGGCAGGAAGGGGTCGTGTTGCAGGGCGTGAGCGGTCATGGCCGGTCTCCAAAAAATCAACTGCCCAGGTGGTCGTCCGGGATGTTCAAGTGAATGCCCATGCGCAGGCCTTCCTGGAGGATGTGCCGACGCATCTCGGCGCTGGCCAGGGCGCTGTTCTTGTTGCGGATGGCGCGGACCACCGCTTCATTTTCCTGCAGGCGTTCCGCCAGGTGCTCGGGGGAGTTGCGCAGTACCTGGGCGCTTTGCTTGAGGGCGTTGCTGGTTTGCTGAACCACGTTCTGGAAGATCGGGTTGGAGGTGAGCGCGAACAGTTCTTCGTGAAAATCGAGGTAGGCGTTCATGCCGGCTTCGGCGTCACCGGCATCCAGGGCCTCGCGCATGTCCATCAGGGTCAGGCGCAATTGGCCGACTTCCTTGCTGCTGATTGACTGGGCCACCAGGCCGACGATAAAGGGTTCGAGGGTGTAGCGCAGTTGCAGGATGTCTTCGAGACTGGCGTCGGCCACGGCGTCGCTCGATTGCGGTTCGCTGACGCTGGTTTCGAGCACAACCACGCCTTTGCCGGGCATGGAGCGCACCAGGCCGAGGGTTTCGAGCACGATGACCGCTTCACGCAGGCTGGGGCGGCTGATGCCCATCTGTTCGGCCAGTTCGCGCTGGCCGGGCAACATTTCGCCCCGGCGCCACTGACCCCGCGCCAGGGCGGCGCGGAGTTTTTCTACGACTGAATTGACGACGGTTGAGGTGCTGATCACGTCGATACTTCCTTAATGTTGCTAATACAGTCATGTGGGAGGGGACTTGCCCTCGATGGCGGTGGATCAGTTACAGATAGATCAACTGACCGTCCTCATCGGGGGCAAGCCCCCTCCCACATTAGCCAGTGTTGCCCATGAGACAGCGTTAGAACTCCTGGTGCGCCGGCACTACCGGCTTCTTGGCCTGGAAGGCATAGCCTTGCTGGCCGTCGAGCACCTTGTTGGCGCGTTGGATATCGATGTCTTTTTCCCAGCGGGCAATGGCCACGGTGGCCACGCAGTTGCCGATCAGGTTGGTCAAGGCGCGACCGATACCCATGAACCAGTCCACAGCTAACACCAGCACCAGACCGACTACTGGAATCGCCGGGATCGCCGTGAGCGTTGCCGCCAGGATCACCAGCGCCGAGCCGGGAATCCCATGGGCGCCCTTGGAGGTGATCAACGACACCAGCAGGATGGTCATCAGGTCGGTCATCGACAGCGGTGTACCGGTGGCGTTGGCGATAAACACGATGGCCAGGGTCAGGTAGATCGAGAAACCGTCGAGGTTGAATGAATACCCGGTGGGAATCACCAGGCCCACGGTGGAGCTGCCAATGCCCAGGTGTTCGAGTTTGCGCATGACCTGCGGCAGCACCGCGTCGGAGGAGGCGGTGCCCATCACGATCAGCAGCTCTTCGCGCAGGTACTTGAGCAGCGGCAGCATGCGCAGCCCAGACACGCGCATCACCAGGCCGAGTATCAGTGCGACGAAGGCGAAGCAGGTCAGGTAGAACAGGCCCACCAGGCTCCCCAAGTGTTGCAGGGAGTCCAGCCCGTAGGTGCTGGTGGTGAAGGCGATCGCACCAAACACGCCGATGGGCGCCAGGCGCACGATCATGCCCATGATGCGGAAAATCACGTGGCTCAGTTCATTGATCAGCCGAGTGATACCGGAAGCCGCTTCGCCCACCAGGTTCAACGCGCTGCCGAACAGTACCGAAAACAGCAGCACTTGCAGCACATTGTTGTCGGCAAAGGCGCCGATCACCGAGTTGGGAATCAGGTCCATCAGGAACTGGCTGGTGCCCTTGATGTGCTGACCCTTGTCGGCCAGTTCATTGAGGCCGGCGGAGGACAGCTGTTCCAGATGGATATTGGCGCCCGTGCCGATCCCGGTGCTGAAGGCCATGATCAGGCCGATCACCAGGGCGATGGTGGTGAGCACTTCGAAGTAGATCACCGACTTGAGGCCGATGCGCCCGACCTTCTTCAAGTCGCCGGCACCGGAAATACCACTGACCACCACGCAGAACACGATCAGGCCGATCAGCATCTTGATCAGCTTGATAAAGCCGTCACCCAGGGGCTTGAGTTGCGAGGAGAATTCGGGAAGGGCCAGGCCGCACACGATGCCGAGCATCAGGCCAATCACGACTTGCAGGAAAATCGAACGCGAGCACCATCTGAGCATGGGAGAGATCTCTATTCGGTGCCCCGGTGGTTCCGGGGCTTAATTGTTGTGGTCATACCGGTAAGTCCAGTGCGTGGCCAGTCTAGGCCAGGTATTTTTGAAATCACAAGTAATAATTCGTCGGTTGGCAGGTTGCGGTCTGACCAGTTGGTCGAGAAGGTTGATGCTTGAGCGGTTGGCGGCGCACAAATTTTTTCGCTTATCATCCGCCGCCTGGCACATGAGGTGATGGATGGATAACCCAGGACTGACCACCGACGAAACCGGGCAGACCCACTGCACCTGGCGCACGGCTGCGCCGGAATACCCCCGTTATCACGACCACGAGTGGGGCGTGCCGGTGGCGGATGATGTTCAGCTGTACGAGAAGATTTGCCTGGAAGGTTTTCAGGCCGGTATGGCCTGGATCACTATCCTGCGCAAGCGCGAGCAGTTTCGCGCCGCGTTCGAAGGGTTTGATTTTCGCCGGGTGGCGCATTACGGCGAGGCGGATATCGAGCGGCTGATGCAGGACCCGGGCATCGTGCGTAATCGGGCGAAGATCGTTTCCACGATCAACAACGCCCGCCGGGCGTGTGAGCTGGTGGAAGAGACCGGCTCGCTGGCGCAGTGGTTGTGGGCATTCGAACCCGGCCCCGAAGAGCGCCCGGCAGTGGTGGACCTGGCTTACTGGATTGGCAACCCCACCTCACCGGCCTCGGTGCGACTGTCCAAGGCCTTGAAGAAACGTGGCTGGACGTTCGTCGGGCCGACCACGATGTATGCGCTGATGCAGGCGATGGGGATGGTCAATGATCACCTTGAAGGGTGTGCGTGCCGCCCAGAGATTGAAGCGCTGCGCCGCCAGTTCAAACGCCCGTGAGTCGCTGACTCACCGCTATCGGGGGCAAGCCCCTCCCACATTTAGCACCCCACCCACACCTCTGATTGGTGGTTCGGTTGATTATTTTGGAAGCGGGGTCAGCACCTCGGCCTTGTCATCCAGCACCATCACCACCAGCAACCTGGCCGGCTGGGTCTGGCTGGCATTGCTGGATTCGAAATGCCGCGAGCCGGCCGGCTCGTAGAACGATTCGCCGACCTTGTAGGTTTTCGCTTTCTCATCATTGACCCGCGAAGTGATCGCGCCTTCGAGCACGTAGGCCACGGCCGTGCCCGTATGGCTATGGGGCACGCTGGCCTGGCCGGGGGCGTAGTCGACGGTGAGCATGAGAGTTTTCTTGCCGGGCACAGTGGTCAGCGCGTGTTCTTGCAGGACTTTGATCGATTCCTGGTTGTACACGGGCTCATGGGCAAAGGCGCTGAGCGAGGCGAGCATCAGGGGGGGTGGCGAGCAGGCGTTTCATGGCGAAGTTTCCGAGAAGTTCGAGACCTGCCCACCGTACGCCGGGATTTTCGAGCGACCAATGACCAATCCGCCGGAAAACCCCTTAGCCAATCTGCTGGAGAATATCGCGCACCTTGTCCAGCGCCGGGTCGATGTCGAGGGTCTCGATGGCCCCAAACCCGATGATCAGGCCCGGGCGCACCGGCGTGTCGTGGAAGAACACATCCAGCGGGTACAGGCCGACTTCCACCTGGCGCGCCAGTTCCATCAACAACGGGATATTCACCGGTACTTTGCTCAACGCCGCCATATGGAACCCGGCCACGGTGGGGACCGCTTCGAACCACGGCGACAGGTCGCCCGCCAGGCGCTGCAAAATGCGCTCGCGGCGCCCGGCGTACACGGTGTGGCAGCGGCGAATATGCTTGAGCAAATAGCCTTCACTGATGAACTTGGCCAGCGCCCATTGCGGCAACGTGGAGCTGTGCTGGTCGGTCAATTGCTTGGCCTTGAGCACCGCGCCGTAAATCGCCGGTGGCAGCACCGCGTAGCCCAGGCGCAGCTCGGGCAGCAGGGTTTTAGAGAAGGTGCCGACGTAGGTGACCACGCCACGGCTGTCCATGCTTTGCAGGGAATCGGTGGGACGGCCTTCGTAGCGGAACTCGCTGTCGTAGTCGTCCTCGATGATGATCGCACCCAGCTCGAAGGCACGCCCCAGCAGTGCCTCTCGACGTGACAGGCTCATGGGCATGCCGAGGGGAAACTGGTGGGAGGGCGTGACGTAGATCAGCCGTGCGCCATCGGGGATCTGCTCGACCTGGATGCCTTGCTCATCGACGGGAACACCGATGACCCGCGCCCCCATCGCCATGAACAACTGGCGCGCGGGGCTGTAGCCGGGATCTTCCATGGCGACGATGCTGCCCGGCTCCAGCACCACACGGGCGATCAGATCCAACGCCTGCTGCGCGCCGTTGGTGACCACGATGTCGCTGTCGCGGCATTTGACCCCACGGGAAAACGCGATATGCCCGGCAATGGCACTGCGCAGTGCCGGCAACCCTTCGGGCTGGCTGTAGAACCCACTGTTCTGGGCGATGCGCCGCAGCGCGTCCTGGGTGCAGCGCCGCCATTCATCCTGGGGGAACTGGTTGCGGCTCGTGGCGCCGCCGATAAATTCGTAGCGCAACGTGCTGTCGCGGGTGGGATGGCGCATGGGTGAGGGCAGCGACTGCCACTTCGCCAGGTTGGCGGCGCAGGCCACGTCGGTGGCGGTCTGCACGCGATTCGGCTGTGGCGCCCACGCGTTGACGAAGGTGCCACGGCCAATCTTCCCCACCAGCAGGCCTTCGTAGGTCAACGTGGCGTAGGTGTCGGATACGGTCTTGCGCGATACACCTAATTGCTCGGCAAGCAGGCGGCTGGGTGGCAGTTGCGCGCCCGCCGAGAGACGCCCGGTGGCGATGGCTTCACGCAACTGCTGATAAAGCTGGGCCGCCAGGTCCTTGCGCCCGTTGATGACGATGTGGAGTTCCATGTTTCATCCTGAGACAGATCGATCTGCGCCAAGGTTACGCGTAAATCGATCTGTAGAAACCCAGGCGCACTCAGGACAGGAAGCCGCCATCCACATTCAGCGACACACCGGTGGTGTAGCTCGACGCGTCGCTGGCCAAATACAGCACCGCGCCGGCCATCTCGCTCGGGTCGGCCACGCGCTTGAGCGGGATCTGCGCCAGGGCCATTTTCAGGATCGCGTCGTTCTTCACCAGCGCCGAGGCGAATTTGGTGTCGGTCAGGCCCGGCAGCAGGGCGTTGCAACGAATGCCGAACTCGGCGCATTCCTTGGCGAACACCTTGGTCATGTTGATCACGGCGGCCTTGGTCACCGAGTAGATGCCCTGGAACACCCCCGGCGAAATACCGTTAATCGACGCCACGTTGATGATGCTGCCGCCGCCGTTCTCACGCATCAGCTTGCCGGCTTCCACCGACATGAAGAAGTAGCCACGAATGTTCACGTCCACGGTCTTCTGGAAGGCGCCGAGGTCGGTGTCCAGCACGTTGCAGAACTGCGGGTTGGTCGCGGCATTGTTGACCAGGATGTCCAGGCGGCCGAACTGCTCGCGAATCCCGGCGAACACTTGGGTGATCTGCTCCATCTCGCCGATATGACAGGCAATTGCCGTGGCCTTGCCGCCGTCGGCGATGATGGCATCCGCCACATGCTGGCAGCCTTCGAGCTTGCGGCTGGAGACGATCACATGGGCGCCTTGCTGGGCCAGCAACTTGGCGATGGCTTCACCGATGCCACGGCTGGCGCCGGACACAAAGGCAATCTTGCCGTCGAGGTCGAACAGGTGGGTCTTGGACATTAGCGATTCCTTAGAGGGCTGATTTACCGATGACATTCAGGCTCATCTGCTCCAGCAGCTTGTTCATCTGGATGAACTGCGCAAAGCGTTTGTCCTGGGTCTGGCCGTGGAAGAAGCGGTAGTAGATCTGCTGCACGATGCCGGCCAGGCGGAACAGGCCGTAGGTGTAGTAGAAGTCGAAATTGTCGATCTGGATGCCCGAGCGCTCGGCGTAGTAATCCACGAACTGGCGGCGGGTGAGCATGCCGGGGGCATTGCTCGGTTGGCGGCGCATCAGTTGTACCGGTGCCGGGTCGCCGGCTTCGATCCAGTAGGCGAGGGTGTTGCCCAGGTCCATCAGCGGGTCGCCGAGGGTGGTCAGTTCCCAATCCAGCACGCCGATGATCTGCATCGGGTTGTGCGGGTCGAGGATCACGTTATCGAAGCGGTAGTCGTTGTGCACGATGCTCGAGGTGGGATGGTCGGCGGGCATTTTGTCGTTGAGCCAGGCGCGTACGGCCTCCCATTTGGGCGCGTCGGGGGTCAGGGCTTTTTCGTAGCGATCGCTCCAGCCGCCGATCTGGCGTGCCACATAACCTTCCGGCTTGCCCAGGTCGGCCAGGCCGCAGGCGCGGTAGTCGACCTGGTGCAGTTCGACGAACTTGTCGATAAAGCTTTTGCACAGCGCCTCGGTCTGGGTGGCATCCAGACCCAGTTCGGCGGGCAGGTCGGAGCGCAGGATGATGCCGTTGACCCGTTCCATCACATAGAACTCGGCGCCGATCACCGACTCGTCGGTGCAGTGCACATAGGCCTTGGGGCAATACGGGAAGCCATCCTTGAGCTGATTGAGAATGCGGTATTCGCGGCCCATGTCGTGGGCGGACTTGGCCTTGTGGCCAAAGGGTGGGCGACGCAGCACGAACTCCTGGCCCGGGTATTCCAGCAGGTAGGTGAGGTTGGACGCACCACCGGGGAACTGGCTGATCGTGGGCATGCCGCTCAGGCCCGGGATATGGGCCTTGAGGTAGGGATCGATCAGGTTGGCATCAAGTTCTTCGCCTGGGCGAATCTGGGTCGATTGGTCGTTAAGCGCCATGCTTATCCCTTCTGCTTATTCTAAAGGCGTCGGACTATTTCCTAATCTAATGCGCACCACCGCCCAGCGACAAGGACGGGGCGGCTTAATAGGTTAGCGTGTTGAAGGGTGATCAGCGTGCCTGATTGGTCATTTTACGGGCGGGGGCAGGACGACCGGGGTGAGCACCGGACGGCCGGCGAAGTACTCCAGCAGGTTGTCGGCCACACGCTGCACGGTATCGTGGGCGGCTTCCGGTGACAGCCCGGCTACATGGGACGTGAGCACGGTATTGCTCAAGCGCTTGAGGGCATCCGGCACCTTGGGTTCATCGTCGAACACGTCCAGCGCGGCGCCACCGATACGGCGTTGCTCAAGGGCGGCGACCAGGTCGTCGGTGACCACCACGCTGCCACGGCCGATATTCACCAGGTAACCATTCGGGCCGAGGGCGTCAAGGGCGTGACGGTCGATCAAGTGGCGCGTGCCGGCGCCGCCGGGCGTGGCCAGGATCAGGAAGTCCGAGGCACGCGCCAGTTCCACGGCAGTGGAGCAGTAGGTGTATTCCACGTCATCGCGCGGCTGGCGGTTGTGATAGCTCACTTGCATGCCAAAGCCGAGGGCTGCGCGCTTGGCGATCTCCAGGCCCACCGCGCCCAGCCCGAGGATGCCCAGTTGCTTGCCGCCAAGGGAAGGGCGCATCACCTTGGGCCATTCGTTGCGGCGCACCGCTGCGTCCGTCTGGGGAATGCCGCGCACCAGCGACAGCAGCAGCGCCATGGCGTGGTCGGCCACCGACGGCGCATTCACACCGGCGCCATTGGTGACGACAATCCCGCGATTGCTGGCGGCCTGCAGGTCTACATGCTCATAGCCAGCGCCGATCACGCAGATAATCTCCAGCAGCGGCAGGGCGGCGATTTCCTCGGCGTACAGCCCCAGCGGGCCACGGGTGAGCACGGCCTTGATTTGCCCGCCATGGGTCTTGATGGCTTGGGCGCGTTCGGAGGGGGTTGGCGCCAGAATCACATGAAAGTCGTTGCTCTCGATGATCGGCAGGTAGTCGTTGATGGTTTCAACCAGGACCAGAACGGTTGCGGGCATGAGGCGGCTCTTCCTAAGAGGCAGGATGGAAGAGAGAGTATGCGACATTTCCCGTGACGGTGGCGTGAGAGGCTTTAAGGCGCGGTGAGGGGGCGATGAACCCATCGCATGGATCCACCACCCTGATGAGTCACGGCGCTTTAGCCAATTCGCGGTGTGGGGATCATGGTGTTGCGAGGTTTGGGCGCGGCGGAATACTCAATGCCGTTGAACGGGAACGTATCTGTCTGCGGTGGCTTGGGCTTTTCTTTTGGATCGATTTGAGCGGCAATGTAGGACGATACGCTGTCGACCAACTGACCGGCGTTGGACAGGTTCAGGGAGGAAGTGGTCATGGTGAAATCTCCAAAGTTAGATGCGTTATCTGGGTGGGGCGGTTTGGGATTAACGTTCCTGATTTAAATGAATTGTCGTCAATCGCCTTGTCAGAAGTTGACGTCAGCTGCTTTCACACGCCGCGCAAACGCCCCCGCCAGCGTCGCGTTGTGATGCTCGATAATTGCCTTGGCGTTCAATGCCGGGGTGTCCATGCAGGTATGGCCGTCTTCAGGCAATACCACCGAGAAGCCCAGTTCTACCGCCACCCGGCAGGTAGTGTCGATGCAGAACTGGGTTTTCATCCCGACGATGACCAACTGATGGACCTCTACGGCGCGCAGTTGCTGCGCCAGGTCGGTGCCCAGGAAGCAACTGGGGCGGGTTTTATTGAAGAGGTGGTCGCGGGCCTCGTCTACGTGCAGCCCGTGCCACAGTTGCCAATACGGGCTGCCTGCTGCTATCGGCGAGCCTTCCGGGCCGGTATGGCGGGCGACGAAGATCGGCCTATTCGCTTCACGGGCTCGCCCAATCAGTTGGTTGATGGTGGCAAGGACACGCTCGCGTTCGAAAGGTTTGTCCGGGGCGTCGTACAAGCCGGTTTGCATATCGATGATTAATAGGGCGTCAGTCATGGTGTTGCTCCTTGTGAGTGCCAGGCGACGGAGCAATAAAAAGGCCCCGTCCATTGCTGGCGGGGCCTTGGGGTGAATCCGTGAAGTGTTTAGTTCAAGCACCCACGGCAACCGCACGACCCGCCTGGAGCGGTCGTGGTGGTGGTGCGGGTGAGGAATGGCTGAGTCAGGTTCATGGCCCCGATCATGCTGCGTCACGCGCGCGGCTGTCAACGGATAGTAGGGTGTTTCGTACGGCCCCTAGGGACTGATCCGACAGCTCATTGGCGTGCCTTTTCCTGCTCTGCTTGTGCGATGGGCATGAAATTGTAGGTGGGGAAGAATTCCGTGGTGTAGACACCCCATGCGGTGTTTTCAATCGCCAGGTTGACTTCTGCCAGCCGCGACGCCGGCAGGCGCAGCACGACGACTTGCCCGATGCCCATGGTGATGTTCCAACTGACCACTTCCACCCCGGCAGGCGGGAATACTTTGTGAAACGCCTGCTTGGCCAGTTGTTCTTTCAACTCGCCCAGCGGGCGTGATTGATCGTGTTTAAGAAACACGGTCAACATGACGGCGTTGTCCGGCGTGGCAGCCGCGTTTTTTACCGGAGGGGTTGTTGACGTTTGTGCAGTCGCTACACCGGGGAACAGAGTTGCGGCCAGCAGTGCAGGTATTAAGAATTTGCGCATGTTCATTGTCAGGTGCCTCGCTTGTTATTCGATATTATCGCTAAACCTTAATGTTTAATTAGTTCGACATGACTGTCTTCATGGGGCCGGTGTAGGGCGCGTGCACCACATAGATTCGAACGGGTGGGTTAGTGCTGACCATGTCGCGCGGCACTTCGCGAGAATAGGTGAATTCGCTGCTGTCGAGTTTTTCGAGCCTTCTGACAATGGTTCTGGTCGGGCCAACGTCAGGGACCAGGATATGGGTCTGCTTGTCGCCGGTGACGAGGAAATAACCGCCGCCGCCATCGGCGTATTTCGAGCGGCCTGTATCGGTGTAGAAGAACTCATAGCGATTGCGCTGCGGGTCCCACATCGATATACCGACCACGCCGGGGTAGTTGGCCTTGACGTCGGTGTCCGGCTCGCCTTCGATATAAACCTTGGTGGTCAGCCATTGGGGCGAGGAGGCCAGTGCGTGAATGTCAGGTTCAGGTGCCGCTTGATTGGCGTAACTTTCGGACGAGAAAAGTAGGCCCGTGATTAACAAACCAGTAAAAACAACAGTGAATCTTCGCATGTTCGAATCCTTGTTATTTAAATAGCATGTTGTTGTTTTTTTTTTTTTCGATTGAGGCGGCGCGATGTTAGTTCGGGGTTCTGGTGCGCTCAATGGCGATGTATGGTTGTGTAACAATTATAATGGTTTGGGGGTTTGAATTTTAATTGGCTATGAAAGTTATCTGGTTTTGCTGTAGGAGGTTTCTCTAAAAAGTACGAGGAATATTAAAGTCAGCCGCTCAAGTCGATCTCTTGGAAGCTTCTTGGCAGTCATTCAAGAAGCCGGCGGCATCACCCTGGCACCCTTGGCTATGGCTGCTCCTGAGCGCCTGCACCGGTCAACCGTTCCTCAGCTAAGTCTTTGCTTATTCACGAGAATCCCGGACAATCCGGCCCCTTCTATGGTCGGGGCGCTGCCTGTCAGGTTTTTCTGACTCGTCCCGGCCGTGTAAATGCGGAGATCCGACCGGATGAATGATCAGGCCAATAGCGTCGACGAACGCTATGCAACGACACCTGCAACCCTCACAAGCTGGAGCCGCCAGGACACCACCTGGATGCTTGGCCTGTTCGGCACCGCCATTGGCGCCGGCACTTTGTTCCTGCCGATCAACGCCGGCCTGGGCGGCTTCTGGCCCTTGGTGATCCTGGCGGTGCTGGCGTTCCCGATGACGTTCTTTGCCCACCGTGGCCTGACCCGTTTCGTACTCTCCGGTCGTGCCGGTTCCGACATTACCGATGTGGTCGAAGAACATTTCGGCGTCAAGGCCGGTGCGTTGATCACGCTGCTGTACTTCTTCGCGATCTTCCCGATCCTGCTGATCTACAGCGTGGCCCTGACCAACACGGTCAGCAGCTTTATGGAACACCAGTTGCACATCATGCCGCCGCCACGGGCACTGCTGGCGTTTGTGCTGATCTTCGGTTTGCTGGCGGTGGTGCGGTGCGGTGAACAGGTGATCGTCAAGGCCATGAGCATGATGGTGTACCCGTTTATCGTCGCCTTGCTGTTCCTCGCGGTGTACCTGATCCCGCATTGGAACGGTGGGATCCTCAGCACTGCGAGTGTGGTCCCGGCGCCTGCGGCCCTGCTCAATACCCTATGGCTGGCGATTCCGGTGATGGTGTTCTCGTTCAACCACTCGCCGATCATCTCGGCGTTCGCAGTCGACCAGAAGCGCCAGTATGGCGAACACGCCGATGAACGCAGTTCGCAGATCCTGTCCCGCGCGCACCTGTTGATGGTGGTGATGGTGCTGTTCTTCGTGTTCAGCTGCGTGCTGACCCTGTCGCCGGCGCAGTTGGGTGAGGCGAAAGCGCAGAACCTGTCGATCCTGTCGTACCTGGCCAACCACTTCAACAACCCGACCATCGCGTTTGCCGCGCCGTTGATCGCGTTCGTGGCGATTGCCAAGTCGTTCCTGGGCCACTACATCGGTGCCAGCGAAGGCCTCAAGGGCCTGGTGCTCAAAAGCGGTCGCCGCCCGGCCGCCAAGACCCTCGACCGCATGACCGCCGCCTTCATGCTGGTGGTGTGCTGGATCGTGGCCACGCTGAACCCAAGCATCCTCGGCATGATCCAGACCCTGGGCGGGCCGATCATTGCATCGATCCTGTTCCTGATGCCGATGTACGCGATCCGCAAGGTGCCGGCCATGGCTAAGTACCGTGGGCAGGCGTCCAACGTGTTTGTCACGGGGGTGGGCCTGGTGGCGATTACTGCATTGATTTACTCGCTGATGTCCTGACACCGGGGCGTACGCAAACAGGCCGATTCGTGCACAGCACGAATCGGCTTTTTTTTGCCTGCGCAAAAGCTGACGCGGCTCAACCGCAGCCGGGCAATGAGGGCTAAGCTTACGCACGCTTTTTGCCAGGATGGGTTGGGCCGATTGAAGACTGAAACCGATGCGCCCGTTGTCGTACCGTCGAACCGCATCCAAGACGTGCTGGCCGGTTTATCCATCGCCGGTTTGCTGCTGCCGGAGGCCGTTGCCTATTCCAGTATTGCCGCGCTGCCGCCCCAGGCCGGGGTGATCGCGCTGTTTGCCGGGTTGGTGTGCTACGGCCTGTTCGGCACCAGCCGCTTTGCGATTGTCTCGGCCACCTCGTCGTCGGCAGCGGTGTTGGCGGCCGCCACGGCCAGCCTGGCGGGGGATGACCCGACATTGAGGCTGTCCCTGGCCTTCGGGCTGGTGTTGCTGACCGGGGTGTTTTTCCTGTTGGCCGGCCTGTTCAAGCTTGGCGGCGTCACCTCGTTTATCGCCAAGCCGGTGTTGCGTGGCTTCGCCTTCGGCCTGGCGCTGACCATCATCCTTAAACAATTGGCCAGTGTGGTGGGCGTGCACCTGACCGATAACAACCTGATCCGTTTTCTGCCGCAGTTGCTGGAGCAGCTACCGCGCTGGAATTGGCCGGCGGCACTGGTGGCGGCGCTGGCGTTGCTGGTGTTGTGGCTGTGCGCACGCTTCCCGCGCCTGCCCGGTGGCCTGGTGGTCGTGGTGCTCGGCATTGCTGCCGGGCAGTACCTGGACCTGCAGGCCTATGGCGTGGCGCAGATCGGCATGATCGACCTGCGCCTGGAGCTGGGGCATTTGCCGGTACTGCCGTTTGCCGACTGGCTGCGCCTGGGGGAATTGGCGTTTGCGCTGGTGATGATCCTGTACGCAGAGTCCTACGGCTCTATCAGTTCGTTCGCGCTCAAGCATGGCGACCGCGTGTCATCCAACCGTGACCTGCTGGCGCTGGGCGCGGCCAATCTGGTCTCCGGTCTGTTCCACGGCATGCCGGCCGGTGCCGGGTATTCGGCGACCTCGGCCAACGAGGCGGCCGGCGCCTATTCGCGCCTGGCGGGGATTGTCGCGGCGCTGGTGATATTGCTGATCGTGCTGACGGTGCTGCCCTACGTTGCGCTCACGCCGGAGCCGGTGCTGGCGGCGGTCGTCATCTATGCCCTGGGTCGAGGCTTGAGCTTGCAGCCGTTGGGGCGTTATTTCCTGTGGCGCCGCGATCGCGTGCTGGTGATCTGTGCGGTGACGGCGGTGCTGGTGCTGGGCGTGCTGGATGGTCTGCTGCTCGCGGTCGCGATCAGTGTGATGTTGATGCTGCGCCAGATGTCGTCAGCCGACATTCAAGTGCTGGGCCGCCTGGGTGGCAGCCATGACTTTGTCGACCGCCAGCACCATGTCGATGCCCTGGCCGTGCCGGGGGTATTGATCGTACGGCCCAGCGAAGCGCTGTTTTTTGCCAATGCCGAGCGCATCCTGGGCGCGGCCTTGCGCCTGATGCGTCAGTCGCCGGTCGAGGCGGTGGTGTTGAGCCTGGAAGAATCGCCGGACCTCGACGGCACCAGCATCGAAGCGCTGGCGGCGTTTTTTGCCCAGGTGCACGGGGAGGGCAAGCGCCTGGTGCTGGCCCGCGTGCGGCATGAGGCCCGTGAGGTGTTGCAGGGGTTGCCTGAAGCATTGGCGCCCCATGTGCTGCTCAGTGGCTTGAGCGTCGATGGCGCGGTGCAGCTGGCGCTTGAGGTGAGCAAAGCGTGACGCGTGGGGCTTGCCCCCGATAGCGGTGGGTCAGTGACGGAACTGAGTGTGTTTGTATTCCAGGCATAAAAAAACGCCGCGTACCTTGCGATACGCGGCGTCTTTCACATCAACACACCGTTAAGCTTGAATCACCGGGATGTTGGCGCTTGCTGCGATTTTGCGGAACTCGGCGATCTGGTCGAAGTTCAGGTAGCGGTAGACGTCACTGGCCATGGTGTCCAGTTTCGCTGCGTAGCCCATGTACTCTTCGACGGTCGGCAGGCGACCCAGGGTGGAGGCGACTGCCGCCAGCTCAGCCGAAGCCAGGTAGACGTTCGCGCCATCACCCAGACGGTTCGGGAAGTTACGGGTCGACGTCGATACCACGGTCGAGTTCGGCTCTACACGTGCCTGGTTACCCATGCACAGCGAGCAGCCCGGCATTTCCATGCGCGCGCCAGCCTTGCCGTAGATACCGTAGTAGCCTTCTTCGGTCAGTTGGTGAGCGTCCATCTTGGTCGGCGGCGACAGCCACAGACGCGTTGGCAGCTGACCCTTGACCTGCTCCAGCAGCTTACCGGCAGCGCGGAAGTGACCGATGTTGGTCATGCACGAACCGATGAACACTTCGTCGATCTTCTCGCCGGCAACGCTGGACAACAGACGGGCGTCGTCCGGGTCGTTCGGTGCGCAGAGGATCGGCTCGTTGATTTCGGCCAGGTCGATTTCGATGATTTCGGCGTATTCCGCGTCGGCATCGGCTTCCATCAGTTCCGGGTTGGCAACCCAGGCTTCCATCGCTTGGGCGCGACGTTCCAGGGTGCGTGCATCGCCGTAGCCTTCGCCGATCATCCAGCGCAGCAGGGTGATGTTGGAGTTCAGGTACTCGGTGACGGAATCTTTCGACAGCTTGATGGTGCAACCGGCAGCCGAACGTTCAGCCGAGGCGTCGGAGAGCTCGAAAGCCTGCTCCAGCGTCAGGTCGTTCAGGCCTTCGATTTCCAGGATGCGGCCGGAGAAGGCGTTTTTCTTGCCTTTCTTCTCTACGGTCAGCAGGCCAGCCTGGATCGCGTAGTAAGGAATGGCATGAACCAGGTCACGCAGGGTGATGCCAGGTTTCATTTTGCCTTTGAAGCGCACCAGGATCGATTCCGGCATGTCCAGCGGCATGACGCCGGTGGCGGCGGCGAACGCGACCAGACCGGAACCGGCCGGGAACGAGATGCCCATCGGGAAACGGGTGTGGGAGTCACCACCGGTGCCGACGGTATCCGGCAGCAGCATGCGGTTCAGCCAGCTGTGGATGATGCCGTCGCCTGGACGCAGCGATACACCGCCACGGGTCATGATGAAGTCAGGCAGGGTGTGGTGGGTGGTCACGTCGATCGGCTTTGGATACGCCGCGGTGTGGCAGAAGGACTGCATCACCAGGTCGGTCGAGAAGCCCAGGCACGCCAGGTCTTTCAGCTCGTCACGGGTCATCGGACCGGTGGTGTCCTGGGAACCCACGGTGGTCATCTTCGGTTCGCAGTACGTACCTGGACGAACGCCTTTGCCTTCCGGCAGGCCGCACGCCTTGCCGACCATTTTCTGGGCCAGGGTGAAACCCTTGCCGGTGTCGACCGGTGCTTCAGGCAGCTTGAACAGGTCGGTAGGGCCCAGGCCCAGCTCGGCGCGAGCCTTGTCGGTCAGGCCACGGCCGATGATAAGCGGGATACGGCCACCGGCGCGAACTTCGTCCAACAGGACCGGCGTCTTCATTTCGAAGGTGGTCAGGACTTCGTCGGTGCCGTGTTTGCAGACTTTGCCAGCATGAGGGTACAGGTCGATCACGTCGCCCATGTTCATGTTGGTCACGTCGAATTCGATTGGCAGTGCGCCGGCATCTTCCATGGTGTTGTAGAAGATTGGAGCGATCTTGCTGCCGAAGCAGAAGCCGCCGGCGCGCTTGTTCGGCACGTAAGGAACGTCGTCGCCGAAGAACCACAGTACCGAGTTGGTAGCGGATTTACGCGAAGAACCGGTACCGACCACGTCACCGACGTAGGCGATCGGGAAGCCTTGGCCGCGCATTTCTTCGATCTGCTTCATCGGGCCGGTCTTGCCTTGCTCGTCCGGCACGATGCCTTCACGTGCCATTTTCAGCATGGCCAGGGCGTGCAGCGGGATGTCAGGGCGGGACCAGGCGTCCGGGGCAGGGGACAGGTCGTCGGTGTTGGTTTCGCCGGTGACCTTGAACACGCGCAGGCTGATCTTGTCGGCCAGGGTCGGGCGGTTGCGGAACCACTCGCCGTCAGCCCAGGACTGGATCACGCCTTTGGCGTGCTCGTTGCCGTTGCGGGCTTTTTCGGCGACGTCGTGAAACGCGTCGAACATCAGCAGGGTGTGCTTGAGTTGGGCGGCCGCGACAGGCGCCAGCTCGGCGTCGTCCAGCAGCTCGACCAAAGTCACGATGTTGTAGCCGCCCTGCATGGTGCCGAGCAGTTCAACAGCGCGTTTCTTGTCGATCAGGGGGGAAGTGGCTTCGCCCTTGGCCAGGGCAGACAGGAAACCGGCCTTGACGTAGGCAGCTTCGTCAACGCCTGGTGGAATGCGGTTGGTGATCAGGTCAACGAGGAATTCTTCTTCGCCAGCCGGAGGATTCTTCAGCAGCTCGACCAGGCCTGCGGTTTGTTCGGCGTTAAGCGGCTGGGGAACGATACCCAGTGCTGCACGCTCTTCGATATGTTTGCGGTAGGCTTCAAGCACAGTTATTACCCTCATCAGTGGTCCCACGGGACGCTCATCCAGAAATGAACGGCACGCATGCGCTCGGGGGCTTTTTGGGCCGCAAAGCCAGCGCTGCCGGCATTCCTTACAGAAGCTGCTTTCAAAGTTTTACGCCTGCAGAACGGAACTGATGAGGGTTGGCGCTGGCTATTACCTACCGGGTGATAACCATCGCCAACACCGTTCTGAAGGAACGACTGTGCTCGTGACGCTTTGAAAACAGCTTCCAGCGGATTATTGGCGCCTTACAAGGCCGGATGATTCTACGGCAAAAAATTTCTAAAGGTAAGTTGCATCACCAAGTTTGCTGGGTGAACAACCTTAGACAAAGGGCTAACATGGCGCACTGTTTCGCTGATTTGCGTGTTGTTGCCCATGTCCAACCAAACCATCAAGACCCCCTGCGTCGGTCTCTGCTCCACGGTTTACGGCGATCTTGTGTGCCGTGGCTGCAAGCGCTTCCACCACGAAGTGATCCAGTGGAATGGTTATAACGAAGAAGAAAAACGCGCGGTCTGGCTGCGGCTGGAGCAACTCTTGGTGCAGGTGATGGCCGGCAAGCTCGAGATTTTCGACCCCAAGACCCTGCGCGGCCAACTGGAGCAGCGCAAGATCCGTTTCGTGCCGCACCAGTCCGAGTACTGCTGGGCGTACCAGCTGATTGCCCGCGGGGCGCGGGTGATCAATAACCTGGAAGCGTACGGCATGGTGCTGTTGCCGGAGTTTCGCGACTGGCCCTTGCCGGAACTGCGCGATGCCATCGACCGTGAGTTCTTTATCCTGTCCGAGGCGCATTACCAGCGCTATATCGCCCCGGCGTTCCTGAAAGATGCGCTCGCTGACTGACAACACACATCCAAATGTGGGGGGGGCAAGCCCCCTCCCACATTGGATCTCGGGTGTCTGGGGGATCGGCGTCAGGCCTTGGTCGCCAGTTCTTCCAGGTGATCCATCAATGTCTGCGGCTTGAGCACCAGCACATCACTTTCCACCGCATCCAGTATGACCTCCGCCGTATTGCCGATCAGCGCCCCGGAAATCCCGGTGCGCGCCACGGTGCCGATAATGGTCACGGCCGCCTGCCATTTATGCGCCGCGAAGGGAATCAGCACATCCGCCGGGCCTTCCTCGATATGCAGGTGTGCGTCATCCACATCGAATTCCGCCTGGAACGCCTTGCACTGCTCGCGATAGCGCGCCTCGATGGTTTCCTTGAGTTGAAACGTCGGGTCCGCCGCCGACAACATCGGCGATGGGTGGGCGCTGATCACGTGCAACTGCGCCTTCGCCAGGCTGGCGATATCAAAGCCGTGATCGATGATCGAATTATGCAGCGAGCGGTGCTCGGCATCGGTATTGCCCACATCAATCGCCGCCAGAATCACTCTCTCCGCCCAAGGCGTGGACGTCTTGACCAGCAACACCGGCGTCGGGCAGAAGCGCAGCAGCTTCCAGTCCGCCGGTGTCAGCAGCGCTTTTTTCAGCGGGCTGTCGGGAAAGTGCTGCTTGATCACCAGCCCGCAGCCTTCAGCCTGCTGCACCTCGATAATGGTGTCATGCAGGCTTTCGTTCCACGCCTGCTCCGTGCTGACGCTGTAACCGTCCTCCTGCAAACCGGACTTGAGCAGGCTCAACAGCGCCGAGTGCTCGTGTTTCCGGTCGCAGACCAGCAAGTGCAGGTGCGCGCCGGTAACCCCGGCGATCAGCTTGGCGCGCTTGAGGGCCAGGCTTTCCGAATGCTCGGGCTCGATGACCACCAGGATGCTGCGAATGGCTTGCATGGTCGGATCTCCAAAAGGGTGGGCGTGGAACAACTATAGTTGCTGCCCGCCAGACGTCATGTTGATGCACATCAAGGCCGGTGGCTGGTGGTCTGCGGCGCGGTCGGTATAATCGGCGGCCTTTTGTGATCCTTTGCCCGTGAGCCCGATGAACCTGCCCGAAATCCACGAATTCCTCGGTTGCCCCACCCCCGATGCCTGGGTGCAGGCCGCATTGGCCGACCAGGACACCCTGCTGATCGACCACAAGAACTGCGAATTCAAAGCAGCCAGCACCGCCCTGAGCCTGATCGCCAAGTACCATGGCCACGTTGACCTGATCAATATGATGTCGCGCCTGGCCCGGGAAGAACTGGTGCACCACGAGCAGGTCATGCGCCTGATGAAAAAGCGCAAAGTCGAACTGCGCCAGTTGCATGCCGGGCGTTACGCCTCGGGTTTGCGCAAGGTGGTACGCAGCCACGAGCCGGTCAAGCTGGTGGACACCCTGGTCGTCGGCGCGTTTATCGAAGCACGCAGTTGCGAGCGTTTCGAAGCACTGGTGCCGCATTTGGACGAAGAACTCGGCAAGTTTTATTTCGGCCTGCTGAAAAGCGAGGCGCGGCACTTCCAGGGTTACCTGAAGCTGGCCTACCAGTATGGCGACGCCAAGGATATCGCCCAGGTGATCGAGCGGGTGAGGGCGGCGGAGCAGGACCTGATCGAATCACCCGACATCGAGTTCCGCTTTCACAGTGGCGTGCCAGCCTGAGGCCACGGCCACGCCGATCAATGCGGTGATCCCGGTCAGTAGCAGGATCACCGTTTGCGTGCCCAAGGGCGCAGCCAGCAGTGCAATCACCAGGCCGGCCAGCGGCTGGGGCAGGTTGTTGAGCAAGGTGATCACGCCCACCGTCTTGCCGAAGTCCTGCACGGGAATGACCCGCTGACGGGTGCTGCGCAGGTAGACGTTGAACATCTTGTCGAAGCCGGTGACCAGCAGGAAGCCCAGGGTGTACGCCCACAGGTTGGGGCTGACCGCCATGATCAGCGCGCCGGCGCCTATCATCGAATAAGACAGCCCGCCCAGCACTTTCAAGGGCAAGGTGGCGCGCGCCAGGTAAAACAGAATCGCGATGGTCACCCCCGCGCCGGCCGCCTGGAGCAGGGCATAGGTGTCCTTGTCGGCGGCGTACAGGCCGGTGACCATGGCGGCGGAGGTGGCCAGCGTCACGCCGATGATCAGGTTCACGCCGACCGCCAGGGTAATGATCCGCTTCAGCTCCACCAGGTTACGGATATGCCCGAAGGCGATGCGCAGCGGTTGCAGCCAGATATCCCGGTGCTGCTGATGGGTTTCCAGGTTTGCCGTGGTTTTACGCTGCCAGGCCAGCATCGCCAGGTCCGCCAGCACAAACAACCCGGCAACCCCCAGCACCACCCAATGCCAGGCCCACACCTCCAGCATCAGCGCGGCCACCAGCGGCCCGAGCACCAGGCCGCTCTGGTCGGCGATCTGCGAGTAGGAGAGGGTCTTGGCATAGCTGTACTGCTGGAAGACATACGGCATCAACACTTCGCGGGCCATGATGCCCTGGGTCGTCAGCACCCCGCACAACGCCGACAGCAGCACCAGCCAGTAGATACCGTCGAACATCCCATACAAGGCCACCGCCGCCACACAGGCCAACGCCCGGTAAACCTGGCTGATATGCAGGATGCGCACCGGTGAATACTTGTCGCACAACGCCCCGCACACCGGGAACGCCAGATAGCGTGGCAGTGACTCAACGAAAAACGCGAGCCCCGCCCAGGACACGCTGTGGGTGGTCTGGAACACAATCAGCGGCACGATAAACAACAGAATCTGGTCCGCCAGCCGTGACAGGAACAGTGAAACGAAGAACGCCAGGTAATCCTTGCGCATACAACTCCCTGTGAATGGCGTTAAAGATTGCAGGCTATTTGTTAAAAACTCTTAAAAGCATGAAGCTTCGTCGGCGCCAGCTGGCCAGTTACGTTAGTTGCCCAGCTTGCCACCTATAATGCCCGCTCTTCAATCTGCGTCTGCACACTGAGAACTTATGGAAAACCTGGGTTTGGGCAAGGTCCTGCTCGTTGAGGACGACGAGAAGCTGGCAGGGCTGATCGCGCATTTTCTGTCACAGCATGGGTTTGAGGTGCGCGTGGTGCATCGCGGCGATGAAGCGTTCGCGGCGTTCCTGGCGTTCAAACCGAAGATCGTCGTGCTCGACCTGATGCTGCCGGGTCAGAGCGGCTTGCACGTGTGCCGCGAGATTCGCAACGTGTCCGACACGCCGATTGTGATTCTCACCGCCAAGGAAGACGACCTCGACCACATCCTCGGCCTGGAGTCGGGTGCCGACGACTATGTGATCAAACCGATCAAGCCGCCGGTACTCCTGGCCCGCCTGCGCGCCCTGCAACGTCGCCAGGCGCCGGAGCCGACGGTGCGCGGCGCCCTCGCGTTCGGCCGCTTGGCGATTGACCGCAGTTGCCGGGTGGTCAGCCTGGGGGACGAGCAGATCGACCTCACCACCATGGAGTTCGAACTGCTGTGGTTGCTGGCCAGCAGCGCGGGGAAGATTCTTTCCCGCGACGACATCCTCAACCGCATGCGCGGCATCGCCTTTGATGGCCTTAACCGCAGCGTCGACGTGTACATCAGCAAGCTGCGCGGCAAGCTCAATGACAACCCCCGTGAGCCGGTGTGCATCAAGACCATCTGGGGCAAGGGTTATCTATTCAATCCGTTTGCGTGGGAGGTCTAGATGCTGCGCCTGTTTCTGCGCCTGTATGTGATTCTGGCGATCGGCCTTGCAGGAGCGATCTGGCTGGTCAACTACACCTTCGACGAACTGCTCCCCGAAGCCAACGAGACCTATAACCGCGAAGCCCTGCGTGGCCCAGCGTATGGGCTGGTGGAGCAATTGCGTCCTCTGCAAGGCGAGGCGCGCCAGGCCCGGCTGGCCGAGTTGCAGCCTCATTATGGGTTGCTGCTGAAGCTGGTGCAGAAGGAAACCCAGGCCCTCACCGAGCGCGAACGAAAGCTCTTGGACCAGGGCCTGCTGGTAGTGCGCGGCGACTTCATGGAGTTTCTCACGGCCATCGACGGTGGCTCGCAACTGCTGGAAATCAAGCTGCCGGAAGAGCCCAAGTGGTTATACCTGTGGGCGTATGGTTTTCTCGGGCTGTGCCTGGCCATCGTCCTGTATTTCTGGGTGCGCCCGCATTGGCGCGACCTGGAACATATCCGCCTGGCCGCGCAACGTTTTGGCGACAACGACCTCGGCTCGCGCATCCTGCTGCCGCGCAGCTCCACCGTGCGTGCGCTGGCCGGGCACTTCAACCAGATGGCCGAGCGCATCGAAAGCCTGATCGCCAACCAGCGTGAACTCACCAATGCCGTGTCCCACGAGCTGCGTACACCGATTGCACGGTTATCGTTCGAGCTCGACCAGCTCAAGCAACAGGCCGACCCGCACCAGCGGGGCGAATTGATCGCCGATATGTACGCCGACCTCGGCGAGCTGGAGGAGATGGTGTCCGAACTGCTCACCTACGCCAGTCTGGAGCGCGGCGCCACCCAGGTTACCCGCGAGCGCATCGAGGCTCACAGCTGGCTCGACAGCGTGATCGGCAGCGTCGCGCTGGAGGCGGAGGCGGCCGGTATCCAGCTGACGCTGCGTACCTGCGAGGTCGACGTTATCCAGATCGAACCGCGCTTCATGGCCCGCGCCGTGATCAACCTGCTGCGCAATGCCATCCGTTATGCCGAGCGCCGGGTCGAGGTGTCGCTGGTCAAGTTCGGCGAGGGCTACGAAGTGCGTGTGTGTGACGACGGCCCTGGCGTGCCCGAGGAAGGTCGGGCCAGGATCTTCCAGCCCTTCATACGCCTGGATGCCAGCCGCGATCGCCGCACCGGCGGCTTCGGCCTCGGCCTGGCGCTGGTGCAGCGGGTGTCGCAGTGGCATGGCGGGCAAGTGCAGGTGTTGGATTCGGAGTGGGGCGGGGCGTCGTTTCGCATGACGTGGGCGTATGCCGAGTAAGTATCTGGAGAACAATGGGAGGCAAATGTGGGAGGGGGCAGCCCCTTCCCACATTTTCTGACGGGCTTACCCGGTCAAAAGGTGTATTCCAACACCCCCATCACCGAGGTCTGCAAGCGCCGCTCCACAATCGGGCTCTTGCCCGCGTCATCCGCCAGGTATTGCACATCCAGCAGGGTCGAGAACTGGGTGTGCTCGCTGATCGGCAGGCTCCACACCAGGTTCATGCCATTGCTGATATTGCCCGCACCGGCCTTGTAGGCCTTGAAGCGACTTTGCGCGGCCTGGCCGGTGGTCACGCCGTACCAGGTCTGCAGGTAATTGCGGTCACCAAAGTGACTGTTGAGGCTGGCATCGACCGATCCGTAGCGGCCGTCGTAGAGCGTGGTGCCCAGGCTCAGCTCCAGGTGGGTGAACGCCTTGCCGCTGTCCTTGTGGTCATCTTCCTTGAGTGCGTGCTCCAGGGTTGCGCCGACAATCACACCCCCCAGGTTATAGCCGGCACTCACTCCCACTTGCGGGCGGGCCTTGATCTCGCCCATGCCCTTGAGCCGCTTCGAGCCGGCGTGCAGGCTTTGATTCTTGTCCTTGCGTGAATGGCTGGCACCGATATAGGTGCTGAAGCTCAAGGCGTTGCCTTCATAGCCCCAGCCCAGGCCTTTGTCGGTGTCGAGGAAGATCCCCCAGGGGCTGACGACTTTGCCGCCCAGCACCGGCGCGGTCATGCGTTCATCGCTGCCGCTGTAGCGGGGCACGTTGGCCATGCCGGCCTTGAGGCTGTATTGCCAGTCTTCGGCAATTGCGCGGTCGGCAGCGGCCAGCAGGCAGAGTGAGGAAAGCGACAGGTACAGGGGGGTTGAGCGCATAAAGGGTTCCATATGGGGTTAGAAGGCCAAGGGTTTATGAGGGGAGCGGGTGCGTTTGAAGGCGTAGCCCGAGGCGCTGAGACCGTTGATCTGGCGGCTCACCGTATCGCCCAGGCCGTAGCCGTTACCGGCGAGGACCGCATGGGCGTTGTCGATCGGCAGCAGGATGTAGTCGGTCAGCGGTTCGTCGTGCAGTTGGCCGCGGATCACCAGGAAGCCGTCTTCCAGGCGCACGCTGATGCCGTTCAGGGGGGCGTCCGGCTCATGGGTGTTGAGCACTTGATAGGTGCCGATGGTGTCGGCCCAGGCCGAGGGCAAGGGCAGCGGCTCGATGCGCTCACCGATAGCCACGCGCTGGCCGTGGCTGCGGGCGGTGAGCATCTGGCGGCCTTGCACGCTGATCACGTCCAGTTGCACGCGGCCCAGTTCGCCGAGGTCCTTGAGCCAGAAGCCGAGCACTTTCTTCTGCGCGCGCAACCAGCCGTCGTCGTCGCGCAACAATTCGAAGGTGTAGCCGGCCAACTGGCCCGACAGCCGCTGATCGTCATCCTTGATCCGGAACACGCCCCAGGCGGTGGCGTAGAACCCGGCCAGGCGCTTGCGGTCGATGGCGGCCGGCACGTGGCGCAGTTTCAGGCCGTGGCTGGGCGCCTGGCAGTCGTCGGCGCATACCGCGTGGCCGGTTTGCGCCTGGAGCAGCAGGCGCAGGGTGTCGGTGGCCAGGCCGGCCACCAGGTCTTCGGCGTTGCTGTCATTGGCCATGATGATCACGGCCAGTTGCTGGTCGGGCAGCAGGCTCAACTGCGCGGCAAAATCGTCGCCGCCACCGCTGTGCTGGTAGGTGCGTATACCGGGGCCGACGGGTTCGTCACCGCATGGGGCGAGGAACCAGCCCAAGCCCATCTGGCAATCGAAGTCCAGCGCATTGCCGGTGTTCTGCTGGGTGAACATCGCGTCAATCGAAGTGCTGCCCAGCACGCGGTTGCCTTTGTAGACGCCTTGGGCGAAGAGCATGTGCACGTAATGCCCGAGGTCTTTCGGGCTTGCCCACAGGCCGCTGGCGGCGATGTCGCGCACCGGGCCATCGGTACTGGCAACGCCGTCCGTGTAGCCCAGGGCGCGGAACGCCTGCTGGCTGGCGGTGCCGACAAAACTCGACTGGTTCATTTCCAGCGGCTTGAGCAGGCTGTTTTGCAACTGGGCTTCAAAGCTTTTGCCGCTGCTGCGCTCGATGGCCGCGCCCACCAGGGCATAACCGAGGTTGGAATACGCCACCTGCGAGCCTGGCGGGCTGCTCAGCCAAACCCCCGACACGCGCATCGGCATCTGCCCCATGGCGTAGGTGCTGCGCAGGTCACGCAGGTGTTCACTGGGCAGGCCGGACTGGTGGCTGAGTAAACGCCGCAGGGTGACAGCGCGGTCGGCAGCGGCCTGGTCGTCATGAAAGCGCGAGCGCACGTAAAACTCGCGCAGGGTCTGCTGGATCGGCGCATCCAGCGCCAGCCGTTGTTGTTCCACACATTGCAGCGCGGCCGTGGCGGTGAGCAGCTTGGAAATGCCACCGGCACGGAACGCCGTGTTGGGCGTGACCGGTACGCCCCTGGCCTTGTCGGCCAGGCCGAAGCCCTGGGCCCAGATCAGCTCCTGGCCATTGACCAGGGCAATCGACAGGCCGGCGATATGCTCTTGGGCGATCGCCCGGGGAATGCGGGCTTGCAGGTAGCGGATGATCGCGCCGTAGTCACCCTTCTGAATGGGCGGCGGTGCCGGCGGTTGCCCATGGCAACCGAGGCTGCCCAGCAGGCAACCCAGCAGCGGAATACCGCGCAATCTGCGAAACATGAGGAGCACCCGAATGGCTGTTTGGATGCTCGAATGCTAGGGAAGGGCCGTCCAACAATCTTTGCGAACTTTGTCGGGAAACTGTCAAAGACTGTTAACGGCTGAGCCCATGGCGTTCATGCCACTGTGCGATGGATTCTTCGGGGTATTCATCAAACTGCAGATCGCCCTTGGGCACGCTGACTTCGACCCACGGCGCCTTCGAGCCCAGCATCAGGTGCGTATGCGCCGGCGGCTCCGGCAACGGCGTGTCGATGGCCGAGGCAAACGGGTGGATCAGCTCCGGCCACTCCGGGCTGAACAGCCATAGCGCACTGCCGCACTGCGAACAGAAATGCCGCTCGGCGCTACTCGCATGCGCACGGCTGGCGCCCTCCGGCTTGAGCCGGGCGTGGTAGATCGAAATCTGTTTGCGTCCGCGCACCTGCAAACTCTTGGAGTCGCCGGCCAGGTTGATCGCATAACCGCCGCCGCCCTGGGTCTTGCGGCAGATCGAGCAATAGCAACGCTGGTAAGGGTAGGGATGGGCACTGGTGAGGCTGAACGTCACGGCGCCGCAGTGGCAGGATCCTTCGAGCTGCATGGGGAGTCTCCTCTGGCAAAGTGACTGTTGAGCTTAGGCGTTTTCCGGCATCAAGGTCGCGATCAGTGCGCGGATCGTCCCCGGCAGCGCTTGCGGCTCACGCACCAGCTTATCGGTGCTGAAGTGCAGTCCCTGCAACCCCGCTGCTTCCACGGGGCCGGTGATGATGCCCATCTCACTGGTGCCATCCAGGGTCAACAGGTGCGAGGGACAGGGCCCCTCCCACATTGGTTTTGCGTCCGGCTCTATTGGTCCATCGCACTCAAGATTGCATGGGCGACTTTTACCCGTTCGGCATTCGGGTAGTTCTTGTTCGCCAATATCACCACGCCCAAACCTTTGCTCGGCACATACGCCACGTAGGCGCCAAACCCATTGGTGGAACCGGTTTTATTCACCAGGGTGTCGGCGTGGGGCGCTTGCGCTGGCGTCAGCCAGTCGACGGTGTGCGGCTCCATTGCCATGGGTGTGGAGTTGCCGGCAATCAACGCATCGAGCTGGATGGGGTAGGGGTACATTTCCCAACCCAGGCCCTGGATCATGCCGTCCACGCTGTAGTAACCCGTGTGAGTCACGGTAATCGCCTGCTGCAAGGTTTTATCCAGATTCGCCGGGTGCATGTTCACCTCAACGTACTTCAGCAAGTCCGCAGCGCTGGTCTTGATGCCGTAGGCCTCGCTGTCCATGGCGCCGGGGCCGACGCGCACAGGTTTGCCATCTTTGCCATAGCCCTGGGCGTACAGGCTCATCTGGCTCTGCGGCACCTTGATGAAGGTGTGCTTGAGCCCGAGTGCGGGCAACAGGGTTTTCTCCATCACCTGATCGAACGGCTGCTTCAGGCTCTGCGCCGACAGATAGCCGAACAACCCCAGGCTCGGGTTGGAATACAGGCGCCGGGTGCCAGGAGCGAAGTCGGGTTTCCAGTGCTGGAAGTAGCTGATCATGTGCTGGCTGTTATCCGCCTGAGCGGGGAACTGCAGGGGCAAGCCGCCTGCGGTGTAGGTGCCGAGGTTAAGCACGCTGATGTGGTCGAACTTGCCGCCGCCCAGTGCCGGCAGGTAGTGGCTGGCCGGGTTGGAAAGCTTGAGTGCGCCGGTGGCCACGGCATAACCGGCCAGAGTGGCGGTGAAGGTTTTGCTCACCGAGCCGACTTCGAACAGGGTGTTTTCGCTGACCGGCTGGCGGGTGTCGGTGGCCGCGACGCCGTAGTTAAAGTATTGCGCCTTGCCGTCCCGCACCACGCCGACCACCAGGCCGTTAATCGACTGCTGCTGTATCAGCGGTTTTACATTGGCATCCACCACTGCCTGCAGGTCGGTGGCGGCCAGGCAGTTGCCGGCGGCGATAAAGACCGCGAGGGCGGTGAAATTACGCACGCCAGACAATAAATGTTGGGGCATGATAACGCTTCCATGAGAATGATCGATTGAATGAAGAGCCTGCGCGGGCGAGGCAAATGTAGGCAGTTCGCCAGCCCAGGGCAAACGATGATATCTCGCAGCAGCCATTAGAAATATTAGGGTCATATGCTCCGCTCCCATTTACCGTTGAACGCCTTGCGCGCGTTCGAAGCGGCCGCCCGGCATTTGAGCTTTACCCGCGCTGCCATCGAGTTGTGCGTGACCCAGGCTGCGGTCAGCCATCAGGTCAAAAGCCTGGAGGCGCAGCTCACTGTCACCTTGTTCAAGCGCCTGCCGCGCGGGCTGATGCTCACCCGCGAAGGTGAAACCCTGCTGCCGGTGGTGCGCGAATCGTTCGACCGCATTGCCCATACCTTAGGTCAGTTCGAGGGCGGGCATTACCGCGAGGTGCTCACGGTGGGAGCGGTTGGCACCTTCGCCGTCGGCTGGCTGCTGCCACGACTGCCGGACTTCCAGAGCCGCTACCCGTTCATCGACCTGCGCCTGTCCACCCACAACAACCGTGTCGACGTGGCTGCCGAAGGCCTGGATTACGCGATTCGCTTCGGTGCTGGTGCCTGGCACGGCACCGACGCCTGCCACTTGCTTGAGGCGCCGCTGAGCGTATTGTGCGTGCCCGCGCTTGCCGAGCAGCTGCACACGCCGGCCGACCTGTTGAAACACACGCTGCTGCGCTCCTACCGCGCCGATGAGTGGAACCTGTGGTTCCAGGCTGCCGGGTTGCCCGCCGACACCCTGGTACCGCGCAGCATCGTGTTCGACTCGTCGCTGGCGATGATGGAAGCGGCGTTGCAAGGCATAGGCGTCGCGCTGGCGCCGGCGCTGATGTTTTCGCGGCAACTGGAGAGTGATGTGATTCGCCAGCCCTTCGACGTCGGCATCAGCACCGGCAGCTACTGGCTGACGCGCTTGCAGTCGCGGGCCGAGACCTCGGCGATGCTGGCATTCAAGGACTGGTTGCTGGAGGAGCGTGGGAACGATCACTGTGGGAGGGAGCAAGCGCTTATCAAACTTTCTACTCCTTAACTGACAGGCATCAGGGCTAGCCCCTCCCACATGTTGACTGCATTCAGGCCAGGTATTTACGGAACCAGCCCAGCGTCCTTTCCCACGCCAGATTCGCCGCCGCCTCGTCATAACGCGGTGTCGAATCGTTATGGAAACCATGGTTGGCCCCCTTGTAGATATACGCTTCATAAGTCGTGCCGGCAGCCTTCAGGGCCTTTTCATACGCCGGCCACCCCTCGTTGATCCGCGTATCCAGCTCGCCGAAATGCAGCATGATCGGCGCCTTGATGCGCGGCACGTCCTTGTCTTGCGGCTGGCGCCCGTAGAACGACACCGCCGCGCCCAGTTCCGGGTAAGCCACCGCCGCTGCATTGGTCACGCCGCCGCCATAGCAGAAGCCGGTGATGCCGACCTTGCCGGTGCTGCTGTCGTGGTGCATCAGCCATTCGATGGCGGCGAAGAAGTCGTTCATCAGCTTGGTCGGGTCGACTGCCTGTTGCAGCGCCACGCCTTTTTCATCGTTGCCGGGATAGCCGCCCACCGAGCTCAGGCCGTCCGGCGCGAGGGCGATAAACCCGGCTTTGGCCAGGCGCCGGGCGACGTCTTCGATGTAGGGGTTGAGGCCACGGTTTTCGTGGACCACCACCACGGCCGGCAGCTTGCCGGCGGCCTTGGCCGGGCGCACCAGGTAGCCACGCACGGTGCCGTTGCCCTTGGGCGAGGGGTAGGTGATGTAGTCGGCAACGATGTCCGGGTCGGTGAATTTCACCTGTTCGGCCAGGGCATAGTTGGGGCTCAGGGCCGCCAGCAGGGCCGAAGCGGTGAGGCCGCCAAAGGTGAACAGCGCGGCGCGGTCGAGAAATTCGCGGCGGTTGATCTTGCCGTGGGCATAGCCGTCGTAGAGTTCCAGCAGTTCGGGGGCAAAGTCTTTCGCGGTGAGACGAGTCATCGGTTCGGTCCTTTTTGGGCGATGGCATTTAATGTAGACCAGGATCATTGTTATCGGACATTGGGCCGTTTTTTCTGTTGCGGAGCGTTGCATGAACAATCGAATTGTCCCGGCGGCTGTATTGGCGCTTGTCCTCGGTTATTTGCCCAGCGCCCAGGCGGCGGAGTACACCGACGTCAACCGCACCGCCAGCCAGATCAGCTTTACCTATACGCAGTTGGGGCAGCGGGTGTATGGCACCTTCGGCGACTTCGAAGGCACGCTGGGCTTTGACACGCAAAAGCCCGAAACCGGCCATGCCTTGCTCAAGATCCAGCTGGCGAGTATCGATGCCGGCAGCCCGGAGGCGAACGATGAGCTGCAACGGGCCTCGTGGTTCGATACCGCGACCTATCCGGTGGGCGTGTATGAGTCCACCGGTGTCACGGCCTTGGGGAATAACCGCTTCAACATCAGCGGTAACCTGACGATCAAGGGCACCACGCGCCCGGTGGCGGTCAACGTAGTGCTCAAGGAGCTGGATGGCATTGGCGTGTTCGACGGTGAGTTCATCCTCAAGCGCGGCGACTTCAGGATCGGTGAAGGCGAATGGGCCGGCAACAGCGTGGTGTCCAACGACATCAACATCAAGTTCAAGATGGTCGCGCCGCAGCGTTAGCGCGCGAACCGCCTGGCCCCGGCCACGCAGCCGATCACCGCGACCGTCACCAGCAGCATGCCCAGGCTGACCGGTTCATGCAGCAAGCCCGCTGCCAGCGCCAGACCGAAGAACGGTTGCAGCAGTTGCAACTGGCCGACTGCGGCAATACCACCCTGGGCCAGGCCGCGATACCAGAACACAAAGCCGATCAACATGCTGAACAGCGACACATAGCCCAGGCTCAGCCAGGCCGGCAGGCTGATGCCGCTGACGCTCGACGGTGCCAGCGCCAGGCTCAGCGGCACCACCACCGGCAACGACACCACCAGCGCCCAGCAGATCACCTGCCAGCCGCCCAGGCTGCGCGACAATTTGGCGCCTTCGGCATACCCCAGGCCGCACACCAGCACCGCCAGCAGCATCAGCACGTCACCTGCCGGTGCGGCGCTCAAGCCTTGGGCAAAGGCGTACCCCATCACCAGCGCACTGCCGAGGATCGAAAACAGCCAGAACACCGGGCGCGGACGCTCGCCGCCGCGCAGTACAGCAAACACGGCGGTCGCCAGCGGCAGCAGGCCGATAAAGACGATGGAGTGTGCGGAGGTCACGTATTGCAGCGCCAGTGCAGTGAGCAGGGGGAAACCGATCACCACGCCGAGGGCGACGATGGCCAGGGGCATCCATTGATGGCGCGCGGGGCGTTTTTCCTTGAACAGCCACAGCAAGGCCAGCCCCAGCAGGCCGGCAATGGCGGCGCGGATCAGGGTGAGGAACACCGGGTCGAATTCCATCACCGCCAGGCGCGTGGCCGGCAACGAACCGCTGAAAATCACCACGCCGATGAAGCCGTTGATCCAGCCTTGAGTGCGGGTATCCAGGCTGCTGAGGGGAGAAGTACGTTCCATGAGGGGCGCCCGAAAAGGATGAGTTGCGTGGGAGGCATCCTAGGGTCGAAGATAAAGACAATCAAAAAATTGTCATGGATACATCGCTTATGCCCCGCGCCCGCTACAAGTCGTTGGTCGACAGCTTCGCCGAGGCCATTCGCTCAGGCAGCATGCCCCCCGGCACACGGCTGCCGACCCACCGCAAGTTGGCCGCCGAGCATGGCCTGGCGCTGGTCACCGCCAGCCGGGTGTACGCCGAGCTGGAGGCGATGGGCCTGGTCAGTGGCGAGACAGGCCGGGGCACCTTTGTGCGCGAAATCTCGCTGCCGCCGGGGCAGGGCAGCGGGCAGATGAGTGTGGCGGCGGGCATGCTCGATCTGAATTTCAACTACCCGTCCTTGCCGGGCCAGGCCGACTTGCTGCGCACCGCATTGCGCCAGTTGGCGCTGTCCGGCGACCTTGAAGCGCTGCTGCATTACCAGCCCCACGCCGGTCGCCTGCATGAGCGCGCCGCCGTCGCGCGGCATCTGTTGAGCCGAGGGCTGACGGTCGAGGCCGAACAGGTGCTGGTGGTCAGCGGCGCCCAGCACGGGTTGGCCGTGACCATGATGGCCTTGCTCAAGCCCGGTGATGTGATCGCCGTCGACGCCTTGACGTATTCGGGGTTCAAGGTGCTGGCCGAGACGCTGCACCTGGAGATCGTCGCCATCCCGGTCACCGCCGACGGCCCGGACCTGGATCACCTGCAAAGCCTGTGTCGCAAGCGCCCGGTGCGTGCCGTGTACAGCATGCCGACCCTGCATAACCCGTTGGGCTGGGTGCTGAGCCTGACGCAGCGTGAGCAGTTGGTGGCGATTGCCCGTCAGCACAACCTGATGATCATCGAGGATGCGGCCTACGCGTTCCTGGCCGAGGACGTGCCGCTGCCCGTGGCGAGATTGGCACCGGAGCGCACGGTCTACGTGGGCGGACTGTCCAAAAGTGTCGCGACCGGCCTGCGCGTCGGGTTTATCGCCGCGCCTTCGGATTGGGTGAAGGCCCTGGAGCGCACCATCATGGCCACCACCTGGAACGTGCCGGGGGTGATGAGTGCGATTGCGGTCGCCTGGATCGAGGACGGCACGGTGGCGCAACTGGAAGCCCAAAAGCGCCAGGATGCGCGGGCGCGGCAAGCCTTGGCGGCGCAGGTGCTCAAGGGGGTGGCCTACACCAGCCACCCGTCATCGTATTTCTTGTGGCTGCCCCTGGCGGAAGAGGCCCGCGCCGATCAAGTCGCCATGACCTTGCAGCGCGACGGCATTTCCGTCTCCACCGCCGAGCCCTTCGCCGTTTCGGCCCACGTGCCCCACGCGTTGCGCCTGGCCTTGGGCTCGGTGGACATGCCGGCGCTGCGCGAGGCGTTGGTGAAGGTGCGCAAGGTGGTGCAGTGGTGAGGCTGATGGCTCACCGCTAGCCATCAGAATTTAAACGCCTGGCGACCGATCAGCAGCCAGTGGCCTTTCTGCTTCTGCCAGATCTGGAAGTTCTCGATTTCGGTCGGCACTTCTTTGCCACTGTTCACCGCCAGGGCGGAGAAGTGGTTGCGTACCAGTGCAGTGTCGCCGCTCAAGGTGATGGTCTGTTTCTGCATTTCGAGGGTCTTGAAGCCGCTGCGTCCGGTCTCGATGTCGGCGATGAATTCCTGCTTGTTCTGGATCTTGCCGCTTGAGTGGCCGTAGGTGAGGTTCTCGGCGGTCAAGCTCTGGAGCTGCTTGAGGTCTTTATGCAGCATCGCCTGGGTCAGGTGGTCCACCGCTTGGGCGACGTCTTTGTCGGCGGCAGGGGCAGCGGCCACATACCCGCTGAACAGGCACAGAAAACCGATTAGCACTTTGACGTTTTGCATGGGTGTTTCCTTATTGTTGTTGGGGTGGTGTACGGGCAACACGTTACCGAGTGTGTCGTCGTACAACATTGCAATAGTCGCAGGGGGTTTGGAAAGTAAAATTTAGAATATTTGCGCAGGGCCCTGGATTGTGAGGGTTGGATGAGATTTTCAATCTTGTACGATGTCTCATCACGGGTTAAAACTAGTCTCCCGTCTAACAATAAAATAACGGAGATACCTATGGATTTTCCCCCTTCGCCTGCCCGGCCCGAACACAGCCGCCGGGGCTTTCTCAAGCGATCCCTGGCGGTTTCCGCGTCGGTGGCGGTGCTGGGCAACCTGCCTCGCCTGGCAGACGCTATCGAGCCGTTGAGCCAGCGTTATCCAGACCCGCTGATCAAGGTGCTCGACGACAGTTTCCTCGAGCTGCGCCTGTTCAATGCCAGCGTTGAGCGCCTGGCGACCGGCCTGCGCTGGGCCGAGGGGCCGGTGTGGATCGGCGATGGCCGCTACCTGCTGCTCAGTGATATCCCCAACAACCGCATCGTGCGTTGGGATGAGGTGACCGACAGCCTGTCGGTGTACCGCGAAAACGCCAACTTCTCCAACGGCATGTGCCGCGATCGTCAGGGTCGCCTGCTGGTGTGCGAAGGTTCGACCACCTCTGGCGAGGGGCGGCGTATTACCCGCACCGAGCACAACGGCCGAATCACCGTGCTGGCGGACAGCTTTGACGGCAAGCCCTTCAACTCGCCCAACGACATCGTGTGCAAGCGCGATGGTTCGGTGTGGTTCAGCGACCCGCCATTCCAGACCGGCAACAACTACGAAGGCCACAAGATCACCCCCACCCAACCCCATGGCGTGTACCGCATCGACGCTGAAAGCGGCAAGGTCACGCGGGTGATCGACGATCTCAACGGTCCCAACGGCCTGTGCTTTGCGCCGGATGAAAGGACCCTCTACGTGGTGGAAGGGCGGGCCAAGCCCAATCGGCTGATCTGGGCTATTGACGTCAAGGACGACGGCACCCTGGGAGAGCGGCGAAAGCATATCGAAGGCTTTGAATACGCAGCGCTGGACGGCATCAAGTGCGACGAGAGCGGCAATCTCTGGTGCGGCTGGGGCGGCAATGGCGACCCCAAGGCCGACCTGGAGAAGCTCGACGGCGTGCGCGTATTCAATCCCCAGGGCAAGGCCATCGGGCATATCTCGCTGCCGGAACGCTGCCCCAACCTGTGCTTTGGCGGCCGCGAAGGCAACCGCCTGTTCATGGCCGGCAGCCATTCGATCTACGCGTTGTTCGTCAATACCCGAGGGGCGGATTTCGCCTGATAGGCGCTGAAAAAGATCCACTGTCAGCGTCGGTTCACCGGCGTTCACAGTGGCCATTTAGCGCTATGCTGCGTGCTCCCGAAACATCAGAGCGTTACGCAAATGGACTTCGATTGGCACAGCGCCCCCATCACCCGCAGCACGCCTGTCACTTCACACTACAAAAACACCCAGAACGTACGCCGTTTCATGCGTGAGCACTGCGGCGCGGGGTTCAAGTTCGACCGGCCTTTCATGGCCTGGATTCGCAACCCAACACCCAAGACGATGGGCGACGTGGTGGATGAGTGGCAGCGTCGCAACGAGGACTCACGCCCATGACACCGGATGAAAAATACCAGGCCGTGCAACAACGCCTTGGCTATCAATTGGATGAGTTCAAAGTCGGCGGCAACTACACGCCGCTGGCGCGCGACGGCAACCACCTGTACATCAGCGGGCAGATTCCTCGCGTCGGCGACACGATCGTGCTGCCGGGTAAAGTCGGTGACACCTTGACCCTGGCCCAGGCACAAATCGCTGCCGGCATCAGTGCATTGCGCTGCCTGGGCCTGCTCAAGCAAGCGCTCGGTTCGCTGGGCCGGATCAAGGCCATCCCGCGTATCACCGTGTATGTGCGCAGCGCTGAGGACTTCGATCAGCAGAGTGAAGTGGCCAACGGCGCGTCCGACCTGTTGCACGAGATCCTCGGCGGTGCCGGGGTGCATACGCGCACGTCGGTGGGGGTGATGCAGTTGCCGAAGTCGGCGGCGGTGGAGATCGACATGATCGCGGTCGCGCGCGACTGATGATCAGTGGCGTGGTGTTTGCCGCCTGCCATGCCTTCCTGGCCTTGAGCGTGACCCAACTGGGATGGCCGGTGTTGCTGTTTACCCTGATCGAAGGGCTGGCCTGCGCGCTGGTGCGTATGCGTCATGGCGTGTTGGCTGCAACGGCCTGCCATGGCACGGTAATCCTGCTGATTGCCGTGCCCTATATGGCCTGACTTGAAATGCGGTTAGAACTGTGGGAGGGGGCTTGCTCCCGATTGCAGTGGGTCAGCCACAGATGCATCAACTGACACTCCCTCATCGGGAGCAAGCCCCCTCCCACACTTAACCGAGTACACCAGTCACAACTCCTGTCGGCTCGAAGACTGCAAAAGCCAGAGCAAAAGCAGACCGAGATCTACCTGATATATGCAGATCCAAATGTGGGAGGGGGCTTGCTCCCGATGGCAGTAGTTCAGCCACAGATGCATCAACTGACACTCCCTCATCGGGAGCAAGCCCCCTCCCACAGTTGAACGGCATTGAGCCAGTTAGTTTGTCGCCAGCGGCGGCGTGCGCGGCGGGATCAGGCGTTTGCTGCCGGTGGCTTCATACGCCGCTGCAAACCGCAGTAACGCCGAATCCTCATAGGCCCGCCCGGCAAAGGTCAGCCCGACCGGCATGCCGATATCCGCCATCACGCCCATGGGCACGGTAACGGTAGGCACGCCCAGATGGCGGATGGCGAGGTTGCCGTTGGCCACCCATACACCATTGCTCCACGCGATATCGGCACTGGCTTCGTTCACATCGGCATCCGCCGGGCCCACATCGGCCACGGTCGGGAACAGCACCGCGTCAAGGCCGAGGCCGTCCATCCAGTCTTCCAGGTCGATCCGCCGGGTTTGCTCAAGGCCACGCAGGCCATCGGGGACAGTGCTGATCTCGTTCCACGGGGTGATGCCGCGCTCGGCCATGCGCACGTATTCGTCCATGCCGGCCGCGAGGTCGTCTTCACGGTTGGGCAAGGTGCCGGGGTCGTGGTGGAAGATCTTCGGCCCGTCCACATCGGCCAGGCGGTTCAGGGCCGGATCATTGTTGGCGCGCAGGAAATCATCGAAGGCCCAGGCCGACAGTTCCCACAGTTCATCGTGCAGGAATTCCTTGGACACCAGGCCACGGGTAAACACGGTCGGCGCGCCGGGGCGGTCGCCTTCGCAGTTGGACACCAGCGGGAAATCGACCTCGACGACTTCGGCGCCGGCGGCTTCCAGCGCCCGGCGGGCGTCTTTCCATAAGTCGATGACGCTGTCACGGGTATTGATCTTCTGCCCGGTCGGCCCGCCGATGCCGGGCTTTTCGCTGGTGCCGGCCTCGGGGTCGGCATTGATGTACATGCGCGGCACGCCGAAGCGTTTGCCGGCCAAGGCTTCAGTGTTGACCGCCAGTTCAGCGTAGGACGCCGGGCGCACCGAGGCGACGTCGGGGATCGGCACCCACGGCTGCAGGCGCCACAGGTCGCCACGGGTGTCCGGGTCGTCGGCCACCACCACGTCGAGCACTTCCAGCAGGTCGGCCATGGTGCGGGCGTAGGGCACCACCACGTCCATGGTCGGGGTCAACGGCCAGTTGCCGCGCACCGAAATCACCCCACGGGACGGGGTGTAGGCGCACAGGCCGTTGTTGGACGCCGGGCCACGGCCGCTGGACCAGGTTTCTTCCGCCAGGCCGAAGGCGGCAAAGCTGGCGGCGGTGGCGGTGCCGGCACCGTTGGATGAACCGGAGGCGAACGGCGCGGTGAGGTAGTCGGCGTTATACGGGCTTTCCGCGCGGCCATACACGCCGCGCTGCATGCCGCCATTGGCCATCGGCGGCATGTTGGTCTTGCCCAGGCAGATGGCGCCACCGGCGCGCAGACGCTCGATGGTGAACGCATCGCGCTGGGCGACCAGCTTGGCGAACGCCGGGCTGCCGGAGGCGGCGGTCAGCCCTTTGACCAGATAGCTGTCCTTGGCGGTATAGGGAATGCCATCCAGTGGTCCCAAGGTTGTGCCCTTGGCCCGGCGTGCATCGGAAGCCTCAGCTTCCTTCAGGGCATCGGGGTTACGCACGACGACGGCGTTGAGTGCGGTAGCGGTCTGCGGGCCGTCATAGGCATCGATCCGCGCGAGGTAAGCGTGCACCAGTTCAACGGCCGTGGTCTGGCCGGATTCGAGTGCCGCGCGCAATTGGGCAATGGAGACTTCGGTAACTTGCATGACGTTTTCTTCGCCGCCTTAAGTTGAGGTATGGCGGCAGTCTACGTACAGATATTTCACAAAACCAGTGCGGCATTTTCCCCATAGGCGGCGCGCATCACCTGCCAGGTGGTGGCGTCAGCGGGAATCAGATGTTCGATGCGCAGGGAGGTGAGGGTGATGTCCTGGGGCATGCCGAAGGTGGTGAAGGTGGACAGGAAGTTCAGCTCGCCCCGACTGGAGTGCAGGCGGGTCACCACCAGCGGCGGCATTTCAGTGGGCGGCGCAGCGGGGGCGGGGGCGGGCAAGCTCGCCAGTAACGCGGCCAATACGGGGTTGCCCAACGCTTCGCGGCTTGCCCGTTGCCAGGCCAGGGTGCGGATTTCTTCGGCGTTGATCAGGTGGTCGCCCAGGCCACCGGGTTGCAGCAGGGTGGTCAGCAGGTTCAGGCCTTCGATTGGCGGCGTGACCCCCACCAGCCCCAACAGCACACCAGTACTGGCATTCGCCGCCAGTACTTCCCAGTGGCTGCCGAGCAGGATCGCCGGGGCCGGGTTGTTGGCGTGCAGTACATGGCTGACCGCCTCGCGAATCGCAGCCATGGCCGGCGCGGCGAGCGGAGTAGCGGTATAGCGGGGCGCGAAGCCGGCGGCGAGGAACACGCGGTTGCACTGCTCCAGCGGTGTTTCCAGTGCGGTTAGCAGGTGCTGCAACGTACCTGGGCTCGGCTTGGCGCGGCCGGTTTCGAGGCAACTGAGGTGGCGCTGGGAAACGCCGGTGATCAGGGCCAGGTCAAGTTGGCTCAGACCAGCCTGTCGGCGTAGCTGGCGCAAGTGTTCGCCGGCAGTAGCGGGGGTATCCATGGCGTGACGATGACCTCCGAGGTCATTGCGAGGAAGGCAACCTTATCACTAGGGTGGGCCTTGATCACGTCAAGGAACAGACCATGCACAAACCTTATCTGGCACTTGCCGCTCTGCTGGGCTTTTCGCTGTACACCCTGTTCACGCTGCTCACGGCCGAGCAATCGTTGCTGGCCTTCGGACGAGAGTTGATATCGCGCCCGGACACCGCGCAGGTAGTAACCGACCTGTACCTGATGGCCGTGCTGGCCTGTGTGTGGATGTACCGGGATGCACGGTCGCGGGGACGGTCGCTGGCGTCGGTGCTGCCGTACTTCTTGCTGACGGCGGTGTTCGTCTCGGTGGGGCCGTTGCTCTACATCGTGCTGAAGGGATTTCGGGATGAATGAGCTGTTGAACATCTACGCCCTGTGCGTGCTGGTGCTGTGCCTGAAGATGTTTAGCATTTCCTGCTATCAGGGTTTTTTCCGGCTTCGCGGGCTGGCCTTCACCAACCGCGAAGATGCGGCAGTCTTCAAGCGTGCTGCACATTCCGTGGAGTTACCCCAGGTGAGTCGGGCGTCCAGGGCCTGGGCCAATGACCTGGAGAATATCCCGTTGTTCTTCGTGCTCGGCGGGTTGTGTGTGGCGCTGGGCACTGCCGGTGCGCCCACAGCCTGGTTGTTCGGCGGTTTCACCCTGGCGCGGATGGCCCATACGCTGATGTATCTGGCGGGATGGCAGCCGTGGCGCACGCTGGCGTATGGGCTGGGGGTCGCGTGCCTGTTCGGGCTGGGCGCAATGACGGGGTGCAGTGTGGCGGTCAATTACGACCTTTCGCTGTAGGAACCAGACCCCGTCCGATCCACCAATCGAATGCTGTCCCGCCCACCACGCTTGGACTCATACAGCGTGGTGTCCCCCTGTTCGATCAGCGCCGCGAGGCTGGCCGGCGGCTGGTCGAACAGGGTGGCGCCGATGCTCAGGGTCACGGGCGCGGGCGTGGCGAACGTCTGCGCGGCCAGTTGCTGAAACTGCTCGCGCAGGCTGCTGCCCAGTTCGACGATCTGCTCGGTCGAGGCCGGGTTGAGCAGGATCACAAACTCATCACCGCCCAAACGTGCAGCCAGCGCGCCTCGGGGCACGACTGCGCGAATCATCTCGCTCAAGGCGATCAGCACGCGGTCGCCGGCGGTATGGCCGTGGAGGTCGTTAACCGACTTGAAGTTGTCGATGTCGATCAGCAGCAGGGCGCCCGGTTGTTGCGCCGACACCTGGGCCAGCAGGCGCGGGGCGCGCAGGTCCAGGGCGCGGCGGTTGTAGAGGGCGGTGAGCGGGTCGCGGGCGGCGAGGCGGGCGATCTGCTGTTCGCGACGGTAGCGTTCGGAACCGGTCATCGACAGCGCAATCAGCATGATCGCCATCGCGCCTTCCACCAGGGACACCTGGATGATCTCGCCCTTGAACGCCGCAAGGTCGATCAAGGTGCCGGGGATCATCACCGACAGCGCCTTGGCCACGTAGAAACTCCCGTGGACCAGCAGCACATAACGCAGTTGCACCGCGCCGATGCTCAATGACCGGCCGTGGGGCCGCAGCAGGAAACTCGCACGCAAGGTCGGCAGTGCGACCAGCAGCGACTGCACGCCGAGCATGGCTTTGGACCACGGCAGGTCGGTCGGCAGCATCAGCATGCCCAGCCACACGGCCAGCATCAGCAGCCACAGTGGTGACAGGCGCACGTGGGTAAAGCGCGCGACACCGAGCAAAAACAGGACATGCGCGCTCACCAGCAAGCCGTTGGCAAACCAGATGCCGATGAGCAAATAGCCATTGATGCGCAGCAGGGCCAGGGTGGAACCGACGGTGATGGTGGCGAAACCGGCGCTCCAGAACAGCAGCGAAGGTTCGCGTACGCTGCGCCATTCTATGGCCAGGTACAGGGCAGCAGCGGCGGCCAGGGCAACGGTGAGTGCCAGAATCGTAGGAGGGTCGAGCGTCATTTCGTGCCGGGTCTGCCTGGGTGTGCGTTTAAACCGGGATTGTAAGCGCACACACAGGGTTTTCAGAACACAAAAGGTAGTGGCATACAGCTATTCGATGATCGGCGGTTCAGACGCCTTTGGTCGACGGCAGCAGTATCGTCAGGATGCCCACCAGCGGCAGGAATGAGCACAGTGTGTAGACGTACTCAATGCCGTGGCTGTCGGCGAGCAGGCCGAGCAGCGCCGCGCCGATACCGCTGAAGCCGAACATCAGGCCGAAAAAGATCCCGGCGATCATGCCGACATTGCCCGGCACCAGTTCCTGGGCAAATACCACGATGGCCGAGAACGCCGAGGCGAGAACAAAACCGATCACCACGCTGAGCACGGCGGTCCAGAACAGGTCGACGTAGGGCAGGGCCAGGGTGAACGGCGCGGCACCGAGGATCGAGAACCAGATGACTTTCTTGCGCCCGATCCTGTCGCCGATCGGTCCGCCCGCGAAGGTGCCCACGGCCACCGCCCCGAGGAACAGGAACAGATACATCTGGGAACTCGATACCGACAGGTGGAATTTTTCAATCAGGTAAAACGTGAAGTAGCTGGTCAGGCTGGTCATGTAGAAGTATTTGGAGAACACCAGCACCGCCAGCACCACCAGGGCAAACGTCACGCGGCCTTTGGACAAGCCGTGGGTGGCTTTGCCGCCTTGCTTGAGCTTGAACAGGTTGAGGTGGTTGCGGTACCAGCGGCTCAAGCCATACAGCACCAGGATCGCGAACACGGCAAACAGCCCGAACCAGGCGATGTTGCCCTGGCCATAGGGAATGATGATCGCCGCCGCGAGCAACGGCCCCAACGCGCTGCCGGCGTTGCCACCGACCTGGAAGGTCGATTGCGCCAGGCCGTAGCGCCCGCCGGAGGCCAGGCGCGCGACGCGCGAGGTTTCCGGGTGGAAGGTCGACGAGCCGACGCCCACCAGGGCTGCCGCCAGCAGGATCGCCGGGAAGCTGCCGACAAACGCCAGCATCAGGATGCCGACCAGGGTGCAGACCATGCCTGCCGGCAGCAGCCACGGCTTGGGATGCCGGTCGGTGTGGTAGCCGATCCAGGGTTGCAGCAGGGACGCGGTCAGTTGGAAGGTCAGGGTGATCAGGCCGACCTGGGTAAAGCTCAGCCCGTAATTGGCCTTGAGCATCGGGTAGATCGACGGCAATACGGCCTGGATCAGGTCATTGATCAGGTGCGCCAGGGCACAGGCGCCGAGGATGCGCATGACTAACGGGCTTACTTGAGGCGGACTCGAGGTGGCGGCAGGTGATGCGGTCAAGGTCGACATGCAGGCATTCCATACAAGGCAGTGAACAGGGGCAGCGAGTACTTAAGCCGGCTGCCCATTTCAATTTGTTTCAGAGCTTATGCTAGATTCGGCAAAAATGCCTGTCTCGCGTAATTCGGGAGGCAACCATCGTAAAAAGGGCGAAATGATCAAGTCACTGGATAAATTTTTGCAGGAGATCGATGAGGGCGACTGGGCTGTCATCAGTTCGGCCACCGATTATCCGGAAAACTGGGTGATACCCGAGCACAGTCACGAAAAGCATCAATTACTCTACGCCACCGAAGGCGTGATGGTGGTGCATTCGGCACACAACCAATGGACGGTGCCGCCCAATCGCGGCTTCTGGATACCCTGCGGGCACGTGCACTCCCTGCGCTGCGTGGGCGCCCTGAAAATGCGCAGCGTGTTTGTTCGCCCCGACAGCTTCCCCAACCTGCCGACCGAGACCAAGGCGGTGAGTATCTCGCCGTTGCTCAGCGAGCTGATCAAGGCCTCCGTGAGCTTGAAACCGCCCTATGCCGAAGACTCCCGCGATGCGCGGATCATGCACCTGATCCTCGACGAACTCGCGCTGTTGCCGGCGTTGCCGCTGTCGCTGCCGCAGCCCGCCGACCCGCGTATCAACCAGATCTGCCTGGCGTGGCAGGATGACCCGGGCGATGCCTCCACCGTGGCGGATTGGAGCGAGCGCCTGGCGCTCGACCAGAAAACCATCCAGCGCCTGTTCCGCAAGGATACCGGCATGACCTTCGGCCAATGGCGCCAGCAGGCGCGGCTGCTGCTGGCATTGGAGCGTATCGCGGTGGGGCAGAAGATTATCGATGTGGCCCTGGAGCTGGGCTACGAAAGCCCGAGTGCGTTTACCAGCATGTTCAAGAAACAGTTTGGCAAGACCCCGAGTCATTTTTTCCGCTGACGTCGGCGCAGTAGTCGTCCAGCAAGCTGTTGAATGCGTCGATATCCAGCGGTCGGCTGAGGAAGTAGCCTTGGCCTTCCTCACACGCCACGCTTTTGAGCATGGCCAGGTGTTCAGCGGTTTCAATGCCTTCGGCCGTTACCGTCAGGGCAAGGGCACGGCCCAAGCCGACAATGGCTTGGATAATCGCCTTGTCATCCTCGCTTTCCTCCAGCCGGGTCAGGAAGCTGCGGTCGATTTTCAAGCCGTCGAACGGGAACGCACGCAGGTAGCTGAGGGACGAATAGCCGGTACCGAAGTCATCCATGGCAATGCGGATGCCCAGTTGCTTGAGCGTGCGCATCACCTCAAGCGCACCGACGGCGTCCTCGAGCATGACACTTTCGGTCATTTCCACCTCAAGGCGCGCAGCGTCGATACCCGAGGCGTTTAGGGCGTGGCGCACGCGCTCCACCAGATTGCCGCGCTTGAACTCGGTGGGTGACAGGTTCACCGAGACGAACAGCGTGTCCGGCCACTGCGCCGCGCATGCGCAAGCGGTTTCCAGTACCCAGTCACTCAGCGACAGAATCAACCCCGATTCTTCGGCAATCGGAATAAAGGTGTCCGGGGCGATCAGCCCGCGTACCGGATGCTGCCAGCGCACCAGTGCTTCGGCCCCGACCATCTGCCCGTCGGCGATGCGATAGCGCGGCTGGAAGTGCAGGCGCAGTTCAGCGTGCTTGATCGCAAAGCGCAGATCGCTCTCCAGGCGCCGCCGTTCGATGATCCGCGTATTCATTTCCCCGGAGTAAAAGCGCCAGGTATTGCGCCCGGCCGCCTTGGCCTCATACAGCGCGATATCGGCGTAGCGCAGCAGTTCGGTGGCATCGCGGGCATCGGTGGGCGCCATGGCAATGCCGATACTGGCGCTGATAAACACCTCTTGTTCGTCGATTCTGATTGCCTGCTCGATGGACTCGATCAAGCGCAGGCACAGGCTTTCGACTTCCTCCTGGCTGCCTGCATCGCTGAGGATCAGCACAAACTCATCGCCGCCGATACGGGCCACCAGGTCACCGTGGCGCACGCAGGCGGCCAGGCGGCCGGACACTTGATTGAGCACCCGGTCACCGGCGGCGTGGCCGAGCAGGTCATTGACCGGCTTGAAGCGGTCCAGGTCGAGGCTGAGCATCACCAGCGGCTGCTCGGCGCTGGGCAGGGCCTTGAGTTTGCCTTCCAGGAACGCCTGCAGGCGTGTGCGGTTGGGCAGCCCGGTCAGGGCGTCGTGTTGAGACAGGTACTCGATGCGCCGACGTGCTTCGACTTCTTCAGTCACGTCGGTGGCCGTGCCGCGAAACCCGCCGCAGGGCATTTCCCGCGCCGACAGCCGGGTGGTGCGCTCCTGTCCCTGGGCATCGATATAGCGGCACTGCACACTGACGTCCACGCGCCGACCTGGGGTGCTCAGCCATTGCGACAGCAGGCCGGCTTCGGTGTCCAGCAGGTCGCTCATCGCGGCCCCGAGCCAGGCTTGCCGGGCCAGGCCGGTGACGTTTTCGAAGCGTTCCGACAGGTAGGTAAAACGCCAATCGGCATCGATTTCCCAGACCCAGTCGGAACTTGCCTCCACCACATCCCGAAAGCGTGCTTCGCTGGTGGCCAGGGCGTTCTGGCTGTCCAGCAGTGAGGTGTGGCTGGCATCCAGGGCGAGGGCGGCGGCAGTGGCGCGGCGCAGAATCACCCAGGTCATCAGGCACACCAGCAGCGCGGCCAGCCCCAGCAGCGGCAAGCCTACGCTCATCAAGCGCAGGCCGGGTCGCGCAGGTTCCCAGTGCAGGCTGCCGGCGGCGCCGTTATCGCCCAGGGGGAAAACCAGGGTATTGCCGATATCGTCGGGTGTGGCGATGTGCAGCTTGCCCACGCCGAACTCATCGCCGATCGCCGTCAGTTTGGCGCTGTTGAGGACGTCGACGAAGATCAATACCGAGGCTGGCCGGCCATCGGGCTCGACCGTGGGGTCAGTGCCGGGGGTGATCGCGGCGGCGGCCACCAGCGCGGGACTGCCGTGTACGTTGATGAAGGCCGTGACCGGTGTTTCGTTTTCAGCCCCTGCGCGCGCCTGCTCGATGATCTCGGCCAGGGGTTGGTCGAGCCACTGCGAGAGTTCGATGTTTTGCAGCTCGCCCTGGATCACCGAGTAAACCGTGCGATTGTCGTCGTCGACCACAAACAGGCCTTGAAAACCGAAGTCCTGATACAACGTGGCCCCGACATTGCCACGCGCGTAGGCCCAATCGGTGTCCACCTTCATGTGCAGATGCGTGTAGGCATCGCTCCAGAAGGCGTAGTCCTTGACGGTCACCCGCAGGGATTTTTCCAGGGACTGCACGGCTTTGCGGGTATAGAACGCGCTTTCTTCCTGTTCGGAATGGTCCAGTTCGTGCGCAAGGTAAACCAGGGAGTAGGCGGCGGCCGCAAAGACCAGGGCCAGCAAGGCCACGAAATTGAACAGCGATGTACGTGCCAGCGACAGGCTGGTGCGATTGGAGAGCTTGCGCACAATGGGGGCGAGAGAGTTGGGCATATTTCCCGCAGGACGTCGCTGCAAGTAAGGGGTATGCCTGGGTATCGGCTGTCTAGGCCGAATAATTAGGTTGTCAGCGGGCGTTATTCGCGCTGGAGAACGGCTTCACCGGAACGCTGTCGCCGTACTCGCTCCACTCCTGCATCTGCTTCCTGTGGCGAGCGGGCTTGCCCCGCGTTGGGCTGCGTAGCAGCCCCAAAACCAGGCGCAGAGAAGTGTCTGATACACCGCATTCGTCTTCATCAGGGGCGCTTCGCACCCCAACGCGGGACAAGCCCGCTCGCCACAACAGCCCTATCTGCTGGGCGTTCAGCGTTGAACCAAAGCCTATGCCCCAGCGGGGCGCGTGAGGATTTATCGAGATTACTTCAAGTTGCTTTTAAAGAAGCTGGTGAGCTTGGCGAAGGGGATCAGGTTGACCCGGTCGTAGAGGTCCACGTGGCCGGCATTCGGGATGATCACCAGCTCCTTGGGCTCGGCGGCCCGGTTGTAGGCGTCTTCGCTGAACTCGCGGGAGTGCGCATCGGCACCGGCAATCAGCAACAGCGGGCGAGGCGAAATCGTCTCGATGTCGTTGAACGGGTAGAAGTTCATGAACTTCACGTTGCTGGTCAGCGTGGGCATGGTGGTGGTCTGCGGCGAGGCGCCGGCCGGTGTGACTTCGCCTCGCGGTGTGCGGTAGAAATCGAAAAACTCATCGCCAATCGGGTTGCCGGTCAGCTTGAGCGGCGTGCCGCTGGTGTATAGGGTCTCGCCGCCCTGGAATTCCACGTAACGCTGGTTGGCCGCCTGCACCAGCACCTGCCGGCGTTGCTCCGCTGTCATGCCGTGCTTGAGGCCGTTGCGGTTGGCGGCGCCCATGTCGTACATGCTGACCGTGGCGATGGCCTTGAGGCGTGGGTCGATCTTGGCCGCCGCGATGGCAAAGCTGCCGCTGCCGCAGATGCCGATCACGCCGATGCGCTCACGATCGACCAGCGGCCGGGTGCCGAGGAAGTCCACGGCGGCGCTGAAGTCTTCGGCGTAGAGGTCGGGTAGCACCGCATTGCGCGGCTGGCCTGCGCTTTCGCCCCAGAACGACAGGTCCAGCGACAAAGTGACAAAGCCCTGTTCGGCCATTTTGGTGGCGTAGAGGTTGGCGCTCTGTTCTTTGACGGCCCCCATCGGGTGGCCGACGATCAGCGCGGCATTTTTCGAGGCCGGGGCGAGCTGTTTGGGCACGAACAGGTTGCCCGCCACCGGCATGCCGTATTGATTGTTGAAGGTGACTTTTTCGACGGTCACCTTGTCGCTTGTGTAGAAGTTGTTTGCACCGTTGGACATGTCGGCTCCCAGAGAAGAGAACGAAATCACCAGCAGACTCAGGGTGAGCAAGAGGCTTTTCATGGATGGATCCTTGAGAAGGGGGACGGCACATTTTCCCGGCGTGGCCCAGGGTTCTGTAGTGCGTTCCACTGGATTACTTGCCTGATCCTCTGAGTCTGTCGGGTTGCCGGGGACGCAAGCGGGCCGGTCGGGGTAAAGTCCAGCGATCAGAGAAAAGGGCCCTTTATGAAGATCAATCAAACGCCCCTGGACGCGCTGGTCCACGCCATCGGCTCAAGGGTCTGCTTACCCGGCGACTACCCCATGCCCATCCCCGGCCTGGGCTTTTATCGGCGTGAGCAGCCCGCGACACCCGTGGTGTGCATGGTCGAGCCGAGCATCGTGCTGGTTGCCCAGGGTGAGAAGCGGTTGTGGGTCGGCGGCGAGGGGTACCCGTATGACACGGCACGATTCCTGGTCACGTCGCTGGATATACCGGCCAATTCTGAAGTGCTGGTGGCCAGCCCGACTCGCCCGTGCCTGGGCCTGACCTTCAAGCTGGACCTGCGCATCCTCGCCGAACTGATCGCCCAGGGGGCGTTGCCGCCAACGCGGGAGCGGGCGGTGATGAAAGGCGTGGGGATTGGTGTCGTGACCGGCGCCATGCTCGCGTCATTTGCGCGCCTGGTTGAATTGCTTGATGAGCCCGAAGCGATACCGGTGCTCGCGCCCTTGATCCAGCGCGAGATTCACTTCCGGCTGTTGCAGAGCGACCAGGCCGGCCGATTGCGCCAGATCTGTTCCGTGGACGGGCAGGGTTATCGGATTGCGCGGGCGATCGATTGGCTCAAGCTCAATTACGACGTGCCTCTGCGCGTGGAAGAACTGGCCGCGCGCGTGCAGATGAGCGCGGCGACCTTTCACCATCACTTTCGTCAACTCACGGCGATGAGCCCGTTGCAGTATCAGAAGTGGCTGCGCCTCAACGAGGCGCGGCGCTTGATGTTGAACGAGCACCGGGACGTGTCCAGCGCGGCGTTCAAGGTCGGCTATGAAAGCCCGTCGCAGTTCAGCCGCGAGTACAGCCGGTTGTTTGGCGTGCCGCCCAAGCGTGATATGGCCGCGCTGCGCGGCAAGGCGCCTGTCACTGATCCGCGGGCGTCAAGTTAGCGTAGAAGATGCAGCCGATCAGCCGCGCAAACAGGCTGAGGGTTTCCGGCAGGTTGGGGTCGTCAAACAGCATTGCCCGGGAATCCAGCGCACACAGTGCGCCGAACAGGCGGCCGTCAGGCAGGAAGATCGGCGCGCCGGCGTAGCTCTCGATGGCGTATTGCTTGACCACCGGGCGTGAGGCGAAGCGGCCATTGTCGCTGACATGCGGGATGAACAAGGTCTGGGGGTTGATACAGAACTCGCTGCACAGGGTGGTTTCCAGGTCGAGCACGTCATCGACGTGAATACCCATGTCGGCAGTGTCGTGCACCGAGCAGACGATCCATTCCAGGTCTGTGAACTTGGCGATGCCAGCAAAGCGCATGCCCGTCAGGCGGGTGACCAATTGCAGGATGCTGGTGGTGGCTTCGATTTCGGCGATGGCAGCGCGTTCGTCGGCGCTGAGTAACGCGTGTGCGGCGGTGAAGCTTGGAAGCATGGTTGAACACTCCACTGGCGTGGCGGCCCTTGCCGCCACGCTTGGTCAGGTCTTAATTGATACGCGGATGCTGCTGCACCAGGTTCTGGCGCTTGGCTTCCAGTTCGGCAATTTCGGCGTCGATGTCTTCGATTTTCTGCTCGATATTGTCGTGATGCTCCTGCAGCAATTCCTTCGCTTCGGCCATATCCGACGCCGCCGGTGCTGCGCCGCGCAGGGGTTTGTTGGCGGTTTCCTTCATGGTCAGGCCGGTGATCAGGCCGACCACCGCAAACACCATCAGGTAGTAGGCGGGCATGTACAGGTCGTTGGTGCTCTCCACCAGCCAGGCCACGACGGTGGGGGTGACACCGGCGATCAGTACCGAAACGTTGAACGCACTGGCCAACGCGCTGTAGCGCAGGTGCGTGGGGAACATCGCCGGCAGTGTGGAGGCCATGACGCCGATGAAGAAGTTAAGCACGATGGCCAGGATCAGCAAGCCGGCGAAGATCAGGCCGATCTTGCCGCTGGTGATCAGCATGAATGCCGGGATGGACAGGAACAGCAGGCCGATGCTGCCGGCGATGATGAAGGGCTTGCGGCCGATCTTGTCGCTGACAAAACCGATGAACGGCTGCACGAACAACATGCCGACCATGATCGCGATGATGATCAGTACGCCGCTGTTTTCTTTGTAGTGCAGGTTATGCGACAGGTAGCTGGGCATGTAGGTGAGCAGCATGTAGTAGGTCACGTTGGTGGCCGCGACGATCCCGATGCAGGTCAGCAGGCTGCGCCAGTGCTTGGTGGCGATCTCCTTGAACGACACTTTCGGGCCATGGGTCAGGCCTTCGCGGTCTCCCTGTTCGAGCTTTTCGACATGCTGTTGGAACGCCGGGGTTTCTTCCAGCGCATGGCGCAGGTAGAGGCCGATCATGCCCAGGGGCAGGGCCAGGAAGAACGGCAGGCGCCAGCCCCAGGCCTCGAAGTCGGCTTCGCCCAGCACGCTGGAGATCAGCACCACGACGCCGGCACCGAGCACGAAACCGGCGATGGAGTCGAAGTCCAGCCAACTGCCGAGGAAGCCGCGCTTGCGGTCCGGCGCATATTCGGCGACGAAGATCGAGGCGCCGGTGTATTCACCGCCCACCGAGAAGCCTTGGGCCATTTTGCACAGCAGCAACAGGATCGGCGCCCAGATGCCGATGGAGGCGTATCCGGGAATCAGGCCGATGGCGAAGGTGCTCAGCGACATGATCACAATGGTCGCGGCGAGGACTTTCTGGCGTCCGTATTTATCGCCCAGCGCGCCGAAGAACAGGCCGCCCAGGGGACGAATCAGGAACGGCACGGAGAAGGTCCCCAGTGCCGCGATCATTTGTACGCTGGGGGAGGCGTCGGGGAAGAACACCTTGCCCAATACATAGGCGACAAACCCGTAGACACCAAAGTCGAACCATTCCATGGCGTTACCCAGTGCGGCGGCGGTGATCGCCTTGCGCATCTTGGCATCGTCAACAATGGTGATGTCTTTCAAACCGATGGGCTTGACGCCTTTCTTACGTAATTTCATGCGGACCACTCTAAAACAGAACAGGGGAGGTGCCATCGTTGCAATGGCACCGCTCTGTCAGTTCAGATACAAGCGGACATGAAATAATTCACCACTATTTGCGTTTTTTTGCTTGGGGCGCAGTTTGCCAGCAATCGCCTGGGTTTTCGGGGTGAGCACCTACCCTGTGGCGAGCGGGCTTGCCACAGTTCTAAAGAGGAATGATCCCGATGCCGGCTACCACCTCGCGTCTTATCTACCGTCAGCCACTCCCGAGTGACGTACAGCGATTGTTCGCGATCTTCGGCGACCCGCAGACCAACCTCTTCAATCCCTCGGGCCCCATGCCCAGTCTGTCCGCTGCCCAGCGCTTGCTCGACCAGTGGATCGCACAGTGGGCCACCCACGGCTATGGCTGGTGGGCAATTGCCCATCAGCAAGCCCCGGACTGCATCATCGGCTTCGGCGGTATTGCGCCGCTCAACTACCTCACGCAACCGCGCATCAACCTGGGCTACCGCTTCGCGGTGGAGGCCTGGGGGCAGGGCTACGCCACTGAGTTGGCACGCGATGCCCTGGCGCTGGCGTTTGACACCCTCGGATTGCCGGAAGTGTTCGGCCTGGTGCGCCCTGACCACGCGGCGTCGATCCGCGTGCTGGAGAAGGTCGGCATGCAGCCGTTCGGTGTACTCGATGATGTGCCCGGCAAAGCGCCGAGCCGGGTCATGCGCGTTTGTCGTCCTACAACCTAGCCGCACCTGACACTTTTCACATCCGTCGGATAGCCTGCAAAAGCCGTAACTTTTCACATTGACAGCGGGTAGGTAGCCCGATATAAAAGCCACAGTTGTACGACGACATATGACGTTACATATGTCCTACCTAACAAAAATAAAAAGTGATGCCATGAACTTGATCGAGCCCATCAACGCCCAGCGCGTTGGCCAAGCGGTAGGCAGCTATCGCTGGACCATCTGCGCGATGTTGTTTTTCGCGACCACCGTCAACTACCTCGACCGTCAGGTGCTCAGCCTGCTCGCGCCGCAGTTGTCGACGCAATTTGGCTGGAGCAACACCGATTACGCCAATATCGCGGCGGTGTTCCAGTTTGTGTATGCGATTTCCATGCTCTTCGCCGGTCGGTTTGTCGACAAGATCGGCACCAAGGCCGCCTACGTGATCGCGATTGCGATCTGGTCTACCGGCGCCATCATGCATGCGTTCTCGGTGCCGATGGGCGAGGGCATCGCCGCGCTCAGCGGTGCGATCGGCCTGGCGGTGATCCCGGTGTCCATCGCCGGCTTCATGTTGTCCCGTGCGGTGCTGGCGATTGGCGAGGCGGGTAACTTCCCGATTGCGATCAAGGCCACCGCCGAGTATTTCCCCAAGAAAGAACGCTCGCTGGCCACCGGGATCTTCAACTCCGGCGCCAACGTCGGCGCGATCCTGGCGCCGATCTGTGTGCCACTGATCGCCGGGATGTGGGGCTGGGAAGCGGCCTTTATGGTCATCGGCATGCTGGGCTTTGTGTGGGTGGCGGTGTGGGCGGCGGTGTATGAAAAGCCGGAGCAGCAAAAACGCCTGTCGGCCGAAGAGCTGGCCTATATCCGCAGCGACCAGAGCGCGCAGCCGTTGACTGCGGCCCCCGCAGGTGCGGCGGCGAAGAAAGTCTCGTGGTTCAAGTTGCTCACCTACCGCCAGACCTGGGCGTTTGCCTTTGGCAAGTTCATGACTGACGGCGTGTGGTGGTTCTTCCTGTTCTGGCTGCCCACCTACCTGTCGGCGCAATACGGCATGAAAGGCGCCGATATCGTCATGCCCCTGGCCGTGCTGTACAGCATGACCATGGTCGGCAGCATCGGCGGCGGCTGGTTCCCCAGCTACTTCATGGCCCGTGGCGACGCACCCTATGACGGCCGCATGAAAGCCATGCTGGTGATCGCGCTGTTCCCGTTGGTGGTGTTGCTGGCGCAGCCGTTGGGCTACATCAGCTTCTGGGTGCCGGTATTGCTGATCGGCGTGGGTGCCTCGGCGCACCAGGCGTGGTCGTGCAACATCTTCACCACCGTGTCCGACATGTTCCCGCAGAAAACCGTGGCCTCGGTGGTCGGCATTGGCGGCATGGCCGGCGGTATCGGCGGCGTGGTGATGACCAAGATCGGCGGCTGGGTGTTCGACTACTACAAGTCCATCAATGACATTCACACCGGCTACATGATCATGTTCGCGATCTGCGCGCTGGCGTACCTGGTGGCCTGGAGCGTGATGAAGACGCTGGTGCCGCGCCACAAGGAAATCACTGACCTGTAAACCCAGACCTCACTACCTCTGTGGCGAGCGGGCTTGTCCCGCGTTGGGGTGCGAAGCGCCCCTAATAAAGACGAATGCGGTGCATCAGACACTCCGCTGCGCCTGGTTTAGGGGCTGCTGCGCAGCCCAACGCGGGACAAGCCCGCTCGCCACAGGTCCGTCGAATCACCCATAACGTTGTGTCGAGACCCATTCCTTCAAGCGCCTTTTCTACAACGCGCGTGCCCAGGTCTGGCTGACCAATTGCTGGCCGAAACTCAAGGTGGGCTCCTCTTCCGTCGGTCAGTTGCTGCTGTTGGGGGGCGGGCAGGCCGTCGCCCGAGGGCTCGTCAATATGATCCGAATCGCCATGACCACGCCGATCAGCACCGCGCCCAGGCCCGCGGCTTCCATGAGCGTGGGCCAGCGCCCGTGGAACCCCAGGCCGAGCAGGGTGGCGAAGAGTGATTCGAGGGCGATCAATTGGCCGCTGAGCACCATTGGCAGGCGTCGGGTCGCGGCGTTCCAGGCCCAGGCGCCGACCATGGTGGACATCACCGCGATCACCAGGCTCCAGGCATAGAGCGGGCCTGCCTGGGAAAGGCCGAAGCCGAGCGTCGGCAGCTTGAACACGCCAAGCTCATGGATGAACGGCAGCAGGCACAGGGTGGCGACACCGCTGCCCACCATCATCAGTGCGGTCCAAAGGCCGGTTGCCTGCGCCGCAAGGTGTGTCAGTTGCCGTTGGTTGATCACGCTGAACCACAACCAGAGAACAACTGCACTCAGGGAAAAAAAGAGCCCCGCCCACCAGGCGTTTGTATCCAATGAAGGTTGATGAACGCTGCTGATGTTCGACAGCAAGAGGCCCACCGTCAGGCATGACAAGGGGGCTGCCAGCCGGCGCCACGGCACGGTCCTGGTGCTGGCGTTACCCACCAGGGCCAACAACACCGGCACCGTGCCGACAAACGCCGGGGTCATGACCGGCCCGCCGAACATCACGCCTGCGGCGATGCACACGCCGTAGCCCAGGCACCCCAACGCCCCGAGCGCTGCGGCGAGGCATCGCTGGCCGGGCCCGAGCATGTGCAACTGTGCCCGGCATAGGATCACCCCCATGACACCCAATATGCCGGCGACCAGAAATCGTACGGCCATCAAGTCATAGAGGCTGTAGTCGCCGGTGACGTAGGGCGTGATGAAGTTCAACGCCCAGCCCAATGTCGCAACAACCGCGAGCAGTACGCCGACGGCAATGGAGGTCTGTGCAGCGTTCATGTGGGGCATCCATTCAGGTAATGGATCCATGGTGCCCAGTCGGGTGGGTGTGCTACAAACGAGTTCTCGGCCCTGAATGTATAACCTCAGATTATGAATACGCTCGGCAAGACCCTACCGCCCCTGGCCAGTCTGTTGCCGTTTGAAGCGGCGGCACGCCTGGGCAGTTTCTCCAAGGCTGCCGATGAGCTGCACATCACCCAGGCCGCCATCAGCCGCCAGATTCGCGGGCTGGAAGACAACCTGGGCGTGAAGCTTTTCAGTCGGCGCAACCGAGCGGTGTTCCTGACCCAAGAGGGGCGGGAACTGGGCAGGGTGGTCGGCGAGGCGCTGCGCAGCATCAGTGAAAGTGCCGCCAGCCTGCGGGTGTCACCGCACAGTCATCGCGTGGTGCTGCTGTGCCAGTTGTGCGAAGCGTTTTATTGGCTGATGCCGCGCCTGTCGACGTTCCACCAGCAATACCCGCATATCGAAATCCAGGTGGTGACCTCCACCCGTCCCCTGACCGAGTTCACCGACCATTTCGACGTGGCCTTGCAAAGTACCGGGCGCGCCAGTGGCGCCCATCCGCTGATGTTCACCGCGGCTGACGAAGTGTTCCCGGTGTGCAGCCCTGCCTACCTGCGCACGAAAAAACCACTATCGCTCGCGGGGTTGCAGGCGTGCACCTTGTTGCACCACAGCTCCCATCCTCCGCACTTGATGGAGTGGGACCGCTGGTTGCAGGTATTCGGCCAGGCCGTGGCCGGGGATACGCGTGGAGTCACCTTCGACAGTTACCCGCTGATGTTGCAGGCTGCGGTGGAGGGGCACGGTGTTGCCATGGGCTGGCGGCGTACCGCGACCAAGTTGATTGAAACGGGGGCGCTGGTCAGGCCCTGTACCGAGAGCGTGCATTTGCCGGAGGCCATTTCGGTGTATAGGCAGCAGGGAGGAGGCAGTCGAGCCGAGATCACGGCATTGCTCGACTGGCTGGAGGTGCAATTGCAGGATGAGGGCTGACAGGGGCGACACCGCCCCTGTCATGTGCCGCTATGGGTTCCGCGTCACCCGCCACACGGTATTGGCCAGGTCATCGGCGATGATCAGCGCGCCTTTCGGGTCGACCGTCACCCCCACCGGGCGCCCACGGGTCTTGCCGTCGTCACCGCGAAAACCGCTGGCGAAATCTATCGGCTCACCGGATGGCTTGCCATTGCTGAACGGCACGAAGATCACCTTGTAGCCCACAGGATTGTCGCGGTTCCAGCTGCCGTGCTCGCCGACGAATACGCCGTCGGCAAATTGCTCGCCCATGGCCGGGATGGAGAAATCCACGCCGAGTGCGGCCACGTGGGAACCGAGGCTGTAATCCGGCTTGATCGCGGCGGCGACTTTGGCCGGGTTCTGCGGTTGCGCGCGCGGGTCGACGTTCTGGCCCCAATAGCTGTAGGGCCAGCCGTAGAACGCGCCTTCTTTCACCGAGGTCAGGTAGTCGGGCACCAGGTCGGGACCCAGTTCGTCGCGTTCGTTGACCACCGTCCACAGTTGCCCGGAGTCGGGTTGAATGGTCAGCGCCGTGGGGTTGCGCAGGCCAGTGGCATAGGGTTTGTGCGCGCCGGTCGCAGCGTCGATCTGCCAGACCATCGCGCGGTCGATTTCCACTTCCATGCCACGTTCGGTGACGTTGCTGTTGGAGCCGATACCGACGTAGAGCTGGCGCCCATCGGCACTCACCGCCAGGGATTTGGTCCAGTGATGGTTAATCTGCGCGGGCAGGTCGGTGACTTTCACCGGCGCGCCGCTGGCCTTGGTCTGGCCATCGGTGTAGTCGAAACGCACCAGCGCATCCTGGTTGGCCACGTAGAGCTTGCCGTCGGCAAACGCCAGGCCGTAAGGCGCGTTGAGGTTATCGGCGAACACCGTCTTCAACTCGTAGGTGCCGTCACCGTCGGCATCGCGCAGCAGTGTCAGGCGGTTGCCGCCCTTGACCTTGGTGTTGCCTTCGGCCTTGATCAGGCTGGCGATCACATCCTTGGGCTTGAGCTTGGCTGCGCTGCCGCCACGGCCTTCGGCGATGAGGATGTCGCCGTTGGGCAGCACCAGGGTCTGGCGCGGGATGGCGAGGTCGGTGGCGATGGCCGTGACGCTGTAGCCTTCGGGCACCTTGGGTTTCTGATCGCCCCACGGGGTGGGCTCGGCGATCTTCATGCTCGGCAACAGGCTGCTTTGCTGCTCCGGCAACTTGGGGTCGGGGCCACGGGCCTGGGTCTTGTCACCTTCGCCGCCGCAGGCGCTCAGCAACAGCGCGGCGCTCAATACGCTCAGTGTGTGGGACGTTTTCATTTGGCACCTCCTGAGCGCAGGCCGGTCCAGGTGGCCGCCAGTGTCAGCAGCAAGACGATGGCCGACATGATCAGCCCGGCAGGCATTGAGGCGTAGGCATCCTTGGCATGTTGAAAGGCATTGACCAGCCCTAATACCCAGGTGGCTAACAGCAGCAGGACATACCGCGTGGGTTGCCCCGCCTTGCGCTCGGCGCGAAGCAGGTTGACCAGCGCAAACAGGAACGCGAGCCCACAGAAAACCAGAGCACCGGCAATCAACCAGGACGCAAAGTTGGCCCATTGAATCTGGTAGGTTTGGGTGTAGGCAATGTCGCTGAGCAAGGCACCAAGAAACAGCGGCACGGTGCCGGCCAGCAAGGTCGCATGCAGCGGCCCCGGCGTGTATCGGTAGGCGGGAAGGGTTGTCATGGTAAGGCGGCTCCTTGTTGTACAACGCCCCTGGTCGGGGCTGCGCATAGGAAATGAACGCCTTACGTGTCAGATAGTTCAGCATAATTCGTGTCGAAATATTAAGCGTCAGCCGGAAAGCTGGCATGCTCAAGGCCTGACATAAGGAGCTGTCCCCATGCCAACCCTGCACCTGCTGTGCGGCAAGATCGCCTCGGGCAAGTCAACACTGGCCAAGACCCTGGTGGCCGAACACGCAGCCATCCTGCTCAGCGAAGACACCTGGCTCGCCCAGTTGTACGCCGGTGAAATCCTCTCGATCGCCGACTACCTGCGCTGTGCCCAGCGGATTCGCGGGGTGGTGGGGCCGCTGGTGGTCAGCCTGCTTGAATCCGGCGTCAACGTGGTGCTGGATTTTCCGGCCAACACCCTGGCCAATCGCGAATGGCTGCTGGGGCTGGCGCAAGCCGCCGAGGTGCCGCACCGCCTGCATTACCTCGAACTGGACGACGCCACCTGCCGCGCAAGGCTGCATGCGCGCAATGCCCGGGGCGACCACGATTTTGCGGCGACCGATGCCGAGTTTGAGCTGATCACCCAGCATTTCTGCGTGCCGAGTGAGGAGGAGGGGCTGGTGATTGAGGTGCATCGCCCATGAATACCCTTTCTACAGGCATCGACGCGGACGGATTTATCCTCACCGTCGCCGACACCCCCGTGCAGCGTGAATACCAGCCATTGCTGACGGAGGTATGCGCTTCGCTTTCCCAGGAATATCTGGGCCTGGACGGCATCTATCTCTATGGCAGTGTCGCAAGGGGCGACGCCACTGCGGGTGTTTCCGACCTCGACCTCACCCTGATACTACGCGAGCCGGCAACGACGGATCTATTGGCGCAACTGGAGGACGTCCGCTGTGCACTGGAGAAGCGGCATCCCCATGTCACCAAGATAGATTTCGATATCGGCCACCGTGCGCAGGTGCTGGCGGCTGAAAATCGCAACAGTTGGGGCTTCTGGCTCAAGCACCAGTGCCGCTGTGTGTGGGGCGAAGATCTATCAGTGCGTTTCGAGCGGTTTCGGCCGTCCCGTGACATCGCGCTGGCGGTAAATGGCGATTTCCATGCCGTATTGAGCACCTACCTCACGCGCATCGCGTGCGCCGATACCGAGACGCAGCGGCTTCGCTTGCAGCGCGAAGCTTCACGCAAGCTGATCAGGTCCACTCATGTACTGCGCTCGAAAGAGGCGTCGACATGGCCGCAGACCCTCGAAGAGCATGTGGCGATGTTCGTCCGGGGGTATCCGCAGCGGGTCACTCACATTGCATTCTTTCTCTTTGAGGCCAGGAACCCTGGCGCCACGATGGAAAACTTCACCACGCGGCTTCGAGCTTTTCTGGACTGGATGGCTTCACCCGCAGCCACTGCGTAGCTGTCGAGCCCTGGCGAGGCTCGACGGTTGCTGGGGAGGCCGTCTGCGCCTATCAGAGCATGGGTATCAGATGGCGACAATCATCAGGACTTGAAGCGCCCCACCAGGCCATTCAACTCATCCGACAGATTCGACAGGCGCCCCGAATCGTCCTGCGCCGAGTTGGCCAGGCTTTCCACCAGCCGCGCTTCGTCGTAGATCTGCTGGATATGCCGGTTGATCTCTTCGGCCACGCTGTGTTGTTCCTCGGCGGCGGCGGAGATTTGCAGGTTCTGGTCGCGGATCTCGTTGACCGACAGCTGGATGCCTTCAAAGCTGTCCCGCGCGCTTTCGATGGACGACACACTGGCCCGTGACAGGTCGAGGCAACTGCCCATTTTTTGCGTGACTTCCTGGGTCTTGTTTTCCAGGGTGCCGAGCAGGTGCTCGATCTCGCCGGTGGAGTCGGAGGTGCGTTTGGCCAACGCGCGCACCTCGTCGGCGACCACGGCAAAACCACGGCCCTGGTCGCCGGCACGGGCGGCCTCGATGGCGGCGTTGAGTGCCAGCAGGTTGGTCTGTTCGGCAATCGCGCGGATGGTGCCGATAATCTGGTTGATGCTGCGGCTGCCGGCCTCCAGCTCAACCATGGCGTCGGACGACTCGGTCAAGCGGCGGCCCAGGCGGTTGACGTTATCGGTGGTGACTTCGATCTGTTGTTTGCCCTCGGCCACGCGGCGATGGCCGTTCTCCGCCGACTCTGCCGCACTGCTGCAGGAGCGCGCGACTTCGTTGGCGGTGGCGACCATTTCGTTGAATGCGGTGGACACCAGTTCCACCGCCTCGCGCTGGCGCCCGGCGGCTTCGTTCATGTTGTGCGCCACTTCGCTGTTGACCTTGGAGGCGTTGTGCAAATTGGCCGAGGCCGCGCCGATGTGCTGGATCAATTGGCGGATGGCGGCGAGGAACTTGTTGAACCAGCCGGCGAGTTCGGCGGTTTCATCCTTGCCCTGCACCTGCAGTGCGTGGCGCAGGTCGCCTTCACCCTCGGCAATCGACTGCAAACCGCTGCTGACCTGGCCGATAGGCTTGACGATCACTTTGGAAAACGCCGCGGCGAGCACGCCGAAGATCAGCACCAGCACGCCGACGATGATGGCGGTGAGGTAGGTCATGCGCGTGGCTTCGGCCATGACTTCGCGGTGTTCGATCAGGCCGATATAGCGCCAGCCCAGGCCGGGGGAGGTCCATACGTTGGCCATGTAGCGCACGCCGTTGATTTCCACTTCGGTAGAGCCCTGGGAGGTCTCGGCCAGGTGCGCATAGGCGGCACCCAGGTCCTTGAGCGGCTTGAAGCTGTGGGCGGCGTCGCGCGGGTCGACCAGCACCACGCCGTCTTCGATCAGCATCACGTAGCCGCTTTCGCCGAGCTTGATGCTCTTGACCAGCTCGGTGAGGTTCTTCAGCGACACGCTGACCACGAACACGCCCTTGGCTTTGCCGGCGCTATCCAGCAACGCCCGGGCAGTGCCCACCAGCGCCACATCGTCTTTGTCGTAGTAGTAAGCCGGCGTGCGCACGGTCTTGCCGGGGCTGGCCATCGCGGCCTTGTACCAGGGGCGTGTGCGTGGGTCGTACTTGGCCAGTTGCGGATCATCCGGCCATTTGACGTAGGTACCGTCTTCCAGGCCGATGGACAGGATGGCGGCGGCCGGGTGCGTGGCGCCAAAGCGTGCAAAGCGGTTGATCACGTCTTGCGCCATCGCCGGCATCGGCTGGCTGGCGGCGTCGGCGGGCTGGTAGTTCTTCAGCGTGTCCACGGAGGTGTATACAGGATCGGTCGCCATTTGATCGACGTTCTGCAGCGTGCCGTCGAAGAACTGGCGAATATTGCCATCGATCTGGCGGATTTCCCGGGTGCTGCCGTCGATAAACTGATCCACCGCCTGGGTCCGTGTGTTCATCACGGAGATCACGGCCACCAGGCTTACCGGAATAAACGCTACAGAGACAAATGCCAGCACCAGCTTATTTTTTATTTTCATCGAGACGACCATCAGCGCAGAGGGTGGTCAAATCGTCGGCTCAGGAAAAACAGCGCGGCGATTTGCTATCACCGCTGTTTCGGCCCCATGCTGGTAAATCTTTAGGGTTTTTTGTACACAATACAAAGTGCTTATTGTTCTGTATCCAATCAGTAGACATCACGCAGGTAACGCTTCTGTTCGCTCAACTGGCGCCAGTACTCCATCGCGCCCTCAACGCCAAGCCCGCCGTGGGTTTGCGCGACCTGGCGCAACGCCTGGTCGACGTCCTTGGCCATGTGGCTGGCATCCCCGCAGATATACAGCTGCGCGCCGTCCTGCAGCCAGCGCCACAGCTCGGCACCTTGTTCGCGGATGCGGTCCTGTACGTAGATCTTTTGCGCCTGGTCGCGGGAGAACGCCAGGCTCAGGTGGGTGAGCAGGCCGTCGCGCTGCATGGATTGCAGTTCATCCTGGTAGTAGAAGTCGCTGGCCGCGTGTTGCTCGCCAAAGAACAGCCAGTTGCGGCCCTGATGCCCCAGAGCCCGACGCTCCTGCAAAAACGCGCGAAATGGCGCCACGCCGGTGCCAGGGCCGATCATGATCATCGGCACAGCGCCGTCGGCGGGTGTGCGGAAGTGTTTGGACGGCTGCACGAACAACGGCACCTCACTGTCTGCGGCGCGGTCGGCGAGGAAGGTCGAGGACACGCCCTTGCGCTTGCCATAGCGCACGGCAGCCACGGTGAGGTGCACTTCCTGCGGGTAGGCTTTGGCGCTGGAGGCGATTGAATACAAACGTGGTTGCAGGCGCTTGAGGGTGCCGAGCAGTTCGTCCGCCGAGCAATCGATGGGGTACTCGTGCAGCACATCCACCAGTTGCCGGCCCCACAGCCAATCCTGCAGTTGGGCCTTGTGCTCAGGGCTCAGCAGGCGTTTAAGGCCTGGGTTGGCACTGCGCTCGGCGATAAAGGCCAAGGTGTCGCTGCTGGGCCGGGCGATTTCGAAACGCTGGGTCAATGCCTGGTGCAGCGGTACATCGCCGAAGGTGTCGATGTTCACGCAGGCACTGGCATCCAGGCGCGTCAGGTCGAGCAGTTCGCTGACCAGTTCCGGGCAGTTGCGCGGCATCACTCCCAGGGCATCACCGGCTTCATAGCTCAGCCCGGAGTCGGTCAGGTCCAGAGCGAACTGGCGGGTTTCCTTGTGGGTGCTCTGCGGGTTCAGGTGCCGGTTGAGCAGCAGCCGTGAGCCATGCAGCTTGGTTTTGCCCGCCGGGGTGGCGGGTGGGGCGAGCGTCGCGGGCTTGGCCGGGTTGAGGGTCTGTTGCAGCTGTGCCAGCCAGGCATAGGCGCGTTCTTCGAATTCGGTGTCGCAATCCACGCGCTCCAGCAGGCGGGTCGCGCCCAGCTCCAGCAGGCGCTGGTCAAGGCGTTTGCCGTGCTTGCAGAACTGGTCGTAATTCGGATCGCCCAGGGCCAGTACCGCAAAGCGCAGCGACTCCAGGCGGATCTCGGCGGTGCTGAGGCTGTGCCAGAAACCTTCGCCATTGTCGGGCGGGTCGCCGTCGCCGAAGGTGCTGCTGATCAGCGCCAGGTTTTGCGTGCTCGCCAGTTTGCTGGGCGGGAAGTCCGCCATCGCGCTGAGTTCCACGCTGATACCGGCGTCGCGCAGGCGCTTGGCGAATCGCTCGGCCAGGGCTTCAGCGTTACCGGTCTGCGAGGCCCATAACAGGGTGACGGCCGGGGAGGGCGGTGCTGCGACGGCGCTGGCTTCTGCACGGCTGAACAGCCCGCCGAGCAAACCGTCCAGCCACAGTCGGGTGTCCTTGGCCAGCGGCGCATTGCTTGGCATCACCGGTACACCGGCGGCCTGGCGCCCGGCGTCGGAGCGCAGACCGCTGAGGAAACCTGCGAGGTAAGTACGCTCGCTGTCGCTCAGTGGCGGCGCTGGCACGTTACGGAGGCCGGCGATATCGGCGAAGGCGTCGAGGCGCGACATGGCGAGGTCCTCTGCTAAGGGGGAAAGGTCATTCGTGGCCGGTCTATCGAGAAACTGGTGATCGATCAACTCGACCCGGGCCAGGGCCACGGCACAGAACTTGAACTCGGGTTGCAGGGAAATCGGATCGACCGCGTCGTTGGTCACCGCGTTGATCGCCAGGTTTTCGCCAAATACATCATTCCAGTGGAAAGGCGCAAAACAGTTGCCCGGGCGCACGCGGTCGGTGACCACCGCAGGCAGTACGGCACGCCCGCGTTGGGAGCGCACCTCCACGCGGTCCTTGTCCTTGATGCCCAGGCTGGCGGCGTCTTCGGGGTGCAGTTCGACGAAGGGGCCGGGGTTGAGTTTGTTCAGCGTGGCGACCTTGCCGGTCTTGGTCAGGGTGTGCCACTGGTGCTGCAAACGGCCGGTGTTGAGCACGAAAGGGAAGGCTGCGTCGGGCATCTCTGCCGGCGGCCTATGCGGGCGTGCCAGGAACTGGCCCTTGCCGTTTTCGGTGGCGAATCTGAGCGTGCCTGTATCCAGGTAGCGGATCGGGTTGCGGTCCGCGCCCGCGTCTGAAGAGCAGGGCCATTGCAGCGGTTGCTCGCGCAGCCGTTCATGGCTGGCGCCGCGAATGTCATAGCCGGTCTTGGGGTTCCAGGCGCGCTTGATCTCGTCGAAGACCTCGGCGGCGCTGGCATAGGTGAAGGCTTCGGCAAAGCCCATCTCGCAGGCCACCCTGGCGATGATTTGCCAGTCGGGCAAGGTCTCGCCCGGTGGTTCGACGGCTTTTTGCATCAGGGTCAGGTTGCGTTCGGAGTTGATCATCACCCCTTCGGCCTCGGCCCACAGCGCGCCGGGCAGCAGAATGTCGGCGTAGCGGTTGGTCTCGGTGTCGAGGAAGGCATCCTGGGTGATCACCAGTTCGGCGGCTTGCAGGCCTTCGATGACCTTGCGGCGATTGGGCGCGCTGGCCACCGGGTTGGTGCAGATGATCCAGCAGGCCTTGATCTGCCCGGCACTCATCTGCTCGAACAGCGCCACGGTGCCGCTGCCAACCTGGCGCGGCAGGCTGCCTGCGGGGATCTGCCAGAGGTCTTCGATAAATGCGCGGTCGGCCTCCACCAGCACCGAGCGTTGCCCCGGCAGGCCAGGGCCCATGTAGCCCATCTCACGGCCGCCCATGGCATTGGGTTGGCCGGTGAGGGAAAACGGCCCGCTGCCGGGGCGGCAGATGGCGCCGGTGGCCAGGTGCAGGTTGCACAGGGCGTTGGTGTTCCAGGTGCCGTGGGTGCTTTGGTTGAGGCCCATGGTCCAGCAGCTCATCCACTCGGCGGCTTGGCCGATCCAGTCGGCGGCCTGGCGGATATCCGCTTCGGCCAGGCCGGTGATGTCGGCGACGGTGTGCGGCGGGTAGTCCTCGAGGAAGCCGGGCATGGCCTCCCAGCCCTCGGTGAACGCGGCAATAAAGGCCGGGTCGGTGTGGCCTTTCTTGACCAGCAGGTGCAACAGGCCATTGAGCAGGGCGAGGTCGGTGCCGGGTTTGATCGGCAGGTACAGGCCGGCCTTGTCCGCCGTGGCGCTGCGCCGTGGGTCGACCACGATCAGCTTCGCCCCGGCCTTGACCCGGTCCATCATGCGCAGGAACAGGATCGGGTGACAGTCGGCCATATTGGCGCCGATCACGAAGAACAGGTCGGCGCGGTCGAAGTCTTCATAGGAGCCCGGCGGCCCGTCGGAACCGAGGGACAGCTTGTAGCCGCTGCCGGCGCTGGCCATGCACAGCCGCGAGTTGGACTCGACGTTGTTGGTGCGCACAAAGCCCTTGGCCAACTTATTGATCAGGTACTGGGCTTCCAGGGACATTTGCCCGGACACATAAAAGGACAAGGCATCCGGCCCGTGGCTGTCGAGGATGCCGCGCAGGCGCCCGGCGGTTTCGCTGATTGCGGTGTCCATGGCGATGCGCACCGGGTCGTGGTCACGCTTCTCGCGCAGGTAGGCGTTCTCCATCCGCCCGGACTCGGCGATGGCCTGCCCGCAGGTGGTGCCTTTGGTGCACAGGCGGCCGAAGTTGGTGGGGTGGGCCTTGTCGCCGATGACCTTGACCACCTTGTTGTGCTCGACCTGCATGATGATGCCGCAGCCCACACCACAATAGGGACACACACTGCGTACGCTTTGGTTTGCCATCCGTAACCCTCGAAACTTTTTCTGCCCGCCAACAAAAAAGCGCCCTGCAACCCTCCGTTGGAAACGGGGATTGCACGGCGCCTTTGTCGTGAATGGGCAATCAGCGTTGACTGCTCTGTATGTGTTCCTAGCAAGTCACGCGCCAATTTCTTAAGCACAGGTTAATTGTGGCGAGCGGGCTTGCCCCGCGTTGGGCTGCGCAGCAGCCCCAAACCCAGGCACCTCAGTCCTTACAGGAAGCAAGCAGTGGCAGTAATGGGGCGGCTTCGCCACCCAACGCGGGGCAAGCCCGCTCGCCACAACAGTCCCCCTCACCATAGAAGCATTTGTGATCCTTTGAACGTGCGCTTTTTTGAAGCAAGGCGCACCAGTTGGAGGCGAAATTGGGTGTGCATTGTGCAGTTGATTGCCTGTCGCCGCCGTGAGTGCTCGCTTGCGGCCAATTGGCACAGACCCTGCAAGCTCCCCCTCAACCCACCTCGGTCAACGACGATCGACAACAGGGGCATAAAGCGGTAGATCCGGCGCAGTCGCCGATCCGATCCCGCATAAGAACAGGCAAAGACGCCTGGAACCGTAAGGTTTCAGGCGTTTTTTTTTGCTTTTTAAACCGTGATGAACGTTGTCGGGTGCTTGATATGAACAAACAGATGAAAACCCTGATCGTCGTCGGCAATGGCATGGTCGGCCACCATTGCGTGGAGCAACTGATCGAACGCGGCGCGTTGGATCACTACCGGCTGCACGTGTTCAGCGAAGAGCCGATGCGTGCCTATGACCGCGTGCATCTGTCCGAATACTTCACCGGCCGCGATGCCGAGTCGCTGGCGTTGTCCGACGCCGCGTTGTACCAGACGCCGGGTGTCACCCTGCACCTGGGTGTACCGGTGCTGGAGATCGACCGCGAACGCTGTGAAGTGATCACCGCCCAGGGCTGCGTGGGCTACGACAAGCTGGTGCTGGCCACCGGTTCCTATCCGTTCGTGCCGCCGATCGAGGGCGCTGAAGGCGACTCGCGGCTGGTGTATCGCACCCTTGAAGACCTCGACGCCATTCGCACCGCTGCCGCCAATGCGCGCCGTGGTGTGGTGGTGGGCGGTGGCCTGCTCGGCCTGGAAGCCGCCAACGCCCTGAAAAGCCTGGGCCTGGAAGCCCATGTGGTGGAGTTCGCACCGCGCCTGATGCCGGTGCAGCTGGACGATTTTGGCGGTCTGGCGCTCAAGGCCCAGATCGAGCGGCTGGGCGTCGGTGTGCATCTGTCCCGCGCCACTCAATCGATCAGTGCCGGCGAGCAGTACCGCTACCGCATGAACTTTGCCAATGACGAATTCCTTGAAACCGACCTGATCGTGTTCTCCGCCGGTATCCGCGCCCAGGACGCCCTGGCCCGCCAGGCCGGCCTGGACATTGGCCCGCGCGGCGGCGTGGTGATCAACGACGAGTGCTTGAGCTGCGACCCGCATATCTACGCGATTGGCGAATGTGCCTCCTGGAACGGCAGTCTGTTCGGCTTGGTTGCGCCGGGTTACCAGATGGCCCGTGGCGTCGCCGCGCTGTTGTGCGAGCACACCGCTGAGCCGTTTGTCGGCGCCGACATGTCCACCAAGCTCAAGCTGCTGGGCGTGGACGTGGGCTCCATCGGCGACGCCCACGCCCATACACCGGGTGCGCGCAGCTACCAGTTCATCGACGAGGCGACCGCCAGCTATCGGCGCCTGGTGGTGGATGCGAGCGGCAAACACGTGATCGGCGCGGTGCTGGTCGGCGACAACAGCTACTACGACACCTTGCTGCAATACATGCAGAACAGCATCGCGCTGCCGGCCGAACCGGCCAGCCTGATCCTGCCATCGTCCAGCGGCGCACCGACCCTCGGCCCAGGCGCCTTGCCGGACTCGGCCACGGTGTGCTCGTGCCACAACGTCAACAAGGGTGCGATCTGCTCGGCCATCGACGCCGGTTGCAGCGACCTCGGCCTGCTCAAATCGCAGACCAAGGCCTGCACCGGTTGCGGTGGCTGCGCCGGGTTGCTCAAGCAGGTGTTCGAGCACGAGCTGATTGTCCGTGGGGTCAGCGTCGACAAGAGCCTGTGCGAACATTTCGCCTATACCCGCCAGGAGTTGTATGCCCTGGTGCGCGTGGAAGGGGTGACCACCTTCGAAGAACTGCTGGCCAAACACGGCCGTGGCCACACCGGTTGCGATGTGTGCAAACCGGCGGTGGGGTCGATCCTGGCCTCGTGCTGGAACCAGCCGATCATGGACGCATCCCTGGTGCCGTTGCAGGACACCAACGATACCTTCATGGCCAACATGCAGAAGAACGGCACCTACTCGGTGGTGCCGCGTATTCCGGGCGGCGAGATCACTGCCGACAAACTGATCGTGATTGGCGAAGTGGCGAAGAAGTACGACCTCTACACCAAGATCACCGGCGGCCAGCGTATTGACCTGTTCGGTGCGCAACTGCACGAGCTGCCGGACATCTGGGCCGAGCTGATCGCGGCCGGGTTTGAAACCGGCCACGCCTACGGCAAGTCCACGCGCACGGTGAAGTCCTGCGTGGGCAGCACCTGGTGCCGCTACGGTGTGCAGGACAGCGTGAAAATGGCGCTGCTGATCGAGGACCGCTACAAGGGCCTGCGTTCGCCACACAAGCTCAAGTTCGCGGTGTCCGGCTGCACCCGCGAATGCGCCGAGGCGCAGAGCAAGGACGTGGGCGTGATCGCCACCGAGAAGGGCTGGAATCTCTACATCGCCGGCAACGGCGGTATGCGCCCACGCCACGCCGAACTGTTCGCCACCGACCTGGATGACGCCACGCTGATCCAGTACATCGACCGCTTCCTGATGTTCTACATCCGCACCGCCGACAAGTTGCAACGCACCTCGGTCTGGCGCGAAAGCCTGGAAGGCGGCCTGGATTTTCTCAAGGACGTGATCCTGCACGACAGCCTGGGCCTGGGCGCCGAGCTTGAAGCGCAGATGCAACTGGTGGTCGACCGCTATGAATGCGAGTGGGCCAACGCCCTCAAGGACCCGGAAAAACTCAAGCGCTTCCGCACCTTCGTCAACGACAAACGCCCCGACCCGGACATCCACTTTGTCCAGGAACGCGGCCAGCGTCGGCCGATCATGGCCGCCGAACTCAACCTGATTCCCGTCACCGAGGAGCTTGCCTGATGAGCCAGTCCAACACGCAGCGCAACCTTGCCACCTGGAAAAGCGTGTGCAACGAGACCGACCTGGTGAGTAATTCCGGCGTGGTGGTGTGGCTGGACGGCGCCCAAGTCGCGCTGTTCTACCTGCCCGGCGCCCAGGACCAGACGCTGTACGCCATCGACAACCACGACCCGGAATCCGGTGCGAATGTGATTGGTCGTGGGCTGGTCGGCAGCATCAAGGGCGACCTGGTGGTGGCTGCACCGATCTACAAGCAGCATTACCGTTTGCACGACGGCCAATGCCTGGAAGCACCGCATCAGCGTTTGCGGGTGTGGCCGGTGCGGTTGAATGCTGGAGTGGTGGAAATAGGTCTGGGCTGACACGCCTCGGTCTGAACGTGGGAGGGGGCTTGCTCCCGATGACGGTGGATCAGCTAAATAAATCAGTTGACTGACACTCCGCTATCGGGAGCAAGCCCCCTCCCACAGTTGAGCTGTTTACATCCGGCAGATTTCGGTCGCATGGGCGACTGCCAAAAGTCGCGTGGTTGAAGTAGGCGTGGGCTGACACGCCTCGG
>NZ_VIUN01000010.1:0-227011 GCF_007828335.1 Pseudomonas sp. SJZ103
TTGAATTCTTCGGGATAACGCGGGTTGCTCATGGCACCTCCTGATTGGCCTCATTTTAAGGCATGGAGGTGTCTACGAAACCCGGGGCGATTCAGTATGACGGTGTAAATAAACTTACTACCCGATCACTCATAGCGTTAGAAGCGGGAGAAGCAGGTGGTTGGTGGGTGCGTACCTGGGACACACTCCATCTTTTTTTTGCAGGATTGTTTGATGTGAAGGACGACACGGGAGAAGTAAAGGCCTGAATCTGGATTGATGATATCCAGCCGTGATTCACCTCACTGACAACCTCAAATGATTCATGTTTCCTCTACAGGCAACGGAGTATATCGGTGAGACCGCTGTGGCATAGTTCAGGGTCATTGTAAGTTGGTTTACCACCGGACTCGACAGCTTGGGACGAAATTGGCTGTTGGCGATTCTAGGCATGGTTGGCCTAAGCCTTATTTTTGGTCTCGTTGATTTCATGACAGACCGTACGGGCTCTGTTAATCAAAGAAATCAGAAGCCTATAAAAGCTAAGAAACGGTCTTTTTTTAAATCCTGGCGAAGGGCAGGACTGGTTCTGTTCGTTGGTAGTTATGGTGTTTTCATCATCCTGTGCTTGATCTCAATGTCACTCGCGATGGTAATTATGCCCTTTAGCGATGCAGGACGAGAAACCGCTAGGGAAGACGTTAAGCAGGGTTTTAGTGATTCCCCCGTCGTGACTCTAAAACTACCCGGATCTGAAGAAGTCATCCAGTTCCGGATCATCCAGTGCTCGGATAAATTCTGCGGGCTTTTTGCTAACGGCAGGGCATATACCGTACCAGTATCAGCCGTCACCTGGGCGGTCTCAGGTATGCCGGGTGTCAAAACTGGCGGTTGATCTAAGCGATGTCCGTTCTTAATAAAATCGGATATGCGCTACTCATGGAACGGCTGAGAAACGCTGCAGCTGCCCACCATCAACATTACGGTACGTACTCATTCATCGCCGTCTGACGCCCCTGCGAGCGGCTCGACCAATTCTGGGCCCTGATTACGAACACTACCCACAGCCTTGCTTACCTTGTACCAATGAAAATCGGTAGCAGGCCGGCAGTGATCCATCGCGATTTCCCGCGCACGTTCAGGTGAAATATCTGAGGCGATCCATTCGCGGGCGTGCTCAGGAGCCAAAACCAGCGGTTTCCGATCATGGATATCTACCATCCCTTGATCGCTGGCGGCGGTGATGATGACGAAGCCGTCGCGAGGGTCTGTATCCAGGCCCTGGTGAACTTCAGCTAAACCAGCGAAGAACATCGGAGCCTGCTCTTTCAGGGTTATGAAGTAAGGCTGCTTTTTCTTTGGATCAGCCGGATCTTTGACCCACTCAAACCACCCGTTTGCCGGTGCAAGCACGCGACCGTTTGGCCAGAGCTGATTGAAAAACTTCCCAGTCATGACTGTTTCAACCCTGGCGTTTATCGGGTCAGGACGCTTTCCTTTCGCCCAAAATGGTGACCATCCCCATTTCACCTTATCAACGCTCAATTGGTCGTCCACTGGCCGAATAATTTCCACCCGAGTCGAGGGTGCGACGTTGTATCGCTCTACTGGCCAAAGATCGTAGCCGTTGATCACCAACTGCTCTGGCGCGAGCTCCTTCAGGTAGTGCGCCTAAGGGAAGCACAGAGAGAAGTGAAAGGTAGTCACCCCCCCAAACCGTCAACTGAAAGAATTGGTAAGGTGCAACTGGAATTGTTGCACTCATAGAGACCACTCATTTTATCCAGGGAGTGGCACGCCATACCCCATCTCCCGGCCGAAAAAAACACAAAAAAAGGGCCTAGATTTTCATCTAAGCCCTTGATTTTGTTGAGTTCGCGGCGGGAAACCAGGGATTCGAACCCTGGGAACGCTATTAACGTTCGCCGGTTTTCAAGACCGCTATGTAAACTTAAGCAGGGCGCAATCTGGAAGGGAGAAGGAGTTCCGTTACACTCAGCAAGCGAACGGGCCACAAACCCTGCTCTATAAGGGTTAGGTTTTCAGTTTCGGAACTGATCTTGTGACCTTGCAGCATCCTGTCAAACGAATAGGCTAACCACCAAGCGGAAAAGGATCGTTTGTGTAAAACATTTAAAAGACCTGTTATTTCCTTTGCCCTGGTGGTTTGCTTTGTTTGATATCTTGCCGCGGGCGTCTCCCCTGAATGATGCCGTATGCATCCTCCAAAGCACGCATCGCCGTCATAAGATTATTTCGTATAACCTCTTCACGCTCTACGGCGTCAGATGCCTCCTGAGTTCTATGCGATGAAGCCTTCCGTTTTGCCAGGTTCCCGAAGCTCCCTATCACCATGGGGGCAAGCTCCACATCAATCAGCCATGGTGACCGCGTGCGAAATGGAATAGGTGAGCTCCGTCGCCCATCGTGAAGAATTCGAAGCTCGACGATCGAAATATCCATAGGCATTTCAGTATGAAATTGAAGGCCGTGATTAAAAACAGTCCAGCCAAATCCATTGAAGTTTCTTAGCGCAGACTCCTTACCTAGAATTACGGCACATACAAAGTAAGCAGTTGCTACAGAGCCATCAGGGCTGGCGTGCTTCGCCAACTCCAGAAACTCGAAAGAGCCCGGATCAATTAAACTTATCAAAAAGCCCTGCTTTAATGGATTAACCGATTTACCGGACGCCGACCTCTGAATCTCTTCCATAACAAGATCATATCTTTTTTCGCGACTGCTTATTCCCCGCAACTCATGAACAACTTGGGGAAGCGAACGCCGAAGCAAATCGCGCGCATTCGGATCATCGTATCTTTCAATCCAAAGTTGAATTTGATGCGCAAGATTTTCAGATGCAAAGCCTTCGAAGGCTCCACGCGCAGATAGATTTTGCAGAAACTCACACAAATACAAAATCTGCGCTAGCGCCGGATTATTAACTTCATTTGCTGTCAAAGCACTGGCCTCTAGCCAACGATCGACAATTGTAACTAATGATGCGCCGTACCCGCCCCTTAATACTGCCTGAGCACAAACGAACGATAACGTCCGACGAACACCATCCATACCCATCAAGCGAAGATCTGCGTTGGAACCGGTGACAGTTAACAACTCTCCGATAATTAGTCCTACAAACCCTAACGCCGCAACATTACTAAGAGGTTTTTTATCGAAAACTTTGCGATCAGTGAAGTCTTCTATCGCCCATGTATTCATAAAAGACGTAACAGGCACCACCGCACTAGGCAATGCTAGCATCCGTGGAAGCAAGTTGCCCAAGACGTCTTCCGAGGCAACTAAAATAGATGGAAGATCAGTATTTGGACCACTACTTTCTTCCCAGATAACGCGCACCTCATTCATAGAGAGAGGGCGGCCGAGATCAGCACTGTCTATCGCACGCGATTTTGCGCGTAAGTCTCCCATGCGCCCAAGGCTACGTACTAAATCACCAGCATCGACATTGACAAATCTAAATTTTTTCATGATTTTTTTCCGAATATTTTCTTGACGGAAATTTTCTCTTCGTTTTGTTTCGCGAGTGCGGAGGCAAAGAATGGATGAAGAGGCTTTTCGTGATAAATAGTCAGCGCAGTTTTGGCTCGCGTAACTGCCATAAAGGCGACCCTTCTCTCATGCTCTTGAAAGTCGGCAAATTTGTCTGCAGCGACAACATGTGTACACCGAAACTCCAGACCTTTAGAGGAATGAACAGTGCTCACCCATACCGAAAAGGTAGGATCAAAGTCTCTATCCATCGCATTAGTAACCACGCCGGCAAGATCGGCAGAAGTAAGAAGCTGCTCAACTACCTGTTTAAGCTGAACGTGATTCGGAACCAGAATACCAATAATCTGGTTGGGATACACGGCCAACTGCTTCAGTACTCTAGGAATTAACTCTTCAATTTGATCGGGCAACTCAAAACCTGGAACGACCTCAACATCACCAGGATCCCCTTTGTATTGATGAGTTCCAAGCATTGATTTGTGATCAAATTTTCCAGCCATAATTTTGTCGGCGACCTCAAGAATTGCCGGAGCTACACGATAGTGAAACTGCAAGGTTATAGACGAGCCCCACCTGTGCGTTTGAAGCCATGTCGTTCCAGTGGAACCAGAATTGTAGATACCCTGCCGTAAATCGGCGGCGCAGCACAAGTTTTTCGCGAAATACTTAAATATCTGGAGGTCCTCTTCTGAATAATCTTGCGCCTCATCAATAAAAAGCACCGGATAAGTATCACGACCTGCACCGGACTCCATCAACTCACGTATGGCAGACTTTAATACTGCATCTCTTTCAGGGTAAGTTTCTCCAGCTTTTCGTCTTGGCAAGCAAGCATGATCGCCCAATAACTGCTCAAGCAATTTGCGCTGAGTTATCACACGATTTTCGGGGAACGAATAAAGACCAGCACCTGTGCGCACAAACTTCTGTAACAAGCTGGTAAAGCAGATTATATAGAATTCTGAATCAGGTGAAGCCAATATCAAGTGATTAGCTCGCAACAAAAGCAGATTTGTCTTACCGCTTCCAGGAGGCCCCGTAAGAATCAAATCTTTAAAAAGGTCCTCCCCCAAAACCTCAAGCTGCTCGTCGAGCAACTCATCTTCATCGACCCACCAAGTATTCGACACTTTAGACCTCCGCTGTCTATTGACTAATTAGCTCTTCAACTATAGTGATAATCCATTCCTGAAATACATCTGAGAAGCTTTCCAGGCTCTCCAGAGTAGGTCCAAGATGAGTCCATCCAACCTCTGTATCAGCAAGTCTTTTCGAGGCCCTAGCATACACGTCAATAGTATTTCTGTCTTCGTGAAGTGCAACAGCCACTTGAATTCTAAATGGCAAATCAAGACCTAAATTCGGCGCAGGACTGAAAGTATAAGTAACAGCAGGGTTCGGATATACTAATCCATTAAGATCTGTGAGCCTCGTCGGCATGACACCACTAAGTTCAACAAGCGCGATATCAAATTGCGTTTTGGCATGCTTTACAATTGTCGACAACCGAACTTTATTTAAACGCTGAGTCTCAGAGTCATGAATAACGTTAACCCGACCCAAAAAATCACCGAGTTTAAGCTTCCGTTGGAGAGCCTCTTTTCTTGAGTTAAGCGTAGGTTTATGCTGCCCTTGATCCGAGAAAATGAAGTCGTCCCAGCGGACCAACTCTAGTCTCTCAATTGGATTTTTTAGAAGACATCGAGTCGCAAGGTTACATAGATGAGGGTCAACCTCCTCACCTGCCACGACAACCGCTTTATTATCAATAGCAACAACAAGATCAGCATGTCGCGATGTTGAATCATCAAAGATCGGTTTGCGGGCGATCATATCATGTAAAACAGCACCAATCTGATAGAAGGTTATGGCTCGCCAACCATCCAAAGTATTCTCTTCACGGCCATGAATCATCTCAGGCGGACTATATTGGTGGGTACCAATGAATGCTTTTGAAGCTTGAACAATCGTAGCTGAATCGTCACCATGCGGTTTCATGACTCCGAAGTCGAGCAACATCAACGACGAGAAGTCGTCACTTACGTGAATATTGCTCGGTTTGATATCGCGATGCGTGAAGCCCCAATTTTCAAGTTGAATCGCGGCACGGGCCAACTGTTCAATTAGTACACAGATTTTAGAGCGTGGAATTAAATTAAGTACATCGGAAAGCGGACGACCTGCAGCCAGATCCATCGCTACAAATAGCTGCCCTGTCTCCTCACAACTCCCGGCATCCAGTACACGAACGATATTTTCGTGTTGCTTATCTATGAGCGACCGCTCTCGATTTATTCTGATTATTTGTGCGTCACGACCATAATGTTCAATTAAACCTGGGTGAAATACTTTTATAACTGCTATAAGGGCGTCCTGCCTAGCCTCCATAACCACGGCCGACTTTCCATGAGACAGATATCGTAAGAGTTCCCAACCAGCTAGAGGGCCACCTTTCAAAAGCGAATCTGAAAAAACTTTGGCTTCAGCAGAATCCATTTTGCGCCCCTAATATAGCTAACATATGCTGTAGCGGAAATGCTCTGCCACGACCATAACCTCACACCCGCTACTTGCGGCTTCCTCCAAGCCACCATTATCACAATGAACAAAGCCAAGCGAGTCCATGTCGTCTCGAATCTTCTGAACAGTAGTCCCTGGTGCGCTCCAATAAAACTGGTAATGCGCAAAAAGATCCTTGCACATCGAGCTATAGCAAACCGAATAGTCGCCAATAGGCTCAATCAAAATGCGTGATGATGAACTCGTTAGGTAGCCTGACGCGATCAACGCGTCACCCGTGCAGAAAAGCGCCCTTTCGCGATAGCCAACACCGAAGCGATCCACGAACCACTCGTTAAGAGCCTGGTGGATCGCCAGAGGCATATCCCTTGGTCTCCTTGCCCTTTGAAGGTTTGGATTGGGGATTATTCCAGTAGCACTAGGTAGGTATCTTGTTGAATGTGCGCGAAAAAGTCTTGGAACGTTTGAGACCATTTCTCACTCCTTGGTGATTGGTAGAGACATCCGGTTTCTCCTAGCTTGATGCGTTTAAGCGCTTATCTCACGGGTCAAGCATTCCGCTCAGGCATCAGTATCATCTCATACATTGATCGCAATCAGATTAGACAATCTGAGAAGGAACGGAGGGACGATCTCTTGGTATCTCTCGCGATCGAAGCGCTCTCAGGTGCCTACCAGTTCAGCCGCCTTTACTTACCTTTGCCCCTTAGGCACAGTCGTCTCTTAGATAATCAACCAAATCGGAGTTGATCGGAACCACAAATTAAAAAGATCTGCTATCTTCAGTTAGCCACAATGGTGACGGCTAACAGGCCGACAGCGAAGGTACAAGAAGGCATCTTAAGGTCTACAGAAAGCCAAACTTCAAAGTAGGCTTCCTAGAGCCAAATATCATATGCTTGAATCCATGGAGGAATATTGATGTCAAACTCTGATCTACTCCCCCCACTAATATCAAAGCTATATGAAAACCAACTGGCTCTCGAAGCTTCAATTATGGAGCTTTCAAAATGGATGGAGCAGCGTGGATCTGTAAACGTGTCTGACAATATACGCGGAGCTCTAAACACTCTCGACGAAAACGAAGAGTTTATCAAGGTAACTCTGGCTGCCCTCATAGCGCCCGACTGATGTCGCCGCAGCACGATTATGCGGGCCTCCATAGCTTTTCAGCTTAACGAGCAGAGAGCCGACCTCCATCTAGACGTCGGCCACCGCAATTAAGCCACTGATAACGGCGATTCCAGAAATATTTGAGATCTTACATCACACAAGAATTGGATAACGCAACTCCTGAAACACATCTAAAGACTCGCAAGCATTCCGCCTGATAGCGGATAATCGCCCTACACACCAGAAACTTAGGTCGATTACCGTATGCATTATCCTTCCTTAGTAAGCGTGCTCCCATCAATATCCAAAATACAGATGGGAAGCAGTAGCTACTGCTCAAGTACGAATAGGAAGGGACACGACAGGCTCTAAGGCCTCAAGCAGGACGTGAGCATCAAGAATATCTTGATGCAGTTGCGGGTGATTAGATGCTGACACTGTAACCACGAGTGCATATCGGATCTTTTCGGCACTGCTCAACGCAGCTCCTCCAGCATCACGAGCATTATAATGGACATCAAATACAGGTTCTAGAAGACTGCTACCACGAAAATTGTTTTCATTGTGCAATACCGTTTCCCACTTCCCGAGATCCGATCTCAGCTCCGCCTCATTTTTGAACACAGCCGCGGGAAAAAAGCTATAAGGTGTTGCGCTTTTTGAAGCGCCTTTCCTCTTTTCCTTATGAGGTCTAAAGGTAATACCCAAACCGGCCTTTGTGTAAGCACCCGCATCTTGAGGATCGACAGGACTTGCGTAGCAAAATGTAGCTCGCAATGTCACATTACCTTGCAACCCTAGTAATGGAAGCGGTATAGGTGCGCGCAAAAATTTCCCGGGCCGTAACTCTCCCTGGTAAATAATGCGAGCAACACCCTCGCCACAGGTTATTAACTCATTTAGTTCATTAGGAACGCGGCCCCAGCCAATATCATCAGCGCCGAGCCCACCATTATTTTCACATCCATGTATGAGAAGAGCTTTAATGGTAAGAGGATGAACATCCGCACCTAATATGGCCCGAATACCAGTTGCTGATCTAAGTGCTAAAGGAGCCGCAAAGCTCGTACCCAATGTAGCAGAAAGGCTGGGACGAATACCCGGAGCCACCACATGAAAATATTCTTTGGGGGAGCCACCAAATGCAACCAAGTCAGGCTTTCTTCGACCCGGGCTCCGGCCTGGCCCCTTGGCACTGTAGGATGCTCGACTCCAACCAGATGTGGAGTGGTCCGCGGCGCCGACAGATAGTGCGTTAACACTGTCAGCAGGCACCTGTATACGATTTAATAAAGCCGCCTCATCCCTTTCTCCATTATTGCCCACGGCCACAGTCATGAGCGTCTCACCATCGCTCAAAATAGTGTCGAGCACCGCCGTCCAAGCATGTACATCGCCGTCCTCGACAGATAAATCTGGACCTAAACTCAAATTGACAAACTGATACTGACGCGAGAGCAATACCGTCTCTACGTGACCAAGAGTGCGATATAGCTCATAAGGATCCTCTTCATTTGATCTGGCATCTAAAACTCGGTGGTGATCAATTGGTGCATAGGGGCGTAACGCCACCCCGTTAGGCTCAATTGGACCGAATAAAAATGCCGAGGTCACCCCTAGCCCGTGATCTAGAAATCCCGGAACATCATAAGCATTTTCATCAGACAAAAAATAACGTCGTACATAATTATCAATGACGGTACCCGATGGAAGACCACCATCGAGCATAGCTACTCTAGGCTCTCTGGATAATGGCTCTCCCCCAGGCAACTGAAAACCTACTGTGAGAGGAAGACTCCTTGCAATCGGGCGAGCGCCCCGTATCTTCGGCATAGAACGTAGGACACGTATTAATGTAAACTTTGCCAATTCACTTAAGCGCCCAGAGTCTCCTTCTATTGCCAGAAATATCAATCGTCCTGCTTGAAACTCGAACTCACCATTTACTTTAAAACCACAATCAGCGGCGTAGGTGGCAAACAAAGCCTTAAGATAACTAGGGCTCATATCTTCAGGAATATGAAGTCCGGCCTCGAATACATAGCTATCAACTGCGTCAGTGACTTTTACTCGATCATCAACATCCATAGCTGAAAACGATTCAATTTGAGCAAACTGCGCTGCTGCTGGCGTACCATCTACTAGCCCGCTCACGATAGATGTAAAGCTACGAAGAGAAGATCTATAGCCTGCAACGAACATTTCTGTCGTTTCAGCCTCTTCAGTTGCTTTGATTTGAGTCATCCGGCGCGGACGAATACGAATAGTCCTTGATCCAACGGAGCTTAAACCAGCCTGCTCGAGCAACTGCTTTGGAAAAAATGACTTTGCCAAATATGCAGGGTGCAACGTCAATTTAGCCACTACAATGTCATCAACACATGCTTTGGCTGGAAGACTAGAGAAAACATTATTCGCTTCTTCAATTTGTGGCAACAACGCTTCTTTGGCTTGGGCAAGAGTGTATGGATGAGCCTTCGTAGGCTTCCCCTTCTTAGGTGCATCAATCGGATAAGTCAGCAACTCACCCCTTCCAATCAAATAACGTGCAGCCATTATTTATGCCCTCTTCCTTGTCTTGGGGATGGTCCAGCATGTTTACGAATTGTATCCCTAGCCACACCTGTAACTTGACTAATTTTGGTATGCGAATGCCCAGTTTTTGCAAGCTCTATCGCCAGTTTCAATCTATCAGACTTACTAAACTCTGCCTGACCCTGACCTATAACATCACTAATCAGCTCATCAATTGGAGCAGTTTGCAACACATGACCTCGACGAAGCGCGTTAACTGTACGCTCTACATCTGATAACGAGCTTCCATGTAAAACCTTCGCAAGAACAGGCAACCAGGGTTGAAACACATCTAAATCTCTTTCAAAAAATCTAGGCAATGCCGCTTCTATTGCTTTTTCATCGGGCGCTCCGAAGTGAAGCACCGCATCAAACCTGCGCCATAAAGCCGGATCTACAAGCTCTGGATGATTAGTTGCAGCCAATAAGAGCCCCGTATCAGGCCACTGATCCACTTCCTGCAATATTACGGTTACAAGTCGCTTTAGTTCACCAATATCAGATTCATCACTACGCTTTTTAGCAATGGCGTCTATTTCATCAAGAAGCAGCACTGCTGAATGTTCCTTAGCATAATCGAGTGCAGTTCTAAGATTATTCCCACTTTTACCCAACAAGCTACTCATGACCGCCGTGAGGTCAAGAACCCAAAGTGGCTTACCGAGGCAGTACGCAATCCATCGAGCAGAAAGTGTCTTTCCGACACCAGGAGGACCTACCAACACAGCGGATCGTGTCGGGCTAATACCTCTAGAGATCAATCGATCACTCATCTGCCTTTCACGAATCACGCCCTCAATTGAACGTAACAAGGCAGTCGGCAACAGAGGTGCCGACAGCCCCTCACGATCATCAAAAACGCGAATCAGTGCCAAGCGAGAATCACTATCAACTGGTAGTTCGCTTGGTTGCACAATACTAGAAGAAGATTCTCGGCGAAGAAACGAACTGCCTGCCGACCGTGTTTGGGTGCTTTTAAGGCTTTTATCCAATCGTGATGCCAGCTCTGGGTGCTGACGCCGATACTTTCTAACTAGCTTAGCCAGTAAAAGCCTAACGTCCTCGTGAGACTCACTCGAAGCAAGCCTTGCCAAACTGGCGAAATCACTCTCAAGTTCAGAAAGCTCGCCTACCGCTTCTTTAATATCTGCTGCCTTCATTACAAAAAAGCCCCTATCCAATTGGCTAATTCTAAGCTTGCAATGCAAAACTCGTCAATTGAAGAAATCCCTCACCGCCTAGCTGGGCATCAGCCAGGCGTTTAGCTGTATTTATATACAGCATTCTGGAGCCTTCCCTACCGACGATCAATTCAGGTGAAGGCACCATCCGATAAGCGGTTTATGAAAATAAACCTCCGAATGCTGCCGGATCCCAATTCATAATCAGAAGCTCCCTGCTAATCTCAGCCTTTCCCTGCCGCTGGTTCCCCAAGCTGTAACGTATGTCCAACTCCTCGACATAGAAGCCTTCAAAAACGCGCCGGATGTCCACATGGTCGTTGATGCTGATCATTACCTTACCTTTGCACCGACGCATGAAGTCGGCCATGCGCTTGTAGTTTTCAAACGAAAAATCCACGCCATAGCCTGCTGTTTGCCAGTACGGAGGATCCATGTAGTGAAAGGTGTGGGCACGGTCATAGCGCTCGGCGCAGTCCAACCAGTGCAGGTTTTCAACATAGGTGCCGGACAAACGCTGCCAAGCTGCTGATAGGTTCTCCTCAATCCGCAACAGATTGATCGCCGGGGCCGTGGTCGCAGTACCAAACGTCTGCCCCGTCACCTTGCTAGCAAAGGCATGGTGTTGCAGGTAGAAAAACCGAGCTGCGCGCTGGATGTCAGTGAGGGTTTCAGGGCGGGTCATCTTCTGCCACTCAAACACCTGGCGGGAGCTTAGCGCCCATTTGAATTGACGCACGAATTCCTCAAGATGGTTCTGCACGACTCGGTACAGCGTCACTAGGTCGCCGTTGATATCGTTCAGAACTTCAACCGGCGCGGCCTGGGGACGCATGAAGTAGAGCGCGGCGCCGCCGGCAAAGACCTCGACGTAACATTCGTGGGGTGGGAAGAGAGATATAAGGCGATCGGCCAGGCGGCGTTTGCCGCCCATCCAAGGGATGATGGGTGTAGACATATAAAAGCAAGACCTTTGCTGTATGAATAAACAGTGCTAGGCTCATTTCGCTTTGTGCACGAAGCAGGAGCCTTGGCTGGACTTGCAGGGGAGTTCTGCGGGAAAGGTGGCCGTGTTGGATGTTGACGCATCCTACCCGGCCGCTCCTTTTACTTCGGTTTAGAAACTTCTTTTGCGTACGCCTGGCAGGCTTGCAGGGCGATCAATCCTTGGTCGCCGACATCGGTGATGCCGATAATTCGTTGAGCATGCGCTGGGTCAAGTTGGGCTCGACGGGCTGCATGAACCACGCCGAGGGTGCCGGGGGTGGCAGACACGTTGCAGCCACTGGCTGGGGCCTTGGAGTCGAGAAGGACTGACAGCCGCACATCAGCAGTAGCAAGGCGGTCACGCAACAGAGCTTGATTACGTTTGGCATCGGACAGTTCTCGGGTGTGCTGTTGATCGGAGACGGCGAGTTGTTGCTCTGTGGCCAGGCGCTTGTCCTGTTCGGTCTGCTGCTGGCGGAGCGCGGCGTGGGTCAGATTGTTTAGATCGTCAGCCTGAAGCGCGGCCTGGCTCGCGAGCTGCCCCGCGTAACGCCAGGCTTGGACCTGCCAGGCCGCACCGAACGCAATGGCCATAGCGATCAACAAGACTGCCAATTTCTGTGGCGTGGTCAGCATTGCTCCTCCTCCCAATCAGGCAGGTCGACGGTCTGCCCGACCAACTGGTGGGTGCAGTCATCGAGAAACTGAATACGCCCGCCGGTCACGAACGAATGGCAAACCCTCGAACCGTCCGACCAGGTGTATCGGACCAGAATGCTCGGCGTGAACGTTGGCGCCTCCACATTGCCATTCCACCCCCACCGTGGCCCTGGTCCATTCCCATGTGAAACACCATGCGCGATGTCGCAACCTGGGCATGAAAAATACAAACGATCCTCTCCGGCTTGCGCCAGGCAGCGGGACACTCTCCGTAATGCCGTCATGACAGCGCTCCACCCGCCAAGCGGTACTGCTGGATCAGATCATCAAGCCGGTGTTCCCGCTGGCCATACCCTGCACCAGGCAGGCTTGCCCAAATATTCCGACACTTTGCGATCGCGGATTCGACCCGGCCGGCATGCACGTCCGGTAGTGCACGACATTCGCGGATGTGCTGCAAAGCCAGCAGGTCCTGGCTGATCGGGCTGAAGTCAGGTAGGGCCAGCAGCGTTCGGTAATACGGCCAGTCCTTGAGCATCTGCTGATACCGGCCCGAGGCGTTTGAGGTCAGGCCCTTGCTGTTGATGACCTTCGAGCGGCGTCCCTTTGCGAAAGGGTGATCGCTGAAATCTGTGAAGACCTCAGGCTTTCTGTCGATGCCCGTCACGATGACGTCGTAGCCATCCAGGGCAGTGGCCGGCGATGTGCTGGTCCCCTCGGACCAAGCGAGCATGTCGAGGAAGGCCAGCGCATTGCGGCTGCCTGCCTGGGTGGTCGATAGTCGTGCCATAGCCTTTTCTCCAGACGAAAAAAACCCGCACAACGGCGGGATCAGAGGTAAAAACCAACTCAATCGACTGAGATGCATACGGTGCTGTATTCAAACGAATTGGCCAGAAAACCCATGGCGATGAGAAGTTCCGTCCCGTTATTAATTGACAGCCTTTGCGGTGGGGCACATCGCTATCATCTGCGCCAAATTTCGCCACGAAGGAGCACGTAAATGGTGCAAAGGCCCGCCAAAACTACCAATCGCCACGGATGGGTTTGGGTCTATAAGAAAATCAGACGCTTTGGATTCTCTCGGTTTACTGCTTGCTACAGAGCAACCCGTTACGTTCTCACAGGAGATACAGGAACTTTCCGATTCAAAAATGGCTGGGAAAAATTCCGCTTCCGCCGCTAATTACGGGTGGTGGTGGACTTGAGGTTTACCTGGCCAACTATGGGAAGGTCGACGGCGCCGTAAAGGTGTCACCAGCAAACCGGCCACCTGCCGCGAAAGCGGCATCCCATAGCGCTTTGTCGAGAGCGTCGACGTCTGCATAGGTTCGCCCCGACACGGTCAGATCCTCGCAGTAGCCGCGATAGAAGATGTCCGAGGGGCATTGATTGGTCAGCGCGGAACCCGATCCACCATTACCGAAAATAACGCTCCCGGCCGCTGCCGCGACCGTATCACCGCTACCAGCGGACGCTCGCATTGAAGAGTACCGATTGGCTAAGGCGTTGGCACCGCCGACGACGTTGTAAAGCCCGGAAGCCTTGCCTGTATTTCCGGCTCCACTCATGTACCCCAGGAAGTTGCCGCCGCTGCCGATCTCCATGTACCGGTGACCGGTTGCGAGTGCTGCACGTGTCCGGTGCGCCCACACCGAGAAATAGAACAGGTGGGTCTTGTTAGCGATGATGTAGTCGCGGATCGCAGCTGCGACATTGATCTGTGAACCATGGCCACTCACCGTGTTGTTCACCTGGCTGTAAATGGCGTGCAGGCCCTTCTTGGGCGTCCGCTCGAACAGAGCGTCAGCTGCGACCGCATTGCTGCTGAACACCCCCGCCAAGCTGCTCTCAGTACCCGCACCGAGCACCGCTGCCGCTTCGGCGTAAGCGATATTGGGGATAACAGCACCCGCTGCCGGCACTCCGCTCACACCACCCAAGCTATGCCCCAAGTCGAACAGATACAGCGACCCGGCACTTAGCAACGCGTCGGAGCGCAGAATGGGCAACGTCGTATCGGTGAAGGTGATGCCATCCAGTACGGTTTTTTGTCCGGCCATTACCAGGACCTCCGGTTAATTTCATAGGCAATGCGACGAGCGATATGCCCGTTGCTGATCGTGGTGTTGTGAATGATGTCCAGCCGCAGCGAACGCGGAACCACGCCCTTAGCCACGTCGTCGAGATCGTCGGCGCTGCCGTCGTTGAACTGCATCAGCCACTCGCGGATCTTGATCACGCGATCGCCGTACTCGGTGGTCGCCCAATCTTCCAGCGCGACACAGCTGTTATAGGTGGCGGTACCAACACCCTCCCCCGTCGACGTGCCCGGTGTCGGGTTACCGCCAAGCGGCGGCGTGATGATCAGATAACGCTTTTCAACCGTTTTCTGCACACCCACCATCGCCCGGATGTCGGCCTTGATCTGCTCGATGTTGTCGAGGTTGTTGCGGCCCATCCAGATGATCTCGGTGTAAAACCCATCACCGGGAACGTCGGGCACAAACGGCGACTTGGGCGCGCTGTATCGGGCGTCTCCGGCGGTATCCCGAGCAAACGTGTAAACGTCCGACTCGTCGCCTGTCTCACTGTGCGTGCACGTCAGCGTGCCGTGGATGCCACCCAACGTACCTTTCAACGTGTAGGTCCCCGAGTTGGTCGCAGGCGTGGACAGCAGCAAGGTGCTCAAGGCTGTAATCGTCACCGAACCCGAGGCCGGGATCTGGTTGTCCGTGACGGTCAGCAGTGCGGTACCAGCACCGAAACGCGCGGCGATCTGGCGAGACGTCTGGCCGCCAATGCCGCCATTCACAATGGTCCGCGCACTGATCAGTGGCGCCAGTTGCTCCCGCCAAGTGACCTGGCTGCTATTGGCTGTCAGGGAATCTCCCACACAGAGCAGATCGTGCACCGGCTTGAGGTACTCAATCCCTGTCACATCGGGAATATGAATATCAAAGTTGCCTACGGTTTTGCCGGCAGTGGTGATGCCCAGGGCAATGCGGCCAACCGCATCGACGACGGCCCAGACATAACCGGACTCTGGGCTCAGTTGAACCGCAATGAAACCAGACAGATCGGCCCCCAGCGCTTTGCGAGGGACGGCACCGGTGCCGAGCAAGAACTTTCCGGTAACGGTCCCGTCCACTCGAAGAGCCAGCCCAATCCGGCCCAGGGTATCGATCACTGCCCACGCGTATCCCGACTGAGGGTCCAAAGCCTTGGCGATGAATCCGTCGAGGTCGAGTTTCAGCGTGTTGCGATCGACAGTGCCGTCACGCAGCATGAACTTGCCAACGAGCGAACCATCCACCCGGCACCCCAGCGCCATGCGTCCAACCGAATCGACCAGCGCCCAGGTGTAACCGGACTCTACGGCCAATCGAACAAAGCGCAACTCCAAGCCGTTAAACGTGCCGCTCTCAACCGCAGAGGTGCGCACGTCGATCTCTGCGATGTAACTCACTGACGGATCATCGGAGACGTGCCTGGCCTCCGTGGCACTGACCCGCACATACAGACTGCGCGATATATCTGGCGAGGTGGGTTCGACGTAAAAAGACTGGCCGTCGACCGTCGCCAGAAGACCTGCAGCGACGGTGGCATGCACTTTTCCATCGACCATATCGCGGTTGAGGCGATCAATTTCCGCATTAATCATATCCACCGGATCACTGGTACCGATGCCCTGCAGCAGCGGCGCTCGGTACCCCGCATAGCCGATCTGAATATCGATGCGGGCCGCTGTGGTGTAGAAGAACACCCGCGCACTGGCATCGGCATGCATGGGGTTGGCCAGGACAACGGTCGCCGCTGCATCGGAAAACAGCGGCGCCAACGTCTCACTCCCGGAGACAAGCACCCTCACCGTTGCTCCAGGCAATAGCACGCCGTCTTCAGCCCTTGCGGCAAAGAATTGAATAGGTTGCATGATGAGTCTCTATCAGGTGTTGAAGGTGATCGCCGGGGCGAAGTTGAGTTGACTGCGCACACTGCTCCAGGTGTCGTACGCTGCAGCGCAGAGGTAATACGTGGTGTCTGGCGTCAATCCCGTGATCTGCCCGGTGCGTGATACGCCTTGATAGCCGACCGTTCCTGCGGTTGCCGGATCAAAGTCCTCCTCTGTCGAATACACAAACACATAGCCCGCCGTGTCTGCAGCTGCACTGGCGGCGCAACTGACATCCGCGGTGGTGGTGCCCGTGAGCGTAGCGGCGGTACCGGTAACGGGCGACGGCGCCGTATTGGTGACCAACACCGACACCAGCGGTGCCTGGCCTGCAGCGTTGCGCTCGATAACCTCCACGCGATAGCTGCGAATGAGCGCGCCATCCACCAGCGCATCTTCACGTTGGTACGTGAATGCCGTGCTGGTGGTCGCCACCTCTCGCAGGAGGGCATTACTGCCCGCGTGACGAACACGTACCAAGCGATCCTCGGCACGAGCTCCGGCCACCCAGCTGACGGTGAAGTACGGCGCCTCGAAGGCACCCACCAGGGCGAGGTTTTGCGCGGTATCAGGCGCTACCCGAGCCGGAGATAATATGACGCTGTAGGCCGTGACATCCGCCAGATCCTCAAGCGCTCGACCGAACACGTTAAATGAGCGGAACTTGACCCATACGGTCTTGCCGACCTGGTCGGACGTGTAGCTGTACTTCCAGACCGCATCATCCAACCGCACGAATGGGGAACCAGCCGAGTGGCTGGACACCGATGTGCTAAGGCGCCCGCGTCGCAGATAACTCAGCTCATAGCCTCCGATGCCCGTGAGCACCGCATCGCGGTAACTCAAGAGCTCGCCGGCCACCCAACACAGCGTGGCGCCACTGTCCGCCTCTGCAGTAGTGGCGGCAGCCAGCTCCGTCGCCGCTGCCAGTTGTACCGACAAAGTGTTGACCGTATCGGGATCGGTTCCAGCGGCCAGCGCCGTCGTTAGTTGCCCCATGCGCGCCCTGCCGTAAATCGTCTCCGCTAACCGATAGCTGTCGCCATCAGCGCTGATCCAGATCTCACAACCGCCCCAGGCCTCACCCACACCGGCAACACCGCCCCAGATCTGCAATGTGCCGGCGGGCAGCAAGCTCTCGGGTGGGTTGAACATGATGGGCGCCAGGACAGGACCAGGGGCAACGTTCTGATTGCCCTGATAACCGCTCTTACTCTGCACCGGGTAATTCGGGGCACTGCCGACACCCAGCAACGCATCCTCGGCCACGATCGCCAACTTACCCAGCTCGTCCTCCTCAACCGAAATCAGCCGGACCAGGCGCTGATGCAGGTTCAAGCCAGGCTCAGTGATCGTCACCAGGTCCATGGGTTCGAGGAGCACATGCTGCCAGCCGAGGGAGAACTCATATTCATTGCGCACATACAGCTTGCGTTGCACCAACAACTGCGCCGCATGGGCGCCGATGGCGATATTGCAGATCTCGTATGCCTTGATGGTGTCCATCGGCTTGGAGCCAAACTGCTCAATGGCAGCCTGATCAGGCGCACGCACCACGTCCGTGTTGTACTCGTGATCGCGATCGAGGATTTCCAGCGACACTTCGTTGTAGCTGTCGGCCTGACTCTTGATCTTGAGCGAGACCGGCGGCTCACCGTCCTCTGAAAGGAAATCGTCATCGGTCAGATCCGCCACTGGCGTGATGTTCGGAAACCACGTCACGCCATTGCCCGTGACGGCCTGGTCGCCGTAAGGGATCACCTTGAGTTGACCAGCAGACCACACCATCTCGCTGTTGGTCAGCTGCAACCAACGCGTGATCGCCTCATTCGCCGGCGCCTGCTCGTCGAGCACCGGACTCAAGAGTAAGTTTTCCGCCAAGCAATAGTTGCGGTAGTTCGACATATCCGCGACCCATGCCGGGGTAAAACCGATACCGTCCAACGGATCGAGCAACAACCCGGGTAGGAAATCGCCCGGGTTGGCATCCGGCAGCCCGGGCACCTGATAACGCCCGTCCACCTCGAAGGTATGATTCTGGACGCCGGCGTTGTCGTTAAGCAGGTACCTGCTGGAAAAAACGTAGGCCGTGTCAGCGTAAGCAATCGCTTCGGCCGGGTGGCGAGTTTGAAGAAACCCCCACACCGCCTGATCATGAGTGCCACTGGCATAGTTCAAGCCAATCTGCGCCAATGAGGAAAACACCTCCTTGTCGCGGAAGACTCGGTGTATCGCCCCCAGCGGGCCCCGCCCGACGGCCAAAATGATAGCCGCGTAGTAGGTGTAGGTCGTGTCTTTTTGGGTGGCCCCGCCGCCGCCTTTACCCCCCGACTTTTTCGTCGTTGTTTTGGCGACTGCTTCGAAGTCACTGTAATAAATGAGGTTAGGGCTGATGCGATTGCGGCCGGCGATCCAGGCGATCGGCTTGCCACTCGCACTGCTCTGGATCTGCAACGCGTTGATACGTGTCGCACTGTTGGAAATGGTGCTACTGCTGCCCCCCATCGCTGACTCCATATCGGTTAAGTGTGTAATAACGCACGGTGTGGCTGGAGAGCCGCTCCTCGCGCATGTCCGCAAACTCGACGCCGATGTCCCGATAGGCGTGAATAATGCGGTGCTCATCGACCACCACCGCGCCATGGCTGAAGGTCCGGCCGAATTTCCAGACCGTAACATCGCCACGCTGTGGCGTATCGATCTGCCGGCCATACAACTCCAGCCAGCCCAGATAACGCTCCTCACTGCGATGCAGGTGCCAGTCCTGGGCGTACGCGCCTGGATCAATCGAGGGAATCAACCCGGCGGCGTGATACACCTCAATCAGCAACCAGGCGCAATCGACACCAACGCCGAGCAGGTGCTGCCGGTGTTGGTACGGCGTGCGCAACCAACGCTCGGCCTGCGCGACCACGGCATCACGCTGCAGCACTTCGAACGGGCTCATACCGATGTCTCCGCGACAGGAATGAACGGCATACCCCGGTACCGCGCCCGGTTGCCGAACTTGTTGGTGCAGGCATCCAGCGTCCGGGGGCAACCCGGGTAAATCAGAAACTGATCACCCGCCACTGGAACACCTGGCAGTCCCAGGATCATCGTCACAGCGCCATCTGCCGTGAAACGGCGTACGGTTCTTGTCACACCTGCATTGGCACCGTTCACAAAACGAATCACGCCCTGGTCGAACCAACCCTGAGAGGCGGGCACATTGGAGTTCACACGCAGGGCCGTGCTGCCGTTTTGGACCACACCCACGGTTTCAAACAGGGCACGATTTACTCCACAATCGGCGCTGTACACCGTGCGCAGGCAGGAGGGCTGATAGACGCCCCGGGGCACCTTGGTATCCAGTAGCTCGATCGGCGACTTCACTGTCACCGTCGCCTGCTCGCGGTCGGCAGGATCCACCTCGGCGACACGGCCGATAAAACGTGTGACCGTGCCCACCACGGGCGAACGCCAGTCCGCCATAAACGCTCGAACGAGATTCAGGGTGGCCCCGTCAAAACCGCCGCCGGCAATGAATGGAAGCAAGGGCTCGCCGAACACGGTGTCGTCCATGCCGGCGGTAAAGGTCACGTTCAACGTGTCGACCTCAATCCCGCGCACCGCACGTACGCCGGTGCGCTTGATCAGCGGCCCGCTGGCCGAGTAGTTCTGTCCGGCATAGAAGATCTGCAAACCCGCATCGGTGTAACGCAGCACCTGGCCGCTGGCCAGGGCAATCGTGTACAGATCCGCCATGACGAAACTACGCGCCGTGGCCAGAAAAGCTTTCAGTTCAGGTGTGGCATCGATCATGGTTTGATACTCGTGAACGCGATGTTTTTGAGTTCCCATATCGCGCGATAAGGCTGAGCTCCGTCGAGAGAGTCAGCCTCGAAAGCGCAGCGAAAATAGAACGCCCCGCTCCACACCAACGCCGCGTTGACGGGCGGGGCCACCGTAAAGGTGATGCGCCCCAGCTCATCCACAGTGAAGGCTGAGGTAGGAGCACCACTGACAGTGACGACGTCCACATTGACGACGCCGTACACAGGCTCGACCCAGTGACCGATCTCCCGGGAAAGCTGAAATGTTCGCGTGGTGCCGTCCCCGGTGCCGAAGCGCTGAAGCGTTACCAGGTGATCGCTACGATCAAAGAACAGGAACTCACCGAATTGCCCTTTGCGCTGATTAAAGAACTCAATCAGCCTCGACCATTCATCCAAGCCGGGGCGCTTGCGCACGGCGTTGTAGCTCAGTTGGAAAGACCACAGCGGCGCAGGGTAGTACGCCGTTGTCCGGCGTCGACCACTGGCAGCTTTCTGCACACCAGTACTCCACTCAGGCGCCTTTTTTGAAAGCAGGGTTTGCCCGGGCAGGCGCGGCAGAACGCCTTCAACCGCCGCGCCCATATCGGGGTAACTGGCGATCCAGCGCGCCGGCCAAAAAGGTCCTAACGACATCTCGCCCCCCTAAGTTTTGATGGCGCCGTTGCGCCGCATTTTTTGCATTTCTTCAGCCAGCACCCGGGCACCACGCCGAATATCAGCAGGTGACATCCGGCCGCTGCTGTCGTGGTAGTGATAGCTGTTGCCAGAACCGCCCAACTGCCCTTCCCCATTGGCTACCTGGCGGATGACATTGGCGTATTGCTTAGGCAGCACCATTTCCTGCTCGTGGAGTTGAGTCATGGGGTTGGTACCGGCGGGTATGTCATAGCCACCCTCGGCCGAAGCGACGTTTTTCACCAGGCCGAATACGAATGCACCGGCAGCCACTGCTGCCGCCGCGCCGAGGATCGGACCAATGATCGGAATGGCCGACATGGCTGCAAAGGCACCGGCCATGGCCTGCCAGGCACTGGCAATGATGTTTTTGATCGTGGCTGCGCCCCAGATCGCTACGGACATAGCCGCACCGCCTGCCTCTGCAGCAGTTCGAACGCCAACACCCACCACCGTCGCACCGGTTTTAGCCGTCTCACCGAACATCCAAGCCATCAACGGCTTGGTGACCATGTTCTCCACGAACGCGGTCCCGATGCTGGTGAAGATCCCGCGCAAAAGGCCCTGAGTGCTCATGGTGCCGCTGATGATCCCGGTAAGCCCGCTCGACCAGCTGGTACGCAGGCTGTCGACCATGCCCGTCCAGTTGCTTTGCGACTCGAAAGTTTGCTGCCTGCCAATCACCGCCATGCTGTTGCGGTGGGTTTGCTCCAGCGCCAGGATCTGCTGCTGGACCTGCTGCAGGGCGACCGGGTTACGATCAGGATCCTGCTCCAGCAGCGCTTTACGCTCGGCCAATGCCTGGGCTTCGATCGCATACCGTTGCTTTTCAAACTCAGCCTGGGCTTGCAGCAGTTGGCCTTGGGTAATCAGGTTGGTCTGCAGATCCAGCTGGGCCATCTGTTCGGCATTGGCAATATCGGTAAGCCGCGCCTGCTGATCGGCAGCCAGCTGCTGCTGTTTCATGTTGGTGATTTGCTGCTGCTTTTCGCGCTCGACAGCGACCACCTCTGCCGCAGCCTTGCGGTATTCCTGGCTGTCCTGGCCATAGAGTTGCCGGCTGCGCTCCAGGGTCTGCTGAGCGATCTGCAGACGCGCGTCCATATTGTTGCGGTACTGCTGCGCCTGGGCTTGCAGATCGGCAAAGGCTTGGCCTTCGTCCTGCCGGCGCAACGCATTCAATGACGCAAGGTAATTACGCTGAACACTCAAGCGTTCGGCCGCGCTCAAATCCGTACGTTTGAGAATGCCCTGCCAGTACTGCATTTCCTGCTGCTGAGAAAACTGCAGGAAGGTGCCTTGCTCTGCCTGCTGCTGGGCGTGAGCCACTTTCTGTGCATCCAGCGTTTCTGCCCATTCACTGACCCGTGATTTGGTCCTCGCCGGCGCGCTCACCGGGTCATCCGCTTTTTTAGGGGGCGTAGTGGACTCAACCACTTTTTTCCGATGCTCGACGGCTGCCGCGTAAGCCTGTTCCAGTTTAGTTAACTGGGCGATCTCAATGCCGTAAGCGGTCGGACTTGTCCTGCCCTGCTGTGGTGCTTTGGTCAGGGCTGTATTGCCGGTCGCGGCCATCTCGGCCACTTTGCGCCGCTGCTCTTCGATGCGAGCGGAGCGCGAACGCATGCCGGCATCCACCTCCTCCAACTTGTTGGACACCAACTGCATGTTTTCCAGCAGCAGGCGCTCTTCGACCAGCGTGGCTTCCAGCTGGGCCTTGCCGCCCCCACCGCGCGGGCCGGCAACGACGGTCCCTAACATCGCTTCGTAGCGCGCGACGTTAGCCGCCACTTCATCAACGGTAAGACCTACTCCCGTCATGCCTTTCAGCAGATTGTTGAACCAACTGGCAGTCTCCGACAGCCGCTTATTCAGGCTGATAAAGACCGGTTCAAGGATGGTGCCGATGGTGACCTGCAGCTGGTTGCTTTTGGAGTCGAGTTCGGCCTGGCTGCCGGTCAACCCATCGGCCGCCTTGGCAGCATTACCGACCTGGGCCTCGGTCTCTTTCATGATGCCGTTGTATTCGGCCGTGATCTTTTGCGAGTCCGACAACTTGTCACGACTGGTGCCGATGCTCTTGGCGTACTCGTCCCACATTTTGGCAACATTTTTGGTGACGCCGGCATTGTCCACCAACACCGAGTTTTCGTTTTTCAAGCCCTCGGTGGCCGACACCACAGCTTCCGACATGCTGAGATTGGCTTGCCGGTTGAATGCTGCAGCGTCTTTTAAGCGATTGATCACCGCCACCGCTTGGTCGACGTTGTAGCCACGGCTGAGCAGGTTCTGCAGCGCTTTGGCCGCGTCACCAACACTGAGCAAACCACCGGTGGCGAGCTTGTTAGCCTCATCCATGGCCCGGCCGATGCCAATACCGGCGTGGTTGGCCACAGCTTCAAGGCCACGATAAGCCGCCTCCTGCTGGATCGCCGCGTCCTTGCTGTCGCTGACGACTTGCCCGAGTTTGAAAGCGCCCAGACCGAACACGCCCACAATACCCGCCGCAACGCCCGAGAGGCCCGAGCGCATGATGGTACTGACGCCGGAGAAAGCTTCATTCACTGCCGGACCAAAGCGAGAAAGCCGGGTCTGACTGCCGACCATCTCGGTGTTGATAGCCTGCAGCTCGCGACTAAATGTCGTCCGAGCGTCTCGCATGTTGCGCTCGATACTTTCAATCGCACGGTCGAAACCCTGAGTACCGGCGGTGAACTGGTACGCAATATTCCTATCCATACACACTTCCGCTAAATAGTAACCAGTTGAACAACAAGCCTTTTTCAAAAGGAAGGACGCGCCCACCCAAAGAAAGGGACCGAAGGAATAGATTATTTCTATTCACGAAGCGGGTTTGATCACCGCGTAAAGGGCATTAAAGGGAGAACGATAATTTCGACAAAATCTAACACTGCATTTCAATATGAATACACAGCACCTACTATCGAAATGCCACCACTCTAATAAAACTAAAAAAACTAGCTAAAACTTAGGAGCACGCATGAAAAAATTGGCTATCGCATTTACTTTCGCCGCCATAACAAGCGGCTGTACTCAACTGGGGATAACCGAGCAGAAAACGGTCATCCACAAAGACCTAAGCGACAATGGAGAGCTTTCGATCGCGTCAATCCCAACTCAACTTCGCGGCGCATACGTAACAAAAAAAACTAATAACTCGACACTTTACACTTACTGCGCAGAGCCCTTCGCCGATGTTGCGGCTTCTAACTCACTGAAAGCAACGGCTGACGCTAACAACAAATTAAATACGCTGATCGACGCCCAAGCCTCAAGAACCAATAGTGACGGGTCGAACCAAACAGCCTCAGCAAAAACAGATCAGCAAATACAGCAGGTGGTGAACGGCACCTTGGAAACTATCAACACCATTGTAAAATTGGAGGGGCGTACACAATACGTTCTCCTTGCGAGAGAAATGATGTATCGCACATGCGAAGCCGCCACTAATGGTTGGCTTGGTAATACGCCTGAGGATATTGCCAAGAATGTATCCAAGGAGCACACCCAGGTCGTGGATGCACTTACCACAATGTTAGCCGCAGAGAAAGAGAAGGCCGTAGCAGAGTCAAATACCGCCGTTGCTGCGGTAGTTAAAGCAGTAGAGTCAAAGAAAGTAGACAAGTCCGTTTTACAAAAAATGACTGCTGCCGATGCTTACGGAGTGATGCGCAAAGCATTACTAGATGAACTGGTAAAGTGCACTGAAAAAGCAAAAACTGAAAAAGACAAGTCCGGATGCCAATCGAAATTTAACGACCAGTACAAAAAACTACGCTGAGGAACGAGCCATGCCAGTATTTATAGAGCAGCTTGAGCATATGTTGGACAAAGGGAGCGAAGCGCTTTTTGATCTTGCCGGAGGGCTTTACCCTGGAAAAATAGCAGCCTTAGTTGATGACTATGTAGTTATTGAACTAACGTACAACGATAAAGTCGTGATGTTGCATAGACACATAAACGCTGTAGGTTTCATAACGGGCACTGGCCTTGAAGATTAACGGCCGCTCGCATTGCACGAGAAGGTATCCAACGCACTCCGTAGGTGCTCAGGTAATTCATCACGCAGGTCGCCAGCTAAGCTGGCAAGATTGCTCGCCAGATCGGGAGCGTTTGTAACGTCCTGCCTCGGTGTATACCCCATGTAACCGGCCACAAGGATGTGAGCTGGGGGGTGATGATGCCAGTATTTAGTCATATGCCCTACCATGACCATGTCCCAATCACGCCGAAGCGTGACCGGGCTCTGGCCAGTACTGGCAATCAGGTGAGCGTAGAGTTGGCCCCAGTCGAAGGGGCCTGGCCTTCCCCCGGTGTCGGCTCCATAACTTCCAGGCCCGAAGCGCTCATAACAGCATCCAACGCGTCACGCATGTTGCGAAGGTCCAGAAGGGCTGCCACCTCTGCCCGCTCGATGTCTGGGTAGTTCCGACGCAGCGCTGCATGGGTAGCATCAATCACCGTCGCGATACTGTCCCGGTCCATGTTGCCGGCCATCACCGCGTTGATCCGCTCCAACAGTTGCTCCAGATCCCCCAGCGCCAGGGGTGGGATGACGAGCGTTTTCCCTGGAAACGGGAACGAAACGCCGGGGACATTCACGACCGTCATTCGTTGGCACTCCAGTAGCACACCTCGCCGAACTCATCCGCGTAGCCGGTGAATTCAAAGTCCGGGATGGTGTAATCGTCCTGTTTGGTGGCAATCCCCAGCTTGTTGCTGACAAAATTCGGCACACGCACGTACACAGTCTTGCCCTTGTATTTCAGGACCAGCTCGCCCTGGAACACCGGCATGTCACCCATGGGCAGGTTTTTCACCGACAGGCTTTTACCCGTCGTAACGGTGTAGCGGTAATCAATGAATACCGACTTGGCCACGTCTGCAGCGGCAAATGCATATTCCCCCGTGGCGGCATCAAAGGTGTACTGCCCAACTGTCGGTGCGCTCAGTACCCGTACGTAGGGGATCGCACCGGCGCCCCGTACCCCAAGATCACCCGAGAGCGTCCCGCCGGCTGGAGGCTCCACGGTGATGGTGGCCCCTGCCGGCACCACTGTGGGCTCCGTGGAGTGATGAACTAACACCTGGCCGGTGGTCAGAGTCTGCCCGAACACCAACTGATTCCACTGCAGCAGGCTGATCTGGGCGGACTTTGCCTTGCCCGTCAGCTTGCCCTGGCCCCGTGCCGCGTCGACCGCAAACTGCTCGCTGCCGAACAATTCCTTGGAATCAAACGACAGATCCACCGAGGCTTCTTGCATGATGCCTAGCAGGATGGGGGTCGGTGCGGAAATGGCATTGCCATAGGCGTCCATCAGCGGAGTCGCGTAAAACAACCCGCTGCCGAATGCGATTTGCATAATGTGTTCCTCAGTAAAAGGTAGGTCCGGCCGTCAGGTCGCCGGTGTTGCACAGGTAGGTGAATCGGTAACGCACCATGCAGTTGCCGGCGGTGTTGTCGCCTTCGTCCTCGATCCAGTCGATATAGAAGCGCTGCACCCGATCCGCCTCTTCAAAGGCTTCCTCTGCCATCAGGACCGCATGCACGGCCACCTTGACCAAGTCAGCTACCTGATCCCAGGCAGCACCTGTGACCGTGTCCTCCCGGGCGATGATTTCCACCGTCAGCTCGAACTGGTTGCGATCCAATGCAGCGCTTTCGCGTTCACAGGTTTCAAGGTCAGGGCGCAGCACGATCGCCGGAGTCATGTCCCGTTTGATTGCCTCAGTCCGACTGCGATACACCCGGTCTGCCGCCAACGTACCGGCGCCCAGAATCAGCGCCTGCGCCTTTGCGACGATGCGTTCTTGAATCGAGGGCATGAGGGTTAAACCTTGGTGAGGGAGGCCAGGCTAAAGGCGCCGTCATCGATCATCCGGCGGTCACGAACGCGAAAATTCACGCCGGCTACGGTGATCAGTTTTGGGTTGTCGATGCCCAGGCGCTCGGCCTCGGCGGTGATGACCAGGATCTCGTAACCGGTCGACTGGCTGTTGATACCGCCCATGCCGTGGATTTCGTCCGGCATATCCCGCGCGGCCAGAAACGGCTGACCATCAACCATCCCGCCAACGTCGAAGTCCTCAAGGAAGCCCTTGAGATCTTCGTCAAACATCAGGGCTCACCTTGGCGGGCTTGCGTCCGCCCTCACCCGCAGCGGAAGGTTCCGGTGCTGACTCGACCACCAACACTTCCAACTGGTGGCGAAAGCGCTGGGCCACGTCATCAGGCAACTCGATCACGCCCCCCGCACCGGTCAGTTTGTCATCTGGCCCGCGAAAGGAGCCGGATAGCACCGTGTAGGATTTATTCGGCATTACGCTCTCCTGCGACCTTGTCCAGTTTCGACAACCGCTGCCCCAATGCCTTGTCCGGTTCGCCGGGGATCACAATCACCTCCCCGGCTTTGAACTGAACAGGCGACACAATGGTGTAGCGGCCCTTCTTGTTTGCGACCGGCTCCAGGTTGTGCGCACGCGCACTGGCCTGGGCCGCATTCAGGATCAGTTCACCCCCATAAAGGGTGATCGTCTGTTCCACGCGGTATTTCGGCATATCAATGCCCTCAATGAGGTGTCAGGCCGAAAGGCTTACGCCACCAGTTGGTTAAGAACGGCGTACTGCCAACGGCCAAAACCCACATTGCGCCAGGTGTCGACACCGTATTGATGGGCATCGTTGTCGAACTCGAACTCCGAGCCTTCGGCCTTGGCCTTCATGGCCACGTCGGTTTCCTGCTGGCGGATGAACGCTTTCAAACGACCGTCCGTGCGGAAAGTCACGAATCTGTCCTGCCAGGCGTTGAGTCGCACGTTGCCCACCACGCGAACAACCACGTTGTCCGGCATGACGATCTCGCTGATGTTGGTACCGCGCGGCACGCTGAGCGCCGTCTGCGCAACGCTCAGCAGGTTGAACGGCACCATCACCAGAAACTCGCGTGCCAGTTCGTTGATGGGTTCGCCCTGGTCATCCTTGAAGCTGGTCAACTGGGTGACCGATCGGGCAACCGCCTGCTGAAACTCCTCAACGCTCGGCCGGCTGGGCGTCCCGTGAAGTGTCGCTGGCAGTTCGGAGATGTCGGTGGTGATCTTGTTGGACTGCACGCCGCTCTGGCCTTCTTCGTGGTCGGTATCGAAGAAGTACTGGCCGTCATAGCAGGTCTGGCTTTCACCGTTGAGCAGCAGCACCGACAGCAGTCGCGCCCAGTGCGCGTTGGTGCGGTCGGCCAGCTCGCCCAGGCGGATGCGCAATTGTCCGGTTTTATCGCGGCGCAGCTCGGTGACCAGCACTTCGAGGGTGGCCTCAAAATGCAGGTTTTCGATTTCGAGATCAGCGCTGATAAAGCCCTTGGCGTGGCGACCACCAATCCATTCACGCAAGGTCGGCACCATGCCGATCCATGGATAGGTTTCTTTGGCCTGGTCGGAGTCGAACAGGTTGGACACGGCGTCGATCCAGTTCGACCCCACATTCTGCTCGAGCAGTTCGTAAAACATGCCGATGATGGCACGACTGGAAAGTACTTCAGCACCCATGGGTGATTCTCCTGAGGAAGGATACGGTCAGAGAAAAGTATTAAAAACGGGTTGAGCGAAGCGTCAGGCCGCCACGGGGACGGCCTGGGCGGTGAACTTGACGATGCCGACGCCAGTACGCACGAACCGGTGAACATGCCCAATCAGGCTGTTACCGGCGGCGGTGAGCAGAAACGTGCCGCTGTCGCTGGCATACACCGGTTTGCCGATGTCGGTGATTGCCAGCGCAGTGACGGGCAGTTCAACTTTGCCCTCTTCGCGAAGACGCACACGCGCTGCTGCAGCGGCACCGATTCGATTGTCGACGCCGCGATCGGCGAAGCCCACGAACAGATCGCCTGCCGCCAGAGGTCGCGCAAGGCCGTTGGCCGCGACAATGCCGACCGCCGAGCCTTCGAAAATCTGCACGCCGGCCGCAACCGACAAATCGTTAATGCCCCCGATCTCGTATGCGCGGGGGGTATCAAGTGTGAGAGGCATAGGATTCTCCAGAGCCATGGGTGGAAAGGGGTTACCCGGTGCTTACTTTTTCAGAACCTTGACCAGGCCCCGCTCGGTTGCCTTGCGGTAGCCGTGATAGGCCTCGAAGGTGCCAAACTCGGCACGCAGTTCCTTGTCGCCGTCCCAGGTCGCCTTGGCGCGTTCCTCCAGCGGCGCCTCGGGGTCCTCCTTCACCGCCTCAGGGGCTGCCGGTGGCGTCAGCACGTTGGGCACTGGCGCAGGCGCCTGGGTACGAATGTCGGCCAGGGCACCGGCACGTTTGGTTTTTTCGGCGCCGATAACCTGCGCCGCCGCTTCGGCACCGCTGGTTTTGCCGTCGAACTTGAGCGTGGCAATCAGCTCTTCGTGTCCGGGCAGCGCGGCGGCTTCCACCGCCTGGATGCGTTCGCACTCAGCGCGGGCACCGGCGGCGGCACCAGCGGCGTGCGCGTCGTGTTCCAGGCTGGCGAGCAGCTCGGCATGATTCGCGGCCAGGTATTCACGGTTAATTACGGGTTTATCTGCAGTTGGAGCGGGTGCGTTACTGTTGGTGGTAGTAGACATAGGTCTTTCTCCAGAAGAACTGCTGTTGAACTCAGCGATGAGTTGTTCAAGGGTGGATTCACGGTCGGCCATACCCAGTGCCACGGCATCGGAGCCAATACGCATATCGCCCTGGCCGAAGTCGGCCAGAACGGTTTCAACGCTGAGGCCACGGTAATTGGCGACGTCCTCGACAAAGATGTCAGTCAGCCGGTCGACATGGGCCTGGGCCACAGCACGTCCTGATTCAGTGCTGAAGTCAGGGCGCTTTTTCGGGCTCTGGCTGCTGACGATCTCAAAACTGCCGTCGTCGTCGCTTTTGCGTACCGTCAGCACCGTACCGATGGAGCCCACGGCGCCGGTGCGGCTCATAACGATTTCATGGGCTGCTGCAGCTATCCAGTAGCCAGCGCTGGCCGCGTTACCGGACACGTACGCAACCACCCGCTTGGGCGAGGCGCGGATCATCTGGCCAAATTCAGCAATGCCGCTGGCAATACCACCGGGGGTATCCATCACCAGGATGATGGTGTCGGTGCGCGGATCGTCGACGGCGGCGGTGAACTCCTTGGCCAGCACATCCAGTGACGTCGCACCGGACAGCGCCGTAAACAAGTTGGCGTAGCGGAACACCGGGCCGGTGACGGGCAGCAACGCCACATTGCCGCGCTGGGTCACCGCGCGGCTGTTCTGCAAGGGTTTGCCCTGCCTGGCCTCCAAGGCTTCCGGGCCTTCATGCTCCCTGCGGGCGATGGCGGTGATGGTCTGCAGCATGTCCGGGGTGATGGCCCAGGGCTCACGTGATACCAGGTCGAACGCCGTCACCCGGTGCACGGGAGGTGCATCGGTTGGGTTGTCGCTCATAGTTAGGTCCGTTCAGGAAGATCAGGATTGGCCGCAGGCTCATCTTCGGGGCGAGCCGTTGGTGAGACAGACAGGCCGTCATCGCGCCTACGCTTCACTTCAAGCGCACGCTGTTCGTGGTTCTCTTCCCAGTCGCTACCGTCGTAAAGCATGGATTCCTTGGCGAGCGTGCTGACGCCAATATCGATGCGCTTTTCGGCGGCATTGATGTCTTTGAGCGGATCAACAGTGCCAGGACCATCACCCACCCATAGCGACCCGCTGTACGCATAACGCAGCAACGGGTGATCGAAAAACCCGGGAGCCTCGATGTCTCCCTGTGCCACGGCCTCTTCAAGCCAATGCTCGTACACGGGCTGGCAGAAATGCTGGCCCAGGAAGTCACGGCAACCGCGAACGAACTGCCAAGCCTCCATCACCGCAGCACGCGCGGCGGTGTAACTGGCGGTAAAGTGCTTAATCAGCACCTCATAGGGCAGCTCAAGGGCCATGCCGATCTGCCGGAGCATGGCGAGCACGAACGGATCGAATGCCATGTTCGGGCGACCGGGTGATGCGGTATCGATCGACGCACCGTCATCCAGCTCGGCGACAATGCCGCCACTGAGTGAGCCGTCCCAACCGCCCTGGTCCCGGCCGGCGGGTTTATCGCCACCCACCGGGGTGTTGCCGGTAACGGCCGACGCCAGAGGACTCAGATTGCCGCCCTGCCCCGGCTTGATGAACACAGCGAAGAACGCAGACACCACCGCCGCTTCCAATTCAGCATCGGTGTAGCGGTCCAACTGCTTAAGTTTCTCGATCACCGGTGCCAAGTACGGCACACCGCGTGGCTGGCCCACCCGACGGCGCCGGTACACATGCAGCAGCACGCGACCGCCACGCTCATTGAAGAACGGACGGTCATCCCAAACGCGCTCTTTGACGCCGAGTGCCCCGGGGTGACTGCGCAAAATGTGAGCCTTGATCGGTGCACCATCGGCGTCACGCTCAATGCCGGCGGTGAGGGCTTCCGTGTCGGCCTTGTTGCTAGGGTTACAAACCCGGTCGGCCTCAATCAGCTGGATGCACGCCGAGTAATGCTGGCCGGGTTGTTCTTTGTGAGTCAGCAATGTAAAGACGTCACCGCTGCTCAGCACAGATCGCCAGGTCAGATCCTGCAGACCATAGAAATTCTGCTCGCGGGTGATGTCGCAGCTGGTGGTTTCCGCCCAGGACTTGAACAGCGATTCGGTTTTGCGCTGCCACTCCCTGGCCTGGTCTTCGTCCCAGCCTAAAATCGAGCGATTGACCACCGACTTAAGCGCCAGGCCGGTGCCGACCGTTTTCGTCGTCACCGTATTGATCGCACCACCACCGATGGGGTTGTTGCGTTCAAGGTCTCGGCAGCGTTCGCGAAGCGTGGGCAAGTCGGGCAGCAGATCTGCTGCCGCACTGCCTGCCGTCGGGGTCCAGGCGCTCAACGTGCGCTTGGACTTCGACGCGCCGCTGTAACCACCCAAGGCGGTCATGGTCAACCGGGCGTGCATGCGCTTGGCGCCGCGCTCGGGGCTGAGCCAGGTGATGGCCTTATCCAGCAGCGTCGGCTCTGGCACTTTCGGCGAGCGGCTCATCGCGGCGTAATCCCACGCAGGACGATCCCACGAGGGCGACCGCTCTCCAGGCGATCAACTTGCTGTTGCCAGTAGTCGATCGTCTTGGTGATTTCGGCAAGGTCGGCGTATTCCAATTGCCGGGTGCCGATGCGGTAGCTCTGCTTTTGGCTGACCTTCATGCTCGCATCGAGCCAGGCTTCCAGCTGGCCCTGCGCTTGTTCCAGGGTGATAGCCATGAATTAATTCCTGCGTTGGGAGAGCACGCGCATTGCACTACGGCGCCCAGAAACAACTCTCCCGCCAGAGGGCGGGAGATTGGGTGGTTCGACTGGTGGTGTCGGTTCCGAACTAGTCCCGTCCGTTTCGGGAACAGGTTCAGCCTCGGATTGATCCGGCTCGGGTGGGTCAAACAACGCACCCTGACGGATCTGTGCATCGAGCCCAGCCCAGTCTTGCTCCCGCATCAAGTGCGTTTTCAGAGAGCGGGCCGCGTGCAACGCGTACGTCTCGCAGTCGGTACCTTCGTTGGGTTGGCCGGCCTTTTTCTGCCAGACCTTGCGGTAGTGGTGCCGCCGGCTGGGCGCCTTCACTTCGGCGGTGATTTGCCGGAAATAATCCGGGCGCACCGTTTTGTAAAAGTGCATCCGACCAGGGCCGTCACCGGTCAATGGCAGACGGCCCTCAATCCACAGATCCTTGGCCCGCGAGGTACCGACAATGTAAGGGCGCAGGCCGTACTTAGAGGCCTTTTGCTCTTTGTCAGTGTCGACGCCCTGCCGAGGTGCGCTGAAGATCTCCCGACGCTCATCGTCGCGTGTGTTGCCGCGCTCGCTCGCGCCCTTGATCGCCATCACACCATTGCGCTGGTGCTTACGGCAAAACGCATACGCTGCGTCCTGGGTGATGGTGCCGTCCGAGGTATCCAACGAAGTAGCCAGCACCCTCAGCTTGGCGCCGCAGGCGTGTGAAATCGGCGCAAACAGCATCTTTTCCAGATCCAGCCAGACGCCCTGGTCAGGCAGCACCACCTCGCCGTAGATCTCGCCCCAGTAGATCAGCCAGGATTCCTCGCCTCGGCCCCAGGCCCGCATCACCACCGCCAGACGATCGTGCTGCACGTCGACACCGGCGGTGATCACCAGGCCCCCCATGGGCACAAACATTTCCGGGTAGTCCTCCGCTCGCTCAGCCAGTTTATCGGCCTCAGGCAGATCGGATTTGTACTCGTAGGCACGGCCCTGTTTCTGGTTGACGAACTTGATCAGCAACGACAGGTTGCCAATCGACGCCTGGTGTTCGGCGTTGAGTTTCTCCCGCACGATGTCGGCCAGGCTGGTACCGGGCAGGCACGCGTACAGTTCGTTCAGCTCAATGAATCCGGCACGACCGGCAAAGGGTTTGGTGGGCACCCAACCGCAATAAGGGTCGCCCGCGTCAATCGCGTTGAACACCGTATTGCGGATGTTCTCTTTGCGCTGGTAGTCGTCCCAAATCTCGCCACAGTGAGGGCAACCGTAGCCGGCGGTCTCTGGATCGGCACGGCCGTAGATCTCGTGTGGCTGGGCGTCCTCTTCAATGTCGAGCCACTTGATATGGGCGAAATCCAGCACATGCGACTTGTCGCACGCGTGGCAGATGATCGGCAACACCCGGCAATCGGTCTGGGCCAGGCGCGCTTCGGTCTTGCTCGCGCCCTTGATCGCCGGCGTACCGCCCACCAGCATCTTGGAGCCGGGGTAGCGCTTGCCGCGCTCCTCCAGCAGGGCGATCGCATCACCCTGCCCCTTCACGTCGTCGCTAGTGTCGTCAGGTTCCTCCACCACCGACAAGCCCACCGAGGACGTGGACTTAACGTTGCCGGGAGAGTTCGATGCCACCAGTTTGAGGAACCCGCCCGGGAAGGTCTTATGGTCCCAACGGTTGCCAGAGGTGCGGCTGACGTCGACCGGCATCAGCTTGGCCACCTCAGTGTTGGCCGTCACACCAAACTTGAGCTTTTCGTCATGAAAGTTTTTGCCGTCTTTTTCCTTGGCGAACAGGATCATGATCGGACGCGGCAGATTGTGGATGAACTTGAACAGGTAGCCGATCAAGAACCATGTCCAGCCGATCTGCGCCGCCTTCATCAGGTCTACCTCGCTCACCCGTGGATCGTCCAGAGCGGCGGCAACGCCGAGAAAGTAAGGCGTGTATTGGAAATCGTACAGGCCATGCAGCACGCCGCTTTCAGCCGGCAGGTAAAACTCGGTACTCAGGTAGTGCGCGGTCGGAATGTCACGCGGCGGGTTGAATTTCCCCGCTGCTGCCGACAAGCTCCGCGCCAAGTTTTCGCGCGTAGCCTGCAATTCGCTCGGTCGTAGGTCCAGCAACTTTGGCCACCACTGTTCGATCTACCGTGAGTTTCTGCACGTTCTCGATTTCCTGAATGATGCGTTCAAGGCCGCCCAGGTATTCCCGGTTTGCGAAACTGGCCCAGTCAGACAGCGCACGCTCTGCCTCACCGGAGGGGATCAGTGAGCGCAGTTTTTCGTAATACACCAACCGCCCGTTGGCTGACTTCTGCTGCAGGTCATCGATCCGCGCTCTGTTGAGTTCCTCAAGCTGGCTGCCCCCGCGCCCAGCGGCTTTCGCGCGCAAGTCGCGGATGTAGGCCGTTCGGATCTCGTCCATGCTTGCCGTTTGCCAATCCAGAGTCAGGCCCTTCAGCACGTCGCGGGCATTACGCTCGCTCATGTCCAGGTGCTCGGCGATTTCATGTTGGGTTGGCATGGTCTGGTCCTGATGCTGGGAGGGAAGCGGAACCCCCCATGTCGGGTTGAATCTGCAAAAAAGTCGGGGTTCGAATTACCCCGATGGCCCCGCTGCCTGGAAGGACCCATTCATTTTGGGTCGTAGGTCGACCTGTCAAGCCAAAACCCCGACAAATCATTGAAAAATCGCCACTTTTTGAGGAGAAATGCACGAAGCCGACAAGAGGTCAGCCTCGCTCCATCTCCCGTGCCAGGGCACGTCGGAACAGCGGCTCGAACTCGGCCTCCGCTACGCGATTGGCTACCCCGTAGAAGTCAAAGCGCCGCCGATACGTCGGGCGCTTGACGAAGATCAGGATGGGCCGAGCCCCGTTGCCGATCCGCTGCCAGATACCCAAAGGGCCGGTGCCGTTACCAGGCCGACCCACGAAATAGTCCGGTGCGTTGCGGTTACGGCGTCGGCTGCGCTGAGTGCGGTTGGCCATGAAGCCCGACACCCGCTCAGCTGCTCCGAGTGCGGACAGGATCTGTACGATCTGGCCGCGACTGATGTTGCCGTTGCCATCCATCCTAGCGCGCCGACCAGGGACGGCGTACATGTCCGCTGGCATCAAGCCGTAGTGGATCAGCGCTTTCTCAAATCGCTTGTGTGGCCGGTTGCCACCGTCAATGTGCACCGGCAGGTACTTGGACGCGGGCACGCCTGAGCTGGCTTCGTCCTTGATCCATACACGGGCAAACAGGCGGCTGGTCGTGGCACTGCGCTTGAAGACCGAGTTGAGCGTCCACCGTGTGGGCCTATCGAAGACTCGCTCAAGCTCGGCCTTCTCAGCTGCCTGAACGCGTTCGGCGGTGAAGGTCAGCGCTTTGGCAGCGGCTATTGGCACCTTCGACTTGCTGAGCCCACGCATCTCCCTGACGATCTTGTCGATGTTGTCACGCATCTCAAGTCGCATCATGGTGATTGCCTCTGGATGTTTATGGTCCAGCTTCACCGTTGGCTTGTGCTTCACGCAGACCAAGGCGCTTGGCAGCCCAGCGCTCGTACAGCCCGATCGCTACGTCTGCGCCTGCCATGGCTGTCAGGCATCCCAGTGCGCCGGACGTCCAGATCGACATGCCCGCAGCGTATAGAAGCATGATCGCCGAGACCCCGCACACCACGCAGGCGCCGGACCGAAGGGCCAATCGGCGGATCAATGCCCAACCACGCGTCCCTTCCTTGTCCGCTCGCCACATCTCGCCCGACACACCGCCCACCAAGGCCAAGACGATCACTAACCAGATCGGCATTTCTGCCAGCGCTTGCTGTTCGTTCGTCATTGCCTCGCCCCTTACACGAAAAAGCCCTGCACTGGGCAGGGCTTGAATGGGAAGTTAGTCAGATTAGGTTTGAGGGATGGGGACCTCATCAACGCTAATGCAGTGCTCAATATCCGTGATTTTCTGGAGAGCTTGCTCAGCAGTTGAATACGCGCCAAACATTCGCCCTTGATAAAAAACAACCCATGCAAATTGGATGTCCGCTTCACCAGAATGCCCAACGACCAACGTCTTGAATCTTTCAGCCAAGTCGTCGACATGCATCTGTGCCATGCCACGCAAAACCATGACGCTCTCCCTGTGTGTAGTCAGAGGCCCTATTTTTCGGCCTTCGACAATGTGAGCGCAAAAAAAAACCGACTCAATGGTCGGGTTAAGACCACTCCTCAGTCCAGCCCCCAAATGAGAGGGATGGAGGGCGGACTGAGGAATGGCGGCGCAATCATATCAGAGCTTGCTGAGAATTCATCATCGCGTCGACGCGCCAACAAAAAGCCCTGCACTAGGCGGGGCTCAAATCATTATCATGCTAATGGATGGGAAGCACATTGCTGTGCCGACTCAACCTTTTGCTTCTGTCGAGGTAGTTGTATCCAGCGTTGGTAACACGCTGAATACGTACATTCGGAGCCTCCCCATCAGCGTTGACACAGCCCATGTCGACAAGCAGCTCAATGTGGCCATCCACAATAACGGCAGACCACCGGCCTAGCTGCTCAGGGGAGAAGCGACCACGAATGTCCTTCGCTGATGCATCAATCCTCCACTCCTCTGAGTCCTGAATGCACACCTCTAGGATTTTCACCAACAGCCTCTGATCTCGCTCCATCTCTTAGCTCCAAAGGAAAATTTATCTGTACGGAGTCGTACGCCTGAGGAGAAATGAAAAAACCCGGCGCGAAGGCCGGGTTTTTGGTGAGGTCGCTGGTTGCGTACCTCTTTGAACATGACTGATTTATACCCCTCCAGTCCGGTGGCAGCAAGAGCTCAGCGCTGCCACCCTGCAATCAACGGCAATCAACGGCAATACACCAGCAATCAACGGACATATAACGTCACTGGCTCTAGCGCCGCAGGCATGGACCCTCTTGTCCCACTGATCTCAAGAGAGGCGCGACGTCTGAAACACCGATAAATCAAAGCGGCGCCCTTCCGTCCTACTATTTATTACTTTTTCCATGTAAAGGGAGAATTAATAAACGCTGCGCGTGTGCGCGCGCGTATGTGGGTGGGTGCGTCACATGCGGGAAGATTGAAAAAAGGTGGGACGGTGGGCCATCATCAATTAACACGCGGCGCGCAGATGGCCCACTAGCCAAAACACTAGCAGGCCATACAGGGACGGGAGGCGCCATCAGGCTACGCGCTCCAGCAACATGCCTGCGATTTCCAGATGTGCCGAGTGCAAGCGCGCATAGAACTGCGTCCGACCACACCCGCAGTGCGCCCATTTCTGGCGTTCCACACTTTCACAGTTCAGGTAATGCTCCTGCACCACTTGGGCCAGATGCCAGGACAGGTGCTTGTTTACGATCACCTCGATGTCTGCACTCCATGGCAGCAACATCTTTGAACCGCCGCGTGCGCCACGAATCAATTCACCCCGGCAATCGATCAACTGACCCAACATGCTGCTGGCAGATCCGTCAGGACCGCCGCCGTGCATATCGAGCGCCCACAGCTTTAACATCTCATCCATTTCAGGAATCAAAATGCAGTCTCCTGTCTGGGCACCGCCGATCCTCGCTTCCACTCCGGCGGTTTCACATACTCATAGCTGCGCACACCACGCACACAGTTACCCTTGCGCCGCCGGGGCCAATTCATCCGATGCATAATCTTGCCGATGCGCATTTGTTCGGGTCTACCCCAGTGGCTTGGGTCGATGTTAAGCGCATGCTCAAGCAAGTGCGCGCCTGTCACCGTATCGCCAATATGCTTGTCGGCCAGGTAGCCGACCACCAGGTCTTCCCACATATCAGCCTGATAACGCTGATCCTGCTCAGCCGCAAACACATCAGCCTCATCGCGCTCCACCCACCATATGTCACCTGCGCGAAAACAGGCTAACGCTTCGGCCCAGAGTTGATCTCGGTCGGTTCTCAGGCCCTCAAGATCAACTTTTGTACACATCACCGGCCAGTAACGGCGGTTGCCCGTATCGTCCTTCAGGTACTCATCCTGGTTGGTCGTGCCGATAAAAACGCTCTGCCGGGGAACATCCAGCATCCGCCGGCCATAGCTCTCGCGGTAGGTATCGATGGGCGATGAGACGAACTGCTTGGCTTTGGTCGACTCTGCTTTGTTCAGTGAGTCCAGTTCGGCCATCTCCACAATCCACTTGCCCCGGATCGCCTGATAGGCGTCTTTGCTGCTCAGGTCAAATGACGTATCCATGAACCACTCGCCACCCAATACCCGCGCAGCCGTGGATTTCCCCTCGCCCTGCAAGCCTTCCAAAATCAACATTGAGTCAGCCTTGCAGCCAGGTCGACACACGCGAGCCACCGCAGAAATCATCCAGCGCTTGCCCACCTTGCGGGTGTACGAACTATCCTTAACACCCAGCCGATCCTGCAACCAACGTTCAAGGCGTGGCAGGCCATCCCACTCAAGGCTTTCTAGATACTCGCGCACCGGGTGGTAAGCGTTGTCATTCGCCACCGCACTTACAGCCTCAACCACGTGGGCAGTCTTCACCCGCAGCCCGTAAACATCAGCAAGCCACAGCGCCACCCTAATATCGTCCAGATCACTCCAGTCGCCCTTGCCCCCACCATATGGAGGTGTACGTAACTTGCGGGTCTTTGAACTGAACGAATCCCAGGCGATTACCCCGGACCAGCGTTTATCATTACCCAGAATCAATGCCACATTGAACGGATGTACGATCAACCCGCCTTTTTCGGAATACTGCAGCTTCTCGCGCCATCCCTCATCAGCAGACGGACGCACCACCGCTAGTACCTGACGGCGCACCGTATCTAGGCCCTCAGCGCAGTGAAGATCGTTGAAATCGGTCCAGCCGTCTTCCCGGTTGTTGTCGAATACCGGTATAACCACCTGGCCACCAACCACCACCGCCGCATTGCCAGCCTTGATTACCCCCGCGTTATACGGGTGCCCATTCACCACTGTCTTCCAATCATCATCTGCGCAAAACACCAGCTGCCGGCCGGGATACTTTGTGCGCATGGCTTTTGCCACCGGCAGCAGGTTGCCGGCGTCAAAGCAAATACATACCGTCAGCGAGGTCGCCATGTGCAGGCTGGCGCCGGTCGCGTATCCCTCAGCAATCAAAATCACATCGCCCGGCTCGGGCTCTGGGCCGATCAGATGAAACGCCCCTTCTTTCGCCAAACCGTACGGCCAGTAGGTTTTGTTCCGACCTGTAGCAGCCTGCTTTTCCGGGTACAGCACTTGTAGCCCGACAATATCGCCTTTCACATTGCGCATCGGCACAAAAGCCGTACCGCTTTTCGCCTTGTAACGCATACCGATACCGACTACCCGCTTGGCATCCAAATAACGCGAACCGCCCTTTTCAGATAGGTGCTTCCACATACCAGCAGCGCGCCGGGCGGCAGTGCGATGCTTTCGATCCTCGGCCAAGGCGGCCTTACGCTGCCCCTCCTCGGCCCTGGCGCGCATCACCGCTCGATCTTCAGCGCTCAGCCGCCCGCCCTTAGGCTTGATCTTCTGCCAACTGCCTTTTTCACCCTGACGCCAGTCGCCAAACGCGCCGCAATACAGTGTTTTGCAGTCACCAGTCAGATGGTCATAGATCACATACCAGCCCGTTTTCTCCGGGGCCTTATCACCGTCGCACTCGCAACGCGTTCGCTTACCAATCACCAGTGGCGTTTCTGGTTTAAGTCCGTAGCCCTGCAACTGGGCCAACACATCATCAAGTAGTTCGTGATTAGTCATGCCCGTACCCCACGCCGATCTACCAGGTCCTGGCAGTCAGTGCAGCGCGTACAGCCGCGATCAAGCATTGCCAACCGGCGAGCCTCTAGGATGACATCCCCGCAGTCCACGCACTCGAGCGTACATTGGCCTGGATTGGGAGTGGGCCGGGCGGCCATGGCCACTGCGAGATTAAGAGCAATGACGTTATCTGCCACATCTGCGTTGTCAGACATAGTGCAGATCCTCCGCATGCATCTTGCGGAGCACCGCGCGCAACTTGAACACCGCCTGCACCATGCGCTCGGCTAGCAGTTCAAACTCAGCCAGTTCGTCATCGTCCAGTTTGTCATCGGACAATGAGGTCGATACATGCGTGGCTAACTCCCCCTCACGAGAAAGCAACTCGCCAATGCCTGCCATTAGCGACTGCGCCGTGTCGGTGTCGCTCAACTCGGAAACGTCGATTCCCACCCAACCGATGGGATGCAGCAACGCGTCTACGATGCGCGGATCGCGCGTGGCATCCAGCACCAATTCAAGATCGCCAATGTTAGGCGTGTGACTGGTGTTGGTCAGGCTCAGCTTATGATTGAGGGTGGTGGCGTTGCCGCCGTCGATAGCGGCAATGGCAGTGGCTCCGCCCGGATAATCACGTGCGGCGTGAAGCAAAGCTTGCGGTAGAGTCAACAGCGAACGCCGTGCGCGCTCAATGGAATTGAACTGTTTACGGTTCATGGCAAAACTCCAAAAACTCTGCCAGTGACCGCTGCATGCCTGTTTGGTACAGTTGTGCTGTGGTCACTCACAGGTGGTCGCATGCAGCCGGTTGCTCTGTGGTAGAAAACCCGGCTGCACCCCGATGGCAAGGCACACGCTCCGCAGTGCCCTTCCGTTGCAGCCTGCAGACCGTGGTGGGTTAGCAGGCAACCCAGGGCATCCGTGCCTTGGGGGGCGGTGGAACGGCGCGTTGTATTGGTTTGCTCCGCGCCGCTCTGCCTTTTACTTCGTCAAGCGGCCTGCTGGCTTGACGCTTTATCTGTCGCCCTGAGCTTTCCATCTGTAAGCACTTGAACCTGGTACTGGCGTGACTGCGGCGGCTCAGAGCCCCATTGCGATACTGCAGCGGGGGAGACTTTCAGAGCCGCAGCCACTTTAGATTTCCCTCCGAAGAAGGCGATTACTTCTGTCGTGAGCATGGTGCTCTCCTGTTTGCCTGCCCAATACAGTAAGTACACTTAACTTATTTGGCAAGCAAATGAAGGACTCCAAACAAAGTAAGCCTTAAGCTAGCTTAATGAATACTCCAGCAGAAAGAATCGCATACGCCATTTCCAAGTGCGGAAAGAAAGCCAGCGTCTTGGCCATAGAGTCCAACCTGAGTGCTGCCAGAATTAGCCAGTTAGCCCAGGGAGACGGGAGCCTCAAGGCTGAAAATCTTTTCCTATTCGCACGCGCTACCGGGTTCTCAGCACAGTGGCTTGCCGAAGGCATAGGGGACAAATATGACGCCGGCGCCCTCGAGGAGGGCCATGTGCTGATTCCCCAATTCACCGCCAAGGCGGGTGCAGGCCCGGGTCACACAAACCACCACATAGAAGACCTCGGCGGCCTAATGTTTAGGAGAGACTGGCTTACCCGAATGGGCTTGAAGGAAAAGAACCTCAAGGTCATCTACAGCACAGGAATGAGCATGTTCCCGACCATTGCTGATGATGATGTGCTGCTGATTGACGAAGGCCAGCGGGAGCCATTGAACGGCAGAATCTATGCAATTCAGCGCCCAGACGGAGACATCAGCATCAAGCGCTTAGTCCACACGCTCACCAACGGTTGGATAATTCGAAGCGACAACGAGGACAAACGCGCCTATCCGGATGAGAGCGCTACCGATACAAGCATTGGTCATCTACTCATCATCGGACGGGCCGTATGGCACGCTGGAGCCCTCTAGCTGTAGGTCTCTTAACAAAATAGCTTAAGCATCCTTGACTTAAAAAGTTAAGAGAACTTTAATTGCCTCACTCTCCCACCACAGAGCGAGGCAATCCCCATGCAAACCGCAACCTTGCACGTACTCCCAACGTGCCCACCCAGCCGTATTTTCGAGGTGCGCCGCCTAGCCGTAATCCACGGCTGCACCTTCGCACCCACCAAACGCAAAGCTGCCACCAGCCACATGCCAGCGCCCTTCAATCCAGATGATGGAGGGCGCGCAGCATGAGCAGACTGTCTCTCAATGCCGGTGCGTATATTCGCCTGCAGGCCCAGGTAACCCTTAGCGGCACCTTCAATCACACCCTTCACTCGCGTGATGGCGGCCAAACCGTAACGGCTAAGGTCGAGATCTATCAGTGCACCGCCGGCATCACAGTATTGGTGCAGATCTGCGGGACGCTCAATTCCGTCACCCTCGATAAGCACCGCAAAAACAACGCCACGCGTGTCGCTAGCTTCATTGAAGGTATCGCGAACGGCCTCAGCCCTACCGGCGTGCCCGATGTAGATGAGCATGAGGCTGTCGGTGATATAGAGGCCATCCTACGTCTGGCAATTCGACGTGGGCGCGGCATTTACCATCTGATCGCTGACGAACTGGATCCCTCTGTACAGATCCAGCGCAACCCACGTGGCGGCTACATCGCCAAGCTTGAACTCGACGCCGCCGGATGCGCGCTCACCCTGCCCGCCGACAACCAGCGCGCCTACGCAATCTTGGCTGAAAACCTCAACCAATTCCTGCAGGGCTACCGCAATAGCCTCGCAGCCGCCGCGTGAGGTGTCGTCATGAGCCTATCCCTCAAACGCGTAGCGGAACGCCTAGGTTTGGGTCACCGCGAACTGATGAAACGCATGCGCGACAAAGGCTTGCTGGATCAACACAACCTGCCAACCAACCCTGCCTTGACCAAAGACTTTTTGGTCACCCGTGAGAGTCGCTGGTTTCACGAGAAGCATGGCATGCAATACAAGCGCACCACGCGCGTGACCGACATTGGTATTTCCTGGCTGGCCAGGCAGATCGGCATTGAGCGCCCAGCCCCACCCGCCGTGCCTGACCCGCGAGAAGTCGCGTAATGAGACAGCCTGAAGCATGGCCGCGCCAGTACGCCCGCCAGATCACGGCGATGCGAACCCGAGAGGAACGCATTGCCGCGCTGGCAGAAGTACCGGAGCACCTACGCGATCTGGTACGCACGCACGTTGAGATCGCCTGGAACCACCCCCGAGGGAACACACATGGACCGCAAGCTGATTGACACCGTACTGATCGAGCTGCTGAACCTGCCCGAAGAACGTCGTACGCCCGAAAAAATTCTGGCCAACCTCACACTGGCCGCCACAGCCGCCGGCGTTTCCCTCACCATCACCGGCGCACCGCTGCAAATGGAGCACCTACAACTAGCTGCAGCTCTCGACCAGCTCGTCATCGATCTCGGCCCCAACTACCGGGCGCGCGCCATGCTGCGCCTTGGCTACGGTATTGAGGGAGTTGAGCTAGGTGCCGTGCTGGAACCGCTAGACAGCACCTCTCCACTGCCGCGTTTCGTGGCGTTCGGCAACACAGCACGCACAGCCCTGGCAGCTATCAACCGCGATATTCGAGCCAGTAACCAACCCCATGCCAAAGCAGCGCCGCAACGTAAGCCCGGAAAGCTGACGCTCGGCACGCTCAAGGCCCAAGTAGATAAGGCGAACGCAGCATGACGGCTTCCTTACAGCGCGAACTGCGCCTGCCGATAGCGCCCAGAAGTCAAACCGTTGACCTGCTGTACCGAACCCTCGGGGATCTGCTCGTCCCCGTCGAACAGGTACGTGAACGTTACTTCAGCAATCTAAACCAAGACAACTTCACTCGCGCACTGACAAGTGGCCGTGTAGCGCTGCCCATCACCACTCTGGATACCAGCGCTAAGCGCCCCCGTTTTATCGATATCCGCCATCTGGCGATCTTCATTGATACGCAGGCCGATGCCGCAGATGAGGTGCTGACAAACACTCAACCCCAGCCAGACGAGAGATGACATTTTAACCGACACACTTCGATAACAGCTGAACCACCGCAACCGCTGCACCACCAGCCATGCGGAACACAACACTAGGAGCAAACCAGATGACGGCATTAGAAACTCTCGCCTTGATCAGCTTCGTAATTGCACTCGCCATCCTGTATTGGGTCGGGTACCGAGGCGGCTTAAAGGACGGCTGGAGCGAAGGCTACGACGACGGCCACGCTAAGGGCTACATCCAGGGCATTGAGGAGGGCGAGTCGTCGTCCGCAACTGCTCTCGAAAACGCCACACGGCGATGTGAGCGCCTGGAACTGATTTTGATCAGGGAACCCCAGGACCGTCAGATCCTTCTGGCCATCGCGGGGAAACTCAAGCTGGCCGCCGATTTCTTCCACGCCATCAAATCGGAAGGCCACGCGACTCAAGCACTCATGTTGCGCGACCACGCTTTGAGCATGGCCGACGAGTTGAATGCCTTCCGCCAGGAGGATGTGACATGAGCCGCGCCATCCCGATGCTGCGGCTGACGCCTCAAGCCGCTGGAACGCTACAACAGCAATACACAAAGGCGATCAAGGAACTGCACGACATAACTCGCCGCAACCGAGAGTTCGACCGTCAGTTGAGAGCGCTCATCGGCTACAACAGGCTACGCGATCTGCACAAAGCAACAGACGACGCCCTGCTGCTGGCCGACCTCGTGAAGGAGGCAGCATGAACTGGATCCTCACCCACACCGGCAAGCGTTTTGACCTGTTCGAACCTGACGCCGACATGATCGATCCACGGGATATTTCCCACTCACTGGCACACCTCTGCCGCTTCAACGGGCACACCCGCGAGTTCTACAGTGTGGCGCAACATAGCTGCATCGTCGCCGAGCTGGTACCGGAAGAACACAAGCTCGCTGCCTTGCTCCACGATGCGCCAGAGGCGTACCTAGGCGACATGACCAAGCCACTTAAGCAGTGGATACATGCATACCAAGACTTCGAAGACTGGGTTTGGCAACGCGTGTGCCAGCGCTTCGACATCGCTGCAGAACTTCCTGCTTGCGTTCACCAGGCCGACTTGATTGCGCTGGCCACCGAACGCCGCGACCTCATGCCAACCGATCCGGCTATCTGGGATTGCTTGGTCGGCATACAACCCATGGCTGAAATCATCCGGCCATGGCCTGCCGCAGAAGCCAGACTTACCTATCACCAGCGCCTGATGGACCAACTCACCATCGAACACCGGAGGAAAGCGGCATGAAGAACCAACAGGAAAACACCGGCGCCGAGGCCGCTTTGCTCCGTATTACCAGTGGTGTCGACACCTCAGAAACAAACAGTCTCTGCTGCGCAGCAGCAGGCATTATTGCTCCTTCCAGCGCACCAAACGAGGCGCTTATACCCCTCGAAAAGCTGCGCGGCGCAGCGGTCGATGATGCAATGCTAAACGCTCAGGAACGCCCACCCGCGCAGCCTGTCATGGGGTATACGCCCCGTTCAGCCGCCAAATCCATAGAGGCTGAAATTCTTTCGGACGAAGAGCTAGCCGACCTTACGGGCTATAAGCAGCGTGCCCATCAGCGAAAATGGCTTAGCGACCGTAATTGGGTTTTCATCGAAAGCCGTGGGGGCCGCCCTTTAGTCGGGCGTATGTACGCTCGCATGAAGCTCGGCATGACCAATCCAGCGCTCGTTGAACAGAGCGCGCCGCCGATGCGACCAGTTTGGACGCCTGACTTCTCCAGAGTGAACTGAGATGCGGCCTCGGAACGCGGAAAATAGGGACCTGCCGCCTGGAATGGTGCGACGTAAACGTCCTCGCAAGAACGGCAAAGTGTGGGTCGGCTATTACTACAAAGACTCAACAGGAAAGGAGATCCCGCTAGGAGGGGACCTGAGTAAAGCGCGATTGAAATGGGCCGAGCTTGAGGCCAAGGAAAAGCCAGCAGACCTGACGATGATGAAGGGGATCTTCGATCGGTACGCCCGCGACGTCATTCCGAAAAAAGGAGAGCGTACACAAAAAGACAATCTGGCCGAACTAAAACAGCTACGTCCCACATTCGATGGGGCTCCCATTGATTCAATCACGCCGGCAAATATTGCCGGGTATCGCGACGCACGCACCGCCAAGGTTAGGGCCAACCGGGAAATCGCCCTTCTGTCACACGTGTTCAATATGGCACGCGAGTGGGGCCTCACTGAGCGGGAGAATCCTTGCCAAGGAGTGAGGAAGAACAAGGAGGTGCCACGCGACTACTACGCCAATGCCGTGGTTTGGGATGCGGTTTATGGGATGGCTGGGCCAGAGCTTAAAGAAGCAATGGATCTGGCCTATTTGACCGGCCAGCGCCCCGCCGATGTGATCATCATGCGTAGCGACGATACCGAAGGCGATTACTTCCTGGTGACTCAGGGCAAAACCGGGCAGAAACTCAGAATTCTGATGCGAACAGAAGCCGGAGAAAACAGCCTCGGGAAATTGGTTAGGGAGATAACAGAAAGGAACGTACGCCACCCTTCCAAATACTTACTGATCAACAAGTACGGGAAACGGATGACGAAGGGCATGTTGCGCTTGCGCTGGGACAAAGCACGGGAGAAAGCGCAAAAAAATGCTCTGGATCAGGGCGACCCTATGCTCGCGGCGAAGATCGGCGGATTTCAGTTTCGTGATATTCGGCCCAAGGCGGCATCGGAAATCGTCGATATTGGCGACGCAAGCCTGCTCCTGGGGCACACTAAACAAGAGATAACTAAGCGGGTCTACAGGCGGATTGGTGCGACCGCCAAACCCTCCAAATAGGCAAAGTTTCGGAACTCCTACCCGAAAGTTTCGGAACGCCTCTCAAAAACCGTCGTGTTCCACCCAAACCACAGAAACACAAAAGCCCCGCATTGCGGGGCTTTCGTTTGAATCTTGGCGGGAAACCAGGGATTCGAACCCTGGAGACGCTATTAACGTCCGCCGGTTTTCAAGACCGGTGCATTCAACCACTCTGCCAATTTCCCGTTTATTCCGATGACGCGATGAAGCGGTACAGCAAGGTGCAACTGGAGATAGCCTTAGATAAGAACCCTGGGAACGCTATTAACGTTCGCCGGTTTTCAAGACCGGTACATTACAACCACTCTGCCAATTCCCCTTGTGCGTCACAGGATTATGGTAGCCCATCCTGTCTCAGCGGGCGCCATAATACCCGAATGAAACACACTGTCAAACTCTCGCCATAGCTTGTTACAGAGCGTCTGTTATGATCTTTGCGACTGAACGTTTCAAAACCGAAGGAGTGTCGCCATGCGCGAACAGAATTACGCAGTGAATGGTAACGCGCAGGCTGAGCAGCTTGAAGTCAGCCGCGTATTGCGCAACACCTATGGCTTGCTCGCCCTTACCCTCGCATTCAGCGGCGTAATGGCGTTCGTGGCCCAGCAGATGCACGTCGGCTACCCGAATATCTTCGTCGTACTGATCGGTTTCTACGGACTGTTCTTCCTGACCAACAAGCTGCGTGACTCGGCCTGGGGCCTGGTATCGGCGTTTGCCTTGACCGGTTTCATGGGCTTTATCCTCGGCCCGATCCTCAACCGTTACCTCGGCATGGCCGGGGGTGCGGAAGTGGTCAGCTCGGCGTTTGCCATGACAGCCCTGGTGTTTGGTGGTCTGTCGGCCTACGTGCTGATTACCCGCAAGGACATGAGCTTCCTGGGTGGTTTCATCACCGCAGGCTTCTTCGTGTTGCTGGCGGCGGTGGTTGCGGGCATGTTCTTCCAGATCAGCGGCCTGCAACTGGCGATCAGCGCGGGTTTTGTGCTGTTCTCCTCCGTGTGCATCCTGTTCCAGACCAGCGCCATCATCCACGGCGGTGAACGCAACTACATCATGGCGACCGTCAGCCTGTATGTGTCGATCTACAACCTGTTTATCAGCCTGTTGCAGATATTCGGCATCATGAGCCGCGACGACTGATTTACTCGCTGCATAAAAAATGCCCCGTATCGACAGATGCGGGGCATTTTTGTTTTCACTGCATTAGTACTGGTTGGGTTCCATTTCCAGCTCGACCTTGAAACGCTGGGTGATGTCCCGCTGGATACGTTGGGCCAGGTTGGCAATATCGTGCCCTGTGGCGCCGCCATAGTTGACCAGCACCAGCGCCTGCAGGGCATGCACACCGGCATCGCCGTCACGAAAGCCCTTCCAGCCGGCCTTGTCGATCAGCCAGCCTGCCGCCAGCTTCATCTGCCCATCCGCCTGGGGGTAGGCGACCAGGTCCGGATACAGCGCCTGTAACTCTTCAGCCAGGGCCTTGGACACCAGCGGGTTCTTGAAGAAGCTGCCAGCATTGCCAAGCACTGCCGGGTCAGGCAATTTTTCGCTACGGATGCTGCAAATCGCGCGACTGACATCGCTCGGTGTCGCCTCGGTAATCCCCTGCCCCGCCAGGCGCTGCTGCACTGGGCCGTAGTCGAGCTTGAGGTGGCTGACGCGGCTCAGGGCGAAGCGTACCCGCAGGATCAGCCAGCGTCCGGTTTCGTGCTTGAACAGGCTGTCACGGTAGGCAAAGTTGCATTCCTCCAGGCTGAAGTCGCGCAGTTCGCCCGTCTGGCGGTCCAGGGCGGTCAAGCCGGCAAAGACGTCCTTGATCTCCACGCCGTAGGCGCCGATGTTCTGCATGGGGGCAGCACCGACGGTGCCGGGGATCAGACTGAGGTTTTCCAGGCCGCAGAAGCCCTGTTCCAGGGTCCACACTACAAACGGGTGCCAGGCTTCGCCTGCTTCGGCTTCGACCACCACCTGCACGCCATCATCCTGCAACACACGAATGCCTTGGGTGGCCATGCGTAACACCAAGGCAGGAATGTCCTGGGTCAGCAGCAAGTTGCTGCCACCGCCAATCACGAGCAAGGGCAACGCCTGGGTCGACGCATAGGCCAGTGCCTCGCGCACATCGGCATCACTGCGGGCCTCGGCGAAGAATTGGGCACGCACATCAATGCCAAAGCTGTTGAATGGCTTGAGCGACACCTGCGCCAGCACTTGCAAGGTCATAACCGCCCCTTCAATTCGATCACCAATAAATCACACGCCTGCTCGATCAGGTCCAGGACCCGTTCGAAGCCTTGTTCGCCCTCGTAGTAGGGATCTGGCACCTCGTCCACTTCAGCGTCATAGCGGCGCAGGAACAGGTCCAGCTCCGCCTTGCCCTGGCCGGGCTGCAGGGCCTTGAGATTGCGCAGATTGCTGTTGTCCATGGCCAGGATCAGGTCGTAGCGCGCAAAGTCGGCGCGGGAGACCTGCTGGGCACGCTGGGCCGACAAATCGTAGCCGCGTACCAGCGCCGCACGTTGGCTGCGCTGGTCCGGCGGGTTGCCGATATGCCATTCGCCGGTGCCGGCGGACGCTACGCCGACCTGCCCCGCCAACCCGGCTTCGCGCAATTTATGGCGCAGTACGCCCTCAGCGGTGGGCGAGCGGCAGATATTGCCCAGGCAGACAAACAGAACCTCCATCAGGCCCCCAACAGGCGACGGACGCGCTCAAGATCTTCCGGGGTATCGACACCCGCAGGCGGTGCTTCCAGGGCGTCCCCCACGTGGATACGTACGCCGTGCCAGAGGGCTCGGAGTTGCTCCAGGGATTCGGTATTTTCCAACCAGCACGGGCCCCAACTCACGAAGTCATGCAGAAAACCGGCACGATAGGCGTAGATGCCGATATGGCGACGGTACGGCACGCCTTCCGGCAACAGGTCAGGGTTCCTGGCGAAGGCGTCACGCGCCCAGGGCAAGGTCGAACGGCTGAAGGTCAGCGCCAGGCCGTTGACATCACTGACCACCTTGACCACGTTCGGGTTGAACAGGGTGTCGATGTCTTCAATCGGCTCGGCCAGGGTCGCCATACGCGCTTCACCATGGGCAGCCAGGTTGGCGGCCACCTGGTCGATCACGCCTGGCGGGATCAACGGCTCGTCGCCTTGTACATTGACCACGATGGCGTCTGGCGCCAGGCCCAACTGCGTGGCCACTTCGGCCAGGCGGTCGGTGCCGGAGTTGTGATCTTCACGGGTCAGCACCGCTTCGGCGCCGAACCCTTTGCAGGCTTCAATGATGCGCGGGTCATCAGTGGCCACCACGACACGCTCAGCGCTGCTTTTGCAGGCCTGTTCCCACACCAGCTGGATCATCGGCTTGCTGCCGATCAGTTGCAGCGGCTTGCCCGGCAGACGTGTCGAGGCGTAGCGGGAAGGAATGACAACGGTAAAGGCTGTGGTCATTTATCCAGGCGCTCGTCGGTGGTCAGGGTGCGGGCTTCGCTTTCCAGCATCACCGGGATGCCATCACGGATCGGGTAAGCCAGGCCGGCGCCCTTGCTGATCAGCTCGGTTTTATCGGCGCTGAGCTTGAGCGGGCCTTTGCAGATCGGGCAAGCGAGGATGTCGAGCAGTTTGGTGTCCATGAGTGTTTCCTGGATAGCAGCGTTTAAGGCAAAAGACGGGCGGGCAGCAGGCGCATCAGCTGCGTGTCGAACCAGGCGACGAACGCCGGCGACGGCACCGCATCCACCGCAAGGTACCACCAGTCGGGCTGGGCAAAGGCGCGGCACTTCACCGCGTCCTTCTCGGTCATGACCAGTGGCAATGACGGGGTAAAATTCAAGACCTCGGCGCTGTAGGGCGCGTGGTCGGCAAAAGCATGGGGAATCGGCTGCCAGTGTAGCGTTTCAAGGGTGTTGAAGAAACGTTGCGGGTTGCCGATACCGGCGACCGCATGTACCTGCTGCCCCTCTGGAAAGTGCGCCACCGACTTGCGCTCGCCACTGTGCAGGTTGACCAGTGCGGTGGGCTGCAGGCAAAACGCAAAGCCATCGTCGCGATCCGAGCCGGCACCGTTGTAGAGCAGCGCATCAACACTGTGCAAACGCTCAACCGGTTCACGCAATGGCCCGGCCGGCAGGCAACGGCGATTGCCCAGGCCTCGGGCGGCGTCGATCAGCACCAGTTCCAGGTCACGGGCCAGGCGGTAGTGTTGCAGGCCGTCGTCGGAGAGGATCAGGTCGAGGGTCTCGCTGGCGAGCAGGGCCTTCACCGCACGACTGCGGTCGGGATCGATCATCAGGGGCACGCCGCAGCGTTGCACGATCAGCAAAGGCTCGTCACCCGCCACCGTGGCGCTGTGGCTCGCCTCGACGCGCCATGGCAACTGCGGTGGCTTGGCGCCATAGCCGCGACTGACCACACCGACGCGCAGGCCACTGCGTCGGCAGTGCTCGATCAACCACAGGATCAACGGCGTCTTGCCGGTACCGCCCACGGTGATGTTACCGACCACCACCACCGGCACCGGCGATTGATAGATCTCGCCCTCTCCTGCCAGGAACCGCGCGCGCTTGCGCTGCACCACCCGGCGATACAACGATTCCAGCGGACGCAACAACGCGAGCCCCGGATGGCCCTCGTACCAGGCCTTGAGCAAACGATCGGACATGGCCATCAGGGTTGGCTCGCCGCCTCGACAGTGCTCATGCGCAGATGGCTGAAACCGAGCTTGCCGGCAGCGTCCATCGCGGTGATCACGGCCTGGTGCTGGGTCTTGCCATCGGCACTGATGGACAACGGCATCTTGGTATTGCCGCCGGACTCTTTTTCCAGGGCGGCGATCAGGCTGGCGAGGTCGTTTTTCTCCAGCAACTGGTTATTCACCGAAAACGCCCCGTCGGCGCTGATGGCGATGTCCAGTTGCTTGACTTCCTGGTCTTCGGCCGGCGAACCACTCACGGCTTCCGGCAGGTCGACACGCAGTTCGGTCTGCCGGGTGAAGGTGGTGGTGACGACAAAAAACAGCAGCAGGATAAACACCACGTCGATCAACGACGCCAGGTTGATGTCGACATTTTCCCGTCGCTTGCGGCGAAATTTCACGCTTTGCCCCCAACCAGGTCCACGTCACGGTCGCCCTGCACCACTTCCACCAGCTTGATGGCTTCCTGCTCCATACCGACCACCAGTTCATCGATGCGCCGCTGCAGGAAACGGTGGAAGAACACCGAAGGAATACCGACCATCAGGCCCGCCGCTGTAGTAATCAGGGCCTTGGAGATGCCCCCGGCCAGTACGGCCGCGTTGGTGGTCAGGCCCGAGCCCATGAACGAGCTGAAAATATCGATCATGCCCAGTACCGTCCCCAGCAAGCCGAGCAACGGCGCCATGGCCGCGATAGTGCCGAGGGCGTTGATATAGCGCTCCAGTTCATGGATTACCCGGGCGGCGGCCTCTTCGATGCACTCTTTCATGATCTCGCGACCATGCTTTGAATTGGCCAGGCCGGCGGCGAGGATTTCACCCAGCGGCGAGTTGGCGCGCAGTGCCTTGAGTTTGTCCTTGTCCAGCTGCTTGTTCTTGATCCAGCCCCAGACCTGCCCCAGCAGATGCTCGGGGGTAACGCGACTGGCACGCAGGGTCCACAAACGTTCGGCAACGATGCCGAGTGCGGCGATGGAGCTCAAGATGATGGGCAACATCATCCAGCCGCCAGATTTGACCAATTCCCACACAGTGAATGTCCCCTCGAAAAAGTGCGTCACTTTACCATATAGGTTCGGCGGCGGGGTTCGTCGGCCATGGACCCGTCTGTCCCAGGCGCCGGTCTTTGGTAAGGCTGGATCAGGGTAACGTTTCGCGCCAAAAACGGCGTTGACTACGCGCAACAGTCGGTGGCTGGAAAGCCCCTAGTTGCACACGCACCGCGCCCTGCTCGGCACTGTCGTATATCTGGCTGCCCAGTTGCTGGTAGCGCTCCACCACCTGCGGGTGAGGATGGCCGAACGCATTGCCACGCCCCCGAGAAATCAGTACCGACGTGGGTGACAGCCGCTGTAGAAAAGGCCATGACGACGAACTGCGGCTGCCATGGTGAGGGGATTGCAGCCAATCGGTGCGCACGGCCAACGATGAGGCGAGAAATGCCCGCTCGGCAGCCCGATCAATATCCCCCGTGAGCAGCAGGCGCTCACCATTGGCCTTGACCTGCAGAACACAGGACTTGGGGTTGCCATCCGTCGCATCAGGCCACTGCCACAGCTCGAATGCCACACCGTCCCACACCCATTGCTCACCGCTGACACAGGGCTGGGTTTCGAGAAACGCGGGCAAGCCCTCGGTTTCACCGCCCACGACACGCCGGATCGGCACCCCTCGGGCAACAGCCGACGCCCCGCCGGCATGATCGGCGTCGGCGTGGCTCAGCAGCATCATATCCAGCGTCCCGACGCCGAGCTTTTTCAACGCGGGCACTACCACGCGGGCACCGAGATCAACCGTCCCCGAACGCGGGCCGGCATCGTAGAGCAACGTGTGATGGCGGGTACGCAGGATCAAGGCCAGACCTTGCCCGACATCCAGTTGCACCACCTCCACCCGCCCATGGGGCACCGGCTCGCGGGGTGGAAACACTGCCAACAACAGCAGCGGCCAGCCCAGTGGCCGAAACGGCACGCCTTTGGGCAGCAATAAAAGCATCGCGCCGACCAGGCTGATCAGCCAGTACCCCAAGGGCACCTCGGCCGGTATCCAGGCAGGCATTTGCCCAGCGAGCCATGCCAAGCCCCGGAACAACCCGTCAAGCGCCCCACCCGCCAGCCACAACAAGCCTTCCCCCAGATACGGCAGCGACAACAATGCGCTCCCCAGCAACGCCAGTGGCAACACCACCAGGCTGATCCACGGCACGGCAATCAGGTTGGCCAGCGGCGCACTCACGCTGACGGGCAAACCGAGCACCAGCAACACAGGAAACAGACCAACGGCAATCAAGCACTGAGGACGTGTCCATGCCTGCCAGACACTCCACGGCCCCAACCGCCCACCAAATCCCACGACCAGCACCGCGACAGCCATAAAGGACAGCCAGAATCCGGGTTGCAGACTGGCTAGTGGCTCCAGGATCAGCACGCCATTGAGTGCCAGCAACAACGGCCACCAGAACCCCAGATGACGAAAGCGCAAACGCCATAACAGCACCAGCCCCACCATGACGCAGGCCCGTTGCACCGGCACGCCAAACCCTGCCAGCAGGCCGTACCCCAGCGCGGCGGCAAACGCCAGGCCACACGCCCACGGCAGCCACGGCCAGGTGCGGGGCCAGCAGCCGTAGCGTGCAAGTAGCGCGACCAACCCGTAGATCAACCCCGCCAACAAACCAATGTGCTGGCCGGAAATCACCAACAGGTGCACCGTACCGGTGTCCTGCAACACCTGCCAGTCTTCGACCGCCAGCCCGGAGCCATCCCCCAGCACCAAGGCTGCCAGGCCCGCCTCGCGGCCTTGGGCGTCCACCGCCATCAGACGTTGCCGGACAGTGTCACGCCAGGCATGACGAGCCGGCGCCAGGCGCTCACCATCCTTAACCGAGCCGGTGGCACCAATGCGCCGGGCCAGCAGCCAGGCCTCCTGATCAAAACCGTGAAAGTTGAGCAGCCCGGCAGGCCGTTTCAGCGTTACGGCCAGACGCCAGCGCTCGCCACTGCGTACCGACGGCCCACCGTGCCAGGAGACACGGATACGCTTGGGCAGCCGGGCGTTGCGCGCCTGGCTGTCGGCCAGCTCAAAACGCACACCCGTCTCTGTCTGCTGCGGCAACCCGGTTACACGGCCTTCCAGCCATCGCGTCTGGCCATCCAGCACCGGCCGTAGTCGATCATCCAGTGCCCACTGCGCACTGATGCACGCCCAGCTCAAGCCCAGCAGGAAAAATGCCAGTGGAGACGTACGAAATGGCAATAGCATCAATGCCAGCACCAGCATGGCTATCAGCCATCCCGTCGGCGGCAACGTCGGTAGAAAGCGCAAGGCAAGCAACCCCAGCGCGAGCGCGAACATCCCTGTCTTCATGAACCCTCCTTTTCAAGTGATCCACTCAGTCTTAGACGAGGGCCCAGGACGTCCTATGATGTTTTGTCACAAAGTCTGAATTTTCTGTTTATAGAATGCGGGCATACTTGCCCCTCGAACTGACCTGGACCCCTTATGCCTCGGCGCTTATTCAAACGGTACATGCCCGACCCCACCAGTATCAGGGAACACAAGTCATTACAGTTTCTTGGCACGTTGCTGCACGACCCGAACCTCTGGCACCTGAATCGGCACTCAGTGGCACGCGCCATGGCGGTGGGTTTGTTCGCGGCTTTTATCCCGATTCCGTTGCAGATGCTATTGGCGGCGGTGCTGGCGATCATCGTGCGCGGCAACATGCCCATCGCCGTCAGCCTGGTCTGGCTGACCAATCCGATCACCATGCCCGTGGTGTTCATCTGCACCTACATGACCGGCGCCTGGCTGATGAATGTGCCACCGCGCAGCCTGCCCGACGACCTGACCTGGGAATGGATCAGCGGCCAGTTGAGCACACTGTGGCAACCCTTTCTGCTGGGTTCGGTGGTGTTGGGGGTCGTGTTGGGCGCATTGGCCTACTGCCTGACCATGGGGTACTGGCGCTGGTGGGTCGCGCACCAATGGAAAAAGCGCAAGCAGCGCCGAAGCTGAGACCTATCGCGCCGGCAACCGCAGGTGCACACGCAAGCCCCGGCCGGTATTTTCCGCCCACAAGCTGCCGTCCTGGCGTTGCACGGCATTGCGAGCGATGCTCAGGCCCAGCCCGAAGCCACCATCGCCTGGCCTTGAGCCGTCCAGCCGCGTAAACGGTGCAAAGATTCGCTCCAGATCCTGCTCATCGATTCCCCCGCCCTGGTCTTCCAACCAAAGGTGCCAATACTCCCCCTCGCGGCATCCATCCAGGCACACAGCCCCATCCGCCGGGGAGTGGCGTATGGCGTTGCGCAGGATATTCTCCAGGGCCTGCGCCAGGGCATTCAGGTTGCCCCGTACCCAACTGTCAGCGCCCAGAAGGCAGGGCAGTCGCGATGCCGGCCAATCGCTTTCAAAGCACGCGTTCTCGCGCAGCATGTCCCACAGCGCTTGCACCTGAATATCTTCTTTGGGCAGCGGCGCCCGCTCGGTATCCAGCCAGGCCAGTTGCAGGCTGTCTTCCACCAGGCGCTGCATGGCGTCGATCTCCCGCCCCAACCGCTCACGCAGGCGCGCAAGATCCTGCTCGCTGTCACAGGCCACCCGCAAACGGCTCAATGGCGTGCGCAGTTCATGGGACATGTCCCTTAACAGTTGCTGTTGCAGCATCACCGTACCCTGCAAGCGCTCGGACATATGATCAAACGCGCGCCCCAGCTCGCCCAATTCGTCCTGACGACTGGTGGCGTCGTGGGACATCCGCGTATTCAATTGATCGGCACGCCATGCGTTGGCCTGCTCGCGCAGTTGATTGAGGGGCATGATCAGCAGCCGATAGAGGCCGATGCACAGCAACAAGGTAAAGAGGCCGGGAATCACGCCGTTGGTCACCACCCGCCAGAACAGTTGGTAGCGCCCCGGCATAAAGCGCTGCGGCAGTTCAATCACCAGCGAACCGGCGCCCGGATCCACCGCAAACGGAATCTTCAACCACGGCAACCCCTTGACGTGGCGGCTGACCGGCCAATCCAGGCCCCGCAGGAAGGTCAGGCGCTGGCTTTCCGTGTCGGTCAGCGGGTAGCTGCTCAACGACTGTAAGTCATTGCCGATCACACCGATCCACGTGCTTTCGCGCTTGCCCATTGCATGCAGCCACGCATCAACGCCGGCATTGCCACCCTGGTTCCAGGCCTGCTCGGCGCCGACCGCATAACCACTCAAGGTGATCCTGGCCTCGTCGGACAGGTAGGCGTTCTTTTGCTCCATGTACCGGCCCCAGGACCAACTGAGCCAGATCATCAGCAAACAGAAGGCGATCAGCAGGCAGGCAAGTTTCCAGAATAACGAGTGCCTGCCCGGCAGTCGTTTCAGCGATGCCTCAAAGCCCATCGTCGTGACCGCTCAGCACATAGCCCTTGCCCCACACCGTGCGTACCTCACGCTCGCTGTAGCCGATGGCCTTGAGCTTGCGGCGGATCTGGCTGATGTGCATGTCGAGGCTGCGGTCATGGGGCGCATAACCCCGTTGCAACACGTGCTGGTAGAGGAACGCTTTGCTGAGGACTTCTTCACCGTTGCGATGCAGGGTTTCCAGCAGTCGGTATTCGCTGCGGGTCAGGCCCGCCCAGTGCCCCTGATGAAAAACATCGCACAGCTCATCGTCGAAACGCAGCGTGCGGTTATCTTCACGCACGGGCGCAAGCGTCGGCAACGGGCGCCGATCCAGGGCCACCCGACGCAGGATGGCTTCGATACGCACGCGCAGTTCAACCATGCTGAAAGGTTTGGGCAGGTAATCATCGGCCCCCAGGCGAAAACCGCTGACGCGATCGGTTTCAGCGCCCAGGGCCGACATCAGGATCACCGGAACCGAATGGCTCTGGCGCAGATGGGTGAGGATCGACAAGCCATCCAGGCCCGGCAGCAGAATATCCATCAACACCACGTCGAATGCCTGATCGCGCGCCATCTCCAAGCCCTGCTGACCGTTCTGGCACCAGGAGACCTGGAAACCACAGCGCCCCAGATGCTCATGCACATAGGCACCCAGCACGGGGTCATCTTCAATTGTCAGGATACGAGGTAGGCCAACTGGTGCGGGATTCATTAGCGTCTGCAAGTCATTCTCAATCACTGATTATTCAAGATAACCCCGCCGCAGGCAATCGCCACACGGTGTCCAACGGCCCGAGGATTGCCCTCTGTCATTAATTTGCAAGATTCCAGACCGCGCAAATGGCTACACTGCGCAGGTGGCGCGGGCCGGATGCCGGCGCGGAAGATTGATATCAGTGTGGTAGCAGGAGAGTGGCGTGCTTAGAAGAATGGGGATAAAAGGCCGCGTACTGTTGCTGACCTTATTACCGACCAGCCTGATGGCCTTGTTGTTGGGGGGTTACTTCACCTGGATGCAGCTCTCGGAGTTGCAGGCCCAACTGCTGCAACGCGGCGAAATGATCGCCGAGCAACTGGCGCCCCTGGTGGCCCCCGCCATGGGCAGCAGGAACACCGACCTGCTGGAGCGTATCGCCACCCAATCCCTGGAACAGACGGACGTGCGCACAGTGGCGTTCCTCGCGCCGGACCGCACGCCCCTGGCCCACGCCGGCCCGACCATGCTCAACCAGCCGCCGGTCGGTAACAGTTCCCACCTGCTGCAGCGCACCGGCAACGACGCCACGCGCTACCTGCTGCCTGTGTTTGGTCGCCATCGCAACCTGGCGGGCGATTTGATCCCCGATGAAGCTGATCGCCTGCTCGGTTGGGTCGAGGTGGAGTTGTCCCACAACGGCATGTTGCTGCGCGGCTATCGCAGCCTGTTCGCCAGCCTGCTGCTGATTGCCATCGGCCTGATCTGCACCGCAGCCCTGGCCCTGCGCATCAGCCGTACAATCAACGCGCCGATTGGCCTGATCAAGCAAGCGGTGGCCCAACTCAAGGACGGCAACCTGGAAACCCGCTTGCCCCCCTTGGGCAGCCAGGAGCTGGATCAACTCGCATCGGGCATCAACCGCATGGCCGAAACCCTGCAAAACGCCCAGGAAGAATTGCAGCACAGCATCGACCAGGCCACCGAAGACGTACGCCAGAACCTGGAAACCATCGAAATCCAGAACATCGAACTGGACCTGGCGCGCAAGGAGGCCCTGGAGGCCAGTCGCATCAAGTCCGAGTTCCTGGCGAACATGAGCCATGAAATCCGCACGCCACTCAACGGCATCCTCGGTTTTACCCACCTGCTGCAAAAAAGCGAACTGACCCCGCGCCAGCTGGACTACCTGGGCACCATCGAAAAATCCGCCGACAATCTGCTGGGCATCATCAACGAGATCCTCGACTTCTCGAAGATCGAGGCAGGCAAGCTGGTCCTCGACAGCATCCCCTTCAACCTGCGGGATTTGCTGCAAGATACCCTCACCATCCTCGCCCCCGCCGCCCATGCCAAGCAGCTGGAACTGGTGAGCCTGGTCTACCGCGACACGCCGCTGGCGCTGGTGGGCGACCCGCTGCGGCTCAAGCAGATCCTCACCAACCTGATCAGCAATGCGATCAAGTTCACCCGCGAAGGCACCATCGTGGCCCGGGCGATGGTCGAGGACGAGCAGGAAGACAGCGTGCAACTGCGCATCAGCGTGCAGGGCACCGGCATCGGCCTGTCCAGCCAGGATGTGCGCGCGCTGTTCCAGGCGTTCAGCCAAGCCGATAACTCATTGTCGCGCCAACCCGGCGGCACGGGGCTGGGCCTGGTGATTTCCAAGCGCCTGATCGAACAAATGGGCGGTGAAATCGGCGTCGACAGCACGCCGGGCGAAGGCTCTGAATTCTGGATCAGCCTGAACCTGCCCAAGACCCGCGACGACGTCGAAGACCTGCCCTGTGCGCCGCTGCTGGGCCATCGCGTGGCGGTGCTGGAAAATCACGAACTGGCGCGCCAGGCCCTGCAACATCAATTGGAAGACTGTGGCCTGGAAGTGACGCCGTTCAATACCCTGGAAAGCCTGACCAACGGCATCACCAGCGCTCACCAGACCGAGCAGGCTATCGACCTGGCGGTACTCGGCGTGACCGCCAACGATATTCCGCCCGAGCGCCTCAACCAGCACCTGTGGGACCTCGAACACCTGGGTTGCAAAGTGCTGGTGCTGTGCCCCACCACCGAACAGATGCTGTTCAACGAGTCGGTACCCAACCCCAACAGCCAGTTGCAGGCCAAGCCGGCGTGTACCCGCAAGCTGCGCCGTGCCCTGTCCGACCTGATCAGCCCGCGGCCGTCACGCAGTGAACCGGGCGAGCCGTTGTCCAGCCGTGCTCCGCGTGTGCTGTGTGTCGACGACAACCCGGCAAACCTGCTGTTGGTACAGACCCTGCTGGAAGATATGGGCGCGCAGGTACGTGCAGTGGAAAGCGGTTACGCGGCGGTCGACGCGGTGAAACAGGACACCTTCGACCTGGTGCTGATGGACGTGCAAATGCCCGGCATGGACGGACGCCAGAGCACCGAGGCGATCCGCCAGTGGGAAAGCGAGCGCCATGGCACGCCGTTGCCGGTGGTTGCCCTCACCGCCCACGCCATGGCCAACGAAAAGCGCGCCTTGCTGCAAAGCGGGATGGACGATTACCTGACCAAACCCATCAGCGAACGGCAACTGGCCCAGGTGGTGCTGAAATGGACTGGCCTGGCCCTGCGCAACCAGGTGCCGGAGCGCGCCGTCGAAGGCCTGGGCCCGGGCGTGCAATTGCCGGTGCTGGACCACGAGGAAGGCCTGCGCCTGGCCGCTGGCAAGACCGACCTGGCGGCCGACATGCTGGCCATGCTGCTGGCCTCCCTGGAAGCCGACCGTCAGGCCATTCACGTCGCCCGCGACGCCAAAGACAACCTGGCCCTGATCGAACGCGTCCACCGCCTGCACGGCGCCACCCGCTACTGTGGCGTGCCGCAACTGCGCGCCGCCTGCCAACGCGCCGAAACCCTGCTCAAGCAGGACGACGCCAAGGCCATGCACGCGCTGGACGAACTGGACATGGCCATTGCACGGCTGGCCAGTGAAGCGCGGGTCAGCGCCTGAACTCATCAAAAAAGGACGCCTTTGATGCGCGTGATTCTTTTCAGCAGCCAGACCTACGACCGCGACAGTTTCCTCGGCGAACCCCTGCCGCGCGGCCTGGAACTGCAGTTCCAACCTGCCCGGCTCAACCTCGACACCGTCGCCCTGGCCGAACACCACGAGGTGGTCTGCGCCTTTATCAACGATGACCTCAGTGCCCCGGTGCTGGAACACCTGGCCAAGGGCGGCACGCGGTTGATCGCGTTGCGTTCGGCCGGTTACAACCATGTGGACCTGCCTGCCGCCAAACGCCTGGGCCTGACCATCGTACGCGTCCCGGCCTATTCGCCCCATGCGATCGCCGAACACGCGGTGGCCCTGATCCTTGCCCTCAACCGCCGCCTGCATCGCGCCTACAACCGCACCCGCGACGGCGATTTCAGCCTGCATGGCCTCACCGGTTTCGACCTGGTGGGCAAGACCGTCGGCGTGGTCGGCACCGGCCAGATCGGCGCCACGTTCACCAGGATCATGGCGGGCTTCGGTTGCCGGTTGCTCGCCTACGACCCGTTCCCCAACCCGCAGGTCCAAGCCCTCGGTGCTGACTATGTGAGCCTGCCGGAGCTCTTGGCCCAGGCGCAGATCATCAGCCTGCACTGCCCGCTGACCGCCGACAGCAAGCACCTGATCAATGCACGCTCCCTGGCGCGGATGCAACCCGGCGCCATGCTGATCAACACCGGTCGCGGTGGCCTGGTCGACACGCCGGCGCTGATCGAAGCACTCAAGGACGGCCAACTCGGCTACCTGGGGCTGGATGTGTATGAGGAGGAAGCCCAGCTGTTTTTCGAGGACCGCTCCGACCTGCCCCTGCAGGACGACGTGCTCGCGCGCCTGCTGACCTTCCCCAACGTGATCATCACCGCACACCAGGCGTTCCTCACCCGCGAAGCCCTGGCGGCGATCGCCGGCACCACCTTGGCGAATATTGCGGCATGGGCCGATGGCCGGGCACAGAACCTCGTCGAAGGATGATCAGCGGTCACATACCAGGCTCATGATGATCAGGCACCCGTGATAGGATGCCGCGCCTATTTGGAGGATCCATGGCCGAACACGATTTCCGCTTCAGCTTGCTGAGCCCGCAACACACCCTGATCGAATGCCGCGCCCTGGTGCCGGGCCGTTACCAGGTCACCGGCAACGGTGGTTCGATCAAGCATGACGACGTGCTGATCGTCACCCTGCGTGGCAGTAAAACCTTGTCCATGCGCCTTACCGTCGAAGGTGACGCGCGCTACTCCATCCGTCCTGCTGGCCAGTGGGTCGCCATGGCCCGCGGGCCGAAGTTCGGTGAGCTGGAGATTCACACCTGGAAGGTCAACTGCGACAGCTGCGACACTGTGCTGGAGTTTGAATTCGCGGTGGAAACCAAGCTGACCAAAGAGCCGCTGCAACCGGCCGCCAACGCGCGCATTGCCGAGTTGGGCTGGGCCAGCGAAGGCGACAAGCACCGTTGCCCGACATGCCAGAAGGCCGGGCAATGAAAGGCCTGCTTCTGCTCGCCGCCGTCGGTGCGGCCCTGAGTGGCTGCGCCGGGGATGCGGTCAAGCTCAAGCAGGATCACAGCTACGTGGTGGAGTGGATTGGCGAGCGACCGCTGATGGATTACGCACACCTGACCGTCACCCTCGGCGCCGATGGGCGTGCCTACGGCAATGGCGGCTGCAACCACTGGTTCGCGCCGTACACCGTCGAGGGCGACAAACTCAGCTTCGGCAAGCTCGGCAGCACCCGCAAGCTCTGCGCCGAAGCCCTGATGGAGCAGGAACAGCGCTTCTTCCAGGCCCTGCAAGGCGTACAGCGCTGGGACATCTCGCCGATCGAGCAGACCCGCTTCTGGCCGGCCGAAGGCAAGCCGATTCGCCTGTGGCTCGAAGAGGGCTGACTGCACCGATCTGCACGTTGGTTAGATCTAAATGTGGGAGGGGCGGTTGCTTTAGCCGCGCAAGGCCTTGAGTTTGGCCAGCACCCCTTCCGCCGTCTGCTCACCCATCAACTGCTCGCGCACCTTGCCCTTGTCATCGATGATGTAGGTCACCGGCAACGCTTCGCTACGCGGAATATCGAAGATCCCATCCGGGTTCTGCGCCAGCACGGTGAACTTGATCCCCAGTTTGTCGCTGGCCCCCTTCAGCTCCGCCCCCTGCACATTGTCGAAGTTAACCCCGAACACCCCCACGCCCTGCCCCTTCAACTGTTCCGCCAGGGCGTTGAGTTCGGGGATTTCCGTGCGGCATGGGCCACACCATTCCGCCCAGTAGTTGACCACCAGCCACTGTTTGTCCAGGCGCTCGGCCGCGACCTTCTGGCCGTATTGGTCAACGCCGTAGTCATTGCCGCAGCCGCTGAGCAGCAGGGTTGTGATGATCGCCAATGCACCGATCAGTCGCCTTGTCATGGGGTAATCCTTCGCAAAAATGAACGTTGGCTGCGACCTATCGCCTCTTACGGTTTAAGGACAGGACGCCGCGCAGGTAGAATACCCGCCACCTTACGCAAGATGCGACCCGCACATGACCGATCTGACGCTTTATCACAACCCGCGCTGCTCGAAATCCCGCGGTGCGCTCGACCTGCTGGAAGCCCGAGGCCTCGCCCCCACCGTGGTGCGTTACCTGGAAACCCCGCTGAATGCCGTGCAATTGAAGACACTGCTGGCCAAGCTGGGCATCAGCGCCCGCCAACTGCTGCGCACCGGCGAAGACGAATACAAGACCCTTAACCTGGCCGATACCAGCCTCAGCGAAGCGCAGTTGATTGCCGCGATCGCCGAACACCCCAAGCTGATGGAACGCCCGATCCTGGAAACCGCCGATAAAGCCATCATTGGCCGCCCGCCAGAGAACGTGCTGGAGATCCTGCCGTGACTACGCCGTATGTGCTGGTGTTGTATTACAGCCGCAATGGCTCGGTGAGCGAAATGGCTCGGCAGATTGCCCGTGGCATCGAGCAAGGCGGGATGGAAGCGCGACTGCGCACCGTGCCGGCGATCTCCACCGAATGCGAAGCCGTGGCGCCGAGCATCCCCGACGAAGGCGCGCTGTACGCCAGCCTCGATGACTTGAAAAACTGCTCGGGCCTGGCCCTGGGCAGCCCGACGCGCTTCGGCAACATGGCCGCGCCGCTCAAGTACTTTCTCGATGGCACCAGCAACCTGTGGCTCACCGGCGCGCTGGTCGGCAAACCGGCCGGGGTGTTCACCTCCACCGCCAGCCTGCATGGCGGCCAGGAAACCACGCTGATGTCGATGCTGCTGCCGCTGCTGCACCACGGCATGCTGATCACTGGCCTGCCCTACAGCGAACAGGCGCTGCTCGACACCCAGGGCGGCGGCACACCGTATGGCGCCAGCCACCATGCCGGGCCGGATGGCAAGCGCCTGCTCGATCCACATGAAATCACCCTGTGCCGGGCCCTGGGCCTGCGCCTGGCCAAGACCGCCACGCTGCTGGAGAACGGCCGTGGCCAGGAAGCCTAAGGTTCTACCGCCGCAAGCGTGGCTGGAGCCACGGGTCAAGGCGGCACGCGCGTTAAGCCTGCTGGCGTTTTTCGCCCTGGTGGGTTTGTTGTGCGGGTACTACCTGTTCGTCGCCGACCTGCACGGCGCACGCCCGTGGGTGATCCTGCTGATCGAACTGGTGCCGCTGCTGGTGCTGGCGCCGGGGATGATCATCGGCAGTGCGCGCGGGCACTCGTGGATGTGCTTTGTGGTGAACCTGTATTTCATCAAGGGTGCGCTGGCGGCGTATGACCCGAACCGGCAGTGGTTCGGGGTGCTGGAGATGCTGGCCAGCCTGGCGGTGTTCTGTACGGCGCTGCTGTATGTGCGCTGGCGGCACCAACTGAACCGCCGGTTGGCCGAGTAACCGTGTGGCGGGCCTGCTCGCCACACAATAGACCCCGGTCAATGGTTGACGGTGTACGCCAGCATCATCGACAGCTGGCACATCGGCCGCCCACTCTCGGCATGCCACTGGTTGAACGCACCTTGCACCGTCGCCAGGTCGCGCAGGCTGGTGGGGGCCTTGTCGACGATCTTCTGCGCATTCAATGCCGCGACCACGTCATAGCTCGGCACAAATGTATCCTTGCCGACCATGCGCAGGAAGCGTGGTGCCGACAGCCCACCCAACTGATGACCGTGCTTGCTCAGGTACTTCCACAGCCCGACGATATCAGTCACCGGCCAATCGGCGATAAACGCGCCGAAGCTGCCTTTTTCCTGCTCGATATCCAGGATCATCTGCGCATTGCGCGGCACGCTCTTGAGCTTGCCCAGGTGACGGATGATGCGCGTGTCCTGCATCAGGCGCTCCAGGTGTTCGGCGCCCATCAGCACGACTTTTTCCGGGTCGAAGCCGAAGAACACTTGCTCGAACGCCGGCCACTTGGCATCCACCACACTGTGTTTCAAGCCGGCGCGAAACACGCGCAGCGCCAAGGTCGACAGGTAGCGATCATCACTGATCTTGCGCAGTTGCGCCGGGGTCTTGGGCACGGGCAGGTGGGCGTCCAGCTCGGCCGCTGAACCGAAGCGGTTCAGACAATATTCGTGCAGCCACTTGTAATCACGCATGCCCTCTCCTGCTGTTGAATGCTGGCAATTGAATTGAAAACGGCGCCCGCAAGCGCCGTGTGTCAGAGCGTTGAATGAGCTCAGAGGTTCACAACATTGACGAAGCGCGACGCGGCAGTCTCATCAATTTTGAGGCTGGTGAAGTCGAACAGGTTGCGGTCGGCCAATTGCGACGGCTGCACGTTCTGCAGGCTGCGGAAGATACTTTCGGTACGCCCTGGCGTCTTGCGCTCCCACTCCACCAGCATTTCCTTGACTACCTGGCGCTGCAGGTTTTCCTGGGAGCCGCACAGGTTGCACGGGATGATCGGGAATTGCTTGAGGTCGGAGTAGGCCTGGATGTCCTTCTCGTTGCAATACGCCAGCGGGCGGATCACCACGTTGCGCCCGTCATCGGCACGCAGCTTGGGCGGCATGGCCTTGAGCGAGCCGTTGAAGAACATATTGAGGAAGAAGGTCTCGACGATATCGTCGCGGTGATGACCCAGGGCCATCTTGGTCGCACCGATCTCATCGGCAAAGGTGTAGAGCGTGCCACGGCGCAGGCGCGAGCACAGCGAGCAGGTGGTCTTGCCTTCAGGCACCAGTTCCTTGACCACCGAGTAGGTGTCTTTTTCGACGATGTGGTATTCGACGCCCAGCGCCTTGAGGTAGGCCGGCAGCACGTGCTCGGGGAAGCCCGGCTGTTTCTGGTCCATGTTAACGGCGACGATCTCGAACTTGATCGGCGCGACCTTTTGCAGGTGCAGCAGCACGTCGAGCATGGTGTAGCTGTCTTTGCCGCCGGAGAGGCAGACCATGACCTTGTCGCCATCCTCGATCATATTGAAATCGGCGACCGCCTCACCGGCCAGACGGCGCAGGCGTTTTTGCAGTTTGTTCTGGTTGACCGTAAGAGTGCCCATGGCGCTTGGATCCGCTGGAGGTATGTGACGAAAAGCCGGGTATTTTACGCAAAAAAAACAGCTAAAGGGCTAACAGTAAAAGACCCCGCCGCGATTAGGCCCGATGTTTACAGCGCAATTTGCTCTAAAGGCCCTACAGTTATTCCGGTCATCCCTTCCTATACTGCGACTTGAGGTCGCACACATATATCCAGACCTTTGTGGCCATTTGGCCCGTAGGCGCTCCGATGGGGGGCGATGGTAATAACGACAGGAGTGACTGGCATGATCCATCACGTCGTGGGGCTGTTTACCCATCCCGACCAGGAATGGCGGGAAATTCGTGGCGATAAAGAAGAAAGCATCGGCCACATGTACCTCACTCACACCCTGATTCTCGCGGCGATCCCCGCCGTATCAGCCTTTATCGGTACCACCCAGGTCGGCTGGGTCATCGGCAACCGCTCCCCGGTCATGTTGACCCAGGAAAGTGCGCTGTGGATGACCCTCATGTCGTATGCGGCCATGCTCGGCGGCGTGGCGGTGATGGGTGCGTTCATTCACTGGATGGCCCGCACTTACGATGCCAACCCCAGCATGGCGCGGTGCGTGGCCTTTGCCACCTACACTGCGACACCGTTGTTTATCGGCGGGCTGGCGGCGCTCTACCCGCATATGTGGCTGGGCATGGTGGTGGGCACTGCAGCGATTTGCTACACGGTGTACCTGCTGTATGTCGGCGTACCGACCTTCATGAGCATCGACCCGGATGAAGGCTTCCTGTTTTCCAGTTCGATACTGGCCGTAGGGCTGGTGGTGCTGGTGGCGATCATGGCGTTTACCGTGATTGTCTGGGGACTGGGCGTAGGACCGATCTACACTAACTGACCGTTCAATGGTGAAGGCAAGGCCACCGCAAGGTGGCTTTGTACGTGATGGATGACCATTCGGCGCCTGACAGATTCGGAAACACTCGGTTTTGCGGCATACTGGACGTCTCTGGAGATATGTACAGCATGCCCGAGCAACTCAATACCCGCGTCGAAGATTGTTTCCTGCAAGCCGAATCCTTTTTCAAACGAAGCTTCAAACGCCCCCAGGTCAGCCTCAAGCTGCGGGGCCAGAAGGCCGGTGTCGCGCATTTGCACGAGAACCTGCTGCGCTTCAACCCACAGTTGTACCGAGAAAACAGCCAACACTTCCTGAAACAGACCGTGGCCCATGAGGTGGCGCACCTGATTGCCCACCAATTGTTTGGCGAGCGAATCCAGCCCCATGGTGAGGAATGGCAACTGATCATGCGCGGGGTTTACGAACTGCCGCCGGATCGTTGCCACACCTATGCCGTGAAGCGTCGCCAGGTGACCCGCTATATCTACCGTTGCCCATGTGCCGAGAGTGACTTTCCGTTCTCATCGCAGCGCCATGGCATGGTGGCTCAGGGGCGGCGGTACCTGTGTCGGCGCTGTCGGCAGACATTGGTGTTTACCGGCGAAACCAGGGTGGAATAAAGGCCTCATCGGGAGCAAGCTCCCTCCTACATTTTGATCGTATTCACAGGCCTGAATGTGGGAGGGGGCTTGCTCCCGATAGCGTCCGCCCAGCCACTACATAATCACCTTGGAGCTGCGCAGCTCGCTGATGCGCTGCGGGCTCAAGCCCAGCTCCGCCAACACTTCATCACTGTGCGCGCCCACGACGACGCCAATGTGCCGGGGGGCTGGCAACCCTTCCGAAAACTTCAACGGGCAGGCAATCTGCGCCTGGCTCGAGCCATCCCCCCTGGGCACCTCGCTGACCAGCGCCCGCGCCTTCAACTGCGGATGGGCCACGGCTTCGCTGAGCGTCAGCACAGGCTCCACGCAGGCATCCACCCCGGCAAACAGCTCGCACAATTCCTCGAAACTGCGCTTCTCGAACTCTACCTGCAAGGCCTGCTTAAGCGCCGGCTGCTGCTCAGGCTTCAAGCCCTGCGCGGCCAACTCCGGGCGCCCCAACGCTTCACACAACGGCTGCATGAAAGCCGGTTCCAGGCTGCCCACCGACATCCAGCGCCCATCTCGCGAGCGGTAGTAATCGTAGAAACTCCCACCATTGAGCACATGGCCCTCCCATTCCGGCTCCACACCACACGCCAGGTAACCCGCGCCGGCCATGGCATTCAGGCTGAACGAGCAATCGGTCATGCTCACATCCAGGTATTGTCCGACCCCACTTTGCTGCCGGGCGATGACGGCAGCGAGCAGCCCCACCACCGCATGCAGCGAACCGCCGCCCACGTCCGCCAACTGCACGCCCAGTGGCAACGGTCCGCTGTCCTGGCGCCCGGTGTAGCTGGCCACCCCGGCCAACGCCAGATAATTGATGTCATGCCCGGCGCGATCCTTATAGGGCCCGGTCTGGCCGTAACCGGTAATCGACACATAAATCAGCCGCGGGTTGATCGCCTTCAGCGCCTCGTAACCCAGGCCCAGGCGCTCCATCACCCCGGGGCGAAATTGTTCGAGGACAATGTCGTAGTCCTTGACCAGTTCGCGCACGATCTCCAGCCCTTCGGGCTGTTTCAAATCCAGCGCCAGGCTGCGTTTATTGCGATTAAGGTAGGCATGGCTGGCCGAAGTCCCCTGGTCATGGGGCGGCAGCACCCGCAGCAGGTCCACGCGCGTGGGGGATTCGATCCGCAGTACCTCGGCGCCCATGTCCGCCAGCATCAACGATGCGAACGGGCCAGGCAGCAAGGTGGAAAAATCCAGCACTTTGAGGAACGCCAAGGGACCTGACATGGGGACTCCATTTGGGTTTCGAATTCACACAGACTAGGCAGCCTGGCGCCTACCGGCAATCGTCAGAACGATCATCGAAGGTGACCGTTTTGATCATGGCGGGCTTTTTCGTGGCGGCGGCTTTATCATTGGCCCACGTTTGCTTGCAGAGAGTTCCATGAAGTTTGCGATTGCACTGTTTTCCGCCGCCCACGCGCCCTCCTCGCGCCGCGCCCTGCTGTTTGCACAGGCGGCGTTGGCCGGCGGGCATGAGATTGTGCGGCTGTTTTTCTATCAGGACGGCGTCTACAGCGCCTCCAATAACATCGTTGCCCCCCAGGATGAGCAGGACATCGCCCGCCAATGGCGTGAGTTTGTCAGCACACATCAGCTCGACGGCGTGGTGTGCATCGCTGCCGCCTTGCGCCGTGGCGTGCTTAACCAGGAAGAAGCCACGCGCTATCAACGCAGCGCGGTCAACCTGGATGCACCCTGGGCGTTATCGGGCCTGGGGCAATTGCATGACGCCGCCCAGGCCGCCGACCGCCTGATCTGTTTTGGAGGGCCGTGACATGTCCAAATCCTTGTTAGTGATCAGCCGCCAGGCGCCATGGTCCGGGCCGAGCGCGCGCGAAGCGCTGGATATAGTGCTGGCCGGGGGCGCGTTTGATCTGCCGATCGGCGTGCTGTTCATGGATGACGGCGTGTTCCAACTGGCGCCGCACCAGGACGCCAAGGCCGTGCAGCAAAAAGACCTCAGCGCCAACCTGCAGGCATTGGGCCTGTTCGGCATCGATGACATGTTCGCCTGCAACCACAGCCTGGGTGAGCGCGGGCTGACGCAGCCGTCCAATGCCCAGCCGCTGGACAGCGAAGCGATCTCCAGGCTGATTGACCGTTACGACCAGGTGATAACCCTCTGATGTCGACTTTACATGTGGTGTCTCACTCTCCTTTTACTGATAACCGCCTCGACAGCTGCCTGCGTATCTGTGGCGCCGAGGATGCGATCCTGCTCTGCGGCGATGGCGCCTATGGGCTGCACAACCCGGCCCTGCACACCAAGGGGGTGAAGGTCTTTGTGTTGGCCGAAGACATGCAAGCGCGCAATCTGCCGCTACCCGACTGGGCCGACAGCGTGGACTACCCGGGTTTCGTGCAGCTGTCGCTCGAGTACAGCAAGGTCAACACCTGGCTATGAACACCCTGACCGTAGGCGCGCGCACCCTGGATCTGGACAAGGACGGTTACCTCGTCGACCTGAACGAATGGTCCCCTGAAGTGGCCAACGCCCTGGCCGCCGCCGAAGGCCTGGAATTGACCCCGGATCATTGGCAGATCCTCGAACTGCTGCGCCAGTTCTATGCCGAATTCCAGCTGTCCCCCGCCACGCGCCCGCTGATCAAGTACACCGCCTTGAAGCTCGGCCCGCAGAAGGGCAACAGCCTGCACCTCAACACACTGTTCAACGGCACTCCCGCCAAACTCGCCGCCAAGCTGGCGGGCCTGCCCCGGCCGACGAATTGCTTATGACCGACTTTGCCCCACTGACCCTTGAAACCCCTGCCGAGCATCCGTTTGCGCAGTTCGTGCGCATCCTGGGCAAAGGCAAGCGCGGCGCGCGCAACCTCACCCGCGACGAGGCCCGTGAAGCCATGGGCATGCTGCTCGACGAAAAAGTCGAAGACACCCAGCTCGGCGCCTTCCTGATGCTGCTGCGCCACAAGGAAGAAAGCCCCGAAGAACTCGCCGGTTTTACCGAAGCCGTGCGTGAACGCCTGAACGCCCCGGCACTGAATGTGGATGTCGACTGGCCGACCTACGCCGGCAAGAAGCGCCACCTGCCTTGGTTCCTGCTGGCCGCCAAGTGCCTGGCGCAAAATGGTGTGCGCATCCTCATGCACGGCGGCGGCGCACACACGGCGGGCCGGCTGTACACCGAACAATTGCTGCAAACCCTGCAAATCCCGCTGTGCCGCAATTGGCAGCAGGTCGGGACCGCGTTTGAGCAAGGCAACCTGGCGTTTATCCCGCTGGGCGATTGGGCGCCGCAACTGCAACGCATGATCGACCTGCGCAACACCCTGGGCCTGCGCTCGCCGATCCACTCCCTGGCGCGCCTGCTCAACCCGCTGAATGCGCGCTGCGGCCTGCAAAGCATTTTCCACCCGGGCTACCAAGGTGTGCACCGCGATGCCAGCGGCCTGCTTGGCGACCATGTGATCGTGGTGAAGGGCGACGGCGGCGAAGTCGAGATCAACCCTGACACCATCAGCCACCTCTACGGCACCACCGGTGGCGAAAGCTGGGATGAAGAATGGCCCGCCCTCTCCGACCAGCGCCACGTCAAGCCGGCAACCCTGGAGCCTGAACACTTGAAGGCGGTATGGCGCGGCGACGTAGAGGACAGCTACCCGCAACTGGCGCTGATCGCCACCATGGCCCTGGCCTTGCGCGGCCTCGGCCACTCACGGGAACAGGCGTTCGAATTGGCCCGGCACTACTGGGATGCGCGGGACAAATCGATTTAATCGATGATTCGCGCCCGGTCTTTGCGCTTTTAGTTCGAACTCATCCCTTTAGACTGGGCTCCAACGCTTATTAGTCAAGGAGCCAGTCATGGGTTTGCTGATCGAAGGACGCTGGAAAGACCAGTGGTACGAAAGTAGTGCAGATGGCGCTTTCCAGCGGGAACAGGCACAGCGCCGCCACTGGGTGACCGCCGATGGCCACCCCGGGCCCAGCGGCGAAGGCGGCTTCAAGGCCGAGGCCGGTCGCTACCACCTCTATGTGTCCCTGGCTTGTCCATGGGCCCACCGCACCCTGATCCTGCGCAAGCTCAAGGGCCTGGAAAGCTTGATCGACGTGTCCGTGGTCAGCTGGCTGATGCTGGAAAACGGCTGGACCTTCGACAAATCCCACGGATCCACCGGCGATAAGCTCGATGGTTTCGAATTCATGCACCAGCGCTATACCGCCGACACCGCCGACTACACCGGCCGCGTCACCGTGCCGGTGCTGTGGGACAAGCAGCTCAACCGCATCGTCAGCAATGAATCGGCGGAGATCATCCGCATGTTCAACAGCGCGTTCAACGGGCTGACCGGCAACACCCTGAACTTCTACCCCGAGCCGCTGCGGGCGACCATCGATGAGCTGAACGAGCGGATCTACCCGGCCGTGAACAATGGCGTGTATCGCGCAGGCTTTGCCACCTCACAAAAAGCGTATGAAAGCGCGTTTGATGATGTGTTTGCCGAACTGGACCATCTGGAACAGCACTTGGGCGACCACCGCTACCTGGCCGGCGAGTACCTGACCGAGGCGGATGTGCGGTTGTTCACCACGCTGATTCGTTTTGATGCGGTGTATTACAGCCACTTCAAATGCAATGTGCGGCGGATTGCCGATTATCCGAACTTGTCGAACTGGCTGAGGGAGATGTATCAGTGGCCGGGCGTGGCCGAGACGGTGGATTTTGAGCACATCAAGGGGCATTACTATGCGAGCCACCGCACCATCAACCCGACGGGGATTGTGCCGAAGGGGCCGTTACAGGCGTTTGATGCCGGGCATGATCGAGTGAAGCTAACCAGCAAAGGCGTTTGGAGCTGATACAAAACCCGTAGGAGCGAGCTTGCTCGCGAAGAACTCAAAAACACCGCGTGCATTCAGGATGGGCGCGTTATCGTTGACGATTTTCGCGAGCAAGCTCGCTCCTACAGTTGATGTGTGTGCAGGTGCTCAGACTTGTGACTGGGCGCCTTCAAACCACTTCAGCTTCTCGCGCAACACCACCACCTCACCGACAATCACCAAGGTCGGCGCATGCACTTCATGCTCCGCCACCATGCGCGGCAGGTCCGCCAGGGTGCCGGTAAACACGCGCTGGTTGGACGTGGTGCCCTGCTGGATCAACGCCGCCGGGGTATCCGCGGCGCGACCGTGCTTGATCAGTTGCTCACAGATGATCGGCAAGCCAATCAAGCCCATGTAGAACACCAAGGTCTGCGACGGCCCTACCAGGTCACTCCAAGGCAGGTCCGACGTCCCATTCTTCAAGTGCCCGGTGATAAAGCGTACCGACTGCGCATAGTCACGATGGGTCAGCGGAATCCCGGCGTACGCCGCGCAACCACTGGCTGCGGTGATACCCGGCACCACCTGGAACGGGATGCCATGGGCCGCCAGTTCTTCGATTTCTTCACCGCCACGGCCAAAGATGAACGGATCGCCACCCTTGAGGCGCAGCACGCGCTTGCCTTGCTTGGCCAGGTCCACCAGTTGCTGGTTGATCTGGTCCTGCGGCACGGCGTGGTCGGCGCGGCGTTTACCGACGTAGATACGCTCGGCATCACGACGGCACAGCTCCAGAATGGCCGGCGCCACCAGGCGGTCGTACAGCACCACATCGGCTTGCTGCATCAGCCGCAGGGCACGGAAGGTCAGCAGGTCCGGGTCGCCCGGGCCGGCACCTACCAGATACACCTCGCCCGGCGCATAAGGCGGCGCGCCGTTGACCTTTTCGATCAACAGACGCTCAGCCTCATCGCCCTGCCCGGCCAACTGACGGTCGGCAATCGGACCCTGGAACACTTCTTCCCAGAATGCCCGACGCTGCTGCACATCCGGGTACAAGCCTTTGACCTGGGCACGAAACCGAGCCGCCAGCCCGGCCAACTGGCCGTAGGTGGACGGAATCCAGGTTTCCAGCTTGGCGCGGATCAAGCGCGCCAGCACAGGCGCATCGCCGCCGCTGGACACCGCGATCACCAAGGGCGAGCGGTCGACAATCGCCGGGAAGATCACGCTGCACAAGGCCGGCGCGTCCACCACATTGACCGGTACGCAACGACGCTTGGCGTCACTGGACACTTGCGCATTCAGTGGCTCGTCGTCGGTCGCCGCGATAATCAGGGTGCAGCCTTCAAGGTCAGCCTCCTGATAACCGCGCAGAATCATTTCCCCGCCACTGCCCTGCACCAATTCACACAACTGGTCTTCGATCTGGGGAGCAACCACCCGCAGCACTGCGCCGGCGTCAGCCAGCAGACGGGATTTGCGCAAGGCAATCTCCCCCCCACCGACGACCAGCACACGACTGCCGCGCAGGTTATGAAACAGCGGCAGAAATTCCATTTAGCGGATGACCTCAACGCCCGCCATGTAAGGCTTGAGCACCTCAGGCACGCGGATCGAACCGTCAGCCTGCTGGTAGTTTTCCAGCACCGCCACCAGGGTGCGACCTACAGCCAGGCCCGAACCGTTGAGGGTGTGCACCAGTTCCGGCTTGCCGGTTTCCGGGTTACGGAAACGCGCCTGCATGCGCCGGGCCTGAAAATCACCGCAGTTGGAGCACGACGAAATCTCGCGGTATTTGTCCTGGCTGGGTACCCACACTTCGAGGTCGTAGGTCTTCACGGCGCTGAAGCCCATGTCGCCGGTGCACAGCGCCAGGACGCGGTACGGCAGCTCCAGCAGCTGCAGGACGCGTTCGGCGTTGGCGGTCAGGCCTTCCAGGGCTTCCATGGAGGTCGACGGCTCAACCACTTGCACCATCTCGACCTTGTCGAACTGGTGCTGGCGGATCATGCCGCGGGTGTCACGACCCGAGGCGCCGGCTTCACTGCGGAAGCACGGGCTGTGGGCGACGAACTTGAGCGGCAGTTGCTTGGCATCGAGGATCTCGCCGGCAACGATATTGGTCAGCGACACTTCGGCGGTCGGGATCAGGTACAGATCGGCTTCGCCATCGCGGCTGATCTTGAACAGGTCTTCCTCGAACTTCGGCAGCTGGCTGGTGCCCATCAGCGCCGGCGCCTGCACCAGGTACGGGGTGTAAGCCTCTTCGTAACCGTGCTCGCCGGTGTGCAGGTTGATCATGAACTGCGCCAGCGCACGGTGCATGCGTGCGATCGGGCCGCGCAGCAAGGCAAAGCGCGCACCGGACATTTTGGCGGCGGTTTCGAAATCCAGGCCACCGGTCAATTCGCCCAGGGCGACGTGGTCCTTGATCTCGAAATCAAAGGCCGTTGGCGTGCCCCAGCGGCGCACTTCGACGTTGCCGTCTTCGTCTTCGCCAATCGGCACGGACTCATGCGGCAGGTTGGGGATGCCCAGCAGGATCGAATCCAGCTCGGACTGAATGCCTTCCAGCTCGACCTTGCCGTCGGACAGCTCGGTGCCCATGCGCTCGACGTCCGCCATCAACGGTGCGATGTCTTCGCCACTTTGCTTGGCCTGACCGATGGATTTGGAACGCGCATTACGCTCAGCCTGCAGTGCTTCGGTGCGGGTCTGGACGGTCTTGCGCTGTTCTTCCAGCGCTTCGATGCGCGCAACATCCAAGGCAAAGCCACGGGATGCCAGGCGGTCCGCTACGTCCTGAAGGTTGCTACGTAACAGTTTGGAATCGAGCATGTCGGTCTCTCGTTTATCAAAGTTTGGTCAAGGACAGGCCAGCCCAGGTGGCGAGCAGCCCGCCGAACACGCTGATGCCCAGGTACCCGAAGGCGACCAGGGCCTGCCCGCTTTCCAGCAGGCGCAGCGTATCCAGTGAAAAGGATGAAAAGGTCGTCAGACCGCCTACAAAACCGACAATCAAGCCGGTGCGAATTTCAATCGGTACTTCCGGGCGCAACAGGAACCAGCCGTACAGCAACCCGATGATCAGGCAACCCACCAGGTTGACCGCCAGGGTCGCCGCATAAAAATGCTTCGGCCAATTGGCGCTCACCCACGTACTGGTGGCGAAACGCAATAATGTACCAGCGATGCCGGCTGCGGACACGGCAAGAATCGTCTTGAGCACTACTTTCTCCGCTGTTTGGGGCTGAGGCGGTCGAGTTGGGCGAGGTGATTGAGCTTTTCACCGATCTTCAGCTCCAGGCCACGGGGCACCGGCTGGTAGAACGGCTGCGGCTCAAGCTCGTCGGGGAAATAGTCTTCGCCGGCGGCATAAGCGTCCGGCTCATCATGGGCATAGCGGTATTCATCACCGTAGCCCAGTTGTTTCATCAACTTGGTCGGCGCGTTGCGCAGGTGCAGCGGCACTTCGAGGGAACCATGTTCAGCGGCGGCACGCAGGGCGGACTTGAAGCCCATGTACACCGCATTGCTTTTCGGCGCGCACGCCAGGTACGTGATGGCCTGGGCCACCGCCAGCTCACCCTCCGGGCTGCCGAGGCGCTCCTGCACCTCCCATGCAGCCAGGCACAGGCTCAGGGCGCGCGGGTCGGCGTTGCCGATGTCTTCACTGGCCATGCGCACCACGCGCCGCGCCAGGTACAGCGGGTCGCAGCCGCCGTCGATCATGCGCGCAAACCAATACAGCGCGCCGTCCGGGTTGGAGCCGCGCACGGACTTGTGCAGCGCCGAAATCTGGTCGTAGAAGGCTTCGCCGCCCTTGTCGAACCGCCGACGCGTATCGCCGAGCAGGCTTTGCAGCAGGTCGACGCCAATCTCGCTGCCGTCTTCGGCCAGGTCGGAGGCGTTCTCCAGCAGGTTGAGAAAGCGCCGACCGTCGCCGTCGGCGGCGGTAAGCAGGATCTTGAAGCCTTCGTCGCTGAGACTCAGCTGGCGCTTGCCCAGACCCTTGTCTTCGCTCAGGGCGCGGTGCAACAGCTTTTGCATCGCGGCTTCGTCCAGGCTTTTAAGCACATAGACCCGCGCACGCGAGAGCAAGGCGTTATTCAATTCGAAGGAAGGGTTCTCGGTGGTCGCACCGATAAAAATCAGCGTGCCGTCCTCGACATAGGGCAGGAATGCATCCTGCTGCGACTTGTTGAAGCGATGCACTTCATCGACAAACAGGATGGTGCGCTTGCCGTACTGCCCGGCCTGCTGTTTGGCCACCTCGACGGCCTGGCGGATCTCCTTGACCCCGGCCAGCACGGCCGAGACCGTTTCGAAGTGCGCATCCGAGACCTTTGCCAGCAGCCGCGCCAGGGTGGTCTTACCCACGCCCGGCGGCCCCCAGAAAATCATCGAGTGCAGCGCACCCTGCTCCAGGGCTTCGCGCAACGGCTTGCCGCGAGCGAGCAGGTGTTCCTGACCGACGTACTCATCCAGGTTGGTCGAGCGCAAGCGCGCGGCCAAAGGCTGGGCAATCGGGTCACTTCGAAACAGATCCATGGGCAGCGCTTGAAACCTCTGGGGAGTTTATTCCTGGATCACGTCGGCACCCTTGGGGATGTCGAACTTGAACTTGGACGCCGGTACCGGCTGGTTGGCCTTGACCCCGGAGAACAGGATATCGGTGCGCTGACCGACGCTGTCGACCAGGCGCATGTTATTGATCACACCGTTGCCGAACGACAGGGACAACGTGTCAAACAGCGTGTCCTTGGATTTCGGCTTGAGGGTGAACTCGATCACGTTGCTGGTCTGCTTGGAGGTGATGTCGAAGCTGTCGTTGATTTTCGACACGTCGCCCGAGAGCAGCAGCGCCGGAGTCTGGTTCAGGCGCGGGTCCAGCTTCTTGATGGTCGCCTGCTCCAGGTCCGGGTCCCACAGGGTGACTTTCTGGCCGTCCGAGACGATGGTCTGCTCGGCCTTGCCTTCCGTGTGCCAGTAGAACAGCCCTGGGCGCTGCACGGCCATCTCGCCAGCGGTTTCCTGCAACTGGGTACCGCCGGCATCCAGCGTGAGCTGGGAGAAGCGCGCAGTCAGGGTCTGGGATTTGTCCAACAGGTTTTTCAGGCTGGCAACGGAGGCCGGGTCAGCGTGGGCCGAAACAGCGGTCAGGGCCAGTGCCGGCAACAACAGCATGCGGATAAGACGCATGGGAGTCCTCATTGAGTCGTAAGGGCGCGCCGCGTGCTGCCACGCGGCACGGAATCAGTCGCGCGCCTGCCCAGGAGCAAGGACTTCGCGCGAGCCGTTGGTGTTCATTGCGGTGACGACGCCAGCGTTTTCCATAGCCTCGATCATGCGCGCGGCGCGGTTGTAGCCAATCTTGAGCTTGCGCTGCACCGCAGAAATCGAGGCACGGCGGCTTTCCAGCACGAAGGCTACCGCTTCGTCGTACAGCGCATCGGTCTCGGCATCATCGTCACCACCGCTGCTGCCACCGTCGAAGCCACTGCCGGCCTCTTCGACACCGGCAAGGATGTCGTCGTTGTATTCGGGCGCGCCACGCAGCTTCCAGGCTTCCACCACGCGGTGTACTTCATCATCGGACACGAAGGCGCCGTGAACGCGGATCGGCAGACTGGTGCCGGGCGGCATGTAGAGCATGTCACCGTGGCCCAGCAGTTGCTCGGCGCCGCCCTGGTCGATGATGGTCCGTGAGTCGATCTTGCTCGACACCTGGAACGCCATGCGGGTCGGGATGTTGGCCTTGATCAGGCCGGTGATCACGTCCACCGACGGACGCTGGGTGGCGAGGATCAAGTGAATACCGGCCGCCCGCGCCTTCTGGGCGATACGCGCGATCAGCTCTTCGACCTTCTTGCCGACGATCATCATCATGTCGGCAAACTCATCGACCACGACCACGATGGTCGGCAGCTTGCTCAGCAGCGGTGCTTCGTCATGGATACTTTCGCGCTTGTACAGCGGGTCGGTCAGCGGCGTGCCGGCGTCCTGGGCTTCCTTGACCTTGGCGTTGAAGCCTGACAGGTTACGCACGCCCATCTTCGCCATCAGCTTGTAGCGGCGTTCCATCTCGGCAACGCTCCAGCGCAGGGCGTTGGCGGCGTCCTTCATGTCGGTGACCACAGGGCAGAGCAGGTGCGGAATGCCTTCGTAGATCGACAGCTCGAGCATCTTCGGGTCGATCATGATCAGCTTGGCGTCTTCCGGGCCGGACTTGAACAGGATCGACAGGATCATCGCGTTCACGCCCACCGATTTACCCGAACCGGTGGTACCGGCCACGAGCAGGTGAGGCATTTTTGCAAGGTCGGTGATCACCGGCTTGCCGCCGATGTCGTGGCCCAGGGCCAGGGTGACCGGCGACTTGAAGTTGTCGTACTCGGGCGTCGACAGCACTTCGGAGAACCGCACGATCTGGCGGTCTTCGTTGGGAATCTCGATACCCACGGTGGTCTTGCCGGGGATCACTTCCACCACGCGCACGCTGGTCACGGCCAGGGAGCGCGCCAGGTCTTTGGCCAGGTTGGAAATGCGGCTGACTTTTACGCCAGCGGCCGGCTGGATTTCGTAACGGGTAATCACCGGGCCGGGGTGAATCGAGTCCACCGACACTTCGACGCCGAACTCCTTGAGTTTGATTTCCAGCAAATGGCCGACGGCCGCCAGGGACTCGGGGGAATAGTTGAGTTGTTTCTTTTCGGCCGGGTCGAGGATCGAGATCGGCGGCAAGGTGCCTTCCACGGCGCTGTCGACAAACAACGGCGCCTGTTTCTCTTTCTGCACGCGGTGGCTAGGCTCGGCCGGCTTGGGCGGCGCCGGGGCGATTACCGGCGGCACCTGCTTCTCGCGGTCCGACATGTGCTTGCTCAGGGCCTGCTCGCGTTCGATCAGGCGTTCCTTGACCTTGGCCTGCTCACGGCGGTCCGGTGTGCTTGGGGCCACCACTTCGTTGACGCGGGTGTCGACTTCGCGCAGTTGCGCCACCATGCGCTTGCGCTCGACACGGGCGGCCCACCAACGGTTGGCGGCGCCCTGGAACAACTCCAGCAGGTCAAGGGTGATCTTACCGGTCACGTCCATCACCTTGAACCACGACAGGTCGGTGAACACCGTGAGGCCGAACAGGAACAGCGCGATGAACATCAGGGTGCTGCCCTGGATATTCAGGGTCTTGCGCGCCAGGTCGCCGAGGCTTTCGCCCAGCGCCCCGCCCGCGCCCGCCGGCAGGCCGGTGGGTGCATGGAAATGAATATGCGCCAGGGCGGCACCCGACAGCACCAGGAACACCAGGCCGATCAGGCGCCAGGAAAACAGCCAGCCGCTCCACTGCCACGGCTCGTGGCGCTGGCGGAAGATCTGCCAGGTCTTGATCGCCAGCAGCAAGGGGAAAATGTAAGCGAAATAACCCAGCACCATGAACAGGATATCGGCGCTGTAGGAGCCGGCAGGCCCACCGAAGTTCTGCACGTCTTCGATCTTGCTGTTGTGGCTCCAGCCCGGATCGTCCTTGCCATAGGTGAGCAAGGCCATCATCAGGAACAGGCACAGGGCGCCGATAGCGATCAGCGCGCCTTCCTTGAGTCGATAGTGCAGGTGCTGACGCCAGGCCGGCACGATGGCTGCTTTAGGTGTTGCGGCGGATTTCTTCAAAACGGGTCTTTTCCTGCGCCTGTTAGCGCGTCCATCTGTTGAATAAGTGCAAATACTGCCCAATCCGAGCAGCTGAAAAATGAACGAACGTCGTGGAATCTACTTTTAACACTGGGCGATTGCTGGATGAAATGGCGATAACGCCACAATGGCCGCATTGTACGGGTTTGTGTTCCTGTTGCCACGCCACTTGGCTTTCTTAGAGCAGCATAGCCAATTGCGTGTCACAACATGTTCAATTTGAGCATGCATTGTCTTTGCTGACAAAGGCTTATGAGCTGTTTTTACCAATCCAGGCAAGCTTGGCAAATGGCCTGCATGGGCCAGACCCGATTACGACCACGCCTCACGCAGAGAGTTGCAGAAACACCCGCTCATGCTTATGCACGTCAACAGCCGATTCGGACTGGCCCCACAGCGCTGCGTCGACAATAATCACACCCCTTGGGGCAGGCGATCCGCCTGCCACTCCCCTCCCCTTCCGTAAGCCTGGATGCCATGCTGACCTGGTTACAACGCGACTCACTGACATTCCCCCCGCTGGCCAAGGCCATGCGCGAACCCAATGGCCTGCTCGCCGCCGGTGGCGACCTGTCGGCCGAACGACTGGTGCAAGCCTACCGCCACGGCTGCTTTCCCTGGTTCTCCGAGGGCCAGCCGATCCTCTGGTGGTCGCCGGACCCGCGCACCGTGATATTCCCCGACGAACTGCATGTCTCCCGCAGCCTGGGCAAACTATTGCGCCAGCAGCGCTACACCGTGACCTTCGACCAGGACTTTGCCGCCGTCATCCAAGCGTGCGCCGCGCCGCGCGCGTATGCTGATGGCACCTGGATCACCGAAGGTATCCAGCGCGCCTACCTGGAACTGCATCAGCGCGGCTATGCGCACTCGGTCGAGGTATGGGACGAGGGCGTGCTGGTGGGCGGACTGTATGGCCTGGCGATGGGCCAGCTGTTTTTTGGCGAATCCATGTTCAGCCGTGCCGACAATGCCTCAAAATTCGGCTTCGCTACACTCACACGGCAACTACAGGCCTGGGGCTTTGCACTGATCGATTGCCAAATGCCCAATGATCACCTGCATAGCCTGGGTGCTCGCGCCATTCCTCGCAGTGAATTTGCCGGCTTCCTACGCGACCACCTGGACCAACGCAATTGCGGGCCATGGGTTTCTTAGGCGACATCCGCGCACCTGGCTTACACTTATTTCAAAGCTTATCCGAGGGTTGATCATGACCGAGTTGGCGCGTTTGAAGTTTTATGCCACTCAACCCCACTCTTGCAGCTATCTGCCCGACGAGCAGGCCACCACGCTGTTCCTCGACCCCAGCCAGCCAATGGATGTGCACGTGTATGCCGATCTCTCGGAAATGGGTTTTCGGCGCAGCGGCGATCATCTGTACCGGCCCCACTGCCAGAACTGCAATGCCTGCGTGCCGGCACGCATCCCCGTGGCGCAGTTTCTACCGGACCGCAATCAGAAACGCATCCTCAAGCGCAACGCCGACTTGACGGTGACGGCTGCCAAACCACGATTCACCGAAGAATACTTCGACCTGTACCAGCGCTATATCGAGCAGCGCCACGCCGACGGCGATATGTTCCCACCGAGCCGCGACCAATTTTCCACCTTCCTGGTGCGTGACCTGCCGTTCTCACGCTTCTACGAATTTCGCGCGGACGGCCGCCTGGTGGCCGTCGCCGTGACCGATTTGCTGCCTAACGGCCTGTCAGCGGTCTATACCTTCTACGAGCCGGCCGAAGAGCGGCGTAGCCTCGGGCGTTTCGCGATCCTCTGGCAAATCGGTGAAGCACTGCGCCTGGAACTCGAGGCAGTGTACCTCGGATACTGGATCAAGAACTGCAAAAAGATGAACTACAAGACCCAATATCGCCCCATAGAACTGCTGATTAATCAAAGATGGGTCACGCTTAACTAGAACCCCTTGGCTTAAACACCCTTTTTCGGGCACAATGCACGCCGCTTTTGCCTGGCGCAGTTGCACCGGGCCATTCACTGGATACCGAGGGCTTTACTGCATGTCGAAAGAAGACAGCTTCGAAATGGAAGGCACTGTCGTCGACACCCTGCCCAACACCATGTTTCGTGTGGAGTTGGAAAATGGGCACGTCGTAACCGCGCATATCTCCGGCAAGATGCGCAAGAACTACATTCGTATTCTTACCGGTGACAAAGTGCGCGTCGAGCTGACGCCCTATGACTTGAGCAAAGGGCGCATCACTTACCGCGCTCGCTAAGCAAGTCAATACAAAACGCCCGGTTATGCCGGGCGTTTTTGTGTGCGCGGGATTTCTCAAACACCGAGGGTTCCTGTGGGAGGGGCTTGCCCCCTCCCACACTGGATCTTCATTGTTCTGACAATTGCATTTCAAGACAGCAAAAAGGCGCCTTGCGGCGCCTTTTGTGTTACTGCAGAACGATCAGGCCATTTCAGCCGTGGTTTCGAACTCAAAGGTCAGCTCGCCATCCTTCAGGTCGATATGCACCACGCCACCATGGTCGGAAAGCTCGCCAAACAGGATCTCTTCGGCCAGTGGCCGCTTGATCTTGTCCTGGATCAGACGCGCCATTGGGCGAGCGCCCATTGCCGCATCGTAGCCACCTTCGGCGATCCAGCTGCGCGCCGCTTCCGTGACATCCAGCTGCACGCGCTTGTCTTCCAACTGCGCCTGAAGCTCGGTGAGGAACTTGTCCACCACACTCTTGATGACCTCATGGCTGAGGCGACCAAATTGGATAATGGTGTCCAGACGGTTGCGGAACTCCGGCGTGAAGCTCTTCTTGATCACTTCCATCGCATCAGACGAGTGATCCTGATGAGTAAAGCCGATCGAAGCCCGCGCGGCCGTCTCGGCACCGGCGTTGGTGGTCATGATCACGATGACATTGCGGAAGTCCGCCTTGCGCCCGTTGTTGTCGGTCAGGGTCCCGTGGTCCATCACCTGCAGCAGCAGGTTGAAGACTTCCGGGTGGGCCTTCTCGATCTCATCGAGCAGCAGTACGCAATGTGGCTGCTTGGTGATCGCTTCGGTCAACAGGCCGCCCTGGTCGAAACCGACATAGCCCGGAGGCGCACCGATCAGGCGCGACACAGTGTGACGCTCCATGTATTCGGACATGTCGAAGCGCACCAGCTCGATCCCCATGGCCTTGGCCAATTGCCGTGCCGCCTCGGTCTTGCCGACACCGGTAGGACCGGCGAACAGGAACGAACCGACAGGCTTGTCCGGCGACTTGAGGCCCGCACGCGACAGCTTGATCGCGGTGGACAACGCGTCGATCGCCGCGTCCTGGCCGAACACGGTGAGCTTGAGGTCGCGCTCAAGGTTACGCAGCAGCTCCTTGTCGGAACTGTTGACGTGTTTTGGCGGAATCCGCGCGATTTTCGCGACAATGTCCTCGACCTGAGGTACGTCGATGCGCTTCACACGCTTCTCGACCGGCTGCAGGCGCTGGTAGGCCCCTGCCTCGTCGATCACGTCGATGGCCTTGTCCGGCATGTGCCGGTCATTGATGTAGCGCGACGCCAGCTCAGCGGCCGCACGCAGCGCCTCATCGGTGTACTCGATGCCGTGGTGCGCTTCAAAACGCCCCTTGAGCCCGCGCAGAATGCCGATGGTGTCTTCAACCGAGGGCTCGGACACGTCGACTTTCTGGAAGCGACGCGCCAGGGCACGGTCTTTCTCGAAGATGCCACGGAATTCCTGGAAGGTGGTCGAACCGATGCAGCGGATATCACCCGACGACAGCAACGGCTTGAGCAGGTTGGAAGCATCCATCACCCCACCGGATGCCGCGCCGGCACCAATGATGGTGTGGATCTCGTCGATGAACAGGATCGCCTGCGGGCGTTTTTTCAGCTCGCCGAGCAGGGCCTTGAAACGCTTCTCGAAATCGCCACGGTACTTGGTCCCGGCGAGCAACGCGCCCAGGTCAAGGGAGTAGACGACACTGTTGGCCAGCAGGTCCGGCACCTGGTTGTCGACGATGCGCTTGGCCAGGCCTTCGGCAATCGCGGTCTTACCCACGCCCGCCTCACCCACCAGCAACGGATTGTTCTTGCGACGGCGCGCAAGGATCTGCGCTACACGCTCGACCTCGAGTTCACGCCCCACCAACGGATCGATCCGCCCCTGGCGCGCCAGCTCATTGAGGTTGCTGGCATAGGCATCCAGCGGGTTGCTTGAAGAAGAGGACTCACCGCCCTCGTCGTCCTGCATATCCTGCTCACCCTCGGAATGATCGCCGTGCCCAGGCACCTTGGAGATACCGTGGGCGATGTAGTTGACGACATCAATACGGGCAACGCTCTGCTGCTTGAGCAGGAACACTGCCTGGCTTTCCTGTTCGCTGAAGATCGCCACAAGCACATTGGCGCCCGTGACTTCACGCTTACCGGAGCTCTGTACGTGGAAAACAGCACGCTGCAATACCCGCTGGAAGCCCAGGGTTGGCTGGGTTTCGCGGTCCTCGTCATGCACGGGGATCAGTGGCGTGGTGGAGTCGATAAACTCCTGCAGGTCATGCTTGAGTTTGTCGAGGTTGGCGCCGCACGCACGCAGAACCGTGGCGGCAGCTTCGTTATCCAAAAGTGCCAGCAGCAGGTGTTCGACGGTCATGAATTCATGACGCTTCGAACGAGCCTCCTTGAAGGCAAGATTGAGGGTGACTTCGAGCTCGCGGTTTAACATAGCTTCACCTCATACCCAAGTGGTCGGCGTTAACCGTCCTTCTCGATTTCACAGAGTAGCGGATGCTGGCTTTCCCTGGCGTACTGGTTGACCTGCATAGCCTTTGTCTCGGCGATGTCACGGGTAAACACTCCACATACTGCCCGTCCTTCTGTGTGAACGGCCAGCATTACCTTGGTCGCCAACTCGCGGTTCAGGTTAAAAAACACCTCGAGCACTTCGACCACGAAATCCATCGGTGTGTAGTCATCGTTGAACAAAACCACCTTGTACATCGGCGGCGCCTGTAAAGCAGGCTTGGCCTCCTGAACAGCAATGCCTGCAGAACCGTCGTCATCGTGTTCGTGATCCGGTCGATCCTGATTGAATGTTAGTCGAATCTGGCTGATTGCATGCATGGAAAGAAAGGTTCGTCAGTGGTTCAAATACAGTGGTGGGGGCGACCTGTCAGAATTTCAACTCCTGACCACCCGGTCGCCTTGACTATCGGCAAATCGGTGTTACAACCAATAGAACCCACAGTGGGTAAAAAAGGTCCGCGCAGTCAACCTTATTTATTCGGGTTAGGACGGATAAACTGGATGATACTCCAGTGATGGAGTCTGGTGCAGAGGGATATGGGTATGTCTGGCGTCAAGATCAGTGGCAAGGTCAAGTGGTTCAACAATGCCAAGGGATATGGTTTTGTTAATGAAGAGGGTAAAACCGAGGACCTTTTTGCGCACTACTCAGCGATTATCATGGATGGGTATAAAACGCTGAAGGCTGGCCAAGCTGTGAGCTTTGAAATCATTCAAGGACCGAAAGGGCTGCACGCCGTGAATATCGATGCAGTGAAAGCTGAAACACATGAGAAAAACACGCCATCAACCGCTCATAAAGAAAAGAAACAAACGGCCTGACCCCCGCGAAGCGAGTGAAATGCGATAAAAAACCGGCCACCCAATCGACTTGGGATGGCCGGTTTTTTTGTGACACACCTTTACATATGCGAAATCAGCGCATCCCCAAAGCCCGACGACGACACCAGCTTCGCGCCATCCATCAGGCGCTCGAAGTCATAAGTCACCGTCTTGGCCGAGATAGCGCCGTTGGTACCCTTGATGATCAGGTCTGCCGCTTCGGTCCAGCCCATATGACGCAGCATCATTTCCGCCGACAGGATCAATGAGCCCGGATTGACCTGGTCCTTGCCCGCATACTTGGGCGCGGTACCGTGGGTCGCCTCGAACATGGCCACGGTGTCGGACAGGTTGGCACCCGGAGCGATACCAATACCACCCACCTCTGCCGCGAGGGCGTCGGACAGGTAGTCGCCGTTCAGGTTGAGGGTCGCGATCACGTCATACTCAGCCGGACGCAGCAGGATCTGCTGGAGCATGGCATCGGCGATGGCATCCTTGACCACGACATTCTTGCCGGTCTTCGGGTTCTTGAACTGCATCCACGGACCGCCATCCAGCAGGGTCGCACCGAACTCCTCAGCCGCCACTTCGTAGGCCCACTCCTTGAAGGCCCCTTCGGTGAACTTCATGATGTTGCCTTTGTGCACGATGGTCAGCGAGTCGCGATCGTTATCCACTACATACTGCAGGGCCTTGCGCGCAAGGCGCTTGGTGCCTTCCAGCGATACCGGCTTGATACCAATGCCGCAATCCTGGTCGAAACGAATCTTGGTAACGCCCATTTCCTCCTTGAGGAACTTGATGACCTTTGTCGCTTCCGGCGAGCCGGCCTTCCACTCGATCCCGGCGTAAATATCTTCGGAGTTTTCGCGAAAGATGGTCATGTCCACGTCGCCTGGCTTCTTGACCGGGCTGGGCACACCCTCGAACCAGCGCACCGGGCGCAGGCACACGTAGAGGTCGAGTTGCTGACGCAGGGCCACGTTCAACGAACGAATGCCGCCGCCGACCGGGGTGGTCAGCGGACCCTTGATGGACACCACGTAATCCTTGACCGCATCCAGGGTTTCCTGGGGCAGCCAGGTGTCCTGGTCGTAGACTTGGGTCGCCTTCTCGCCGGCGTACACCTCCATCCACGAGATTTTGCGCTTGCCGCCGTAAGCCTTTTCAACAGCTGCGTCGACCACCTTGATCATCACCGGGCTGATGTCGACGCCAATACCGTCACCTTCGATATAAGGGATGATCGGTTGGTCAGGAACATTGAGAGAATGGTCTGCATTGACGGTGATTTTGTCGCCGACTGCCGGAACCTGAATCTTCTTGTATCCCATGCTGAACTCCATCTATGGATTGAACATCTGGCTGCGTCCGAGCCTACTCCAGATAAATGGCGACTGAAACCTCGCGCCATGCTCATTTGCCTCGAAAACAGCATAAATTGTCGCCTACAAGCCTGAAAGCAAAGGGAAAAGCGCCAATCTTGAGCACATCGTGCGACTTTAGGCGTAATCCGGTACCTGCGACCTTTAGACCAATGGACGACACACCTTTTGTATGAAGGCTCGGCGTAAGCATAGCGACCTATGTATAATGCCGCCGCTGACCAAAGAGTCACGACGGCAGACCGCTCTGGAACAGGGCCCTCCGCTACAAAGCAGGACTAATACAATAGTCCACCCGCTTGACGCTCGACTGATGCAACCCAACATCACCGCGAAGAAACCTCGACCTTTCGCTCATGGATGACTTTGAACGAACGCGCTCCACCCGGCGCATCTCGAGTTTCTGCGCACGCTTTCAGCAAAGAAGAGAGTTAATCCGAATATGCCCACCCGCTCGAAGATCATCTACACCTTCACCGACGAAGCCCCAGCCCTCGCCACCTATTCACTGCTGCCTATCGTAGAGGCCTTCACCGCTTCCGCTGATATTGCCGTGGAAACCCGCGACATCTCCCTCGCAGGGCGCATCCTCGCAAGCTTCCCCGAGCAACTGGGCACCAAGGCCGTACCGGACCACCTCGCCGAACTGGGCGACCTGGCCGTTACCCCTGAAGCCAACATCATCAAGCTGCCTAACATCAGCGCCTCGACACCTCAGCTGCAAGCGGCGATCAAGGAACTGCAGGCCCAGGGCTATGCCCTGCCGGACTACCCGGAAACCGTAACCACCGACGCGGAAAAAGAAACCCGTGCACGTTACGACAAGGTCAAGGGCAGCGCCGTGAACCCGGTACTGCGCGAAGGCAACTCCGACCGCCGCGCGCCGCTGTCGGTCAAGAACTACGCTCGCAAGCACCCGCACAAGATGGGCGCCTGGGCTGCCGACTCCAAGTCCCACGTTGCCCACATGAGCAACGGCGACTTCTACGGCAGCGAAAAAGCCGTACAGATCGAAGCCGCTGACGCGGTCAAAATCGAGCTGGTCGCCCAAGACGGCACCACCACCGCCCTGAAAGAAAAGACCAACGTCAAGGCCGGCGAAATCATCGACAGCGCCGTACTGAGCAAGAACGCGCTGCGCAGCTTTATCGCCGCTGAAATCGAAGACGCCAAGAAACAAGGCGTGCTGCTGTCGGTCCACCTGAAAGCCACCATGATGAAGGTCTCCGACCCGATCATGTTCGGCCAGATCGTTGCCGAGTTCTATAAAGACGCCCTGGCCAAGCACGCAGACGTGCTGGCACAGATCGGCTTCAACCTGAACAACGGCATCGGCGACCTGTACGCCCGCATCAAGGCCCTGCCTGCCGAGCAACAAGCGCAGATCGAAGCTGACATCCAGGCGGTCTACGCCGCCCGCCCTTCCCTGGCGATGGTCAACTCCGACAAAGGCATCACCAACCTGCACGTGCCGAGCGACGTCATCGTCGACGCCTCGATGCCGGCCATGATCCGTGACTCCGGCAAAATGTGGGGCACCGACGGCCAGTTGCACGACACCAAGGCCGTGATCCCGGACCGCTGCTACGCCACCATCTACCAGGCGGTGATCGAAGAGTGCAAGGCCAACGGCGCCTTCGACCCTACCACCATGGGCAGCGTGCCAAACGTTGGCCTGATGGCGAAAAAAGCCGAAGAGTACGGTTCCCACGACAAGACTTTCCAGGTCAAGGCTGACGGCGTCGTCCGCGTGACCGACAGCAAGGGCAACCTGCTGATGGAACAGAAAGTCGAGGCGGGCGACATCTTCCGCATGTGCCAGACCCAAGACGCGCCGATCCAGGACTGGGTCAAACTGGCCGTCAACCGTGCCCGCGCCAGCAACACCCCGGCCATCTTCTGGCTGGACCCTAAGCGCGCACATGACGGCGTTGTTGTCGAGAAGGTTCAGGCTTACCTGAAAGACCACAACACCGAAGGCCTGGACATCCGCATCATGTCGCCGGTCGACGCGATGAAGTTCACCCTGGAGCGCACCCGCAAGGGCCTGGACACCATCTCGGTGACCGGCAACGTACTGCGCGACTACCTGACCGACCTGTTCCCGATCATGGAACTGGGCACCAGCGCCAAGATGCTGTCGATCGTGCCGCTGATGAATGGCGGTGGTCTGTTCGAAACCGGCGCCGGCGGTTCGGCTCCGAAGCACGTGCAACAGCTGTTGGAAGAGAACTTCCTGCGCTGGGACTCCCTGGGCGAGTTCCTGGCCCTGGCCGCTTCCCTCGAGCATTTGGGTGTGACGTACAACAACCCGAAAGCCCTGGTACTGTCCAAGACCCTGGACCAGGCCACCGGCCAGTTCCTCGACAACAACAAGTCGCCATCGCGCAAAGTCGGCAACATCGACAACCGCGGCAGCCACTTCTACCTGGCGCTTTACTGGGCCCAAGCCCTGGCCGCCCAGACCGAAGACACTGCACTGCAAGGTCAATTCAGCGAACTGGCCAAGACCCTGGCCGCGAACGAAGCAACCATCGTTGCCGAGCTCAATGCCGTACAGGGCAAGCCAGTGGACATCGGCGGCTACTACGCGCCGAACCCAGAGCTGACCAGCAAGGCCATGCGCCCAAGCAACACCCTCAACGCGGCGATTGCCAAGTTGAAGTAAGGTTGTAAGGATGCATCACAAACCCCGGCCAAGTGCCGGGGTTTGTGTTTTCAGGGCTTATGCAACGCCGTATTCCTCGCGCCACGCGGCCTCGATAATCGCCAGGAACTGCGGCTTATACCAAGGCTCCCAGCCCGCCCTCTGCTTGAGTTCGACCCCAAACCCCGGCAGCGCAGGCAAATGCGCGAGCGCTTCGACGTTTTTCAAGCCCGGCACCTGGGCAAACCAGGGTAAAAGCGTCACACCGACTCCCGCCTGGACCGCTGAACGCAGCGACATCAGGTCTTCAGACTCATACACGCAGCGCCACCTGATGCCACTCTCCTCCAAACGACGAATCGCCAGGCTCCTGAACACGCAGGGCGCCTTGAACAGGGCCAGCGAAACTTCCTGCCCGTCCATGGGGGCTGCCGCACACTCGCCACCCAGCCACATCAACGAAAGTGCATGCAAAGGCACGCCAGCGACTTTTGGCAACTCATCAATCATCAAGCCAATATCGATTCGTCCCTCACTGAACGCCTCCGCAAGCAACAGGGAACGCGCGACCTTGACCACAATTCGCACTGAAGGTAATTCAAGCGCCAGAGCAGGAATAACGCGCTGCAGGATTTCCTCGCTGAAATATTCGGGAATACCCAGCGTCACGAACTCTTGAGTGCGACTGGTATCAAACAGGCTCCCCACCTTGTCGTTGACGCTGACCATCTGCTGGGCATAGCCGGTCAAGCGCTCTCCTTCGAGAGTGAGCAATACATGCCGATTGTCGCGAGCAAAAAGCTCGACACCCAGCAAATCCTCAAGTCGTCGAATTTGCTGGCTGATTGCCGGCTGGGTCAGGCTCAACGCTTGCGCGGCCCGGGTGAAACTGCCCAGTTCTGCGACCTTGAGGAAACTGCGCAGCGACTGAATATCAAGATTGACTCTCATGCCATACCCATGCGAGTGAGTAAATATTCCCCGCTATTAGTGCAAGGCACCCGCTATACCTGTCAAGACTACCTACTTGGCGCGCACATGATTCATCCAATAAACCCCCGTCCCTGAAACAACAAACCCCACAAGCGCAACCCCACTCGGCACCTCACCCAACACCAATGACGCCATGATCTGCGTGACCGCCGGAATCACATGAAACAAGTTCGTCGCCTTACTCGCCTCCCCCCGTCGAATCATCAAATACAGCAGCGTCAGCGCACCCACGGAGTTCATCAGCGTGATCCAGGCCACCGACGCTGCGAATGGAACCCACTCGGTGACCTGCATGGTTTCGGTGGTGTATGCCAGCAACAACATGACCAGTGACGCGGTGACCATCTGAATGAAACAACCCACCCATAGATTCACCCCGCCAAGAAAGCGTTTTTGATAGAGGGTGCCAAGCGTGATACCCAATAGCGCCAAGCCCACCGCGCCGTAACCGACCACTGACGCCTCGGAGCCAAAAAAGCTGCCGGCCACGACGATGCCCACGCCGCCAACGCCCAGGATCGAACCCGGCAGGTCGCGCCAGCTCAATTGCTCACCCAGGCAGAAATAGGCACCGATCACGACGAACACCGGCATCAGCCCGACGATCAATGCCGCCTGCCCTGCGGGAACGCCTTGGCTGATGCCGGTGTAAAGGCCGCCGAACTGCAAGGCCTGCAACAGCAGCCCCACTGCCGCAGCATGGAGGTAGGGGGCGAGCCGTTTCGGCCATTGCGCCTTGATGGCGAGTGCAACTCCCAGGAACACCAGGGCAGCCAAGGCAAACCGATAGAACGTCATGGTGAAGGGCTCGCCATAACGCACACCGAACGCACCGCCGATGTAGCCGGAACTCCACAGCAGGATGAAGGCAATGGGCAGTGGCGATGTAAGGCGCACTTCGTAGCTTTTATCGGCAATCGGGTGCATGACACTCTCCAAGGCAAGGGTTCTGGAGAGATAAGCTGCACCGGGAGCTTAAATCGGTAAAATCATAAAATGTCAGGCGCATCATGCAGATTGCTTATGCATCATCCCTGTGTGAGGGGCAAGCCCCCCTCACACACTGACTGCAACCCAGCCCCAAGCCTGTGCGGCATCCTGAATCGAGAGGCATCCCATGACCTGGCAACCCCACATCACCGTCGCCACCATCGTCGAAGACAACGGCAAATTCCTGATGGTCGAAGAACTCAAGGGCGGCCGCGCCGTGCTCAATCAGCCCGCCGGCCACCTCGACCCGCATGAAACCCTGACCGAGGCCGCCGTGCGCGAAACCCTCGAAGAAACCGGCTGGGACGTGGAAGCCACGGGCATCGTCGGCATCTACCTGTACACCGCCCCCAGCAACGGCGTGACCTACCAGCGCGTGTGCTTCATCGCCAAGGCCTTGAAACACCACCCGGACTACCAACTCGACGAAGGCATCCTGCGCGCCCGCTGGCTGACCCGTGACGAGCTGATGGCCGTGCGCGACGACTGGCGCAGCGAGCTGATCATCCGCTGTATCGATGATTATCTGGCCGGCCAGCGTCACAGTCTGGAATTGATCCGCCCTTCTCTTTAGCCTTGCGGGCCCAGGCCTGCTAGAATCGCGTCCTTTTTCAAGACACCCGTTGAAACCCTATGCGTGATCCAGCCCCTTCTGACACACAAAAGAAGCGCGTCATCGTCGGCATGTCCGGCGGCGTGGACTCTTCCGTTTCCGCCGTTCTGCTCATGGAGCAGGGTTATGAGGTGGAAGGCCTGTTCATGAAGAACTGGGAAGAAGACGATGGAACGGAATATTGCACCGCCATGGACGACCTGGCGGACGCCCAGGCCGTGTGCGACAAGATCGGTATCAAGCTGCACACCGCCAACTTCGCCGCCGAGTACTGGGACAACGTGTTCGAGCACTTCCTGGCCGAATACAAGGCCGGTCGCACGCCGAACCCGGACATCCTGTGCAACCGCGAAATCAAGTTCAAGGCGTTCCTCGACTACGCCATGATCCTTGGCGCCGACTTAATTGCCACTGGCCACTACGTGCGCCGCCGTGACATCGACGGCCGCACCGAACTGCTCAAGGGCCTGGACCCGAACAAGGACCAGAGCTACTTCCTGCACGCCGTCGGCGGCGAGCAGATCGCCAAGACCCTGTTCCCGGTGGGCGAACTGGAAAAGCCCGAAGTCCGCAGGATCGCCGAGCAACACGGCCTGGCGACCGCCAAGAAGAAGGATTCCACCGGGATCTGCTTTATCGGCGAGCGCCGCTTCAGCGACTTCCTCAAGCAGTACCTGCCGGCGCAACCGGGTGAGATCAAGACCACCGAGGGTGAAGTGATCGGCCGTCACCACGGCCTGATGTACCACACCATCGGCCAGCGCCAGGGCCTGGGCATCGGCGGCTTGAAGGACGCCGGCGAAGAGCCGTGGTACGTGCTGGTCAAGGACCTGGAGCACAACGTGCTGATCGTCGGCCAGGGCAATGAACACCCGCTGCTGTTCTCGGGCGCGCTGCTGGCCTCGGAGATCTATTGGGTCAACCCGATCGACCTGAGCACCCCGCGCCGCCTGACCGCCAAGGTGCGCTATCGCCAGAGCGACCAGCCCTGCACCCTGGAAAAAACCGCCAGCGGCTACCGCGCCACTTTCGATGACCCGCAACGTGCGGTCACCCCTGGCCAGTCGGTGGTGTTCTATGACGGCGAAATCTGCCTGGGCGGCGGCGTGATTGAAGTCGCCGAAGCCTGGAGCAACCCGGCATGAGCCCGACCCAGGAGCAACTGACGGCACTCGGCGGGGTGTTTCTCTCCGCCGTGCTGGTGGACAAGATCGCCAAGACCGGCCAGGTTACCGAAGCCGGCCTGACCTGCATGCTCGGCAGCCTGCTGATCCGCGACCCCAAGGACACCCTGGAAGTCTACGGGGGCGACGACCTCGCACTGCGTGAAGGCTACCGCGCCCTGATCGGCGCCCTGGAGCGCGACCCCAGCACCCTGCAGCGCGAGCCGCTGCGTTATGCCCTGTCGATGCTCGGCCTCGAGCGCCAACTGGCCAAGCGCGAGGACATGCTGGAAACCATCGGCAAACGCCTGCCCCAGATCCAGTCCCAGGTAGAGCACTTCGGCCCGGCCCACGAAAACGTGATCGCCGCCTGCGGTGCGCTGTACCAGGACACCTTGAGCACCTTGCGCCAGCGAATCCAGGTGCACGGCGACATGCGCAACCTGCAGCAACCGAACAATGCCTCGAAAATCCGCGCCCTGCTGCTGGCCGGTATTCGTTCGGCGCGGTTGTGGCGGCAATTGGGCGGTCATCGTTGGCAACTGGTGATCAGCCGACGCAAATTGCTCAAAGAGCTTTACCCGTTGATGCGCAACGAATAAGTCGCACCAACAGGCTGTTTTCAAGCCGTTACGCGTAATACGCCGGTCAGTTGGCAACGGACCGGCGAATTTTTTCATGTATGATACGCGCCCCATTTCGTTGCCCGACTGTCCGAGAACACCCCATGCAGCTCTCTTCGCTCACTGCGGTTTCCCCTGTTGACGGCCGCTACGCCGGCAAAACCCAGGCCCTGCGCCCTATTTTCAGCGAATACGGCCTGATCCGTGCTCGTGTATTGGTTGAAGTGCGCTGGCTCCAGCGCCTGGCCGCTCACCCCGCCATCAGCGAAGTGCCGGCGTTCTCCGCCGAAGCCAACGCTGTGCTCAACACCCTGGCGGAAAACTTCTCCCTGGAGCACGCCGAGCGTGTGAAAGAGATCGAGCGCACCACCAACCACGACGTCAAAGCCATCGAATACCTGCTCAAGGAGCAGGCGGCCAAGCTGCCGGAACTGGCCCAGGTCAGCGAATTCATCCACTTTGCCTGCACCAGCGAGGACATCAACAACCTGTCCCACGCCCTGATGCTGCGCGAAGGCCGTGATGACGTGATGCTGCCGCTGATGCGCCAGACCGCCGAAGCCATCCGTGAGCTGGCCATCCGCTTCGCCGACGTGCCGATGCTGTCGCGTACCCACGGCCAGCCAGCGTCGCCGACCACCCTGGGCAAAGAACTCGCCAACGTGGTGTACCGCCTGGAGCGCCAGATCGCTCAAGTCGCCGCAGTCCCGCTGCTAGGCAAGATCAACGGCGCCGTCGGCAACTACAACGCCCACCTGTCGGCCTACCCTGAGATCGACTGGGAAGCCAACGCCCGCGCCTTTATCGAAGACGAGCTGGGCCTGGGCTTCAACCCGTACACCACGCAGATCGAACCGCACGACTACATCGCCGAGCTGTTTGACGCCATTGCGCGCTTCAACACCATCCTGATCGACTTCGATCGCGATATCTGGGGCTACATCTCCCTGGGTTACTTCAAGCAGCGCACCATTGCCGGTGAAATCGGTTCGTCGACCATGCCGCACAAGGTCAACCCGATCGACTTCGAAAACTCCGAAGGCAACCTCGGCATCGCCAACGCCCTGTTCCAGCACCTGGCCAGCAAGTTGCCGATCTCCCGCTGGCAGCGCGACCTGACCGACTCCACCGTACTGCGCAACCTCGGCGTGGGCTTTGCCCACAGCGTGATCGCGTACGAAGCCAGCCTCAAGGGCATAAGCAAACTGGAGCTCAACGCGCAGAAAATCGCCGCTGACCTGGACGCCTGCTGGGAAGTGCTGGCGGAGCCAATCCAGACCGTGATGCGCCGCTACAACATCGAAAACCCTTACGAGAAGCTGAAAGAGTTGACCCGTGGCAAGGGCATCAGCCCTGAAGCACTGCAAACTTTCATCGACGGCCTGGACATGCCAGCCGCGGCCAAGGCCGAGCTCAAGCTGCTCACCCCGGCCAACTACATCGGCAACGCTGTAGAGCAAGCCAAGCGCATCTGATTCGCGCTAGCCCCCTTGAGACGCCCGGCCGCGCCGGGCGTTTTTATTCCAGTCTGAAAAGTGCTTTTTTTCAATAGGTTACACATGAATCCTGACATCCCTCTTCAACTTCTGGGCGGCATCACGGCACGGGAATTCCTGCGCGACTACTGGCAGAAAAAACCGCTGCTGATTCGCCAGGCGATCCCTGACTTCGAAAGCCCGATCGACGCCGACGAACTCGCCGGCCTGGCCCTGGAAGAAGAAGTCGAATCGCGCCTGGTGATCGAACACGGCGAACGCCCGTGGGAACTGCGCCGCGGCCCGTTCGCCGAAGACGCCTTCAGCACCTTGCCTGAGCGCGAGTGGACCCTGCTGGTACAGGCGGTCGACCAGTTCGTCCCAGAAGTGGCCGAGCTGCTGGAGCAGTTCCGCTTCCTGCCAAGCTGGCGCATCGATGACGTGATGATCAGCTTTGCCGCACCCGGCGGCAGCGTAGGCCCGCACTTCGACAACTACGACGTATTCCTGCTGCAAGCCCAGGGCAAGCGCAACTGGAAGATCGGCCAGATGTGCAGCTCCGAAAGCCCGCTGCTGCCACACGCCGACCTGCGCATCCTCGCCGAATTCGAGGAAAGCGCCGAATGGGTGCTGGAACCGGGCGACATGCTCTACCTGCCGCCGCGCCTGGCGCATTTCGGCATCGCCGAAGATGACTGCATGACGTACTCGGTGGGCTTTCGCGCACCAAGCGCCGCTGAAGTACTGACTCACTTCACCGACTTCCTCGCCCAGTACCTGACCGACGAAGAGCGCTACACCGACGCCGACGCGCAGCCGGTCAGCGACCCGCACCAGATCCAAAGCGACGCCCTCGACCGCCTCAAGAGCCTGCTGGCCGAGCACATGAGCGACGAGCGCATGCTACTGACCTGGTTCGGCCAATTCATGACCGAGCCGCGCTACCCGGAACTGGTGGCGGGCGAAGAACTGGGCGAAGACGACTTCATCAGCAGCCTGCAAGACGGCGCGATCCTGGTGCGCAATCCAAGCGCGCGCATGGCCTGGTCGGAAGTCGACGATGACGTATTGCTGTTTGCCAGCGGCCAGAGCCGCTACCTGCCGGGCAAACTGCGCGAGCTGCTGAAACTGGTCTGCGCCGCCGATGCACTGCACGCCGAAAACCTCGGCGAATGGCTGTTGGACGAAGACGCCCGCGACCTGCTGTGCGAGCTGGTCAAGCAAGGAAGCCTGGGGTTTGCTGATGAATAAGATTCACGTAAGTGTCGCGGACTGGCATAAGGATATCGCCGAGATTCGGCGCATTCGTGAAGCGGTATTTATCGCTGAACAATCGGTCCCACCTGAACTGGAGTGGGACGCGGACGACGCAGACGCGGTGCATTTCCTTGCATTCGAAGGCGACTTTCCGATTGGCACCGCGCGCCTGCTACCCAGCGGCGAGATCGGCCGTGTGTCGGTGCTCAAGGACTGGCGCGGGCTGAAGGTCGGCGACAAGCTGATGGAAGCGGTGATTGGCGCCGCCGAGCAACGCGGCCAGACCAAGCAGTTCCTGAGTGCGCAGGTGTATGCGGCGCCGTTCTATGAGCGACTGGGCTTCAAGATCGTCAGCGAGGAATTCCTGGAAGTCGGGATTCCCCATGTCGATATGGTGCGCGGGGGCTGATTCGAGACCGCGTCGCTGCCATCGAGGGCAAGCCCCCTCCCACACTTGACCGCATCCCCAAGGATGTACTCGGTCAAAATGTGGGAGGGGGCTTGCCCCCGATGGCTATTTCAGCAACACCAACAATGCCCTGCCATGCCAGGGCATTTTGCCGTCTACGATTCAAATTGCGACCTCCCAGGCCGACAAACTGGCACTATCAAGCCTAAATGACTCGCAGAGATAACGGACATGTCCCTACGCACCCTGCTCACCGCCCTCCTCCTGACTGCCAGTTGCTCGGCCATGGCCGACACCGAAGTCGTCAACCTGAGCAACCGCACCAGCACCGACCTGCTCCCCGTGGCGCAGAATTTCATCGGCAAGGACGGCACCGTCAGCGCCTACGGCAACCAGCTAATTGTCAACGCCGCCCCCGGCAAGATCCAGGATCTGCGTGCACTGCTCGCCCAACTGGACACACCGGCCAAGCGCCTGCTGATCACCGTCGACACCAACGAAAACAACCAGCAGAACAGCGGCGACAGCCAGACCCGCATCATCAGCTACGGCACCGCCAGCCGCGACGGCGGCATCCAGCAGATCCAGGCCAGCGAAGGCGTGCCTGCGCTGATCCAGGTCGGCCAGAGCGTGCCACTGACCACGACCCAGCCCGACGCCTACGGTCGCCCGCAGAACCAGACCCAGTACCGCAACGTCACCCAGGGCTTCTACGTCACCGCCAGCGTCACCGGCGAGACCGTGCATTTGGCGATCAGTACCAACCGTGACCGCATGAGCCAGGAACGTCCCGATGTAGTGAATGTGCAAAGTACCGACACAAGCGTCAGCGGGCGCCTTGGCGAATGGATCCCCCTGGCCGGCATCAACCGTGAGACCCAGGCCGATAAATCCTCTACAACCCGCAGCTACTCTACCCAGGGCCGTGATGACCTGACGTTGCGGGTTAAGGTCGACACCCTGAACTGAAGCACCAAAAACTGACTGATGAGTCGTATTAGACTAAAGATGTAGTGCCACAAAAAAAGCACTACAAAACATTTGACGATCCAAAAAAGCATGGGCATGATGGCCTCGCTCCCGCTAATCAGGGGCCCTGGCAAGGGCCTTCGGATCGACGCTCCAAGCTACCCACCCGAGCCGATTCGTGTCTGTACCGCCCACAAGGCGTGTTTGACGAGGTTGCGACTGGAACGAAGTTGTCCCGAGGGACGGAAGCTAACCAGGTAACCCGGCTACACACTGATGGATCGTACAAAGGCCCACGCCGCCCGAAGACCGTTCGCAGTTCGCCCTTACCTGCTCAACTCCCCCCCCCTTGAGCCGTCGTTCATCCCGTCGCCTACCCCGTCGAACTCAACTTGAACACCTGAGCTTCTGGTCAGCGAGCAGCCATAACCACGCATTCACTACGTGGCTGGCAAATGGAATTTTCCACCTAGACCTATGCGACGAGGTTTTCCCCCATGGCACTGACACGCGAACAGCAAATTGCAGCCCTCGAGAAAGACTGGGCTGAAAACCCACGCTGGAAAGGCGTAACCCGCGCTTATTCCGCTGCTGACGTCGTCCGCCTGCGTGGCTCGGTTCAACCTGAGCACACCTTTGCAAAACTCGGCGCCGAGAAGCTGTGGAAGCTGGTCACCCAAGGTGCCAAGCCGTCCTTCCGCCCCGAGAAAGATTTCGTCAACTGCATGGGCGCCCTCACTGGCGGCCAGGCAGTCCAACAGGTGAAAGCCGGTATCCAGGCGATCTACCTGTCCGGCTGGCAAGTGGCAGCGGACAACAACTCCGCTGAATCCATGTACCCCGACCAATCGCTGTACCCGGTGGACTCCGTGCCGACCGTGGTCAAGCGCATCAACAACTCGTTCCGTCGTGCCGACCAGATCCAGTGGAAAGCCGGTAAAGGCCCGGGCGACGAAGGCTACATCGACTACTTCGCGCCAATCGTGGCCGACGCCGAAGCCGGTTTCGGTGGCGTACTGAACGCCTACGAGCTGATGAAAAGCATGATTGAAGCTGGCGCTGCCGGCGTGCACTTCGAAGACCAACTGGCTTCGGTGAAGAAATGCGGCCACATGGGCGGCAAGGTACTGGTACCGACCCAGGAAGCCGTGCAGAAACTGACCGCTGCCCGCCTGGCGGCTGACGTTGCCGGCACGCCGACCATCATCCTGGCCCGTACCGACGCCAACGCTGCGGACCTGCTGACTTCGGACTGCGACCCGTACGACCAACCGTTCGTGACGGGCGAACGCACCCAGGAAGGTTTCTACAAAGTGCGCGCCGGTCTCGACCAGGCCATCGCCCGCGGCCTGGCCTACGCGCCGTACGCCGACCTGATCTGGTGCGAAACCGCCAAGCCGGACCTGGACGAAGCGCGTCGCTTTGCTGAAGCGATCAAGAAGGAATACCCGGACCAACTGCTGTCCTACAACTGCTCGCCTTCCTTCAACTGGAAGAAGAACCTGGACGACGCAACCATCGCCAAGTTCCAGCGCGAACTGTCCGCCATGGGCTACAAGCACCAGTTCATCACCCTGGCCGGCATTCACAACATGTGGCACAGCATGTTCAACCTGGCGCACGACTACGCCCGCAACGACATGACCGCCTACGTGAAGCTGCAGGAGCAGGAATTCGCTGACGCCGCCAAGGGCTACACCTTCGTGGCCCACCAGCAGGAAGTGGGCACCGGCTACTTCGACGACATGACCACCGTGATCCAGGGCGGCACCTCGTCCGTGACCGCGCTGACCGGCTCGACCGAAGAAGAGCAGTTCCACTGATCGATGTGAGTACACGGCCACTGCGGACCCGTTAAAGAGCTAACCGCAGTGCCGCACGACAATCACGCCCCGACTGGTTCGGGGCGTTTTTTTGCCGGTACGCATCTCACTGATTCAATAAGGGCAAAAGGGCAAAATGTGGGAACGGTCTTGCCCCGGTACAGACCGGAGACATCCTTTACGTTTGAAACCGGAGACATCCTTTACAAGCCTCCTCCCACAAGGGAACGCATGCAACCTGAAGATTTTGTCCAAAACCTTGATCCAGAGCGCTATTCGTTGCAGATAAATCGGTTAAAAGATCCGCTCCAACAACTAGCGCTAATCAGGCAAGTAACGGCAACTTACTCCGCTGCATGAGAAACAATCGCTTAAACCCCACGCAAACAATATTCATTATCATTTGGCACATAAAAACTTCGTTACAGGTTAAACAAAACACATTTGATAAAATGCCCGCTAATGCCCGCCCCGCAAGGGCTACAGCCCCAAGAAGGTGCACTATGTGCTTATTCCATCGAATAATTTCGCCCTAGGAATTTTACTTGCCCGGTGTTTAGCCATAAAATCACCGCGATTGATTGCAGTGCGACATATCGTCACTGCATCGTTACTTTTTCGAGCTCAGAGACCTTTGCTCTCTGTTAAGGATTTCCAGCATGACCGAAGCGACAGGACTCATGGCCCACAACTGGGGCTTTGCCATTTTCCTCCTCGGTGTTGTCGGCCTTTGCGCCTTCATGCTCGGTGTTTCCAGCCTCCTCGGGTCAAAAGCCTGGGGCCGCAGCAAGAATGAACCGTTTGAATCCGGCATGCTGCCTACAGGTGGCGCCCGCTTGCGGCTCTCAGCCAAATTCTATCTGGTCGCGATGCTCTTCGTGATCTTCGATATCGAAGCCCTCTTTCTCTTTGCCTGGTCTGTGTCCGTCCGCGAAAGCGGCTGGACCGGATTCGTCGAAGCTCTCGTTTTCATAGCAATTCTGTTGGCAGGCCTTGTCTACCTATTTCGAGTGGGCGCCCTTGATTGGGCTCCGGAAGCTCGTCGTAAGCGGCAAGCGAAGCTGAAACAATGAGGCTTTGGCGATGCAATACAATCTCACCAGGATCGACCCGGATGCTCCTAACGAGCAGTACCCCATCGGCGAACGGGAAACCGTTTCCGATCCGTTAGAAGACCAAGTCCACAAAAACATCTACATGGGCAAGCTGGAAGACGTGCTGAGTGGCGCGGTCAACTGGGGACGTAAGAACTCCCTGTGGCCGTACAACTTCGGTCTTTCGTGTTGCTACGTGGAAATGACCACCGCCTTCACGGCGCCCCACGACATCGCGCGCTTTGGCGCCGAAGTTATCCGGGCATCGCCGCGCCAGGCGGATTTCATGGTTATCGCCGGTACCTGCTTTATCAAGATGGCGCCGATCATTCAGCGTCTCTACGAGCAAATGCTCGAGCCAAAGTGGGTTATCTCCATGGGTTCGTGCGCCAACTCCGGTGGCATGTACGACATCTACTCCGTGGTTCAAGGGGTGGACAAGTTCCTGCCCGTGGACGTCTACGTGCCTGGCTGCCCGCCCCGCCCCGAAGCATTCCTGCAAGGCTTGATGCTGTTGCAGGAATCGATTGGCAAGGAGCGTCGCCCGCTTTCCTGGGTCGTCGGCGATCAAGGCGTGTACCGCGCCGAGATGCCGTCGCAAAAGGAACAGCGCCGCGAACAGCGAATCGCAGTCACCAACCTGCGCAGCCCCGACGAAGTCTGATCCAGCACCGCTTCTTTTATAGAACGAAAACCTGGCTTCATTCTTTACGTTGACCGAAAGCGATAAAAAACCATGACTACAGGCAGTGCTCTGTACATCCCGCCTTATAAGGCAGACGACCAGGATGTGGTCGTCGAACTCAATAACCGTTTTGGCCCTGACGCCTTCACCGCCCAGGCCACACGCACCGGTATGCCGGTGCTGTGGGTGGCGCGCGCCAAGCTCGTCGAAGTCCTGACCTTCCTGCGCAACCTGCCCAAGCCGTACGTCATGCTCTATGACCTGCATGGCGTGGACGAGCGCCTGCGCACCAAGCGCCAAGGCCTGCCGAGCGGCGCCGATTTCACCGTGTTCTATCACCTGATGTCGCTGGAACGTAACAGCGACGTGATGATCAAGGTCGCACTGTCCGAGAGCGACCTGAGCATCCCGACCGTGACCGGTATCTGGCCCAACGCCAGCTGGTACGAGCGCGAAGTCTGGGACATGTTCGGTATCGACTTCCCGGGCCACCCGCACCTGACGCGCATCATGATGCCGCCAACGTGGGAAGGTCACCCGCTGCGCAAGGACTTCCCTGCCCGCGCCACCGAATTCGACCCGTTCAGCCTCAACCTCGCCAAGCAGCAACTTGAAGAAGAGGCCGCGCGCTTCCGTCCGGAAGACTGGGGCATGAAGCGTTCCGGCACCAACGAGGACTACATGTTCCTCAACCTGGGCCCGAACCACCCTTCGGCTCACGGTGCCTTCCGCATCATCCTGCAGCTGGACGGCGAAGAAATCGTCGACTGCGTACCGGACATCGGCTACCACCACCGTGGTGCCGAGAAGATGGCCGAGCGCCAGTCGTGGCACAGCTTCATCCCGTACACCGACCGTATCGACTACCTCGGCGGCGTGATGAACAACCTGCCGTACGTGCTATCGGTCGAGAAGCTGGCCGGCATCAAGGTCCCGGACCGCGTCGACACCATCCGCATCATGATGGCCGAGTTCTTCCGGATCACCAGCCACCTGCTGTTCCTGGGTACCTATATCCAGGACGTCGGCGCCATGACCCCGGTGTTCTTCACCTTCACCGACCGTCAGCGCGCCTACAAGGTCATCGAAGCCATCACCGGTTTCCGCCTGCACCCGGCCTGGTACCGCATCGGCGGTGTCGCCCACGACCTGCCGAATGGCTGGGAACGCCTGGTCAAGGAATTCATCGACTGGATGCCCAAGCGCCTGGACGAGTACCAGAAAGCCGCCCTGGACAACAGCATCCTCAAGGGTCGGACCATCGGCGTTGCCGCCTACAACACCAAAGAGGCCCTGGAATGGGGCGTCACCGGTGCCGGCCTGCGTTCGACCGGTTGCGACTTCGACCTGCGTAAAGCGCGCCCCTATTCCGGCTACGAGAACTTCGAGTTCGAAGTCCCGCTGGCGGCCAATGGCGACGCCTACGACCGTTGCATCGTGCGCGTCGAAGAAATGCGCCAGAGCCTGAAGATCATCGAGCAGTGCATGCGCAACATGCCGGCCGGCCCGTACAAGGCGGATCACCCGCTGACGACGCCGCCGCCGAAAGAGCGCACGCTGCAGCACATCGAAACCCTGATCACGCACTTCCTGCAGGTTTCGTGGGGTCCGGTAATGCCGGCCAACGAATCCTTCCAGATGATCGAAGCGACCAAGGGTATCAACAGCTATTACCTGACGAGCGATGGCGGCACCATGAGCTACCGCACCCGGATTCGTACCCCAAGCTTCGCCCACTTGCAGCAGATCCCTTCGGTGATCAAAGGCGAGATGGTCGCGGACTTGATTGCGTACCTGGGTAGTATCGATTTCGTTATGGCCGACGTGGACCGCTAAGCATGAACAGCACGCTTATCCAGACAGACCGTTTCACCCTGAGTGAAACCGAGCGCTCGGCCATCGAGCACGAGCTGCATCACTACGAAGACCCGCGCGCGGCGTCGATCGAAGCCTTGAAGATCGTCCAGAAGGAACGTGGCTGGGTGCCGGACGGCGCCCTCTACGCCATCGGCGAGATCCTCGGCATCCCCGCCAGCGACGTTGAAGGCGTGGCGACGTTCTACAGCCAGATCTTCCGCCAGCCGGTCGGCCGTCACATCATTCGCGTGTGCGACAGCATGGTCTGCTACATCGGTGGCCACGAATCAGTGGTCAGCGAGATCCAGAACACGCTGGGCATCGGCCTCGGCCAAACCACCCCGGACGGCCGCTTCACGCTGCTGCCGGTGTGCTGCCTGGGCAACTGCGACAAGGCGCCGGCGTTGATGATCGACGACGACACATTCGGTGACGTGCAGCCTGCTGGCGTGACCCAATTGCTCGAGGGCTACCCATGACCCTGACTTCCTTCGGCCCGGCCAACCTGATCAAGCGTTCGGCCGAAACCCACCCGCTGACCTGGCGCCTGCGTGACGACGGCGAGCCGCTATGGCTCGACGAGTACCAGGCCAAGAACGGTTACGCCGCTGCGCGCAAGGCCTTCGCCGACATGGCCCAGGACGACATCGTCCAGACCGTGAAGGACGCCGGCCTCAAGGGTCGCGGCGGTGCAGGCTTCCCCACGGGCGTGAAGTGGGGCCTGATGCCCAAAGACGAGTCCATCAACATCCGCTACCTGCTGTGCAACGCGGATGAAATGGAACCCAACACCTGGAAAGACCGCATGCTGATGGAGCAACTGCCCCATCTGCTGATCGAAGGCATGCTGATCAGCGCCCGCGCGCTGAAAACCTACCGTGGCTACATCTTCCTGCGCGGCGAATACACCACCGCCGCCAAGCACCTCAACCGTGCCGTGGCAGAAGCCAAGGCCGCAGGCCTGTTGGGCAAGAACATCCTCGGTTCGGGTTTTGACTTCGAACTGTTCGTGCACACCGGCGCCGGGCGTTACATCTGCGGTGAAGAAACCGCACTGATCAACTCCCTCGAAGGCCGCCGCGCCAACCCGCGTTCCAAGCCGCCCTTCCCTGCCGCCGTGGGCGTGTGGGGCAAGCCGACCTGCGTGAACAACGTCGAGACCCTGTGCAACGTGCCGGCGATCATCGCCGACGGCGTGGACTGGTACAAATCGTTGGCCCGCGAAGGCAGCGAAGACATGGGCACCAAGCTCATGGGCTTCTCCGGTAAGGTCAAGAACCCTGGCCTGTGGGAACTGCCATTCGGCGTGACCGCACGCGAGCTGTTCGAGGACTACGCCGGCGGCATGCGCGACGGCTACACCCTCAAGGCCTGGCAGCCAGGCGGCGCCGGCACCGGCTTCCTGCTCCCCGAGCATCTTGACGCACAGATGTATGCCGGCGGCATCGGCAAGGTGGGCACCCGGATGGGTACCGGCCTGGCGATGGCGGTGGACAACACCGTGAACATGGTCTCGCTGCTGCGCAACATGGAGCAGTTCTTTGCCCGTGAATCCTGCGGCTTCTGCACCCCATGCCGCGACGGCCTGCCGTGGAGCGTCAAGCTGCTGATGGCCCTGGAAAATGGCGAAGGCCGCGAGGGTGACATCGAGACCCTGCTGGGGCTGGTCGGTTTCCTCGGCCCAGGCAAGACCTTCTGTGCTCACGCACCGGGCGCCGTGGAGCCATTGGGCAGCGCAATCAAATACTTCCGCTCGGAGTTCGAAGCCGGCATCGCGCCTACCAGCGCCGCCGTCCCGCCTCTGGCAAGGCCGATCGTAGTCGGCGCGTAACGCTTAAAAAGCGAAGGGTCCGTGCCCTTCGCTTTCTCATGTGCTGACGCCGTCAAGGCTGTGTAGATGCACATGAACAACAAGATTCCATTAGCCACGCCCGCTGACAACGGGCCAACGAAGAACTTTGAACCATGGCCACTATCCACGTAGACGGCAAAGCGCTCGAAGTCGATGGGGCGGACAACCTGTTACAGGCGTGTCTGTCACTAGGCCTCGACATCCCTTATTTCTGCTGGCACCCCGCGCTTGGTAGCGTCGGTGCCTGTCGCCAGTGTGCGGTCAAGCAGTACACCGACGAAAACGACACCCGTGGTCGTATCGTCATGTCCTGCATGACCCCAGCCACCGACAACACCTGGATCTCCATCGACGATGATGAATCCAAGGCGTTCCGCGCCAGTGTGGTCGAATGGCTGATGACCAACCACCCCCACGACTGCCCGGTCTGTGAGGAAGGCGGTCACTGCCACCTGCAAGACATGACGGTGATGACCGGCCACAACGAGCGCCGTTATCGCTTCACCAAGCGTACCCACCAGAACCAGCAACTGGGCCCGTTCATTTCCCACGAGATGAACCGCTGCATCGCCTGCTACCGCTGCGTACGCTTCTATAAAGACTACGCCGGCGGCACCGACCTCGGCGTATTCGGCGCCCACGACAATGTGTACTTCGGTCGCGTTGAAGACGGCGTGCTCGAAAGCGAGTTCTCCGGCAACCTCACCGAGGTCTGCCCGACCGGTGTGTTCACCGACAAGACTCACTCCGAGCGCTACAACCGTAAGTGGGACATGCAGTTCTCGCCAAGCATCTGCCATGGCTGCTCGAGCGGTTGCAACATCTCCCCCGGCGAGCGCTACGGCGAACTGCGTCGCATCGAAAACCGCTTCAACGGTTCGGTCAACCAGTACTTCCTGTGCGACCGTGGCCGTTTCGGCTATGGCTACGTCAACCGCGAAGACCGCCCACGCCAGCCACTGCTGGCCGATGGCGCCAAGCTGAGCCTGGACGCGGCGCTGGATAAAGCCGCCGACCTGCTGCGCGGCCGCAACATCGTCGGTATCGGTTCGCCCCGCGCCAGCCTCGAAAGCAACTACGCGTTGCGCGAGCTGGTGGGTGCCGAGCACTTCTACTCCGGTATCGAAGCCGGTGAGCTGGAGCGCATTCGCCTGGTCCTGCAGGTGCTGAACGACAGCCCGCTGCCGGTGCCGAACATGCGCGACATCGAAGACCACGATGCCATCTTCGTGCTCGGTGAAGACCTGACCCAGACCGCCGCGCGTATCGCGCTGTCCCTGCGTCAATCGGTCAAAGGCAAGGCTGAAGACATGGCCGACGCCATGCGCGTACAGCCTTGGCTCGACGCTGCGGTGAAAAACATCGGCCAGCACGCGCTGAACCCGCTGTTTATCGCAAGCCTCGCTGAAACCAAGCTCGACGACATCGCCGAAGAATGCGTCCACGCTGCACCGGACGACCTGGCGCGCCTCGGTTTCGCCGTGGCCCACGCCCTCGACGCCAGCGCACCAGCGGTTGAAGGACTGGACACTGAAGCCGTCGAATTGGCCCAACGCATCGCCGACGCCCTGCTGGCAGCCAAGCGTCCATTGATCATTGCCGGTACCTCGTTGGGTTCCAAGGCATTGATCGAAGCCGCCGCCAACATCGCCAAGGCCTTGAAGCTGCGCGACAAGAACGGCTCCATCAGCCTGGTGGTGCCGGAAGCCAACAGCCTCGGCCTGGCCATGCTCGGTGGCGAGTCCCTGGACGCGGCCCTGCAAACCGTGATCGAGGGCACTGCCGATGCGATCGTGGTGCTGGAAAACGACCTGTACACCCGCACCGATGCCGCCAAGGTTGACGCTGCGCTGAACGCCGCCAAGGTCCTGATTGTCGCCGACCACCAGAAGACCGCCACCAGCGACCGTGCCGACCTGGTGCTGCCAGCCGCCACCTTCGCCGAAGGCGACGGTACCCTGGTCAGCCAGGAAGGCCGCGCCCAGCGCTTCTTCCAGGTGTTCGATCCGAAGTACATGGACGCCAGCATCCTGGTTCACGAAGGCTGGCGCTGGCTGCATGCCCTGCGCGCGACCCTGCTGAACCAGCCGATCGACTGGACCCAGCTCGACCACGTGACCGCCGCAGCCGCAGCGAGCGCGCCGCAGCTGGCGCGTATCGTCGACGCAGCACCGTCCGCCGCGTTCCGCATCAAGGGCATGAAGCTCGCCCGTGAGCCGCTGCGTTACTCCGGTCGTACCGCCATGCGCGCCGACATCAGCGTGCACGAACCGCGTACCCCGCAAGACAACGACACCGCGTTTGCCTTCTCCATGGAAGGTTACTCGGGTTCGGTCGAGCCACGTCAGCAGGTGCCGTTTGCCTGGTCGCCGGGCTGGAACTCGCCGCAGGCCTGGAACAAGTTCCAGGACGAAGTCGGTGGGCATATCCGCGCCGGCGACCCGGGCACCCGCCTGATCGAACCCCAGGGCGACGCGCTGAACTGGTTCGCTGCGGTCCCGCGCCCGTTCAACCCGGCCCAGGGCACCTGGCAGGTTGTGCCGCTCTTCCACCTGTTCGGCAGCGAAGAGACCTCTTCCAAGGCCGCGCCGGTACAAGAGCGCATTCCCGAAGCCTACGTGTCCTTGGCCAAGTCCGAAGCCGACCGCCTGGGCGTCAACGACGGTGCCCTGCTCAGCGTGACCGTGGCCGGCCAGACCCTGCGTCTGCCGCTGCGCATCAACGAAGCGTTGGGTGCCGGCCTGGTTGCACTGCCTAAAGGCCTCGCCGGTATCCCGCCTGCGATCTTTGGCAAAACCGTTGACGGTCTGCAGGAGGCAGCGCAATGACCTGGTTCACCCCTGAAGTGATCGACGTGATCATCTCGGTCGTCAAGGCCATCGTGATCCTGTTGGCCGTGGTCGTCGCGGGCGCCCTGCTCAGCTTCGTCGAACGTCGCCTGCTGGGCTGGTGGCAGGACCGTTACGGTCCGAACCGCGTTGGCCCGTTCGGTATGTTCCAGATCGCTGCCGACATGCTGAAGATGTTCTTCAAGGAAGACTGGACCCCGCCGTTTGCCGACAAGGTGATCTTCACCCTGGCACCGGTCGTGGCCATGAGCGCCTTGCTGATCGCGTTCGCAGTCATCCCGATTACCCCGACCTGGGGCGTGGCGGACCTGAACATCGGCCTGCTGTTCTTCTTCGCCATGGCTGGCCTGTCGGTCTACGCGGTGCTGTTCGCCGGCTGGTCGAGCAACAACAAGTTCGCCCTGCTGGGCAGCTTGCGGGCCTCGGCCCAGACCGTGTCCTACGAAGTGTTCATGGGCCTCGCGCTGATGGGCATCGTGGTGCAGGTCGGCTCGTTCAACATGCGCGACATCGTCGAGTACCAGGCGCAGAACCTGTGGTTCATCATTCCGCAGTTCTTCGGCTTCTGTACCTTCTTCATCGCCGGCGTCGCCGTGACTCACCGTCACCCGTTCGACCAGCCGGAAGCGGAACAGGAACTGGCCGACGGTTACCACATTGAATACGCCGGCATGAAATGGGGCATGTTCTTCGTCGGTGAGTACATCGGCATCATCTTGATCTCGGCCCTGCTGGTCACGCTGTTCTTCGGCGGCTGGCACGGTCCATTCGGCATCCTGCCGCAGCTGGCGTTCTTCTGGTTCTTCCTGAAGACCGCGTTCTTCATCATGCTGTTTATCCTGCTGCGCGCTTCCATTCCGCGTCCACGGTATGACCAGGTGATGGATTTCAGCTGGCGTTTCTGCCTGCCGCTGACCCTGATCAATTTGCTGGTGACTGCTGCCGTTGTGTTGTTGAACACGCCAGCGGGCGCGGTTCAGTGAGGATTTGACCCATGTTCAAATATATTGGCGACATCGTTAAGGGTACCGGTACCCAGTTGCGAAGCCTGGTGATGGTTTTCGGCCATGGCTTTCGCAAGCGCGACACCCTGCAATACCCGGAAGAAGCGGTGTACCTGCCACCGCGCTATCGCGGCCGCATCGTACTGACCCGCGACCCCGATGGCGAAGAGCGTTGCGTGGCCTGCAACCTGTGCGCCGTGGCGTGCCCGGTGGGTTGCATCTCCCTGCAGAAAGCTGAAACCGAAGACGGTCGCTGGTACCCGGACTTCTTCCGCATCAACTTCTCGCGCTGCATTTTCTGCGGCCTCTGCGAGGAAGCTTGCCCGACCACCGCGATCCAGCTCACACCGGATTTCGAGATGGCCGAGTTCAAACGTCAGGACCTGGTGTACGAGAAAGAAGATCTGCTGATCTCTGGTCCCGGTAAAAACCCTGATTACAACTTCTATCGTGTTGCAGGTATGGCCGTTGCCGGTAAGCCGAAAGGCGCCGCACAAAACGAAGCCGAGCCGATCAACGTGAAGAGCTTGCTGCCTTAAGGAAGAAAGATGGAATTCGCTTTCTATTTCGCATCGGGTATTGCAGTGGTGTCCACGCTTCGCGTGATCACCAACACCAACCCCGTGCACGCCCTGCTCTACCTGATCATTTCGCTGATCGCCGTGGCCATGACCTTCTTCAGCCTTGGCGCGCCGTTCGCCGGTGTGCTCGAAGTGATCGCCTACGCCGGCGCCATCATGGTGCTGTTCGTGTTTGTGGTGATGATGCTCAACCTCGGGCCGGCCTCGGTCGCCCAGGAACGCGTCTGGCTCAAGCCCGGCATCTGGCTCGGCCCGGTTGTCCTCGCAGCGCTGCTGCTGGGTGAACTGCTGTATGTGCTGTTCGCTCACCAGAGCGGCCAGGCCATCGGCCACACCACCGTGGACGCGAAAGCCGTGGGCATCAGCCTGTTCGGCCCGTACCTGCTGGTGGTCGAACTGGCTTCGATGCTGCTGCTCGCCGCAGCCATCACCGCCTTCCACTTGGGCCGTAACGAAGCCAAGGAGCAATGACGATGCCTGCTATCCCTTTGGAGCATGGTCTGGCGGTCGCCGGCATCCTGTTCTGCCTTGGCCTGGTCGGCCTGATGGTTCGCCGTAACATTCTGTTCGTGTTGATGAGCCTGGAAATCATGATGAACGCTGCGGCACTGGCGTTCATCGTTGCAGGTGCACGTTGGGGCCAGCCGGATGGACAAGTGATGTTCATCCTGGTGATCAGCCTGGCAGCCGCCGAGGCCAGTATCGGCCTGGCGATCCTGCTGCAACTGTATCGTCGCTTCCACACGCTTGATATCGACGCTGCCAGTGAGATGCGCGGATGAACATGATCTTTCTGACTTTCGTATTTCCCCTGATCGGTTTCCTGCTGCTGTCGTTCTCTCGCGGACGCTGGTCGGAAAACCTTTCTGCCCTGATCGGTGTGGGCTCCATTGGCCTGTCGGCCATTGTCGCCGCCTACGTCATCTGGCAATTCAACGTGGCGCCGCCGGAAGGTGGTCACTACACCCTGGTGCTGTGGCAGTGGATGTCGGTGGAAGGCTTCAAGCCCAACTTCGCCCTCTACGTCGACGGCCTGTCGATCACCATGCTCGGCGTGGTCGTCGGCGTGGGCTTCCTGATCCACCTGTTCGCGTCCTGGTACATGCGCGGTGAAGCGGGCTACTCGCGCTTCTTCTCGTACACCAACCTGTTTATCGCCAGCATGCTGTTCCTGGTGCTCGGCGATAACCTGTTGTTCCTGTACTTCGGTTGGGAAGGCGTGGGCCTGTGCTCGTACCTGTTGATCGGTTTCTACTACAGCAACCGCAACAACGGTAACGCGGCACTCAAGGCATTTATCGTCACCCGGATCGGCGACGTGTTCATGGCCATCGGCCTGTTCATCCTGTTCCAACAGGTGGGCACGCTGAACATCCAGGAACTGCTGGTGCTGGCACCGCAGAAATTCCAGGTCGGCGACTTCTGGATCACCCTGGCGACCCTGATGCTGCTGGGCGGCGCCGTGGGTAAATCCGCGCAACTGCCGCTGCAAACCTGGCTGGCGGATGCGATGGCCGGTCCTACCCCGGTGTCGGCACTGATCCACGCCGCAACCATGGTTACCGCCGGTGTCTACCTGATCGCCCGTACCCACGGCCTGTTCACCCTGGCGCCGGACATCCTACACCTGGTGGGCATCGTCGGCGGCGTGACCCTGGTACTGGCCGGCTTCGCCGCGCTGGTGCAGACCGACATCAAGCGGATCCTCGCCTACTCGACCATGAGCCAGATCGGCTACATGTTCCTGGCCCTGGGCGTCGGCGCCTGGGACGCGGCGATCTTCCACCTGATGACCCACGCCTTCTTCAAGGCCCTGCTGTTCCTGGCCTCCGGTGCGGTGATCGTTGCCTGCCACCACGAGCAGAACATCTTCAAGATGGGCGGCCTGTGGAAGAAACTGCCACTGGCCTACGCCAGCTTCATCGTCGGTGGTGCCGCCCTGGCCGCCCTGCCGCTGGTGACCGCCGGTTTCTACTCCAAGGACGAAATCCTCTGGGAAGCCTTTGCCAGCGGTAACCAGAACCTGCTGTACGCAGGCCTGGTGGGTGCGTTCATGACCTCGCTGTACACCTTCCGCCTGATCTTCATCACCTTCCACGGTGAAGCCAAGACCGAAGCACACGCAGGCCACGGCATCTCCCACTGGTTGCCACTGTCGGTGCTGATCATCCTGTCGACCTTCATCGGCGCCCTGATCACCCCGCCACTGGCCGGTGTACTGCCGGAAAGCGCCGGCCATGCCGGCGGCGCCGCCAAGCACAGCCTGGAAATCGCCTCGGGCGCCATTGCCATCGCCGGTATCCTGCTGGCGGCCATGCTGTTCCTCGGCAAGCGTCGCTTCGTGACCGCCGTGGCCAACAGTGGCATCGGCCGTTTCCTCTCGGCCTGGTGGTTCGCGGCCTGGGGCTTCGACTGGATCTACGACAAACTGTTCGTCAAGCCATACCTGGCCATCAGTCACGTGCTGCGTAAAGACCCGCTCGACCAGACCATCGGTTTGATCCCGCGCGCGGCCAAAGGCGGTCACACCGCCCTGAGCCGTACCGAGACTGGCCAATTGCGTTGGTATGCAGCTTCCATGGCGGCCGGTGCCGTGCTGGTGATCGGCGCCATCGTTGTGGTAGCGGTCTGATATGAACTTTGCGAACTTGCGAAAGGAAACGAGCCCGTCATGATTCTGCCCTGGCTAATCCTGATCCCCTTTATCGGCGGCCTGCTCTGCTGGATGGGTGAACGCTTCGGCGCCACCCTCCCCCGCTGGATTGCGTTGCTGACCATGTCCCTGGAACTCGCACTCGGCCTCTGGCTGTGGGCCCATGGCGACTATTCATTTGCTCCGGCACCGGGTGTCGATCCGACGTTCGCGCTTGAATTCAAGCACGTGTGGATCCAGCGCTTCGGCATCAACGTGCACCTGGCCCTCGATGGCCTGTCGCTGTTGATGATCCTGCTGACCGGCCTGCTGGGTATCCTCTCGGTACTCTGCTCCTGGAAAGAGATCCAGCGTCACGTGGGCTTCTTCCACCTGAACCTGATGTGGATCCTGGGCGGCGTGGTCGGCGTGTTCCTCGCCCTCGACCTGTTCATGTTCTTCTTCTTCTGGGAAATGATGCTGGTGCCGATGTACTTCCTCATCGCGCTCTGGGGTCACAGTTCTTCGGACGGCAAGAAAACCCGGATCTACGCGGCGACCAAGTTCTTCATCTTCACCCAGGCTTCCGGCCTGATCATGTTGGTGGCGATCCTGGGCCTGGTACTGGTCAACTTCAACTCGACGGGCGTGATTACCTTCAACTACGCCGACCTGTTGAAAACCAAGATGTCCCTGACCACCGAGTACATCCTCATGCTGGGCTTCTTCATCGCCTTCGCGGTGAAGCTGCCGGTGGTGCCGTTCCACTCCTGGCTGCCTGACGCTCACGCCCAGGCGCCGACCGCCGGTTCCGTGGACCTGGCCGGTATCCTACTGAAGACGGCGGCCTACGGCCTGCTGCGTTTCGCCCTGCCGCTGTTCCCGAATGCCTCGGCCGAGTTCGCGCCGATTGCCATGACCCTCGGTCTGATCGGGATCTTCTACGGTGCGTTCCTGGCGTTCGCGCAAACCGACATCAAGCGTCTGATTGCCTTCTCGTCCGTTTCCCACATGGGCTTCGTACTGATCGGCATCTACTCCGGCAGCCAGCTGGCGTTGCAGGGTGCAGTGATCCAGATGTTGGCCCACGGTGTCTCCGCCGCCGCACTGTTTATCCTGAGTGGCCAGTTGTACGAGCGCCTGCACACCCGTGACATGCGTGAGATGGGCGGCGTGTGGTCGCGCATTGCGTACCTGCCGGCGATCAGCCTGTTCTTTGCCGCCGCCTCCCTGGGCTTGCCAGGTACCGGTAACTTCATCGGCGAGTTCCTGATCCTGATGGGTGCCTTCGTGCAAACGCCGTGGATCAGCGCCATTGCTACTTCCGGCCTGGTATTCGGTTCGGTCTACTCGCTGATCATGATCCACCGCGCCTACTTCGGCCCGGCCAAGTCCGACGCCGTCCTGAAAGGGATGGATGCTCGCGAACTGATCATGGTGCTCGGCCTTGCGGTATTGCTGATCTACATCGGCGTGTACCCGCAACCGTTCCTGGACACTTCTGCCGCGACGATGCATGGCGTGCAGCAGTGGTTCGGCACCGCCTTCTCTCAACTCGCTTCGGCCCGGTAAGAGCGCTATGGAATTCACGATCCAACACTTTATCGCGCTTGCGCCGCTGCTGATCACCAGCCTCACCATCGTGGTGGTGATGCTGGCGATCGCCTGGCGCCGCAATCACTCACAAACGTTCCTGCTGTCGTGCGCCGGTTTGAACCTGGCCTTGCTGTCGATTATCCCGGCACTCAAGGTCGCGCCACTGGCGGTGACCCCGCTGATGATGGTCGATGACTTCGCGCTGCTGTATATCGCGCTGATCCTCGTCGCCACCCTCGCCTGCGTCACCCTCGCCCACGCCTACCTCGGCGAAGGCGGCACCGGCTACCCGGGCAACCGCGAAGAGCTGTACCTGCTGATCCTGCTGGCTGCGGCCGGCGGTATCGTGCTGGTCAGCGCTCAGCACCTGGCCGGCTTGTTCATCGGCCTGGAACTGCTGTCGATCCCGACCTACGGCCTGGTGGCCTACGCCTTCTTCAACAAGCGTTCCCTGGAAGCCGGCATCAAGTACATGGTGCTGTCGGCTGCCGGTTCCGCGTTCCTGTTGTTCGGTATGGCCCTGCTCTACGCCGAAGCCGGCAGCCTGAGCTTCACCGGTATCGGTCACGCCCTGGCGGCCACCAACAGCCCCGCGCCGATTGCCCAACTGGGCCTGGCGATGATGCTGATCGGCCTGGCGTTCAAGCTCTCCCTGGTGCCGTTCCACCTGTGGACCCCGGACGTGTACGAAGGCGCCCCGGCGCCGGTGGCGGCGTTCCTGGCGACTGCGTCCAAGGTCGCTGTGTTTGCGGTGATGGTGCGTCTGTTCCAGATCTCGCCTGCCGCCAACACCGGCGTGCTGAGCAACGTGCTGACCGTGATTGCCATCGCGTCGATCCTGTTCGGCAACCTGCTGGCGCTGACCCAGAATAACCTCAAGCGTCTGCTGGGTTACTCGTCCATCGCTCACTTCGGCTACCTGCTGATCGCCCTGGTGGCGAGCAAAGGCCTGGCCGTGGAAGCCATCGGCGTGTACCTGGTCACCTACGTGATCACCAGCCTCGGCGCGTTCGGCGTGATCACGCTGATGTCCTCGCCTTATAAAGGCCGTGACGCCGACGCCCTGTACGAATACCGCGGCCTGTTCTGGCGCCGTCCGTACCTGACCGCCGTACTCACCGTGATGATGCTGTCCCTGGCCGGTATCCCGCTGACTGCGGGTTTCATCGGCAAGTTCTACATCGTCGCTACCGGTGTCGAAGCCCACGAGTGGTGGCTGGTTGCGTCCCTGGTGCTGGGCAGTGCCATCGGCGTGTTCTACTACCTGCGCGTGATGGTCACCCTGTACCTGATCGAGCCAAACCTGCGCCGTGTGGATGCCGAGCTGCACTGGGAACAGAAAGCCGGTGGTGTGATGCTGCTGGCTATCGCCCTGCTCGCCTTCTTCTTGGGCGTGTACCCACAACCGTTGCTCACCCTGGTGCAGCACGCGGTGCTGGGGGTTTGATCGCTTAGCGGTATGTGAGTCAACAGAAACGGCGCCTTCGGGCGCCGTTTTTGCGTTCTGGGCTGACCTGCAATAGCTCTAAAAAAAACGCCCCGAATGTTCGGGGCGTTTTACGTTGCAACCGCGTTAAAACGCGATGCCTACCTTGACCCCGTATTCATCCCGCTTGAGCCGAGTGTTATCGGCCACGTCGGAATCACCGTCCAGCTTGTATTCGGTGCGGGTGTAGTAAAGGCCCGCCATCACCGGCAGGTCGCCCTTCTGGTTCATCAGCAGGCTGACTTCGGCGTAAGGGTTGGTGCGGTCCTTGAGGTCTACGGTGTCGCTGCCCACGCCGTCCACCTTGAGCTTCGTACGACCATCAAGGGTGCGACGCGCACCCGCTTCAAAACGCAGCGTCATGTCATCGAACTGATGGTTGTAGCCCAAGGCGGCCTTGGCGAACGGCGACTTGTTGGTGAGTTCCATGTCGTAGTCGTTCGAGTCCAGCTCATAGCGGGTCCAGCTGTAACCGCCGCCAACGATCACGTCGACAAAGTTGCGCGCATCCAGCGCGGCACGCCAGCCGAGATCCAGGTCGGCCTGGCCTTCCTTGAGTGTGTTATCACTCTTTTCACCGTACTTGGCTTCCACGCCTGCCTGGTAGATAAAGCCCGACTCGGCGGTGAGCTTGTTGCCGAAGTTGTAGAAAAGGCCGGCTTCGGGCATGTGGTCCTTATCACTTTCACTCCCGCCTTCGAGCTTGAAGTCGTTGTAGCTGCCCAGAATCCCAAAGGTAGAAATCGGGTCAGTGGACGGTGCGGCGAACACCACGGCTGGCGCGGCGACCAGCGCCAGCAGTGAGGAATGCTTGAGGAAGTTTCCGAATAGTTTGGACATCGTTTACATCTCCTTGTCTGGTGGGCAAATTATTCAGGAAACGCTTCGAACCCGGGTTGGCACCAAAGGTTCGAAAAAATTTGCCCCCTCTTGGAGGTAAAACGGTTCAGCGATGGCTCTAGATCAATACTCCTGGCGGGCAGCCATTACCAAGCCATCAAGGGTTGAATCCAGCTGAGGGTGAACCGGCACGCGAATCCCAAAAGTAGTGCCCAGCACTCCCAGCAGTTCGTCGGCGCTCTGGATCACGCGCTTGTCACTCGGCCGATCCAGGTAGTGAATCGCATAATGGGCGTTGTTCAAGGTGTGGCGTTCGCCCGCTGCCAGGCGTGCGACTTTCAATTGGCCCAGGAACGGCGAACCTGGATGGGTAGAGACGTACCAGTTACCGATTTCGTAGTCGATGTCTGCCTGCACTTGCAGGTCGAACACATACAAGCCACGCCATTCCCCCGCGACCTCGGCCCACAAGGTGTAGCTGCCCTCCTGCTCATTGAGCGTCAGGCGATACGGCTCATGGGCCGTGGCCTGAACGGCTTGTGTGTGTGCAACTGCAACGGACTGCTGGGCACCATGCCACCAAAGCCGACGTCGGTGACGTAACGCACGCCGTCCAGTGTCACCAGGCTCAGGCGATGGGTACGCGCCGTGCGCGCCTCCGGTGGCCCGCCCATCACCACCCGGCCGGTAATGCCGCGTGCATCAAAGCCCAACTCTTGCAACAGCGCCAGGAACATCTGGTTCAACTCATAGCAATACCCACCCCGCCCCTCGAACAGGACTTTCTGCTCGACGCTGTGCAAGTCGATCGGCACCGGCAGGCGCAGCAGGGTCGACAGGCTTTCAAAGGCGAAGGTGCACACATGACGCAGTTGCAAATCCCGCAGGGTCTGCAGGGTGGGCGGTGGTGGCGAGTCGTAACCCAGGCGTTGCAGGTACAGGCGGCTATGGTTCAGGAGGGTCATGGCGCGATCCTTGGGCGCGGAAGGGAGGGGTCACTATGCCGCGCAAGCATGCAGATTGTCATTTTGAGTGAACCTTTTTAAACCGTTCCCTATCCATCTATAACAAGACAGGGAGGCAACATGAGTACCGCAAAAATCTACACCATCCACTACCAACTGCACGGTCAACCGAAGTCCTTTGTGGTGCGTGCCGAAGTGATGAACAACGCCGAGGCGTGGCACTGGGCGGCCGTTGACGCTGACATTGCGCATGTCAGCCGTATCGGCCGGGTTGGTCATGAACAGGTGAAAAAAACCACGCGCCCATGGGCAGAGAAGTACGGCATCACCGACGTCACCTGGATGCCGCCAAGATAAACAAAAGCCCCGCTCAATGGCGGGGCTCAGTTCATTTTTTCAAGTCGCCCAACGGATCGTAGGGCGGCTTTTTTTTCGCCTCTTCCTTGTCCTTTTTATCCAGCGGGGCGATGGCCGGACCTACCGGATCAACCTGCGGATCTGCCACATCCGGCGAGTCCGGATCAAATCCCAACTCATCCTTGCCGCTGGCGTGTTCGTTGGAGGGGGGTCCATCCGAGCGCTTGTTCATCATGGTCTCCTGTTATAGGGGGCGAGCTTTGTCGTGGAGATTTTCCAGGTCTTCTTCGACGCGCTCCACATCATCCTGTGCATCACGCTCTTTCGGGTCATTGGGGCGCAAGGCATCGTTGTCACGCTCTTCTTCACCGGGGGTGCGATCAGGGTCGGGTGTACCGGGCGGTGGCTGCTTGTATTCGGGCATGGTGGTTCACCTCAAAGGGAGTACACCGGTTTAGAGAAACTGCCCCAGATCATGGTTCAACTTGATTGCCCCACCGCTGACCGCTGGCCATGAGAAGATGCCACTCCCTACCCGCCCTGGAGACCTGGACCGGATGTTCGAGCTCAAACCCTGCGACCCCGTCACCTACCGCCAACAGACCCGCCGCAGCACGCTGATCGTAGCCGTGCTGTTCATGGCCTTGGCCATGCTGCTGTCGAGCCTGGCGGTAATGCTGTTCGGCGAACCCGGCGGTGACAACATGCGCTTCAATGTCGGCGGCGTATTCGCCGGGGTGTTGATTACCCTCGCCCTGGTGCGCGGCCCGTTCTGGAGCCAACCCTGGCTGGCGCCGGCCGTGTATGGCTGGCAGCTCAAGCGCAACCTGATGCGCGTGACCAATGTGATGCACACCGTCACAGAGCGGGTGCAGGCCAATGACCCGACGGCGATCAAGGTGCTGCGTTTCTACCATTTGGGGCTGACGCAGATGCATGAACTGGATGCCAACTCCAGCGCCCAGGCGCAGTTGGTCGGCGAAATGAACGCGCATAAAAACAAGATGCAGGCACTGGGGATGGACACCGAGCAGACCCGTTTCGATCCCACCTGGCTGGAAGGCTTGAAAAGCGCGTAAGTCAGTCGCCAGCCACACGCGTACGCCAGCAAAACAGCGCACTCACCGCAATCGCAGCGCCTGCCACGCCAAACACCAGGGGTGCCGAGGCCACCGGCAACAGCAGGCCCGCCAGCAGCGGCCCGAGGCCCGCGCCGATATCACGCCATACCGCGTTGGACGCCAGGGCCGACACCCGCATCGAACCGGGGTTGCGCTCGGCGACCAAGGTGGTCACCAGGGGCAGTTGCAACGCGCGCAGCACCAACACCGCTGCCGCGCCGACAACCACCCAATAGCTGCCGAACGCCGTCAAGGCCAAGGCACTCATGAACGAAAACAGCAACAACATCGAGGTGGCGCCAAAGCGCTGCGCCGCGCGGCCGCCCAGGGGGCTCAGGAGCATTTCCGAGACATAACGCAGGGCCATCAAGCCGCCCGCGATCAGCACCGCGTCGCCGCCGAGCAGCTTCTGCGCCTGGATCGACAGGCCGAAAATAAACAGTCCGTCCAGCGCCACGCCTTCGATAAACGACCACATCGCCACGCTGTCGGGCCATTGGAAGCGGCGCCCGGGGGTACTGTGCAAATCATGCCCGGCGCTGGGCAGGCTGCGCGCCATCCACAGCCCCACCAGGCAACAGCCGGCGAGGATCACAAAGATCGGTCGCGGCCCGGCCCACAGCGTCAGCCAGCCACCCAACGGCAACGCCAGCATCGGCCCCCAGGCGATCAACGCCCGCGATCGCCCTGCCCGCCGCGCGGCGCCCTCCGGTTCGGAGGTGGCCAATACCTGGGTCGACAGGTTCAACGCGGCAAAACACAGGCCCCACACCAGCCGCAGCCCCAACAATGCGGCAAAACCCGACAACACCGAATTACCCAGCGCACACAGCGTTGCGGCACCGGCGGCGATCATGCAGGTCAGGCGATCACCGTTGCGTGCGTAGAAATTCAGCACATGCCGGTAACCGAAAATCCGCACCAGCCGGTTGGCCGCCAGCAACACCCCGGCCTGGGCGAGCGTGATGCCGAAGGCCTGGGACTCCATGGGCAGCAGCAGATAGAGCAACACGTCACTGGGCAGGCATAAAGCCAGGGTCAACGCAGCGCGGCGGGAATGGGTATCAGCAGTGCGGAGGGCCAGGCTGGACATAAATCTGAAACATCCCGAAATATTCAGGTCGCCACGGTAGCCCTCCCGCCGCAGGTTTTACAACGGCTTTTTCCCGTAAGGCAGCAGACGCAGGCCGCTGGCCACGGCGCCCACCAGCGCAAACACACAACCCAGCCATAGCGCATACAGCGGGCCATTGCCCAGGGACAGGTGGAAACACAACGCCACCAACGACGCCCCCAGCGTCTGCCCCAGCAACCGCGAAATCGCCACGATGCCGCTGGCCCCACCGCTGCGCGCCAACGGCGCACTGGTCATCAAGGCTTTGAGGTTGGGCGACTGGAAGAAGCCGAAACCGGCACCGCACAGCGCCATGCGCCAGCCGATATCGAAGGCCGATGCGCCGTTGCCCAAGGTCGCCAACGCGGCCATCCCCACGCTCAACATCAACAGCCCGATACCACACAGCAGGCCCAGGGACACACGGTCAGCCAGGCGACCGGCGACCAGCGCCATCACCGCCACGACCGCTGGCCACGGCGTCATCAGGAATCCGGTTTCCACCTGGCTATGCCCCAGCACCGCCTGCAACAGAAAGGGCAGCGACACAAAGGCCAGGCCCTGGGCGCTGAAGGCGCAGATCGCCGTGAGGGAAGACAAGGCAAACACCGGGCGCTTGAACAGATCCAACGCCAGCATCGGCGCCGGGTGCCCGGCCTGGCGGCGCAGCAGCAAAGCGCCACATACCAGCGCCACCGCAATCAAGCCCAGGGTCAACGCCCCCTGCGCACCATGCACCGCCGTGCCCAGCCCCAGCACCAGCAAGGCGAACAAGCCGGCACACAGCATGGCCGCGAGGCGGTCGAAGGCATGCCCGGTCATCGGCAGGGTCGGCAATGAACGCAGGCCCAGTGCCAGGGCCAGCAGCCCCAACGGCACATTGATCAGGTACAGCCAGTGCCAGGTCGCCACCGACAGAATCGCCGACGCCGCCGTGGGCCCCAGGGTAAACGCCAGCCCCACCACCAGCGAGTTATAGCCCAGGCCACGCCCGAGCATTTTTGACGGGTAGATATGCCGCAGCAACGCCGTATTGACACTCATGATCGCCGCCGCCCCCAGCCCCTGCACCACACGGGCGGCGGTCAGGCTGACCAGCGAGCCGGCCAGCCCGCAAAACAGCGACGAGACGATAAACAGCAGCAACCCGCCGAGATACACGCGGCGGTGCCCGAGCACATCGCTGAGCGACGCAAACGGCAGCACCGTGGCGATAATCGCCAACTGGTAAGCGTTGACCACCCAGATCACCGAGGCGGAATCGGTGCCAATCCCTTCGGCCAGGGTCGGCAACGCCGTGTTGACGATGGCCGTGTCCAGCGTCGCCATGCCGATTCCCAGGGAGATCGCGATCACGGCTGGCAGGCGTTTATTGAGGGGCAGCCCATCGGCAACAGAAGACATGAACAATCCGGACAGTGTGGCGAAGGCGTCTAGAGTACGGGCAGATGGGGATTTTTTCAGTGGGGGATTGCGTGGCTGTCCGAATTTTCATGTTCAGCCACGATTACCAGGCAGAGACGCTCAGCCTGCCAGCGCACTCAGGTCCAGCCGCCCAGCGAGGGTCGGCGGGCACCAGTAGTAACCACCGGTCAACGGCGTGCTGATCCGATACAGGCCATCGACAATCCCGTCTTCCAACCCGCTCATGCGGCGCAGTTGCGCTTCGAACGCATCGAAGGAATGGCCGAATGCAAGGAACATCAACCCGGCCTGGCCGTTTTCGGCCCAGGGCATCGAGCGGCGCACCACGAAGGCTTCCGGGGTGAAGCTTTCCTGGGCGGTACGCTTGGTGTGGGCGGATTCGGGAGCGTCTTCCAGCTCTTCGTTGTCGCCATGCCGGCGGCCGATGATGTAGTCACGCTCCTGGGCGGGCAACGCGGCGAAACCATCGAGGTCGTGCTGCCATTGCTGGATCGCGGCGAAACTGGCGCCGCTGTCGGTCAAGGCGGCTTCAACGGCGGCGTCTTCGTGAGGGTTTTCGGTGCCGTCTTCGTAGTCGGTGAGGTCGAAGCCCGTCTTGTAGCGGAAGCCTTCGGTCGACTGCACCAGGCGAAACGCCGGGGCCAGGGCCTTCTCGAAAGCGCGACTGCGCAGCAGCAACTCGCCGCGATCGACGCCATGCAGCCACACCCACAGTGCCTGCTGGGTGGACGGGTTGTGCGCGCCCGGCGCGCTCACGGCAGGAAAGCTGCGCAAGCCATCAATCGTTGCACCCAGCGCGTTTACCAGCGGCTCGCCAAATCCGACCACTGCCGCCGAATCGGTCAACTGCACCAGCGCGTCCAGCGCAGCGGGCACGGCTGCCAGGGTATCCACGACAAAAAACAGATGGCGTGCCTGCAAAGGCACCGGTGCGGCAAGAATGCCCGGCTGGTACTGACTCATGTGAACTCCTTCAAGAAAGGCGCGCAGTCTACTATCTCGAAGAGCAGGCCACACGCTCCGGTGCGTACTGCAAAGCGCACAAGCCTTGCCATAGAGCCCTGTGTTGGGTGACTCTCTAGTCATATTTTGCAACTATTCCAGGGGAAGTGACATGACCACCAGCAACCTGCTCGACCAGCTGTTTCCCACCAGCGTCGCCGATATTCCCGAGCAATACCGCCTGGCGGCGCCCATCGAACAGCGTGATTACCTGGTCAACGGCCAGTTGCAGGTGTGGAGCGGCCCCTTGGCCCAGGTGCAGAGCCCGGTGCAATTGGGCGACCGCCGCGTGGTGATCGGCAGCACGCCGTTGCTGGACGCCGACACCGCCCTCACCGCCCTCGATGCCGCCGTGCGCGCTTATGACCGTGGCCAGGGTGAATGGCCGACGATGCGGGTGGTGGAGCGTATCCAGCACGTCGAGGCATTTTTGCGACGTATGCGCGAACAGCGCGACGCAGTGGTCAAGCTGCTGATGTGGGAGATCGGCAAGAACCTCAAGGACTCACAGAAAGAGTTCGACCGCACCTGCGACTACATCACCGACACCATCAATGCCCTCAAGGAACTCGACCGCCGCAGCAGCCGCTTCGAGCTGGAACAGGACACCCTCGGGCAAATCCGCCGCGTCCCCCTGGGCGTGGCGCTGTGCATGGGCCCCTATAACTACCCGCTCAACGAGACGTTTACCACGCTGATCCCGGCGCTGATCATGGGCAACACCGTGGTGTTCAAGCCGGCCAAGCTGGGTGTGCTGCTGATTCGACCGTTGCTGGAGGCCTTCCGCGACAGCTTCCCGGCCGGGGTGATCAACGTGATCTACGGCAGCGGCCGCGAAACCGTCAGTGCGTTGATGGCCAGCGGCAAGATCGACATCTTTGCCTTTATCGGCACCAACAAGGCCGCCAGTGACTTGAAAAAACTGCACCCCAAGCCGCACCGCTTGCGTGCAGCACTGGGCCTGGATGCGAAAAACCCCGGCATCGTGCTGCCGGAGGTGGACCTGGACAACGCCGTCAGCGAGGCCGTCACCGGCTCGCTGTCCTTCAATGGCCAGCGTTGCACCGCGTTGAAAATCCTGTTTGTGCATGAAGACGTGGTCGACAGCTTCATCGAGAAATTCAACCGCAAACTGGAGACCCTCAAGCCCGGCATGCCCTGGGAAGACGGCGTTTCACTGACACCGCTGCCGGAAGTCGGCAAGGTGGATTACCTCCGCGAGCTGGTGGCCGATGCGCAACAACACGGCGCCCAGGTGGTGAACGCCAATGGCGGTACCCGCCGGGGTTCGTTCTTCTACCCGGCGGTGCTGTACCCGGTGAACCCGCAGATGCGCGTGTACCACGAGGAACAGTTCGGCCCGGTGGTGCCCATCGTGCCCTACCGTGATCTGGAGACGGTGATCGAGTACGTACTCGACTCGGACTTCGGCCAGCAATTGAGTATTTTCGGCACCAACGCCGTGGAAGTCGGGCGCCTGGTGGACACCTTTGCCAATCAGGTCGGCCGCATCAATATCAATGCCCAGTGCCAGCGCGGGCCGGACACGTTCCCGTTCAACGGGCGCAAGAACTCGGCCGAGGGCACGCTGTCGGTACATGACGCGCTGCGCGTGTTTTCGATCCGCACCCTGGTGGCGACCAAGTTCCAGGACAGCAACAAGGCGCTGGTCAGCGACATTCTGCGCAACCGCGACTCAAGCTTCCTGACCACCGACTATATCTTCTAAGGGCAATACCGATCTCAATGTGGGAGGGGCGGTGCGACGTTTCGACTTGTCCCCTCCCACATTTGGATTGTGTACATCTCCAAAACCGAGGCCACTTTAGTACTGATGAACCTGCCACTCTTCGCCCGGCGCCTGCTGCGCCCCCTGCTCGACCCGTACCGCCGCTATCGCCACGCCAAGCTGATCCACGCCGTGCGCGTGTCCATTGGCCTGCTGGCGACGATCCTGCTGACCACCGGCATCAACCTGCCCCATGGTGAATGGGCGTCGGTGACCATGCTGATTGTGATCGGTGGCTTGCAGCACCACGGCAATATCGGCAAGAAAGCCGTGGAGCGCGCCTACGGCACCTTGATCGGCGCCAGCGTCGGCTTGTTGCTGGTGGTGCAACAGGCCTACTTCGGCCAACCGCTGTTGACTTACCTGTTGATGTCGGTGGTGTGCGGGTTCTTTTCCTATCACGCCATCGGCAAGGGCGGCTACATCGCGCTGTTGTCGGCGATCACGGTGTTTATCGTCGCCGGGCACGGTGACAATCCGATCTCGGATGGCTTGTGGCGCACGGTCGACATCCTGATCGGTATCGTGCTGGCCCTGGCGTTCTCCTTCGCCCTGCCGCTGTATGCGGTGTACTCGTGGCGCTACAACCTGGCCAGCGCGTTGCGCGACTGTGCCGCGATCTATAGCCGGATCATCAATGGCCAATCGGTCACTGACGATGAACACCTCAAACTGCTGAACCGCTTGAATGCGGCGATGCTGCAATTGCGCTCGCTGATGCCGTCGGTGTCCAAGGAAGTGCGGATTTCCATGACCGAACTGGACGCCATCCAACGGCACCTGCGCATGTGCATGAGCACCCTGGAGATTCTCGGCAACACGCGACCGGACCCGCGCGATGAACAGGCGATGGCGCGTATGCAGGTGATGCTGAAAGCCGAGCACCGGCAGATTCGAGTGCAACTGGTGGGGATGGCGCGGGCATTGAAGTCGGGGGTCACGGAGCGGCTGGAGCGGCCCAGCCCTATCACCGGCGGCGAGCCCACGCTGGATGCGCCGGTTTACAGTGCGCTGGATGGGTATCGATTGTTAACGGTGCAACTGGCGGCGAATGTGGACGCGATGCGCCAACGACTGGCCAAGAGCGCCGGGCGTTGGAGGATCTAGAAAGGTGGCCCGTTGACCTGTTTACTCACATCAACACTTTCACACTTTCTCTTACATATTTTTCACGTTTTATTCACATCCCGAGACGTAGTGTGAAGCCTCATCCGTTACAAATGTTGCACATCAAGCCCGCCGCCCCAGCGGGCTTTTTTTTGCCTGGGATTTGAGTTAGCGCGAGGCCTTCGCGGCCGGCGCGGCCGCTTGCTCACGAATGGCGCGCTGGGTATCCAGCACCTTGGCCAGCGCGTGTTCGGCTTCCGGGCTTTGCTGCGGCACACGAATCGCCGCCGAGACCAGGGTGATCAGCTTGGCCATCACTTCAGCGTCGGTCGCCGGGCGGCCCAGGCTCATGGAGTTCATCAGCAGGCGCAGTTCGGTACCCGCCATGACCCCGGAAATGGCCTTGAGGGCAAATTGCAGGCGCACTCCCAGCTCATTGCGCGGCAAGTCCGGCAAGGCCAGCGCGAAGGCTTCGAAGAAGCGCTGGAACACCGGCTGGTAATGCACCTTGAGGTATTCCTGGATAAACGGCGAGGTGTCGCTATACACCCGCCCGAGGAAACGGATGAACGAACGCCCTTCCCCACTGGCGCTGGCCGGGTCGCTGCGCTCCAGGCCCATGGCCGGAGCGAAGAGCACACCGAGCAAGGTGTCGCAATCAAGCGGGCCATCGGACTCGGCTTCACAACGCGCCAGCAGTTCCAGGCGCTGCTCGTTGAGCGGCTCCAGGCGTTGCATCAGCAGGGTCTTCATCAGGGAATCCTTGTCCCCGAAGTGGTAGTTCACAGCGGCCAGGTTCACCTGGGCGCGCTCGGTAATCTGCCGCAACAACACCGCGTCATAACCGTACTTAATGAAGAGAGCCTCTGTCGCATCCAGCAATCGAGTCTTGGTAACGTTTGGAGCGCTGAGTTTCTTCGCGACCATAAGGGTTCCACGGCGGAAATATTGTTTTAAAAAATAATTTGATTTTTTATACCGGTGCGGCCGTTCGAAAGCAAGTAGTGACACACCGCTATGCTATCCAAAGCCTTTGCCAATGGGCACTTTGAGGGCAGTCCCAGGTATTTTGGCAGCCCACCACACCGACGGGTGAAATCATTTCAAAGCGTAAAACCGCTCTACACCCACGGCTGGCGAAGCGCGGGGAACCCGGTTAGTATTCAAACAATATTTTAAAAACAAGAAATAAAACCAGTCCGAGACGCGAACCAGCTAGCTCCCGAACTTGTTACAAAGATTTACAAAGGGGGCAGGACGGCGGCGTCGAGACTGCAGGCGTAGTCACGATGACAGATACCCGCGCGCACCCAGGCTTGATTTCCCTGCAAGGTATCGGCAAGCGCTATCAGCTCGCCGGGCAGGAACTGACCATTCTCAATGAGGTGTGCCTGTCCATCGATCGCGGTGACAGCTGCGGCATCCTCGGCGCCTCGGGCTCCGGCAAAAGCACCCTGCTCAATATCCTCGGCCTCCTGGACTTGCCCAACAGCGGCCAGTACCACTTTGCCGGCCACGATATCTTCAGCGCCTCCCCGGACGAGCTGGCGGCGATCCGTAACCAGCAGATCGGTTTTGTGTTCCAGAGCTTCAACCTGCTGCCGCGCCTCAGCGCCCTGGACAACGTCGCCCTGCCCCTGAGTTATCGCGGCGTGTCCCGGCATGAATCAGTGGCGCAGGCCCTGCGCATGCTCGAACAGGTCGGGCTGGCGGAGCGCGCCCATCATCGTCCCGCCGACCTCTCCGGCGGCCAGCGCCAACGTGTGGCGATTGCCCGAGCATTGGTGGGCAAGCCTTCGGTGATCCTGGCCGACGAGCCCACCGGCAACCTCGACAGCAGCACCGCCCAGGACATCATGGACCTGCTCCTGGCCCTGAACCGCGAGCAACAGGTCACGTTGATCATCGTCACCCACGACCCGCATATCGCCGAGCGCCTGGAGCGCAGGATCCTGGTGCGCAATGGCGTGGTACACGAGGCCGACCGCCTATGAGCCTGCGGGTCGAACAGAGCTTCAGCCAATTGCTGCATGAAGCCTTCGTCAGCCTGCGCACCCTGGGCAAGCGCTCGGTCCTGGCCCTGCTGGGCATCGTCATCGGCAGTTCGTCGGTGGTGGCGCTGATCAATATCGGCCATAACGCGGCGGTGGATGCCGCGATGATTTTCAAGGACATGGGCACCGACACCCTGGTCGCCCAGTTCCCGCCCAAGGGCAGCAGCACCGTGCCGACGCCCGCGAAGCTCGACCTGGACGCCGTGCGCCAGGCCGTGCCGGGCATTGCCCATATCGGCGCACTGACCTTGTTCAGCGGGCCCATCGTGTTCCATGGCCGCACCACCAACGCCAACCTCGTAGGCAGCACACCGGACATCCAGGCGGCGATGCGCCTGGTGGTACGGCAGGGGCGCTTCCTGTCGAGCTTCGACGCCAACGAAACCTACGGCGTGATCGGTGACCAGGTGGCCCAGGCCCTCGGAACGCCGGGCGATCCGCTGCAACTGGGCGACCGCGTGCGCATCAACGACTACCTGTTCCTGGTGGTGGGCATTCTGCAGAACCAGCCCAGGGCAATGCTGATGCCGGTACAGGCCAACGATTCGTTGTTCATTCCCGCCGAAGGCATGCGCCGCATCTATGCCATGCCGCAGATCGGCAATGTGATCATCCGCGCCGCGCCCGGCCAGGACATGGAGCGCATTGCCAAGGAAGCCGCCAGCGCCTTGCAGACCCAGCTCACCGACCACACTGTCGACATCCAGGTGCCCCAGCAAATGATCGACGGCATGACCCGGCAAAGCCGCACGTTCGCCTACCTGCTGCTGGCCCTCGGCGCCATCTCCCTGGTCGGCGGCGGTGTGGGGGTGATGAATGTGATGCTGATGAACGTGTCGGAGCGCCGTCGTGAGATCGGCATTCGCATGGCCCTGGGCGCTCGCCAGCGCGACATCCGCAACCTGTTCCTGCTCGAAGCCGTTACCCTCACCGCCGTCGGCGCGCTGTGCGGCGCGGTACTCGGGATGACCGCCGCATGGCTCTATGCCTGGCTGTCGGGCTGGCTATTTGACCTGGCCGCTGCCGCCCTGCCCCTGGGGGTGGGCAGTACGTTGCTGGTGGGCCTGTTCTTTGGCATCTACCCGGCTGTCTCGGCCTCACGGTTGCAGCCGGTGGAGGCCCTGCGTGATGAATAAATGGCTCTGGCTACTCGCGCTGATCAGCCTGCCCGTCGGGGCGGCCGATGTGGTCATCAAGCCGTCGGCGCCGAGTACCACCCGCAGCGGTTACGACCGGGGCGTGTCCTTGAATGCCCAGGTCACCACCATGACCCTGGGTGACGCCGTGTACCTGGGCCTGCGCAACAACCCGGCGATCCGCAGCGCTTACCTGCAGCGGGTCGCGCAGAAATTCGACCTGCGTGTCGCCGAAGACGTGTTCAACCCCAAGCTCACCCTCAACAGCTATTACCGCAGCACCCGCGGCTCCCAGGACAGTGCGCGCAATGCCAACGTGGCGCCGGCCACCAGTTTGCTCAGTGAGTACGGCACCCGCTTGAGCATGGCCTGGACCCAGCAATTGAACAACGCCGACCGCGCCGGCCGTTACCGCAGCGACGGCCTCGACCTGGCGATCATCCAGCCGTTGATGCGCGGTGCCGGCTGGGACGCCACCACCGCACCGCTGCGCCTGTCACGCCTGTCGGAGCAGGCCAACCGCCTGAACCTCAAGGCGACCGTGGCGCAAACCATCAGCCAGATCATCGCCACCTACCGCGAACTGCTGCGGGCCCAGGAGCAACTGAGCATCGTGCAGGACGCCCTCAAGCGCTCCGGCACGCTGCTTGAAGTGAACAAGGCGTTGATCAGCGCCGGGCGCATGGCCGAGTTCGAAATCGTGCAGACCGAAGCCGACATCGCCACCCAGCAACTGGGCGTCGAAGAAGCGCAGAACCAGCTCGACACCAACCGCCTGGCCTTGCTGCGCCTGCTGGCCCTGGACCTGTCCACACCAATTCGCGCCAGCGAAGCCCTGGAGGCCAAGCCCCTGCAGATCGACAAACGCCAGGCCTTCAACCTCGCGCAGACCCAGCAACCGGAATACCTCGCCGCCCTGCTCGGCAGCCAGCAGGCCGACCTCAACCTGGTGATCGCCAAGGACTCCGGGCGCTGGCAGGTGGACCTGGTGGCCGGCGCGAACCAGATACGCGACGCCTACAATAACGACGGCGGCAGCACCAACAACCGCACCTGGGACAGCTACGCGGGGGTGCAGGTGCAGATCCCCATCGGCGACATCAGCACACGCCAGGCCGAAGTGCGTGCGCGGGTCAACGTGGAGGACCAGGAGATCCGCATCACCGACGCCCGCCAGGAACTGGAGCGCAGCGTCAACGACGTGGTGCGCGACCTCGGCACCCGCTGGCGCCAGTATGAAATCTCCCAGCGCGCGGTGGAGTTGTCGCGGCGCAAGATCGAGATCGAACGGGAAAAGCTCAGCGCCGGGCGCTCCACCAACTTCCAGGTGCTGAGTTTCGAGACCGACCTGCGCAATGCCGAAAACGCACAGCTCAACGCGCTGATCGCTTATTTGAACGCCCAGACCCAGCTCGACTTGACCCTGGGCATGACGCTGGAAAGTTGGGAAATCGCCCTCAATGACTATTAAACAGAAAGGCCTGCTGGGCGCTGTATTGATCGTGCTGCTGGCAGGCGCCGGGCTGGCCCTGCGCAGCCCGGCCGAAGGCCCGGCTGCCACCGGCGAGCAATGGCTGGCGGTCAAACCCGACCCGCTGGTGCATCAGATCGGCTTGGTGGGCAAGATCGAACCCGACACCACCCTCACCCTCACCGCGCCGTTCGACGGCAATGTGCAGGCCAACCTGGTGGAGCAAGGCCAGCGGGTCGAGGCCGGCCAGGTCCTGCTGCGCATGGACCCGGCCACCCTTGAAGTACAATTGCGCGACGCCCTCTCCGCCCAGCTCAAGGCAAGGCGCACCGTGCAGGAAATGCAGGACTGGGACAGCGGCCCCACCGTCAGCCGTGCGCGCCGCAGCCTGCGCACCGCCGAGATGACCGCCGGCAACACCCAGCGCAAACTCACCGAAAGCGAAAATCTGTTCAAGCGCGGCATCATCCCGCGCAACGAGCTGGACGACCTCAAGCAACAGACCCAGCAACAGCAGCTGGACCTCGCCGCCGCCCGCAGCGAACTGCAACAGGCCCTTGATCAGGGCAAGGGCGAGTACCGCCAGATCGCCGACATGGAACTGACCAACGCCACGGTGAAATACGAGGCCTTGCGCACCCTGCTCGAAGGCAAAGAGGTGAAGGCGCCGTTCTCCGGCATCGTGGTGCCCGCGCCCGGCAATAATGCGCCCCAAGGCGGCAACGCGAACGCGCCCATTCAGGCCGGCAGCAGGGTCAGCCAGGGCCAGGTGCTATTCGGCCTGGCCAATATCGAGCGGCTGAAGATCGTCGCCAAGGTCTCCGAGCTGGACATCAACCAGTTGCATCAGGGCCAGGCGGTGGAAGTGCTGGGCGATGGTTTTGACGGCGAACGGCTGAGCGGCTCGGTGAGCGTGGTCAGCGGCCTGGCGATTGCCGGCGACAGCCAGAGCAGCGCGCAGTTTCCGGTGACCCTGTCGATCCCCAGGCTGACCCCGCAACAGTTGCAGCGGGTGCGGCTGGGGATGAGTGCGCGGTTGACCATCGTCACTTACAACAATGCGCAGGCGATGGTGATTCCGAGCGAGGCGATCCAGGCGGATAGGACGGTGGAGTATCGAGAAACGATGGATAAGCCGGTGGAGCGCGTGAAGGTGACCACCGGGCAATCGACGGCGCAAGGGGTGGAAGTGTTCGGCCTAAAACCCGGCTTCGTAAAGACCTCAAGATAAATAGAGATCCCCTCCCACATTTAGAAATGCGCCAACTTCGATGCCAATGCCTTGGCCTGAAGGGCAACATCCGTTACCGCCGTGCTCTCCCACCACATCCCCCTCAACGGCGGGCCCATGGCGAACAATCGCGCGCTGACCTGGCCCTGGGCATCCAGCACTGCGCCGGACGTGTCCGCCGCAATCCCCAACGCCAACGGCCCGGGCGTGATCAGCCCGCGCTTGAGCAACTGCTGCGGTAACGGCCGGGCCACGCGGCGCCAGTCGTATTCGATGCCGCTGGAGTTGATCAGCGCTGCGCCCGATACCTGGGTGATCGCCTGTTCGCCCCGATAACGCAAACGAATGGTCACGCCCTCACCCGCAGGCTCCAGCCCCTTGAACGACGCCGCACGAATCCGCAACCGCCCCTCTTCATGCAGCCTTGCCACCAACTGCGCACTCAACGGCGGCGAGCGGTGGTGATGGCTTTCCCACCAGGGCCGTACATGCCGCACGAACTGACGTTTCTGGCCCTCGCTGGACTGGCTCCACAAACGCCCGATATGGGCGCGCACCGTGTCCAGTGGCGCCTGCCAATCGATACCCTGCGCCAGCGCCAGGCGGCATTGGCGACGCACCTCGCGCAGCAGTTGTCGCGGGCTGCGCAAGGCGTGGTCAGCGGCGAGGAAATCGTCCCAGCCCGGCGGTTGCCGGCGTACATGGGGCAACAAACCGTGGCGTGAAAACACCTCGATGGGCCCACGGTGCCCGGCCTGGTCCAGGGACACCACGGCGTCCACCATGGTCAACCCGGAGCCGATGATCAGCACGGTCGCCTGCGGGTCGAGGTGGGTCATGGCCTGCACGTCCCAGGGGTCCACGGCGGCGGCGTTCAACCCGCTGGATTCGGTCTGCGGCGTGCGCGCCGCCGGGAACATGCCGGTGGCCAACACCGCGTGGGCACCGCGCAGTTGTTGGCCATTGTCGAGGGTCAGCAACACTGAGACGTCGCCAACTTGCAAGTCGACGACTTCGGCGCGGATATGCTCGACGGTGGACGCCGACAACGCCTTGGCTTCAGCCAGCCGTTGCTGCGCATACAGGCCAAAAATCCCGCGTGGCGGGAACAGTTCGCTGATGGGCACGTGCTGCTGGTCCGACTCGGGCCAACCGCCGGCGCCGATGTAGTCGGTGAGCCATTGGGTCAGGTCATCGGCATTGTCCGGGTCGACGCTCATGCGCGCGGCATTGCCGTTCAGGGTGTGGCCCAGTTCGACGGCGCTGTAGGCCTCGCCACGCCCGAGTTCGGCGCGCGGTTCGATCACCAGGATCCGGCGCTGCCCAGGCAGGCGCAGCAGTTGCACCGCCAGCATTGTGCCGCTCAGGCCGCCGCCGATGATCAGGACATCAGCGTTGCGGAGGGATTCAGTCATGCATATTCGCCTTTACTGTTTACCCAGATAAATATCGTGCAAATCGCCCCGCGCCAACAGCTCGGCGGCGCTGCCACTCAAGGCCACGCGCCCAGTATCCAGCACGTAGCCCTGGGACGCATAGTTGAGCGCGACGTTGATGTTCTGCTCGGCGATCAGGAAGCTCACCTGCTGCTCGCGGTTGAGCTGCGCGATGATCTCGAAGATCTCCTGCACGATCATAGGCGCCAAACCCATGGACGGCTCGTCGAGCAGTACCAAAGTAGGATGGGTCATCAATGCGCGGCCAATGGCGACCATTTGCTGCTCGCCGCCGGACGTCAGGCCGGCCCGGGTGTGACGTTTGGTCTTGAGCCGGGGGAACCAGGCGTAGATGCGCTCCAGGTCTTGCTCCATGGCCTTGCGACTCAGGCGCCGCACAAAGCCGCCGCTGCGCAGGTTGTCTTCCACGGTGAGCTGGCCGAATACATGACGGCCTTCCAGCACATGCACCATGCCCTGGCGCACGCGCTGACTGGGGTCGACGCCGGCGTATTCGATCAGGCCCCGGCTGACCTCGGCGCGTTCGGCACGCAAGTTGTGCCCAGTGTTGCAGGTGTTCCAGGAGGGCCGTTGGTTCGTGCACGCTCATAGGGGGTTGCTCCTATTGGGGGGTGTGCGTGCGGTGGTCCGCTGGCTTGATTATTTGGATCGATACAGGACAACTGTGGGAGGGGCGGTGCGACGATTCGACTTGCCCCCGATGGCGGTGGGTCAGTTAGAACACCTTTGACTGAGCCACCGCTATCGGGAGCAAGCCCCCTCCCACATTGGTTTTTTGTATCCCAAATAAATTGCGGTAGCCCGCGCCCGGGTGGTTCGCGCCCAACCTTGCACCGTCGCCAAACAACTTCTCGCGCAACGTGCCCTGGGCGTATTCGGTCTTGTACACGCCACGCTTCTGCAATTCCGGCACCAGCCACTCGACGGCGTCGATAAAGGTTTCATGGGTCAGCGCATAGGCGAGGTTGAAGCCGTCGACGTCAGTCTCTTCGACCCACTCCTGCAACAGGTCCGCCACGGTTTCCGGGCCACCGACGAACAGCGGTCCAAAGCCGCCGATACCGACCCAATCGGCCAGTTCGTTGGGCGTCCAGACCTTGTTCGGATCCGCCGTGGAGAAAGCTTCCACCGCCGATTGAATCGCATTGGTGTGCACGTGCTTGAGCGGTTCATCCGGCTTGAACTGGCTGAAATCGATCCCGGTCCAGCCGGAGATCAGCGCCATCGCGCCTTCGTAGCTGACGTAGGATTTGTACTCGTCAAACTTGGCCTTGGCCTTGGCGTCGGTCTCATCGACGATCACCGTCTGCAAGTTGAAGATCAGGATTTTCTTCGGGTCGCGCCCGGCCTCGGCCGCACGGCGGCGGATGTCGGCAACGGTCTTTTTCAACAGTACCTTGGACGGCGCGGCAACGAACACGCATTCGGCCTGCTCCGCGGCGAACTGCTTGCCACGGCTGGAGGCACCGGCCTGGTACAGCACCGGCGTGCGCTGCGGCGAGGGTTCGCACAGGTGGATGCCGGGCACCTGAAAATGTTTACCGACGTGGCGAATTTCGTGGATCTTGCTCGGGTCGCTGAAAATCCGACGTTCGCGGTCGCGCAGTACCGCGTCCTCTTCCCAACTGCCTTCCCAGAGCTTGTAGCAGACCTCCAGGTATTCCTCGGCGTAGTCGTAGCGTGCGTCGTGTTCGGTCTGGGCTTTCTGGCCAAGGTTCTTGGCACCGCTTTCCAGGTAGGAGGTGACGATGTTCCAGCCGATGCGGCCCTTGGTCAGGTGGTCGAGGGTCGAGAGACGGCGGGCAAACGGATACGGGTGCTCGAACGACAGCGACGCGGTCAGGCCAAAACCCAGGTGCTCGGTGACCAGCGCCATGGGCGCGATCAGTGACAACGGATCGTTGACCGGCACCTGGGTCGCCTGGCGAATCGCCGCGTCACCATTGCCGTTGTACACGTCGTAGATGCCCAGCACGTCGGCGATAAACAGGCCGTCGAACTTGCCGCGCTCAAGAATCTTCGCCAGGTCGGTCCAGTACTCAAGATCCTTGTACTGCCACGAGCGATCACGCGGATGCGCCCATAGGCCCGGCGATTGGTGGCCGACACAGTTCATGTCAAAGGCGTTCAAGCGGATTTCACGGGACATCACAGCACTCCGTTGAGGTAGTAGTTGCCGACGACCTGGTATTTCCAGCGCAACGGATCATCCAGGGTCGGTGGCAGCGCGGTGCGTTGGCCGGTGAGTTCGAATTCGGTGTTGCTGGCGAAGAGCAAGGCTTCGGCGGCGGCGATCTGCGCTTCGGTGACGGCGACCGGGCTTGGATCGGTTTCGGCGCGTTCAAGCAAGGCGGCCGCGACATCCACGCGAATCTGCCAATCGCCGAAGCGGCTGATCACGTAGGGGTCGTCGCTTTTCTCGACAGTGCGTCGAGTGCTTTCCAGCAATTGACGCGCTTGATTCAGGGCAGTCATGGATAAGGCTCCTCAGTTCCAGGCGTGGCGCGCAGGCTTGACGCCGTTAAGCACGTAATTGCCGATCAGGTGGTATTTCCAGCGGGCCGGGTCGTGCAGGGTGTGGGTCCGCGCGTTGCGCCAGAAGCGGTCGAGGTTGTGCTTGGCGGTGACCGAGCGGGTACCGGCCAGTTCGAAGAGTTTGCTGCTGGCGAGCAAAGCGGTTTCGGCCGACAGGACCTTGGCCTGGGCGACGACCAGCGAGGCCTGGGCGACGGTGTCTTCATTCGGTTCGGCGAGGGCCCGGTCGACGGCCAGACCGGCCTTGGCGAGGATCGCTTCGGTGCCGTGCACACGCCATTGCAAATCACCGATGGCGGCGATGGTGAACGGGTCCTGCCAACCGTGATCCTGCTGGCTGTCGATCCACGGACGGGCCTGGCGCGCGAAAATTTTTGCCTGCTCAAGGGCGCCGAGGGCAATGCCGGTGTCGACAGCAGCCTGGATGATTTGCGAAATCGGCCCATCGGCTGTGGGTTGGTCAAACGCCAGGTGGGCGGGAATCACCGCGCTCAAGGGTACGGTCACGCCGTCGAGTGTCACGCCGCCGCTGGCGGTGGTGCGCTGGCCGAAGCCGTCCCAGTTGTCGATGACGGTAAGGCCTGGCGCATCGCGCTCGACGAGGCCGATGAACGCCTGACCCTTTTCGTTATTACCCACGGTGGGCACGATATGCGCGAACAACGCGCCGGTGCAGTAGAACTTCTCGCCGTTGATTTGCGCGGTGTCGCCGTGAAAGCGGATCTGCGTATCGAAGGTGCCGGCGTTTTTGCTCTTGGCCTCGGAGAAGGCGTTACCGAAGCGATAACCCGCCAGGACCTTGCCGAAGTAGTGGCGCTTTTGTTCCTCGGTGGCGGTTTGCAGGAGGATGTCCACCACGCCCAGGTGGTTCTGCGGGATTTGCCCCAGGGACGGGTCGGCGGCGGAGATCAACTTGATCACCTCGGCCACCGTCACATAGGACACCTCGGCGCCGCCATAGGCCTTGGGAACGGTGATACCCCACAGGCCGCTGGCGGAAAATTCGTCAAGTTCGGCAACGGGCAGGCGACGCTCACGGTCACGCTCGCTGGCGTCGACGGCAAAGCGTTCGGCCAGGCGCTTGGCGACCTCGATGGCCTCCGCGTCCGAGCGGATGATATGGGCAGGTTGTTGAGGGTGGGCAGACATGGGCCGACTCCAGGCTCCGATGGGATACTGGAGTGTTTGCAGGAGTCGTGCCTGAATTTAATCGTCAGTAAAATCAGCCGGTTGCTGCGTAAACAGGCGCACAACTGCAGTTTCAAACCAGCAAAGTGTCCATCCACTGTTGGCTGGCAAACAGTTAGATCACCACATTGCGCACAAAGCGCACGGCGACGTCGCCGTCACTGCGATAGGCATGGGGCTGGTGGCTGGCCGTTGAGGGATGGCATATCGGAGTTAAAGCGGGACTTTCAATAAACCAGATATTCGAAAGAAATACGGGGCTAGGCGGTCAAGCCGAGAAAAAATTATCCCAATAGTGTGGCGCCGTAAGCACTTGCACCGGCTACGATCTTGTTCCGACTCATTCGATACCCAACTTTAATACTCAGGGCGATGGCCCTGAGTATTGGCACCACTGGAGCCTATAGCAATCCAAGATCATCTCGACACGCTATATGTATTCTCATCAGAGTAACCCAGTACTTCATCATTGAGCATAACAAAATAACTGGCAACGACGGACTCCGTAAGGAATACGATATCAAACTTTAAAACAGCCTCATAACAGGGCTCCAACTTCTCAACCTCAAACCAGGAAGATGCAGTACCGTTTCCTTTCACACTCCAGTAAACCTTATGCCCTACCGATATCCCTGGATACTGCGGAATAACAATCCGACCTTTGCCACCGGTCACCTCGCTGTACTTCACAGTCTTGCCATCAGAGGGTCTTATTTCTGGAGCGGGTAACAGCTGCTCCCTGAGTAGGTGTTTTGATTTCATCAGTACTTCCTCCATGAGGTGATAAAAACCACCCAACATTCACTGGTTTAGCATGAATCGACTTTATTGAGTGGCAACACCGACTCTAGTCCCCTCTCCAAAGAATGTAAGCTGTGAAATCTGACAGTTGACAGGCATAAATAACACTGATCGTCAGATCACTATATTTCTCACGAACCGCACTACCACACCCTCTGAGTTGCGATAAGAATGAGGCTGGTGGCTGGGAAACATGAAGAATTCGCCGGCATTGATGGCGTTTTCCTGCTCGCCCACCACCAACGTCAAGCTGCCTTCGAATACGAACACCTGCACGCTCCAACCTTCCGGGTCCGGCTCGGGGCTGTAGCGGTCCCCCGGCTCCAGACGCATTTCCCACAGCTCGACTTCGCGCCGGGCGTGAGCCCTGGCGAGCAACACCGCCTTGCTGCCGGGAATCTCACCCGCCCAGGCCAGTTCATTGATGCGGCTGTGATCGCGCACATCCGGCGCCTGGATCAGGTCGCTGAACGCCACATCCAATGCTTCGGCCACGCGATCGAGGGTGGACAGGCTGACGTTCTTCTCCCCCGCCTCGATGGCAACGAGCATGCGCCGGCTGACCCCGGACTTTTCCGAGAGCGCGGTCTGGCTCAGGTCGGCGGCGTGGCGCAGACGACGAACGTTCTGGCTGACGTGCTGCAGGACCGAGGCCCGTTGTGGATTTTCTTTGTGCACTATATTGCTCATTGGGTGGGTGTGCGCAGTATACTGCCCAGCGTGCGGCGCATTGTGCGGTCCGTGCCTTTCCCATGCAAGACCAGAGCCGCCATGACTGCCCCGACCTCCCCTTCGCGTTTCAACCGCTTCAGCAAAGCCGAATGCATCCTGGTGTTTATCACCATGATTTGGGGCGGCACGTTTTTGCTGGTTCAGCATGCCATGACCGTGAGCGGGCCGATGTTTTTCGTGGGCCTGCGCTTTGCGGCGGCGGCGATTGTGGTCGGGTTCTTTTCCTTGCGTACCTTGCGCGACCTGACGCTGTTCGAACTGAAGGCGGGCGTGTTTATCGGCGTGGCGATCATGTTCGGCTACGGCTTGCAGACCATTGGCCTGCAGACGATCTTGAGCAGCCAGTCGGCGTTCATCACTGCACTGTATGTGCCGTTTGTGCCGCTGCTGCAATGGCTGGTGCTGGGCCGTCGCCCGGGGTTGATGCCGAGCATTGGCATCATGCTGGCGTTTGCCGGGTTGATGTTGTTGACCGGACCGGCGGGGGCTTCGCTGAATTTCAGCCCAGGTGAAATCGCCACCCTGATCGGTGCCGTGGCGATAGCGGCAGAGATCATCCTGATCAGTGCGTTCGCCGGGCAAGTGGACGTACGCCGGGTGACGGTGGTGCAACTGGCGACGGCGTCGCTGCTGTCGTTCCTGATGGTGGTGCCCATGGGCGAAGCGTTGCCAGGGTTCTCGTGGCTGCTGCTGTTCAGCGCGGTGGGCCTGGGCCTGACCAGTGCGGTGATCCAGGTCGCGATGAACTGGGCGCAGCAGAGTGTTTCGCCGACGCGAGCCACGTTGATCTATGCCGGTGAGCCGGTGTGGGCAGGCGTAGTCGGGCGTATCGCCGGCGAGCGGTTCCCGCCGATTGCGATGCTGGGGGCGGCATTGATCGTGGTGGCGGTGATTGTGAGTGAGATGAAGACAAAAGGGCAAAAAGCCATCGAGCTGCAGGATGCGAGGGAACAGGAGCAACAGGGCTAGGGTCCGAAACACTGCCAAATGGGATTATTCGACCTATCTTGTAGGATCCTGCCACATCTTGCCGTTTGGTGATCGTCAAAGCGGCACGTATGATGCATCCCAAACTCCCGCAGATTAGAAGCCTATGTCCCTGATAGTTCTACTGCTTCTGCCGTTCATTGGCAGCTGTCTGGCGGCCTTGCTGCCGCACAATGCACGTAACACCGAATCCCTGCTGGCCGGCCTTGTGGCCCTGGTCGGAACCGTTCAAGTCGCCCTGCTCTACCCCCAGATCGCCCACGGTGGCGTGATCCGCGAAGAATTCATGTGGTTACCCAGCCTTGGGCTGAACTTCGTGCTGCGCATGGATGGGTTTGCCTGGCTGTTCTCGATGCTGGTGCTCGGCATCGGCGCGCTGGTGTCTCTGTATGCGCGCTACTACATGTCACCGGACGATCCGGTGCCGCGTTTCTTCGCGTTTTTCCTGGCCTTTATGGGCGCGATGCTCGGGCTGGTGATTTCCGGCAACCTGATCCAGATCGTGTTCTTCTGGGAACTGACCAGCCTGTTCTCGTTCCTGTTGATCGGCTATTGGCACCACCGTGCCGATGCGCGTCGTGGTGCGTACATGGCGTTGATGGTCACCGGCGCGGGCGGCTTGTGCCTGCTGGCCGGGGTGATGCTGCTGGGGCATATCGTCGGCAGCTATGACCTGGATCGGGTGCTGGCCGCCGGCGACCAGATTCGCGCGCATTCGCTGTACCCGGTGATGCTCGCCCTGGTGCTGATCGGCGCCCTGAGCAAAAGCGCGCAGTTCCCGTTCCACTTCTGGCTGCCCCATGCCATGGCCGCACCGACCCCGGTGTCAGCCTATCTGCACTCGGCGACGATGGTGAAAGCCGGCGTGTTCCTGCTGGCCCGCCTGTGGCCGTCGCTGTCCGGCAGCGAAGAATGGTTCTGGATCGTCGGCGGTGCCGGCGCGCTCACCCTCCTCCTCGGCGCTTACTGCGCCATGTTCCAGAATGATCTCAAAGGCCTTTTAGCCTATTCCACCATCAGCCACCTCGGGCTGATCACCCTGCTGCTGGGCCTCAACAGCCCGCTGGCCGCTGTCGCCGCCGTGTTCCACATCCTCAATCACGCCACTTTCAAGGCCTCGCTGTTTATGGCGGCGGGCATCATCGACCACGAAAGCGGCACGCGGGACATCCGCAAACTCAGCGGGCTGGTGCGGTTGATCCCGTTTACCGCGACCTTGGCGATGGTGGCCAGCGCATCCATGGCGGGCGTGCCATTGCTCAATGGTTTCCTGTCCAAAGAGATGTTCTTCGCCGAAACCGTGTTCATTACCTCGACCGCCTGGGTGGAGTTCGCCCTGCCGTTGATCGCAACCATCGCCGGTACGTTCAGCGTGGCCTACGCCCTGCGCTTTACCGTGGATGTGTTCTTCGGCCCGCCCGCCACCGACTTACCCCACACGCCTCACGAACCCCCGCGCTGGATGCGCGCCCCGGTTGAGCTGCTGGTATTCACCTGCCTGCTGGTGGGAATCTTCCCGGCCCAGGTGGTCGGTTCGATCCTCGCCGCCGCAGCGCTGCCGGTGGTCGGCGGCGTGCTGCCGGAATATAGCCTGGCGATCTGGCATGGCTGGAATGCGCCGATGATCATGAGCCTGGTGGCCATGTCCGGTGGCGTGGTGCTCTACCTGCTGTTGCGCAAACAACTCAAGCGCGGCCGCTTCAAGTACCCGCCGGTCATCAGCTACTTCAACGGCAAGCGCGGCTTCGAGCGCAGCCTGGTGGTGATGATGCGCGGCGTGCGCAGGATCGAGAAACGCATCAGCACCAAGCGCCTCCAGACCCAATTGTTCCTGTTGGTGATCGTCGCAGTGATCGGCGCCATGATCCCGATGATCAACAGCGGCCTTACCTGGGGCGACCGGCCGAAGATCCCGGGCTCCATCGTGTTCGTCACCCTGTGGCTGCTGGCGATTGCCTGTGCCCTGGGCGCCGCCTGGCAAGCCAAGTACCACCGGCTCGCGGCCCTGACCATGGTCAGCGTGTGCGGCCTGATGACCTGCATCACCTTCGTGTGGTTCTCGGCGCCGGACCTGGCGCTGACGCAGTTGGTGGTAGAAGTCGTCACCACCGTGCTGATCCTGCTGGGCCTGCGCTGGCTGCCTCGGCGGATCGAAGAGGTATCGCCACTGCCCGGTTCGCTGCGCAAGGCCCGCATCCGTCGTCTGCGCGACTTCCTGCTCTCCACCGTGGTGGGCGGCGGGATGGCGTTGCTGTCCTACGCGATGCTGACGCGCCAGACGCCCAACGATATTTCCTCGTTCTACTTGAGCCGCGCCCTGCCCGAAGGGGGTGGCAGCAATGTGGTGAACGTGATGCTGGTGGACTTCCGTGGCTTCGATACCCTCGGCGAAATCACCGTGCTCGGCGCCGTGGCGCTGACCGTCTACGCCCTGCTGCGGCGCTTCCGCCCGTCCAAGGAAAGTATGCAACTGCCCGCGCAACAGCGGCAGTTGGCACCCGACGTGGCCACTGACCTGGTCAACCCGCGCCAGGCCAGCGACACCGCACTGGGCTTCATGATGGTGCCGGCGGTGCTGGTGCGCCTGCTGCTGCCGATTGCGCTGGTGGTGTCGTTCTACCTGTTCATGCGCGGCCACAACCAACCGGGCGGCGGGTTTGTCGCCGGCCTGGTGATGTCGGTGGCGTTTATCCTGCAATACATGGTCGCCGGCACCCAGTGGGTCGAGGCGCAGATGAGCCTGCGGCCGATGCGCTGGATGGGCTTCGGCCTGTTCTCGGCGACGCTGACCGGGATCGGCGCGTTGTTTGTCGGCTACCCGTTCCTCACCACCCACACCTGGCATCTCAGCCTGCCGCTGCTGGGCGATATTCATATCGCCAGCGCCTTGTTCTTCGACGTCGGCGTATACGCCATGGTCGTCGGCTCGACACTGCTGATGCTCACCGCCCTCGGTCACCAGTCGGTGCGTGCGCATAAACCGAGCAACCAGGCCAAAGTAGTCGCCGCCACCGAAGGAGCCGCCTGATGGAAGAAGTCATCGCAATTGCCATTGGGGTCCTGGCAGCCTCCGGCGTCTGGTTGATCCTGCGGCCACGGACGTTCCAGGTGGTGATGGGCCTGTGCCTGCTGTCCTACGGGGTCAACCTGTTCATTTTCAGCATGGGCAGCCTGTTTATCGGCAAGGAGCCGATCATCAAGGACGGCGTGCCGCAGGATCTGCTCAACTACACCGATCCCCTGCCCCAGGCCCTGGTGCTCACGGCCATCGTGATCAGCTTCGCCATGACTGCGCTGTTCCTGGTGGTGCTGCTGGCGTCACGGGGCCTGACCGGCACTGACCATGTGGACGGCCGGGAGCCCAAGGAATGAATTGGGTCAACCAACTGATCGTCGCCCCCATCCTGCTGCCGTTGCTCACCGCCGCGCTGATGCTGATGCTCGGTGAAAAACGCCGCCCGCTCAAAGCCAAGATCAATCTGTTCTCCAGCCTGATCGGTCTGGGCATTGCCGTTTTGCTGCTGTACTGGACGCAACAAGGTGGCCCCGGCTCGATTGGCGTCTACCTGCCGGGCAACTGGCAGGTGCCGTTCGGTATCGTGCTGGTGGTGGACCAACTCTCGGCATTGATGCTGGTGCTCACCGGGATCATCGGCGTGAGTGCGCTGCTGTTCGCCATGGCCCGTTGGGACCGTGCCGGTACCAGCTTCCATGCGCTGTTCCAGATCCAGATGATGGGCCTGTACGGCGCGTTCCTCACGGCGGACCTGTTCAACCTGTTCGTGTTCTTCGAGGTGCTGCTGGCGGCGTCCTACGGCTTGATGCTGCACGGCTCGGGCCGGGCGCGGGTGTCGTCGGGCCTGCATTACATCGCGATCAACCTGCTGGCGTCGTCGTTGTTCCTGATTGGCGCGGCGATGATCTACGGCGTCACCGGTACGCTGAATTTCGCTGATCTGGCGCTGAAAATCCCACTCGTGCCCGAGGCCGATCGCGGCCTGCTGCATGCCGGTGCGGCGATCCTCGCCACCGCATTCCTGGCCAAGGCCGGCATGTGGCCGCTGAACTTCTGGCTGGCCCCCGCCTACTCCTCGGCCAGTGCGCCGGTGGCGGCGATGTTCGCGATCATGACCAAGGTCGGCGTGTACACCGTGCTGCGCCTGTGGACCCTGCTGTTCTCCGGCCAGGCCGGCGCGTCGGCGTTGTTTGGCGGCGACTGGCTGGTGTACGGCGGCATGGCTACGATCGTCTGCGCGGCGCTGGCGATGGTGGCGGCGCAGCGGCTGGAGCGCATGGCCAGCTTGAGCATCCTGGTCTCGGCCGGGATCCTGCTGTCGGCCGTTGGTTTCGCCCAGCCAAGCCTGACCGCCGGAGCGCTGTTCTATCTGATCAGCTCCACGCTGGCGTTGAGCGCGCTGTTCCTGCTGGCCGAATTGATCGAGCGTTCGCGCTCGGCCAACGACCTGCCGCTGGATGAAGAGATCGACGCACTGCCCAAGGCCATGGAGTCCCTGCATCCGCGCCCTGGCGTCAACCTGGATGACGAGCAGAAAGCCGTGGTCGGCCAGGTGATCCCGTGGACCATGGCCTTCCTCGGCTTGAGCTTTGTCGCCTGCGCCCTGCTGATTATCGGCATGCCGCCGCTGTCCGGGTTTATCGGCAAGCTCAGCCTGCTGAGTGCTCTGGTTAATCCTCTGGGCCTGGGCGTCAGTGTGGATGAACCTGTTCGTCCTGCGGCCTGGGGCCTGGTGGCGCTGTTGATCCTCTCTGGCCTGGCCTCGCTGATCGCTTTCGCCCGCCTGGGCATCCAGCGTTTCTGGACCCCGGAAGAGCGCCCATCGCCCTTGCTGCGCCGCTATGAATGCGTGCCGATCTTCTTCCTGCTGGGCCTGAGCATCCTGCTGACCTTCAAGGCCGAGCCGCTGATGCGCTACACCCAGGCTACTGCCCAGAGCCTGAACAATCCGGAGAACTACGTCATGGCGGTGATGGCGACCCGCCCGGTTCCAAGCCCCGAAGCCAAGACCGCCGCCCTGGAGGTGCAACCATGAAGCGCCTGTTGCCTGCCCCGTGGTTGTCGCTGGCATTGTGGTTGCTGTGGCTGGTGCTGAACCTGTCCGTCAGCCCCGGCAACCTGCTGCTGGGCGCGCTGCTGGGCTTTCTCGCACCGCTGCTGATGGCGCCGCTGCGCCCGCTGCCGATCCGCGTCCGCCGCCCCGGCGTGATCATCCGCCTGTTCTTCGTGGTCGGCCGCGATGTGATCGTCTCCAACCTTCAAGTGGCCTGGGGCGTGCTGATGTGCGGTTCACGCCCACCGCGTTCGCACTTCGTCAAAATCCCCCTGAACCTGCGCGACCCCAACGGCCTCGCCGCCCTGTCGATGATCACCACCGTGGTCCCCGGCACCATCTGGTCGGAACTGGCGCTGGACCGCAGCATCCTGCTGCTGCACGTGTTCGACCTGGAGGATGAAGCGGCGTTTATCGAACACTTCAAAAGCGCCTACGAGCGGCCATTGATGGAGATCTTCGAATGAGCGCCCTGCTCTCCAATGCGATCCTGTTCAGCCTGTTCCTGTTCTCACTGGCCATGGTGCTGACGTTAATCCGCCTGTTCAAAGGCCCTTCAGCCCAGGACCGGGTACTGGCGCTGGACTATCTGTACATCCTGGCGATGCTGATGATGCTGGTGCTCGGTATTCGTTATGCCAGTGACACCTACTTTGAAGCGGCGCTGCTGATTGCGCTGTTCGGCTTCGTGGGCTCGTTTGCCCTGGCGAAATTCCTGCTGCGTGGGGAGGTAATTGAATGATGCCGTTATGGATGGAAATCGTCGTCGCGGTCCTGCTGGTGTTGAGCAGCGTGTTCGCGCTGATCGGCGCGATTGGCTTGCTGCGCATGAAAGACTTCTTCCAGCGCATGCACCCGCCTGCACTGGCCTCGACGCTGGGCGCGTGGTGCGTGGCGTTGGCGTCGATCATCTACTTTTCGGTGCTCAAGTCCGGGCCGGTGTTGCACGGGTGGTTGATACCGATTTTGTTGGCGATCACCGTGCCGGTGACCACGTTGCTGCTGGCGCGTACGGCGCTGTTTCGCAAGCGCATGGCCGGTGATGATGTACCGGCTGAGGTCAGCAGCCGCCGCTGAGCCCTGGGAACGATCCTTGATGTGAAATCCCAGGCTTTAATTGAAAAATTAATTTTTTAAAATCAGCAAGTTATGGCTGTCTTCACGTCCAAGCGCACAAAAAGGAATTTTCGCCATGGATCTCAAATGCTCCGTCTTTATCGCAGCCAGCGTCGACGGCTTTATTGCTCGCCCCGACGGTGATATCGAATGGTTGCACAAACCGGAATACGAAACCGCCGAGTTGAACGGCGTGACGTATGAGCGCTTCATCGCCACGGTCGATGCGATCGTGATGGGCCGCAAAACTTTGGAGAAAGTCTTGTCCTTCCCAGAATGGCCCTATGAGGGGACGCCGGTCATTGCACTCTCCCGCCAGCGACTGGAGCTACCGGCGCATTTGGAGGGCAAGGTCGAGGTCATGGCGGCAGAGGTAACCTCACTCGTGGCAATGTTAGCCGAACGCGGTATGAAGCATCTCTATATCGACGGTGGCCAAACGGTCCAGGCGTTTCTTGAAGCGGGCCTGGTCAATGAGCTGATCATTACGCGTATCCCGGTCTTGCTGGGGCAAGGCATTCCACTGTTCGGCCAGGTTGGCAGTGAGCATGGACTACGCCATGTCGGAACCCACGTGTCGGACAATGGTTTTGTTCAAAGTCGATATCAACTGACAGCCGGCACTCGCGCCGCGTAACACGGACTGGAGGTCAGGATGGCTAAACATATTATTGCCATTGGCGGCGAGTCCGCTGAAGACATGCAGCGCATGACCCGCATCGACGAACATATCGTCGCTTCATCCGGCAAGGCCCATCCCACGGTTCTCTATATCTCCACCGCCAACGGCGACGACCGTGTAAAGATTGCCGACTTCACGGCCAAATATGAGAGCGCTGGTTGCAACGTACGCACGCTGGCATTTTTCATTCCACCCTTTCCCAGCCCAGATCATATTTCGTCGTTGATTGAGCAAGCCGACATCATCTACGTGGCAGGCGGGAATACCCGTGCCATGTTGGCTATCTGGCGTGAGTTTGGGACAGTGGGCCTTCTGAAAAAAGCATGGGAAAACGGCAAGGTCCTGTGTGGTGTCAGTGCAGGGGCGATTTGCTGGTTTGACTACGGGCACTCCGATTCAGGGGGAGCGTTCGCCCTGATTGCCGGCCTGGGTTTTCTGCCAGGAGCGCTGTGTCCGCATTTTAGTTCAGAGGCGGGAAGAGAAACTTCGTTTGTTGAGCTTGTCCGGCTCAAAGGTACACAACCCGCTTACGCAGCCGATGATGGCGTAGCCCTGCATTTCAAGGACGGCAGATACCACGAGACGATTCATAACGACGCGACAAAGAGTGCTTATGACGTCACTACGGCACCTCCGTATCTAACACAGCTTTCGCAGGTTTCCAGCGGCTAGATCCATCCCTTTTCCAGATGCAGTCCTCTGAAGAAACAGACCATGAGCCCCCCTCCCACACTTGATCACCGTTGGCAGATGGAAAGCAGCCCCGCTGCAGATCTCATGGATACCGCCAATCCCCTGTGGGAGATGTCGAGCTTTAGCGAGGCTTCGAAGACGGCGGTACTGTTGGCAGGTATGTTGGCTGACCCACCGCTATCGGGAGCAAGCCCCCTCCCACACTTGATCGTTGTTGACAGGTAGAAAGCAGCCCGGCTGTAGATCTCAAGGATACCGCCAATCCCCTGTGGGAGATGTCGAGCTTTAGCGAGGCTTCGAAGGCGGCGGCACTGTTGGCAGGTATGTTGGCTGAGCCACCGCTATCGTGGGCAAGTAGAATCGTCGCGCCGCCCCTCCCACACGGGATCGGATGAGCCGCTCACTAAAACGGTATGCAAAAAAACGCCCCGAACCAGTCGGGGCGTTTTTCATTCAGCAGCCAATCAAGCCTGATCAGCCAACCGCCATGTCGTCCCGCCCTTCCCATCTTCCAACACCACACCCATCGCGGTCAGTTGGTCACGGATACGGTCGGACTCCGCCCAGTCCTTGTTGGCACGCGCCGCCAAACGCGCCTGGATCAGCGCATCGACCTCAGCCGCATCCACACGCCCTTCAGCGCCGGCTTGCAGGAAGTCGTCGGCTTCCATCTGCAACACACCCAGCACGCTCGCCAGTTCTTTCAGGCGCGCCGCCAGACCCGCTGCCGCGTCGAGATCAGTCTCACGCAACCGGTTGATCTCGCGCACCATCTCGAACAGCACGGCGCAGGCTTCGGGGGTGCCGAAGTCGTCGTTCATGACTTCGGTAAACCGTGCCACGAACGCTTCGCCGCCCGCCGGTGCAACGGCGGGCAAGCCTTTCAACGCGTGGTAGAACCGCTCCAGGGCGCCCTTGGCGTCCTTGAGGTTGTCTTCCGAGTAGTTGATGGCGCTGCGGTAGTGGCTGGACACCAGCAGGTAACGCACCACTTCCGGGTGGTACTTTTCCAGCACGTCGCGGATGGTGAAGAAGTTGTTCAAGGACTTGGACATCTTCTCGCCATTGATGCGGATCATGCCGCAGTGCATCCAGGCGTTGGCGTAGGTCTTGCCGGTGGCGGCTTCGCTCTGGGCGATTTCGTTTTCGTGGTGCGGGAACTCGAGGTCGCTGCCGCCGCCATGAATGTCGAAGGTCTCACCCAGGCAGCAGGTGGACATCACCGAGCACTCGATGTGCCAGCCCGGACGCCCGGCGCCCCACGGCGATTCCCAGCTCGGCTCGCCGGGCTTGGTGCCTTTCCACAGCACGAAGTCGAGCGGATCCTGCTTGGCTTCGTCGACTTCGATACGCGCGCCAATGCGCAGGTCTTCGATTTTCTTGCGCGACAGCTTGCCATAGCCCATGAACTTGGCGACGCGGTAGTACACGTCGCCGTTGCCTGGGGCGTAGGCGTAACCCTTGTCGATCAGGGTCTGGATCATCGCGTGCATGCCAGGGATGTGGTCCGTGGCACGCGGTTCCATGTCCGGCTTGAGGATGTTGAGGCGCGCCTCGTCCTCGTGCATGGCGGCGATCATGCGCTCGGTCAGCGCGTCGAACGACTCGCCGTTTTCATTGGCGCGGTTGATGATCTTGTCGTCGATGTCGGTGATGTTGCGCACATAGGTCAAGTCATAGCCGCTGAAACGCAACCAGCGGGTCACCAGGTCGAAGGCAACCATGCTGCGGCCGTGGCCGATGTGGCAGTAGTCGTACACGGTCATGCCGCACACGTACATGCGCACCTTGTTGCCATCCAGCGGCTTGAAGACTTCTTTGGTCTTGCTGAGTGTGTTGTAGATCGTTAGCACGACAGTTCCTTAAAACAGAATCACTGGCCCCACGAATCACGCAAGGTCACGGTACGGTTGAATACCGGCTGACCAGGTTTCGAGTCCTTGATATCCGCGCAGAAGTAGCCTTCGCGCTCGAACTGGAAACGGTCTTCCGGCTGTGCGTCGCCCAAAGAGGGTTCGGCACGACAACCGGTGAGAACTTGCAGGGAGTCTGGGTTGATGTTGTCGAGGAAACTGGCGCTGTCTTCGGCCTTCTCAGGGTTCGGCGAACGGAACAGGCGATCGTACAGGCGCACTTCGCACTCGATGCTGGCAGCGGCCGGCACCCAGTGGATCACGCCCTTGACCTTGCGGCCTTCAGGGTTTTTGCCCAGGGTTTCCGGGTCGTAGGAGCAACGCAGTTCGACGATGTTGCCATCGGCGTCCTTGATCGCTTCGTCGGCACGGATCACGTAGCTGCCGCGCAGGCGCACTTCGCCGTTCGGCTCCAGGCGCTTGTAGCCTTTGGGCGGCTCTTCCATGAAGTCATCGCGGTCGATGTAGATTTCACGCGAAAACGGCAGCTTGCGCACGCCCAGTGCTTCGTTCTGCGGATGACGCGGCAGTTCGAGGTGGTCGACCTTGTCTTCCGGGTAGTTGGTAATCACGACTTTCAACGGACGCAGCACGCACATGGCGCGCGGCGCGTTCGCGTCGAGGTCCTGGCGGATGCTGAACTCGAGCATGCCGTAGTCGACCACACCGTCGGAGCGGTTGGTGCCGACCATCTCGCAGAAGTTGCGGATCGACGCCGGGGTGTAGCCGCGGCGGCGGAAGCCCGACAGGGTCGACATGCGTGGGTCGTCCCAGCCATTGACGTGCTTTTCATCCACCAGTTGCTTGAGCTTGCGCTTGCTGGTGATGGTGTAGTTGAGGTTCAGGCGGCTGAATTCGTACTGACGCGGGTGCGCCGGTACCGGCAGGCTGTCCAGGAACCACTCGTACAGCGGGCGATGGCTCTCGAACTCCAGGGTGCAGATGGAGTGGGTGATGCCTTCGATGGCGTCCGACTGGCCGTGGGTGAAGTCGTAGTTCGGGTAGATGCACCACTTGTCGCCGGTCTGGTGGTGGTGGGCGTGGCGGATGCGGTACATGATCGGGTCGCGCAGGTTCATGTTCGGCGAGGCCATGTCGATCTTGGCGCGCAGCACGCGGGCACCGTCCGGGAACTCACCGGCGCGCATGCGGGCGAACCAGTCGAGGTTCTCTTCTACCGAACGGTCGCGGAACGGGCTGTTCTTGCCCGGTTCGGTCAGCGTGCCACGGTACTCCTTGGCCTGCTCCGGAGTGAGGTCGTCGACGTAGGCCTTGCCGGCCTTGATCAGCTCGACGGCCCAGTCGAACAGCTGGTCGAAGTACTTGGAGGCATAGCGCACTTCACCGGACCACTCGAAGCCCAGCCACTTGATGTCGCTTTCGATGGCGTCGATGTATTCCTGGTCTTCCTTGGCCGGGTTGGTGTCGTCGAAACGCAGGTGCGTGACGCCACCGAACTCCTGGGCCAGGCCGAAGTTCACACAGATCGACTTGGCGTGACCGATGTGCAGGTAGCCGTTGGGCTCTGGCGGGAAGCGGGTGACGATCTGCGTGTGCTTGCCCGAATCCAGGTCCGCCTGGATGATCGGGCGCAGGAAATTGACCGGGACGGCAGGTCCGGCCTTGGAATTCGAGGTAGGGTCGACAGTGGGCTTGCTCATAGGATCCTTGAACAGACAGGTTCGTGGCCGGTTGGGGCCAGATAAAACAAAGGCGATATCATAGCTGATGCTGTCAAGACACTGACAGGTCACGACCAAAAACTGCTGCTTTAATTAACCGGGCGGTAAAAAACCACCTCGAAATTCCTGCCGGGCACGCTAAACTGCGCGCCTTGGCCGCCGTTTAGCCAGACAGGTAAGGCGCCCCAGGCGTCCAAACCCACGAATTCCCTGAAAAGAGTAGTGAACATGACCCAAGTCAAACTGACCACCAACCACGGTGACATCGTCATCGAGCTGAACGCCGAGAAAGCGCCGATCACCGTCGCCAACTTCATCGAGTACGTTAAGGCCGGCCACTACGAAAACACGGTTTTCCACCGTGTCATCGGTAACTTCATGGTCCAGGGCGGCGGTTTCGAGCCGGGCATGAAAGAAAAGAAAGACAAGCGCCCAAGCATCCAGAACGAAGCGGACAACGGCCTTTCCAACGACAAGTACACCGTCGCCATGGCCCGTACCATGGAGCCGCATTCGGCCTCCGCGCAGTTCTTCATCAACGTGGCCGACAACGCCTTCCTGAACCACAGCGGCAAGAACGTACAGGGCTGGGGCTACGCCGTGTTCGGTAAAGTCACCGAAGGCCAGGACGTTGTCGACAAGATCAAAGGCGTGTCGACCACCTCCAAGGCCGGTCACCAGGACGTTCCGGTCGAAGACGTGATCGTCGAGAAAGCCGAGATCGTTGAGTGATATTACTGATTTCAGATTTGCATCTGGAAGAGGAACGCCCGGACATTACCCGGGCGTTTCTGGATCTGCTCCACACCCGCGCCCGTGGCGCCCAGGCGTTGTACATTCTGGGGGACTTCTTTGAAGCCTGGATTGGCGACGATGGGATGACGCCCTTCCAGCGTTCGATCTGCGAGGCTCTGCGCGAGCTGAGCGACAGCGGTACCCCGATTTTTATCATGCATGGCAACCGCGACTTCCTGCTCGGCAAAGCGTTCTGCAAAGCGGCAGGCGCCACGTTGCTCAAGGATCCGAGTGTCGTGCAGCTCGCAGGCGAACCCGTGCTGTTGATGCACGGCGACAGCCTCTGCACCCGCGACCTTGGCTATATGAAGCTGCGGCGCATCCTGCGTAACCCGATTGTGCTGTTTATCCTGCGTCACTTGCCGTTGCGCACCCGCCATCGGCTGGCGCGCAAGCTGCGCAGTGAAAGCCGTGCGCAAACGCGCATGAAGGCCAACGACATTGTCGATGTCACGCCCGAGGAAGTGCCGCGGGTGATGCAGCAGTTCGGCGTGCGCACCCTGGTCCACGGCCATACGCACCGCCCGGCGATCCACAAGTTGCAGATTGGCGACCAGGCGGCCAAGCGCATTGTGCTGGGAGATTGGGACAAGCAGGGCTGGGCGTTGCAGGCAGATGAGCAAGGCTTTCAGTTGGCGGCGTTTGACTTCGTCAATCCGCAGCTGGCGTTGCCTGGCAACTGATCCTCGAATCCCACTGATCCAATGTGAACAGAGATCAAAATGTGGGAGGGGGCAAGCCCCCTCCCACAATTGATTGCATTTCAGTCTTTGCCAATCAGTGGCCGGACGCTTCCGGCCCTGCCTTGGCACCAAACGGCGGCTTCGCCAGCCACACCAGCAGCATCAACCCCATGAACATCCACCCCAGCAACGTGAAGTAATCCACGGTGGACATCATGTACGCCTGGCTGGTGAGGATCTGGTCCAGTTGCGCGTAGGCCTTGTGCCCTGCCCCACCGAGCGCCTGCAGCGCGTCGCGGGTGGCGGAGTCATAGGTGGTCATGTTCTCGCTCATGTACGCATGGTGCTGGTCTGCCCGGCGAATCCAGATCCAGGTGGTCAACGAGGCCGCAAAACTGCCGCCCAGGGTCCGCAGAAAGGTCGCAAGACCAGCGCCGTCGGCAATCTGATGCGGTGGCAGGTCGGACATCAGGATGCTCAAGGTCGGCATGAAGAACAGCGCCACGCCGATGCCCATGAACAACTGCACCAGGGCGATGTGGGTGAAGTCCACCTCATTGGTGAAGCCCGCGCGCATAAAGCAGCTCAGGCCAATCGCCAGGAACGCCAGGCCTGCCAGCAGGCGCAGGTCGAACTTGTGCGCGTACTTGCCCACAAACGGTGACATCAGCACCGGCAGGATGCCGATCGGCGCCACCGCCAGGCCGGCCCAGGTGGCGGTATAGCCCATCTGGGTTTGCAGCCACTGCGGCAGGATCAGGTTGATGCCGAAGAAGCCCGCGTACCCCAGGATCAACACAATCGTGCCGATGCGAAAGTTACGGTAGGCAAACAGCCGCAGGTTGACCACCGGGTGCTTGTCGGTCATTTCCCAGATGATGAACACCGCCAGGGCAATCACCGAAATCGCCGCACCCACAATGATGAAGTTGGATTCGAACCAGTCCAGGTCGTTGCCCTTGTCGAGGATGATCTGCAGGGCGCCGACACCGACGATCAGGCTGAGCAGCCCGACGTAATCCATCGGTTGGTAGCTGGTCTCCACCGGGCGTTTCTTGAGCTGCGAACGCACCACCATCACCGCAAAGATACCGATGGGGACGTTGATAAAGAAGATCCACGGCCAGCTGTAGCTGTCAGTGATCCAGCCACCGAGGATCGGCCCCGCAATCGGCGCCACCACCGTGACCATCGCCAACAGCGCCAGGGCCATGCCACGCCTGGCCGGCGGGTAGACCGCGATCAGCAAGGTCTGGGTCATCGGGTACAACGGCCCGGCCACCAGACCTTGCAGCACCCGGAAGCCGATCAACTCGGGCATCGAGGTGGAAATACCGCAGAGGAACGAGGCCAGCACAAACAGAATGGTGGCCCACAAAAACAGCTTCACTTCGCCAAAACGCCGGCTCAACCAACCGGTGAGCGGCAAGGCGATGGCGTTGCTCACCGCAAACGAGGTGATGACCCAGGTGCCCTGCTCCGAACTCACGCCGAGGTTGCCGGAAATGGTCGGCAACGCCACGTTGGCGATGGTGGTGTCGAGCACCTGCATAAAGGTCGCCAGCGACAGGCCAATAGTGGCCATCAACAGGCTGGGCGGCGTGAAGGAGGCGTTATTGCTCATCAGCGTTGCACAGCCTTGGGCGCGGCGATGCTGTTGTCATGGATCAACTGGGTGATCATGGCGTCAGCCTCGGCCAATTGGCGGTCATACACGTTGGTGGTGAACGAAGCCTTCTGCGGCGCCTGTTGCGCCAGCACCGGGCCGCTCTGGTCATGCAGGTCCACATTCACGACGGTGCTCAAACCGACCCGCAGCGGGTGCTTGGCCAGTTCTTCGGCATTGATGTGGATGCGTACCGGCACCCGTTGCACGATCTTGATCCAGTTACCGGTGGCGTTCTGCGCCGGCAGCAGGGCAAACGCGCTGCCGGTACCGGCGCCGAGGCTATCTACGGTGCCGCTGTACTTAACATCGCTGCCATAGATGTCCGACTCGATGTCCACCGGCTGGCCAATGCGCATATCGCGCAGCTGGGTTTCCTTGAAGTTGGCGTCGATCCACAGCTGGTTCAGCGGAATCACCGCCATCAGCGCAGTACCCGGCTGCACACGCTGGCCCAGTTGCACGGTGCGCTTGGCCACATAGCCGGTGACCGGTGCGATCAAGGTGCTGCGGGCATTGGCCAGGTACGCCTGGCGCAGTTGCGCAGCGGCCGCTTGCACGTCCGGATGGGACGAGATCACGGTGTCATCCACCAGCGCGTTGCTGGTCTTGAGTTGTTGCTCAAGGTTGGTCAGGGCGTTCTTGGCGGCGGTCAGGCTGTCACGGGCGTGGGACAGTTCTTCCTGGGAAATCGCGCCGCCCTGGGCCAGGGTCTTACGGCGGTTGAAATTGTCCTGGGCGGTTTGCACGTCGGCTTTCTGTGCGTTGACCTGGGCTTTCATGCCATCGACGTTGCTGTACAAGCCACGCACCTGGCGCACGGTGCGGGCCAGGTTGGCCTGGGCACTTTGCAGGCCGACGGCGGCGTCGTTGGGGTCGAAGTTGATCAGCACCTGGCCTTCGTGGACCAGGTCGCCATCGTCGGCGCCGATGCTGACCACGGTGCCGGTGACCAGCGGGGTGATTTCCACCACGTTGCCGTTCACATAGGCGTCATCGGTGCTTTCGTTGAAGCGACCGTACAGCTCATACCAGCCCCATACGCCCACCACGCCGAGGATGACGATCAGCGCCAGGCCGATCAGCATGACTTTGCGTTTGCGTGGGTTGTTGTCTTTGGGTTGTTCTGTAGCGTTGGTGTTTTCGGCAGTGGCCATGACAAATACCTCAAATTATTCCGTGCGAGTGGCTGGGGTGGTCGACGCCACGTTGTCGGCGTTGTATCCGCCACCCAGGGCCTGCATCAATTGAATCGACAGATCGATTTGCCCGGCATTCAGGGTCGCCAGCTGACGCTGGGCCTGCAGCAATTGCTGCTCGATGCTGAGCACGTCCAGGTAGTTACCGACCCCTGATCCGTAGCGCTGAACCACGGTGTCGTAAGACTGCTGGGCAATGTCCGTGGCGTGTTGCTGGGCCTGGATCTGCCGACCGGTTTCGCGCAGTTGCGAAAGGGTGTTGCCGATATCGCCCAAGGCCTGCACCAAGGTCTTGTTGTACTGGGCTACCGCCAGGTCGTAGTCGGCATCGCGCGCATCGAGGTCGGCGCGCAGGCGGCCGCCATCGAAGATCGGCAGCGAGATCGTCGGCGCAATATTGAAGAAGCGGCTGGCCGAGCCGAACATCGCATCGCCCAGCAACGACTCGGCCCCGGCGCTCGCGCTGAGGTTGAGGTTGGGGTAGAAGCGCGTCTTGCTGGCGGCGATGTCCTTGCTCGCCGCCTCGACTCGCCAACGCGCGGCGATCAGGTCCGGGCGACGGCCCAGCAGTTCGGCGGGCAGCACCGAAGGGACGGCGACGGCGGCGGGTTTCAACACGCTGGGGCGCGCCAGCTCATTGCCGCGGTCCGGGCCTTTGCCAAGCAACACCGCCAGGGCGATCTTGGCGCTCTGCAGTTGTTTTTCCGCGTCGATCAGTTGCGACTGGGAGCTGGCTTCCAGGCTCTCGGTCTGCTGGTACTGGTACTGGCTGTCGATGCCCGCGCTGAGGCGACGCTTGCTCAAGTCGAGCATTTGCCGGGTGCGCTTGAGGTCATCGCTGGCCAGGTCTCGCACGATATGCGCCTGGCCCAGGTCGCTGTAGGCCTTGGCCACATCGGCGGCGAGGGTCAGGCGCGCGGCCTGCTGGTCGACTTCGGCGGCGCGGGCCTGGCCCAACGCGGCTTCCCAGGCGGCGCGCTGGCCACCCCAGAGGTCGAAGTTGTAATTGAAGCTGGCACCGCTATTACGCACGGTCGAATAGGCATCGCCCTCGCCGCGCGGGTCCTGGTCCTTGGCCAGGCGTGAACGGCTCACGCCGGCGCTGGCATCCAGGGTCGGCATGCGCGCGGCATTCGCGGCATAGGCGGCGGCTTCGGCCTGATGGGCACGGGCGCTGGCGACTTGCATGTCGGGACTGTTTTGCAGGGCTTCCTGGATCAGGCCGTCGAGCTGCGGGTCGCCGAGGCTTTTCCACCAGTCGGCGCTGGGCCAGGCAGCATTCGACAGGGTCACGCCGCTCAGGGATTTGCCGGTTTGCAAGGTGTTGGCGTCGAGGCGCTTGCCCTGGGTGTCGAGGCCGCTGAAGTTGGCGCAACCGGCCATGCTCATGGCCGCAAGCACCAGGCATAGGGCACGTGTGTTCATTCTTTACCTACCCGCTGCAGGGTGATGGGATCACCGGCAGCTATCAGAATTTTCTTGAGGATCCGTTCCAGGGTTTGCAGCTCGCCGGGCTCAAGTACGCCCGCCAGCTGGTTCAACGCTTGGGCGCCTATGTGCGGCAGCATGTCTGCCAGGCGCTGGCCGTCGGCAGTCAGCACCAACTGCACCTGGCGACGGTCCAGTTCGGAACGCTGGCGGCTGAGCAATTTTTTCTGCTCCAGCCGGTCGAGCATGCGGGTCATCGAACCGCTGTCCAGGGACAGGTTGCGGCACAGCTCCGCCGGGGTGTCGACGCCGAACTGGGCCATGATGATCAACACCTTGAACTGCGCGGCAGTGATGCCGTGGGGTTCCATGTGGGTGTCGATGATGCGGTCCTTTAGGATCGCCGCGCGGCCCAGCAACAGGCCAAGGTGGCAGTTGTGGAAGTTTTCGGGGGTGAAATGAGGCATCGGAAGTCACCTTATTACTGCCTAGGCAGTGAATGTATGACGAGATGTTACTGCCTAGGCAGCGAAAGTCAAATGGAATAATTAGCTTGCTTGCTAATGTGGGAGGGGGCTTGCCCCCGATAGCGTTGGGTCAGTCACTGATGTGTTGACTGAACGACTGCTATCGGGGGCAAGCCCCCTCCCACATTTTGTACTGCGAAAGGATCTAGAAATCGCGCTTGTAGAAGATGTCGAGGGAACTGGCCACACCACTCGCCACTTCCAGGTACACCCTCTTGCTCAGCAGGTAGCGCAAGGCGATGGTGCTGGCCGGTTCGAACACCCCCACGCCGTAACGCAGGCTGAGTTTCTCGGTGATCTTGCCGCTGGCCACCACCGCCGTGGTGGTGCCGCTGCCCTGGGTGTCGAGGTCGAAGTCCTGGATGCCCAGCTTGTTGGCAAGATCCGAGGTGACCCCGGCGCTGCCCATCAGGCCCAGGCCAAGGGCGGCCTGGGCGAGCATGTTGTTGTCTTCGCCCGTGGTGCTCAGCGGGCGACCCAGCACCAGATAGGACAGCGCCTGCTCCTGGCTCATGGCCGGTTCCGAGAAGATCTGTGTGGTGGGCTGCTCGGCGCTGCCGCTCAGGCGGATGCCGGCCACCACATCGTTGGTCTTACGAATCGCCTCAATATCCAGATAGGGCTGGTCGAGCGGCCCGGCGAACAGCAGGCGTGCACGGCGCACATCGAGCCGTTGCCCGTAGGCACGATAGCGACCGTCGTTGAGCCACAACTCGCCACGGGTATCCATGTTGTCGCCGATGTGCACATGGCCCTGCACCTTGGCGGTCAGGCCAAAGCCCGAGAAGTTGAGCTGGTCTTCGCCCACCGCCACGTCGATATCCATGGCCATGGCCATCGGCGGCTTGCCCTCTTCGGTCTGGCTGCCGACGATCACGGTGTCATCCGAGACCTTGACGGTGGAAGGCGGCAACTCACGCACGGTAATGTCGCCGCGTGGGATCCGCACCTTGCCGGCAATCGCCAGTTTGTCGTTCTTCAGGCTGATTTTCAGGTCCGGCGCCACTTCCAGCGTGGCGTAGGGTTCCACCGTGACCGGCAGTTGCGACCCTTGCAGGCTGAGGTCCACCGCCAGGGCCTGGTCCCAGTCGATCTGGCCCTTGAGGCTGCCCTGCCCGGCCTTGCCACTGCGCCATGCGCCGTTCAACTGCACGCGTTCACCGGCAATCAGCGCCTGCACGTTCAGGCCTTCAAGGCTGATGGGCAGCTCCGGCCCGGAGACTTCGCCGCCCACCAGGTTGAGGTTGCCGTTGACCTGTGGCGCCAGCAATCCTCCGGAGATCCGGCCGCTGCCGTTGAGCTTGCCGTTGAGTTTCTCGACCATTGGCACAAACGGCCGTGCCACGGCGAGATCGAGGCCGGTCAGGCTGAAATTGCCGCTGATCGGCTTGTTTTTCGGCAACGGGTTGATCTGCGCCTGCAACAGCAACTCGCCGAGCTTGCCGCCACGGAAGTTCAGCTGGGTGTCGATACGCTTAGGGTTGAGGGTGGTTTCCAGCTTGAGGGTGTCGTAGGGGAAATCCAGCCACTGGTCCTTGTCCTTCACGCGCAGGGTGCCGCCACTGGCATCCACCGAGACCACGCCTTTGGGGCCGCTGTCGGGCAAGTCCAGTTGGATGTCGGCGTTGAGCTTGCCCTGCCAGGCGAAGTCCTTGGGCAAAAACACCGCCAGGCTGTCGATGGGGAATTGCTTGAGGTGGTAGCGCAACTTGGGTTCGGGCATCAGGCGCTGGTCTTCACCGCACAGGCTGGCGGCGCCGGAGACCCAGCAGTGGGCCGCGAAGGTCAGCTTACCGTCGGCCATGCGCTCGATTTTTGCCGGCGCTTGCAGCCTCCAGTCCTGGCCACCCGCCTGCACATCGCCACTGGCCAGGCGGCCGCGCCAGTTGCCTTTGTCGAGGTTGCCATCCAGGGCCAGGGCCAGTTTGACCAAGGGGCCGGCCAGGTCGAGTTGGACCTTCTGGCTCCTGATGTCGCCCTGGGCGCTGGCGGTGAGCGTGCCGACCTGGGTGTCGCCGCTTTGAATGCCGCTGCCCTTGAGGTCGATTTTCGCGCGCTGGGCACTGTCCAGGTTCGCGTCCAGGCTCAGGCTTTGCAGGCGATTATCGGCGAACGCCAGTTGCTGGCCCTTGAGGTCGAGTTTGCCTTGGGGCGCCTTGAGGCTGCCGGCCACGTCGAGTCGGCCATTCACCTGCCCACGCAGCTGCGGCCACAGCTGGGCCAGGCGCGCCAGCTTGATGTCGATCTGCCCGGCCAGGCGTTGCTGCAGGCTGCCGCTGCCGTTGATGCGGTTGTCGCCCAGGCGGATATCCAGGTTGGCCAGGGTCCATTGCTCGCCCGCGCCTTCGGCCTTGGCCGCCAGCACTGCGGTTTGCCCGCGCAGGCGGCCCTTGAGGTCGAGATCGGCGTTGAGTTTGAGCCGTTCGTTTTTGAATTCACCTTGGCTGCGCAGGGGGCCAGCCAGCGTGCCCGGCAATTCCGCCACCCAGTACGCCGGGTTCAGCGCCGACAGGTCCAACGCGGTATCCCAGGCAATGCCATCGGCAAATTGCAGGTTCAGATGCCCTTCGGCCTTGCCTTGGCCGGCGGTCAGTTTCAGCTCCGGCAGGAAGATTTGCGTGAGGTCGCCACTGAACGGCGTGACCACATTGAATTTGCCGGCCGGGCCGTCGAGGTCGGCCTTGAGGTTGCCGAGGTAGTTGCCGTCTTTGTAGGAAATCTCACCGTTAAAGGTGCGCACTACCACCTGTGGCTCGTCGATCAGCGGATAGAGGCGATGCCAGGGAAAATCCAGCCAATCGATCTTGGCCTCGGCGCTGAAGCCTTGTTGCCAATCCAACTGCGCCGTGAGCTTGAGGCTTTGTTTGTCGCCGGCATTCAGGTCCAGGCCAGCGATCTGCGCGCCCTTGGCGTCGACCTTGCCTTGCAGCAGCAGGTCCACCGGGCCTTTTTCCGCCGGCAGCACAGCCTTGCCCAGCAGTTGGTAACCGCTGCCCAGGTCACCCTTGGCGGTGAGGTCCAGTTGATTGAGTTGCAAGGTGTCGGGCAGATCGGCGCTGGGTTTGAAGCCATCGGCGGTGATATGCACCTGGGCCGGGAGGTTGTCCGCCAGGGGTTGCAGCTCGCCCTTGAGTTTGGCCGGCAGGTAGCCGCTACTGTCGGCGTCGAGCCTGAGGGTCTTGAGCAGGTCGCCCTCGACCTTGAGCGCGACCGTCCACGGCGCGCCGCCGGGGGCGTAGGGCAGGCTCAGATTGCCGCTGGCGGTCAGCGGCCAGTCGCCACTGGGTTGCAACAGGCCGTTCAGGTCCAGCACCAGGCCGTCCCGTTGCAGGTGCACCGCGTCAATCTGCATGCCGGCGGCGGTCCAGTGCGCGCCCAGTTGCAGGCCCTTGAGTTCTTCGCTGCCGTTAAACAGCAGGCTGCCGACACGAACGTCGCCCAACTGAATGGAAACGGGCAGCTTCAGGTCGGGCAATTGAATCGGCCCGCTGCTCTCTTCGGTGCTCGGCGCAACGTCCAGGCGGACTTGCTCCACGTCCAGGCGATTGATGCACAGGGTCATGCGCAGCAGGCACGCCGGTGACCAGTCAAACGTCGGGGCATCGAGTTCGACGCGACTGCCGTCTTGCGCCCACACCAGATGATCGGCGCTCCACTGGCCGCCCAGACGGCCCTGGAAATTCTCCACGCTCAACCCCGGTACACGCCCCAGCGCCCAGCGACTGCCCGCCTGGGTACCGAGGACCGCCCACAGGGCCAGCAACAGCACCGCAAGGATGGCCAACACGGCCAGCCCCGCTATTTTCACACCACGCATCACAGCTCAGGCCCCATGGAAAAGTGCAATCGAACGCCGCCCGGGTCTTCCAGGGCATGGGCCAGGTCCAAGCGGATCGGACCGACCGGCGAGACCCAGCGAATGCCGACGCCGACGCCGGTTTTCAGGCTGGGCAAGTCCAGGGAGTTGAACGAGTTGCCCTGGTCGATAAACGTCGCGATCCGCCATTTTTCGGCGATGGAATATTGATACTCGGCGCTCAGGGCCACCATGTAGCGGCCGCCGATACGGTCGCCCCGGTCATTCTCGGGTGACAGGGTCTGGTACTCGTAACCGCGCACGCTCTGGTCGCCACCGGCGAAGAAGCGCAATGACGGCGGCACCGACTTGTAGCCGTTTGTCGCACTGCCGCCGACCTGCGCCCGTGCCAGGAAACGGTGGTTGTCCCACAGGGTGGTCAGGCCCTTGACCATGGCCGTGCCGTAAAGCAGGTTGGTGTCGGACCCCAACCCCTCCTTGGCCACCTTGCTGTCGAATTGCAGGCGGTAGCCGTTGTGGGGGTCGATGCGGTTATCGCTGCGCAGGTAGGAATAACTGATCCCCGGCATCACCAGGTTACTCAGGCCCGAGTCATTGCCCAGGCGATATTCTTCGCGCTGGTATTTGAGCGAGATCACCCGCGTCCAGCCACTGGGCAACTTGCTGTGCCATTCGGGCCCGAGGGTGAGCAATTTACTCAAGGTGTCGGTGTTGGCGATTTCTTCATTCTGGTAACCGCCGGCAAAACGCAGCTTATCGGTGAGCGGCGGGTCGAGCGGGATGTCGTACCACAGCCCAACGTTCTGCCGTGGCGCCGACAACTCGGCTTCCCAGCCATAGCTGTGGCCCTGGGGATTGACCCAGTGGCGCGTCCAGTTGGCCTTGCCGCGCGGGCCGACGTCGGTGGAGAAACCCAGGCCCAGGCCCATGGTGCGGGGCTTGCGGGTCTCCAGGTTGACGGCCACCGGAATCACATCATTGGCCGAAGCCGCGGGGGCCGCGTCGACGCGCACGCCTTCGAAAAAGCCGCTGGCTTGCAGGTTCTGGTTAAGTTCGGCGATCAGTTCGGAATCGTAGGGGGCGCCACTTTTAAACGGCACCATGCGTTGCAGCAGCTCTTCGTCAAAGGGCGTATCGCCGGCAAAGCTAACCTTGCCCAACGTGTAGCGCGGGCCGCTGTCATAGATGAGTTCGATATCGGCGACGCCGGCCTGGGGGTCTACCGAGAGTTTCTGACTGGTGAAGCGCCCGCTGAAAAAGCCGTAGCGCGAGGACTGGTTCTGGATAAGACGCTTGGCGTCTTCGTAGTGGCCGTGATTGAGCACGGCGCCGGACTTGAGGTCATCGCTGGCGGGCACGCGAAAGGCCTTGAGGTTCGCGGCAGGGCCGTCGACCCGAATGTTCACGTTGCGCAAATGCACCGGTTCGCCGGGGTCGATGGTGAGGATCAGGCGCGGGTTCTCGCCGCCCTTCACATCGCTTTCGATCCGGGGCTGATAGAAACCGAGTGCCTGGGCGGCTTTGCGCGCCTGCTCTTCGGCACCACGGCTGAACCGCAGCAAGGCCTCTTCATCACGCTCGCCCACGCCACCGATATAGCCTTCGATGTTGGCTTTCAACGCGTCGTTTGAAGGCTTGATCCGCACGTCCAATTCGCTTTGCGCGAATGCGCCGCAGCTTGTGAACAGCAGAACCAAGCCGCTGGTAAATCTTCCTGGAAACTTCATAGGCGCGGATGCTACACGAGCTGGGGAGAAACTTAGAACTCAGACGATTCTGAAAAATTCTGCGCTAAGCCGTTGCAGCATGTAACACCTGCGGATTGGGGTGGAAAAATACGTGTTCCAGAATCGGTCCTACCGCCACTTCGCCGATCTCTTCATAGCCCTGGCGCTTGTAGAACTCCAGATAGCGCGAATTCCCCGTATCCAGTACCACACCGGATGAGTGCGGGTCTTCCGCGCACCAGTTGTGCACCGCTCCCAGCAGCTGTTCACCGTAGTGCTTGCCCTGGAATTGCGGGTGAATGCCCATCAGCGGCAACACATGCACCGACTCGTTAGGCAAGCAGGCCATTACCGCATAGTGGTAGTCCAAGTAGCGCCGGGTGCCGCGCACGCCGGTGCTCAACCACATGCGCAATTGCCAGGCCCAGCTTTCGGTAATCCCCAGGCGCCGCTGTGGGGGCGCGATCAGCGCGATGCCGATCAGGCGGTCGTTGATGAACAGCCCAATCGCCGGAAGTTTCTGGAAGAAATGCTGCTTGACCAGTTCGCGCACCGTGGCGCGTACCCGTTGTTCATAGCCTGCGCGTTCAGCTTCAAAGATGTAGGCAAACGTCGGCTCATGCCGATAGGCCTGGTACAGCAGGGAGCGGGCTTCGCGGGAATAGCCGCTGTTGAGCAGGCGAACTTCGCCAATGGCAGTGTCAGTCATACAGTCAATCTCCCTGGGCGCCACTCAATAGATGGCGTTCTTATGGGTACGAACCTACGCAGCACCAGTCGTTCCCAGACATTAGCAGTGCATCTGTCCTACCGCCACGCTGGCCCCCGTCCGACTTGTCCGCTAGCATCGCCCTTTTGCCAGACTGGACCGCCGACCATGAAAATCGTCTCCTTCAATATCAACGGGCTGCGCGCCCGCCCTCATCAGCTGGCGGCACTGATTGAAAAACACCAACCCGACGTCATCGGCCTGCAGGAAACCAAGGTCCACGACGACCAGTTCCCCCTGGCCGAAGTGCAGGCCCTGGGCTATCACGTGTACTACCACGGGCAAAAAGGCCACTACGGCGTGGCACTGCTCTCGCGCAAAGAAGCATTGAGCGTGCACAAGGGCTTTGCCAGCGATGAAGAAGACGCCCAGCGCCGCTTTATCTGGGGCACCTTCGCCGATGAAAACGGCCAGCCGATCACCATCATGAACGGCTATTTCCCACAAGGTGAAAGCCGCGACCATCCGACCAAGTTTCCGGCCAAGCAGCGCTTCTACGCAGACTTGCAACACCTGCTGGAAAGCCAGTTCAGCAACGACCAGGCCCTGGTGGTGATGGGCGACGTAAATATTTCCCCGGAAGACTGCGACATCGGCATCGGCGCCGACAACGCCAAGCGCTGGCTGAAAACCGGCAAGTGCAGCTTCCTGCCCGAAGAGCGCGAATGGATGGCGCGCCTGAAGAATTGGGGCCTGGTGGACAGTTTCCGGCACCTCAACCCCGAGGTGGCCGACCGTTTCAGCTGGTTCGACTACCGCAGCCGTGGGTTCGAGGATGAGCCCAAGCGTGGGCTGCGCATTGACGTGATCATGGCGTCAACCGGCCTGGTGCCGCGGGTCAAGGATGCGGGCGTGGATTATGACCTGCGGGGTTTGGAGAAACCGTCGGACCATGCACCGATCTGGCTTGAACTCAGCTGATCGCCCTGACTGTGCTCGGACCAAATGAGGGAGGGGGCTTACACCCCGATCGCGGTGTATCAGTAACAGATAAGCTGACTGTCAGTCACATTACTGAAATCCAACTGACTTAATCTCGCAGCACTCCCTTTGGCTTGAGAAGGTGCCGGCATGATGCTGCGCGTTCTGTTCCTGTTGTGTTGCGCATTTTCCTTCTCCGTTGTGGCTGCCCCCCTACCCGTTCCCGACCAAGGCCCGGCTTTGCGCATCCAGGGTTCCAACACCATTGGCGCGGCGTTGGGGCCGGCGCTGGTCAAGGGCTTGATGGAGCATCAGGGCCTGCAGGCGGTGCACAGCGAACCGACCGAGGGCGCCAATGAACAGCGCGTGGTCGGCAAGACGCGCCAGGGCAAGACAGTGACCGTCGAGGTGGCGGCCCATGGCTCCAGCACCGGGTTTGCCGCGCTGAAAAAAGCCAGCGCCGACTTGGCTGCGTCTTCCCGTCCGATCAAGGACAGCGAACTGGTGGACCTCGAACCCCTGGGCGATCTTAAAAGCCCCGAGGCCGAACAGGTGATCGCCATCGACGGCCTGGCCATTATCCTCAACCCGCGCAACCCACTGAATACGTTGAACACCGAGCAACTGGCGCAGATCTTCAACGGCGAGATCGACACCTGGGAAGCGCTGGGCGGTATCGGCGGTGCCATTCATTTGTACGCGCGGGATGACCAATCCGGCACCTATGACACCTTCAAGGAACTGGTGCTGCGCTTGCGCGGCAAGCCCCTGGCCGCGTCCGCCAAGCGCTTCGAGTCCAGCGAAGCGTTGTCCGATGCGGTGAGCCAGGATCCCCAGGGCATCGGCTTTATCGGCTTGCCTTACGTGCGCCAGGCCAAGGCGGTGGCGATTGTCGATGGCGACTCGCAACCGATGCTGCCATTGAACAGCCTGATTGCCACCGAGGATTACCCGCTGTCACGTCGGCTGTTTTTCTACCTGCCGCCGTCCTCCAGCAACCCGTGGGCCAAGGCGCTGGTGGACTTTGCCCAGAGCAGCAAAGGCCAGGCGATTGTGGCGGCCAACGGGTTTATCGCCCAGCAGGTGCAGGCGATGACGGTGCAACCCCGTCCCTCGATGCCTGACGACTACCAAGCGATTGCCCGTGACGCCCAGCGTTTGACGGTGAATTTTCGCTTCGAGGAAGGCAGCGCCAGCCTGGACAACAAGGCGCGCCAGGATGTGCAGCGCGTCGTGGCCTATATAAAGAGCCACGCCAAACTCGACAAGCAGGTAACGCTGGTGGGATTCGGCGACGCCAAGAATGACCCGCAACGGGCGGCGCTGCTGTCGAAGCTACGGGCGATGGCGGTACGCCGGGAGCTGGTCAAGAACGGCGTAGTATTGCGCGATATTCGCGGCTTCGGCGCACAGATGCCGGTGGCGGCGAACACGGCGGATGAGGGGCGGATCAAGAATCGGCGGGTGGAGGTTTGGGTGTACTGAGGGCTTAGCCTTGCGGTGTTCGGAATGGCCTCATCGGGGGCAAGCCCCCTCCCACACTTTGAATGTATTCCCAAATCAAAATGTGGGAGGGAGCTTGCCCCCGATGCGGGCGACGCGGTGTTACTGCCCGCTGCGCATCAACTCTTTAGGCACATACTTGCCGATCTCGAACTTGCCGATTGCCGCGCGGTGCACTTCGTCCGGGCCGTCGGCCAGGCGCAGGGTACGTTGCATTGCGTACATGTAGGCCAGCGGGAAGTCGTTGGAGACGCCGGCGCCGCCGTGGATCTGGATCGCGCGGTCGATCACCTTCAACGCCACGTTCGGCGCCACCACCTTGATCTGGGCGATTTCACTTTTCGCCACCTTATTGCCCACGGTGTCCATCATGTACGCCGCTTTCAGCGTCAGCAGGCGCGCCATGTCGATTTCCATGCGTGAGTCGGCGATTTTGTCGATATTGCCGCCCAGGCGCGCCAAAGGCTTGCCGAACGCGGTGCGGCTGACGGAGCGTTTGCACATCAGTTCCAGCGCGCGCTCGGCCATGCCGATGGAGCGCATGCAGTGGTGGATACGGCCTGGGCCAAGCCGGCCTTGGGCAATCTCGAAGCCTCGGCCTTCACCCAGCAGTACGTTTTCGTACGGCACACGGACATTGTCGAACAGCACTTCGGCGTGACCGTGGGGCGCGTCGTCGTAGCCGAACACCGGCAGCGGGCGTACGATTTTCACCCCAGGGGCGTCCACCGGCACCAGGATCATCGAGTGCTGCTGGTGGCGCGGTGCATCCGGGTTGCTCAGGCCCATGAAGATCAGGATCTTGCAGCGCGGGTCGCAGGCGCCGGAGGTCCACCACTTCTTGCCGTTGATCACCCACTCGTCGCCCTGGCGCTCGGCGCGGGCGGCCATGTTGGTGGCGTCCGAAGACGCCACATCGGGCTCGGTCATCGCGAAGGCCGAACGGATCTCACCGCGCAGCAGCGGCTCGAGCCAGCGTTGTTTCTGCTCTTCGTTGGCGTAGCGCACCAGCACTTCCATGTTGCCGGTGTCGGGGGCGGAGCAGTTGAACGGCTCCGGGCCCAGCAGCGAGCGGCCCATGATCTCGGCCAGGGGTGCGTATTCAAGGTTGGTCAGGCCGGCGCCCAGTTCGGATTCGGGCAGGAACAGGTTCCACAGGCCTTCAGCTTTCGCCTTGGCTTTCAGCTCTTCCATGATGGCGGTGGGCTGCCAGCGGTCGCCTTCGCTGACTTGGCGTTCGAACACCGGCTCGGCCGGGTAGACGTAAGCGTCCATGAACGCGGTGACGCGTTCACGCAGTTCCTGAACCTTGGGCGAATAGGCGAAATCCATGAGCAGCTCCCTTCTTTGAGAGGTTGTTTAGGTCATGCAATCGATGCTAGAACAGCGCTGATAATTTACCTAGCCTATTCTCGGCGTGTATTAACATTCATCACCGATATATGATCGACATATGGCCACCTAACAATAAGAGCGCAACGAAATGAATCTGAGCAAGGTCGACCTCAACCTCTTTATCGTCTTCGACGCGATCTACACCGAAGCCAACCTGACCCGTGCCGGGCAGATCGTCGGCATCACCCAGCCGGCGGTGTCCAACGCTCTGGCCCGCCTGCGCGAGACGTTCAACGACCCGCTGTTCGTGCGCACCGCCCAAGGCATGGTGCCCACGCCGATGGCGCAGAACATCATCGGCCCGGTGCGCAATGCGTTGTCGTTGCTGCGGGTGTCGGTGCAGGAAAGCCGCATCTTCAACCCACAGCAGGCGGCCAAGACCTACCGCATCAGCATGACCGACCTCACCGAAGCGGTGATTCTGCCGCTGCTGTTCCAACGCCTGCGCCGCCTGGCGCCCACCGTGGTGATCGAGAGTTTCCTGTCCAAACGCCGCGAAACCACCAAGGAACTGGCGGCCGGGCGCCTGGATTTTGCCGTGGATGCGCCGCTCAACACCGACCCGCAGGTGCGCCACGTCAAGCTGATGGAAGACCGCTACGTGTGCGCCATGCGCAAGAGCCATCCCATGGCGGGCAAGGACAAATTCACCCTGGATGACTACCTGTCGCTGACCCATATCCATATCTCCAGCCGCCGCAACGGTCTGGGCCACGTCGACCTGGCCCTGGGCAAGATGGGCATCCAGCGCAAGATCGCCCTGCGCTCCCAGCATTACCTGATGGCCTCGCAAGTGTTGCAGCAGACCGACATGGTCATGACCGTGCCCGAACGCTTCGCCCGCCGCCATGAACTGCACTGGTTCCACCTGCCGGTCAATGACGTGCCACCGGTGGAAACCCACCTGTACTGGCACGAAAGCACCGACCAGGATCCGGCCAACCGCTGGATGCGCGAGCAGATGATCGAGTTGTGCCAGCAAGTCACCGCCCACGAAAAGAAGCTGGATAAACAACAGGCCTGAGGTTCAAGAACGCTACCTGTGGGAGGGGGCTTGCCCCCGATGGGCTGCGCAGCGGCCCTTGACGTTCACGTCAACCTGCCATTAGCTTAGCGCCAAGACCCTCTTGAGCGCCCCCATGAGCACGACCTACAGCATCTCCGACCTCGCCCGCGAGCTCGACATCACTACCCGCGCCATTCGCTTCTATGAAGAACAAGGCTTGCTGGCCCCGGAACGCCGGGGCCAGGAGCGCATCTATTCGGCACGGGACAAGGTCAGCCTGAAGCTGATCCTGCGGGGCAAACGCATCGGTTTTTCCCTCGCGGAATGCCGCGAGCTGATCGAACTCTACGACCCCACCGGCGGCAACCAGATTCAACTCAACAGCATGCTGGCCAAGATCGCCGAGCGCCGTGAGCAGTTGGAACAGCAACTGCTGGACATCGAACAAATGAAGCTGGAACTGGACACCGCCGAAGAGCGTTGCACCCAGGCCCTGGCCCACACCATGGGCCAGGTTGGCCATTGATCAGAAGGTAGCTGCCATGTCCCTCCCCTCCCATGTACGCCTGGTGGAAGTCGGCCCGCGCGACGGTTTGCAGAACGAAGCCCAACCCATCAGCGTGGCCGACAAGGTCCAATTGGTGGACGCCCTCAGCGCGGCGGGCTTGAGCTATATCGAAGTCGGCAGTTTTGTCTCGCCCAAATGGGTGCCGCAAATGGCCGGCTCTGCCGAAGTGTTCGCGCAGATCCAGCGCAAGCCCGGCGTCACCTACGGTGCGCTGGCGCCAAACCTGCGTGGTTTTGAGGACGCGTTGGCGGCGGGCGTAAAGGAGGTGGCGGTGTTTGCCGCGGCCTCCGAGGCGTTTTCCCAGCGCAATATCAACTGCTCCATCAGCGAAAGCCTGGAACGTTTTGCGCCGATCATGGCCGCAGCCAGGCAGCACGGCATCAGCGTGCGCGGCTATGTGTCCTGTGTGTTGGGTTGCCCTTACGAAGGTGAAATCGCGCCCGAGCAAGTGGCGGCGGTCGCGCGGGAGTTGTATGCCATGGGCTGCTACGAGGTCTCCCTGGGGGACACCATCGGCACCGGCACGGCGGGCACCACGCGGCGGCTGTTCGAGGTGGTCGGTGCGCAGGTGCCACGGGACAAACTGGCGGGCCACTTCCATGACACCTATGGCCAGGCCATCGCCAATATCTATGCCAGCCTGCTGGAAGGCATTACGGTATTCGACAGCTCTATTGCGGGCCTCGGCGGCTGCCCTTACGCCAAGGGCGCCAGCGGTAACGTCGCCACCGAAGATGTGCTGTACCTGCTCAATGGCCTGGGGATCGACACCGGTATCGACCTGGACGCATTGATTTGCGCAGGCCTGCAAATCAGTCACGTGCTGGGCCGCCCTACGGGTTCGCGCGTGGCCAAGGCACGTAACGCCGTTTGAGTAGCGCGGCCGTGACAATGTGTTACCGCACGGCTACACGTCGAGTAACACGGGAACATATTTAGTCGCATTTGCCGCAGCAAAAATCTTACTAAAAAATTAACTTATTGATTTCAAAGAGTTTTTAAAAGTTGGCACGCCTTCTGCTATCTCTATGGCATAACAAGAATAAAAAGCACCAAACCTAATAAAAATAAGACGAAACGACTCTGACATAACAAAAACAACACGGCAGAGACGCAGCTAACAGATTTTTTTGGAGAAGATGTGCTTCGCAGGGTCCGGCATGCCGAAACCCGCAACCGGTTAGAGAAAAATAAAACTACCTCAGGTAGCTACCCACTGGTTGGATCGTTAACGAAGAAGCAGATCAGCGCTCAAAAAAATACGTTTGCTCTTGACCCCGGATGGGGGTCGCCAAAAACAGCGGTAAAGGGTAACGGTTGCCAAAAACAACAATAGACCGCCCCTCAATAATAAAAAAAGAGCACGCAACGACAAATTAAAGGGGACCTCCGGGTCCCCTTTGTGCTGTCTGCACCCTGGTATTTAAAGCGGTGTTCCTTGGGTGGCGGCGAAGTTGTTGAGCACCCTGCGGGTCAAGATTCGCAGTGATCGTTGTTCCAGCGCCTGCCGCTCCACTCCCAACTGCTTGAGTTCGCTCTCAAAAAACGCACTCTGCATCGCGCCGTTCACGAGTATTTCATCCCGGCGCCTGCCCAAGAGGCCGGCCAGCCGGTCAGTCACCTGGTCATGCATCGCCTGCCACTGGTCTTTTGTGGCCTGGTCTGCGGCGCTAACCTGCTCGCCTTGCAGATCCGAAAGCTCAAATAACGCGGTGCTTTTCTCGTCGATCAGATCAAGCTCCGGTGTCATCAATGCCTTGAGCTCCTGGGGGTATCGACTGCGAAGATGTGTTTCCCAGAACAGTCGCCCGGTCAAAAAAGTCTCTTCGGCAGCGGTATTGCGCTCGTCCCTCAGCACCTGCGCATAGGCTCCGTCGATCGCTGCCTGACTCACATTGGCCTGCTGGGGAAACAGCATCTCGCGGGACTTGACCGGCAACTCAAGCCGGTCTGCAAGCAGGGTACGGTATGCCAGGATGACTTCGACCTGTTCAGTAAACCCAGGCCCCCTGGCCTCGACATCCCGCTGAGCAATGGCGTCCACCAGGGTTAAACGAAACAGCTTCCTGCCCGTAGCGATCAGCGAGCCTTCAACGTGCTCCGTTCCCACCATTTCCAGTGCCCTGGCCCCCATCAGCTCGCTTTCAAGGTTCATGAATTCAACCGAACTGCCGTCGCCACAGGTGACTCGATCATCGGCGGTGGTAAACAGCGATTCGCGAATAGCCTGGCTTTCACTTGCGGCCTCAAGCATGTCCCACACTCGCTGCGCCAGTGAGGGGCGGGTCACTGCACTGGCGTACTCGGCACTGCGGGTGGTATCGGCCAATACGGTAAAAAAAGCCGCCGACTCAGGAATGCTCCGCAGTTCGTCCCAGATCCCACCACGCCGTGTCAGCTCTGCGGCCGATGGCTCGCCCAGCCAGAGATCACGCGCCTCATCCACGGTGACGTGCTCGCCCCATTGCATCAAGGGCTCGCCCATTTGAAGGCGCGCAAGGGTGGCCGCCGACAAGGGATTTTCGTGCACGTTGATGCGCTCCCGGTGCTGATAAGCGTATTCAGGCAACGTGGTGATCTGGTTTGCATGCAGGTCGATACGGGCGAGAGCAGGCAAACGTTCGACGCCGACGGGAAATCGGGTGGTGCCGGTGTTCGGCAGATACAACTGGTTCAACTCGCGTAAGCGGCTTACATCGGCCGACCATCCCAAACGTCGATTGTGTCCCAGATTCAAAATCTTCAACTGCTGCATGCTCTCCAGGCGCGTTCGGCTCTGCTCGGTCAGTTGGATGTCATTGCTCTTCAAGTTGAGTTTGGTCAGCCCTGCCCCGCCGTTTCGAAGCGCCGGCAGTTGGGTGAAATTGTTTTCGCTCAGGTTCAACCAGCGCAAGCCGCCAAATGCCTGCAGAAAAGGCAAAGAACGGTCTGAAAGCCCCATTCGACGTAACTTCAGATGGCCCACATGATCCATATTGGCGGTAATCGCAGGCAGCTCACCGACCGCTTCTTCGGATAGATCCAGCACATGGCCGATGGGTGTGCCATCCCCCGCGAATGCCTGCGCGCCACCTCGCTGCCAGACTTCGTTGATCGTCGCCGACACTCTGCGCCTGGCACTCGCATAGCCCGACTCCTCCTCCTGCCAGTTCACCAGCGCTTTATTCAGATCGAAAAACTCCGTTTCCAGGTGCGCCAGCCTCGCCAATAGCACAGCATCCGCCGCACCTTGAAGCCCTAGCAGGGTCTCGACTTCAGCCAGGGACTTCGAGGGGTAAAGCACCATCGCTTTCATTGTGCAAACAAACGGACGCTGTGCCGCGCCCCCCACCGGACTCAGCGGATAACCGATGCGCCCATCCGCCAGGCGCATCGGTGATTTGAATCCAGGCCTGATCGTTTGCAGGCCCAGCGCACGCCGGCTTGCCTGCTCGCTCAGTGGCAGGCGCCCCAGTTGCCCTTTCAAGGCCTGGGTGGAGGACAGTAACGCTGTCCGGTGGGTGAACTGCCCGCCGCTGGCGAACCACAGCGCGCTGAAAAATGCGTCTTTGTCACTGCGACAATAGAGTCTTTGCTGCGGCACGCTGTATAACATCCACTCCTTCATGTCGCTGCGGATCAGACGAAGCTGCCTGGGGGCGGTCGCATCGCCGACCCGGTCCAGCACAGCCCCCTCATACGTATCGGCCCGCAGCTCAATACACACCCCTTCCAGTTGCCCCGGAATGGCGGCCAGCTTGTGCAGCGCCAGGTGTACACCGTCCATTGTCAACGGGTTGTCGAACAGCAGGTCGGCATGCGCCCGCATGACACGCGCCTTTTGCGCGTAACGGCGTGCCTCTTCGGCCAACCGCAACGGCAAGCGTGATGTGGGTTCAATGCAACGTGCCAACTCTTCGGGCCTGGCGTGGGCGACTATTTCTTCGGCGGCCAATTTAGGCAGGCTGGGAAAGCTGCGCTGGAGCCACTGGACATGGACATCACTGGAGATATCACCGGCCGACATTTCCAGATTGAACAGCTCATTCCGGGTGTTTTTAGCCGCTGTCAGCAATCGATCCCGGTACCTTGCGGCCCTGGCTGCAGGTGTACGCTGCGCACGCATCAGTTGCGCCATACGTTCTTCGGCGAATGTCGGTTTACCGTCAACCGAACGCTCACCGCGCGTAATGATGCCCAGCATCACCTGTTCCGCGTGTATCTCCTGCTCGACCTCGTCTTCATCCAGCAACTGGCGTATTTCACCTTCAGTCAGTTGATTAAGCATGGCGGGGAACAGGACCCCACTGCCGAGCTGTTCAGGCTGCAACTTGACCACGTCACGTGGTCTTCTCACTTTGCCTGAAAGCCACGTCAGATTGCCCTCGGAATCAAAGGCTATCAGCACCCGCGATTCAGGCCACATACCATTGTCGATCAACAACTTGACTTGCATGAACCAGTTGACGCGACTGAACACATTGGGGTCGGGGCTGCTCAGCCGATCGATAAAAGCCTGATGCTTGGCGTCGCACTCAAATCGCCGGAGCATGTCTCTGAAGAGTGGCGGCGGCGCCCGATGCTCGATAAACACCTGACGCAACTCGTCATCCGACACTCCGCTGAATAGCCTCGCCTGCTCAAGCTGGCTATCGCTCAGGTGATCGACCGTATGGCCAATACGCCGGAGCAGTGTCTTGCGGTCCCACGTCAGGGGTTGTTCGAACTCATGGACCCAGGCGCCCATACCGTTATGGTGAATGCGTGGCGCATAACGTGAATCGCCGTCGGGGTGCAAGAGCCTGGATTCACCCTCGGCGCCGGTGACGACCTTGTAGTGACCACCGTCAGTTGCCGGCAGATAGAGGCCTCCCTCATGGGCATACAGCCCCTGCGCGTTCGGCCGCAGCCCTTCGGGCAAGGCGATCCGGTGCAGGTATTGGCCCGGATTGACACTGTGCAAACGCGTGCGCCCACCGAACTCCACATGCACCAGACGCTTGATAAATGCCGTGTCTTTGGCTGCCATCAGCACTTTGGGCACCGCCAGCCCCGCCAGATCCAGACCCACCGCCGAAAAGTGCGCCCAGGCCGTGCGAGTGTCGCCTTCGGACCACGCTTCAATACCTTCGCCTATCTCATAGACCATCTGCACGGCCGCAACGACCAGCATGGCCTCCCCCAGGAAGGGCACCACGAAAGAAGCCAGATTGAGAATATCCAGTGCCGTGCTTCCCCACGACCAGAGCCAGGCGTTATACGCCTGATCATTCTTCGATTGAGTGGAGACCACGGCGGTACTGGCGTTGTTCATGATCAGCCGGATACGCTGCGTCGCGCAGTCCATCCAGACATCAGACCATGAAACACCGTACGTCCCCTGGTCGGTGATTCGAGCTTTATTTGCCGGAACAAAATCCTGATCCTCGGCATGCGCCGCGCCTGGATCAAGCAAGACCTTGAGCCGGGTAAAAAAACTGTCCTGATGGGCGAGCGGCACGAACTGGCTGAAGAATTTGCGGTATTCATCACGGCACAGGCGGGTGGTCAAATGGTCGGTAAAGGCGGCTATGTGGTCATAGCTCTTGAGGGGATGGAGGGGGTCGCCAGGGATATACACCATGCAGGGCATCGGCAGGAGCTGGGCATTCCTTATGTTTACCCGCCACTCCACCGGACCGATGATCAGGATGTTCTCGATGTAGAGGTTACACAGCCGCAACGGCGAAAACTTCACTGTGTGTCCTGACCACTTGCCGCTCGACTGACTCACCAAAACGTCGTTGATCAACTGGTGTTGCGCAGGCTGGATATCGCCCTTCATCAAGGCGATGTCTGCCGCCAGTTCCAACTGGTTTTGATGGCTGATGATCAGGCTGCTAAACAACTTGCCCGCCGGCTGGTTCTGGGTTCCTGGCGCAAGGTGGTGGTTGATGGCGGCTCGCAGATATTCGTAGTAGGAACGCCCCAGATCCAGCTCCCTGCACAGTTGGGCAAACGCGTGGGCCTGGATGTCGAGTTTGAGCGACTGGACGTTGGCTGAGGGATGCACCTGCGCGCTTGAATGCCGGTAAAAGTCGTACCGGGTGATCAAGTGACAGTCCTTACACACCGGCTCGCTCGCCTGTTCCGGAGCAAAGTTGTTCAGCGCCGCCTCCAACAGGCTGACACCTTTATAAGAATAAAACTGCGGGCCCAATTCGCTGACGCGCGTGGTCGAAACCTCAGTGAGCTGCGCGTCGCAGGTGGTCTGTTCCAGCTTGCGGGCATAGAACACCTTTCTGGTATCCAGCCGTTGCCCGAACTTTTTTTCGATCGCGTCCGCCAACAATGGCTCGGCATACTCTGCCGGCGGTTTCAGTTCACCGAGCATCTGATCCAATTGGTTCAACGACGCCCTGCTGCGCTTGTGGACCTTACCCAGCCGGTCCCTGTCAGCCTGCGAGGCCTTTTTGTACCAATCAGGAATACGCAAATCCAATGACGCCAGTTCAGCTTTGCGGCTGCCCTGCGCCTCGGTATACCAGTCGGGGATATTGTCCCTGATGACGCTCAGGTGCGGACTTTGCGCGTCCGAAACCCTGTCTGCAGGAGGGGCCGTGATGTTGTCTGTCATGCGTATAGCCTTCGAGTGGCGAAATAATGCGCCACTCTAGGCAACACCTCCGCGCGGGGCGCGGTAGGAATGCACCCCGTTTCAGCGGTTGATGCTCAGCTCCTCAAGGCTGATCTCACGCATGCGGAATTTCTGGATCTTGCCCGTCACCGTCATCGGAAACTCCTCCACGAACTTGAAATACCGGGGCGTCTTGAAGTGTGCAATGCGGCCCTTGCACCAGGCCTGCAGTTCCAGGTCGTCGGCCACATGGCCCGGATGCAACTTGACCCAGGCCACGATCTCCTCGCCGTAGCGCTCATCCGGAATGCCGATGACCTGCACATCGGCCACCGCCGGGTGGGTGAAGAAAAACTCTTCCACCTCGCGCGGGTACACGTTCTCGCCACCGCGAATGATCATGTCCTTGTTGCGCCCGGCGATGCACACATAGCCGTGGGCATCCATGGTTGCCAGGTCGCCGGTGTGCATCCAACCCTCAGCGTCGATGGCGTCGCGGGTGCCGTCAGGGTTGTTCCAGTAGCCGAGCATCACGCTGTAGCCACGGGTGCACAGTTCGCCGACCTGGCCACGGGGCAGCGTGTTACCGGCTTCATCGATGATCTTGCTTTCCAGTTGCGGCTGGGTGCGGCCGACGGTGGTCACGCGGCGTTCCAAGTCATCATCCGCACCGGTTTGCAGGGACACAGGGCTGGTCTCGGTCATGCCGTAGGCAATCTGCACCTCACCCATGTGCAATTCGCCGATGACCCGGCGCATCACCTCGATGGGGCACGTGGCGCCGGCCATGATGCCGGTGCGCAGGGTGGACAGCTCGAACTCGCCCCGGCGCGGGTGATCGAGCAGGGCGATGAACATGGTGGGCACGCCGTACAGGCCGGTGGCGCGCTCTTCGGCCACGGCGGTGAGGGTCAGCAGCGGGTCGAAGCCATCATTCGGGTAGATCATGGTGGTGCCGTGGGTGATGCAGCCCAGGTTGCCCATCACCATGCCGAAGCAGTGGTACAGCGGCACCGGGATCACCAGGCGGTCCTGCGCGGTGAGGCCCAGGCTTTCGCCGACCATATAGCCGTTATTGAGGATGTTGTGATGACTGAGGGTGGCGCCCTTGGGGAAACCGGTGGTGCCGGAGGTGTACTGGATATTGACGGCTTGATCGAAGTACAGGCTGGCCTGGCGGCTGTGCAACTGCTCGGGCGGCAGGCCTGCACCGAGGGCCGCCAGTTCCGACCAGGGCAGGAATCCCGGGGGCGGGCTGGGGTCGAGGCTGATCATGCCGCGCAGCTCAGGCCGTAGTTCCTGCAACATCGCGTGGTAGTCAGAGGTCTTGAACGAGCCGGCGCACACCAGCCACTCGCAGCCGGACTGCTTGAGCACGTAGTCCAGTTCACTGCTGCGGTACGCCGGGTTGATATTGACCAGGATCACGCCAATCTTGGCGCTGGCGATCTGGCTGATGCACCACTCGGCGCAATTGGGCGCCCAGATGCCCAGGCGATCGCCGGTTTGCATCCCCAAGGCCAGGAACGCACGGGCGTGCATATCGACGGTCTCGGCCAGTTGCCGCCAGGTGTAGCGGCGCTGCTGATGGCGCACCACAAGGGCTTCACCATCGGGGTATTGCGCCACGGTGTGATCGAAAGCTTGGCCAATCGTCATGGCCAGCAAGCTCTTGTCCTGGGAGCCACGGCTGTAGCTCGGATGCGGTTGATCCATAACGACCCCTGTTGTCTTTTTTGTAGGTTGACGTATACGTAAACTACGATTGACAGCGCCGTAACGCAAGCTTACGTTAACGTAAAGGTGAGCGCCCTTCCCTGGCGCGCCATCCACACAACAACAAAGCTCACATTAAGGTGCCTGTCCATGAGTTACCCGTCCCTGAACTTCGCCCTCAGTGAAACCATCGACATGCTGCGCGACCAGGTGAAGTCCTTCGTGGCCAAGGAAATCGCGCCCCGTGCAGCACAGATCGACATCGACAACCTGTTCCCCGCCGACCTGTGGCGCAAGTTCGGGGATATGGGCCTGCTGGGCATCACCGTGCCGGAAGAATACGGCGGCGCCGGCCTGGGCTACCTGGCCCACGTGGTAAGCATGGAAGAAATCAGCCGTGGCTCGGCCTCGGTGGCGCTGTCCTACGGCGCTCATTCCAACCTGTGTGTGAACCAGATCAACCGCAACGGGAGTCACGAGCAGAAACTCAAGTACCTGCCCAAACTGATCAGCGGCGAACACGTCGGCGCCCTGGCCATGAGCGAGCCGAACGCCGGTTCCGATGTGGTCTCGATGAAACTGCGCGCCGACAAGCACGGCGACCACTATGTGCTCAACGGCAGCAAGACCTGGATCACCAACGGCCCCGACGCCAGCACCTATGTGATCTACGCCAAGACCGACCTGGAAAAGGGCCCGCACGGCATCACCGCGTTTATCGTCGAGCGCGACTGGAAAGGCTTCAGCCGCAGCAACAAGTTCGACAAGCTCGGCATGCGCGGCTCCAACACCTGCGAGCTGTTCTTCGATGACGTGCACGTGCCGGAGGAAAACATCCTCGGCGTGCTCAACGGCGGTGTAAAAGTGCTGATGAGCGGCCTCGATTACGAGCGCGTGGTGCTGTCCGGCGGTCCCACCGGGATCATGCAGGCGTGCATGGACCTGATCGTGCCCTACATCCACGATCGCAAGCAGTTCGGCCAAAGCATCGGCGAATTCCAACTGATCCAGGGCAAGGTCGCCGACATGTACACCCAACTCAACGCCAGCCGCGCCTACCTCTATGCGGTGGCCCAGGCCTGCGAGCGCGGCGAAACCACGCGCAAGGATGCGGCCGGGGTAATCCTCTACAGCGCCGAACGCGCCACGCAAATGGCCCTCGACGCGATCCAGATCCTCGGTGGCAATGGCTATATCAATGAATTCCCCGCCGGGCGCCTGCTGCGGGACGCCAAGCTGTATGAAATCGGCGCTGGCACCAGTGAAATTCGGCGGATGCTGATCGGTCGCGAACTCTTCAACGAAACCCGCTGAAGGAGCGCCCCATGGCCACCTTGCATACCCAGCTCAACCCACGCTCCGCGGAGTTCGCCAGCAACAGCGCAGCGATGCGCCAACAGGTCGACGCCCTGCACACCTTGCTTGCCCACGTGCAGCAAGGCGGCGGTGCCAAGGCCCAGGAGCGCCATACCTCGCGTGGCAAACTGCTGCCGCGCGAGCGCATCAATCGCCTGCTGGACCCGGGCTCGCCGTTCCTTGAACTCAGCCAACTGGCCGCTCATCAGGTGTATGGCGAAGACGTGCCGGCGGCCGGCGTGATTGCCGGGATCGGCCGCGTGGAAGGCGTCGAATGCATGATCGTCGCCAACGACGCCACCGTGAAAGGCGGTTCCTACTACCCGCTCACGGTGAAAAAACACCTGCGCGCCCAGACCATCGCCGAGCAAAACCGCCTGCCGTGCATTTACCTGGTGGACTCCGGCGGCGCCAACCTGCCGCGCCAGGATGAAGTGTTTCCCGACCGCGAACACTTCGGGCGGATCTTCTTCAACCAGGCCAACATGAGTGCCCAGGGCATCCCGCAGATCGCCGTAGTAATGGGCTCGTGCACCGCCGGAGGCGCCTACGTGCCGGCCATGGCCGACGAAGCGATCATGGTGCGCAACCAAGCCACCATCTTCCTGGCCGGCCCGCCGCTGGTGAAAGCCGCTACCGGTGAAGTGGTGAGCGCCGAAGACCTCGGCGGTGCCGATGTGCACTGCAAGATCTCCGGCGTGGCCGACCACTATGCCGACAGTGACGAACACGCCCTGGCCCTGGCCCGGCGCAGCGTGGCCAACCTCAATTGGCGCAAGCAGGGCCAATTGCTGCAACGCACGCCCGTGGCGCCGCTGTACAGCAGCGAAGAGCTCTACGGCGTAATCCCGGCCGATGCCAAGCAGCCGTTCGATGTGCGCGAAGTGATCGCACGGCTGGTGGATGGCTCGGTGTTCGATGAGTTCAAGGCGCTGTTCGGCACTACCCTGGTGTGCGGCTTTGCGCACTTGCACGGCTACCCGATTGCGATCCTGGCGAACAACGGGATTCTGTTCGCCGAGGCCGCGCAAAAAGGCGCGCACTTTATCGAACTGGCCTGCCAACGCGGGATACCCCTGCTGTTCCTGCAGAACATCACCGGGTTTATGGTCGGGCAAAAATACGAAGCCGGGGGCATTGCCAAGCACGGCGCCAAGCTGGTGACGGCGGTGGCATGTGCCAAGGTGCCGAAGTTCACGGTGATCATCGGCGGCAGCTTTGGCGCCGGCAATTACGGGATGTGCGGGCGCGCCTACGACCCGCGCTTTTTGTGGATGTGGCCCAACGCGCGGATTGGCGTGATGGGCGCCGAACAGGCTGCGGGCGTGCTGGTGCAGGTCAAGCGTGAGCAGGCTGAACGTGCAGGCGTCGGGTTCAGCGCCGAAGAGGAAGCCGCGATCAAGCAGCCGATCCTCGACCAGTATGAAACCCAGGGTCACCCTTATTACTCCAGCGCACGCCTGTGGGACGACGGCGTCATCGACCCGTTGCAGACACGCGACGTGCTGGCCCTGGCCTTGTCCGCCGCGTTGAATGCCCCCATCGAGCCGAGCCGCTTCGGTGTGTTCCGCATGTAAATGGAGTTGTCCCCCATGAGCGATTTCAACACCCTCGAACTGATCACCGACAGCCGTGGCTTTGCCACGCTGTGGCTCAGTCGTGAAGCCAAGAACAACGCGTTCAACGCCGAGATGATCCGCGAACTGATCATCGCCCTCGACCATGTGCAAGCTGATGCGTCCCTGCGTTTCCTGGTGCTGCGTGGACGCGGCAGGCACTTCAGCGCCGGCGCCGACCTGGCCTGGATGCAGCAGTCGGCCGAACTGGATTACCACACCAACCTGGACGACGCCCGCGAACTGGCCGAGCTGATGTACAACCTGGCCAAGCTGAAAATCCCCACCCTGGCGGTGGTGCAAGGCGCGGCCTACGGTGGCGCGCTGGGCCTGATCAGTTGTTGCGACATGGCCATCGGCGCCGATGATGCGCAGTTCTGCCTGTCGGAAGTGCGCATCGGCCTGGCCCCGGCCGTGATCAGCCCGTTCGTGGTGCAGGCCATCGGCGAACGTGCGGCGCGGCGCTATGCCCTGACCGCCGAGCGGTTTGGCGGCCAGCGTGCACGGGAAATCGGCCTGCTGGCGGAAAGCTACCCGAGTGGCGAACTGGACCAGCAGGTGGAACAGTGGATCTCCAACCTGCTGCAAAACAGCCCGTCGGCGATGCGCGCCAGCAAGGACCTGTTGCGCGAAGTCGGAAACGGCGCGCTCACCCCTGCCCTGCGCCGCTATTGCGAAAATGCCATTGCGCGCATCCGTGTCAGCGCCGAAGGCCAGGAGGGTTTGCGCGCGTTCCTGCAAAAACGCCCGCCCATCTGGCAGCCCCAGGAGCCACGTTCATGAGCACATTGACCACCGTGCTGGTGGCCAACCGCGGCGAGATTGCCTGCCGGGTAATGCGCACCGCCAAGGCCATGGGCCTGACCACCGTGGCGGTGCACAGCGCCGTCGACCGTGATGCGCGACACAGCCGCGAGGCGGATATTCGTGTCGACCTGGGGGGCAGCAAGGCCACCGAGAGCTACCTGCAAATCGACAAACTAATCGCCGCCGCCCAGGCCAGCGGTGCCCAGGCCATTCACCCAGGCTACGGCTTCCTGTCGGAAAACGCCGAGTTTGCCCGGGCGATCGAAGCGGCGGGCCTGATCTTTCTCGGGCCGCCCGCCTCGGCCATCGACGCCATGGGCAGTAAATCCGCGGCCAAGGCTCTGATGGAAACCGCCGGCGTGCCCCTGGTGCCGGGGTATCACGGCACAGAACAGGACCTGGACACCTTCCGCGCCGCCTGCGAGCGCATCGGCTATCCGGTGCTGCTCAAGGCCACGGCCGGTGGCGGCGGCAAGGGCATGAAGGTGGTGGAGGATGTCAGCCAACTCGCCGAAGCGCTCGCCTCGGCCCAGCGTGAGGCGCTGTCGTCCTTCGGCAATGGGCAGATGCTGGTGGAGAAATACCTGCTCAAGCCACGCCACGTAGAGATCCAGGTGTTTGCCGATCAGCATGGGCATTGCCTGTACCTCAATGAGCGGGATTGCTCGATCCAACGCCGCCATCAAAAGGTCGTCGAGGAGGCGCCGGCACCGGGGCTGAGCGTTGCACAGCGCAAGGCGATGGGCAAAGCGGCGGTGCGTGCGGCCCAGGCCATCGGTTATGTCGGCGCGGGCACCGTTGAGTTTTTGCTGGACGCCCGTGGCGAGTTTTTCTTTATGGAGATGAACACGCGGCTGCAGGTGGAACACCCCGTCACCGAAGCGATTACCGGCCTCGACCTGGTGGCCTGGCAGATTCGTGTCGCCCAGGGCGAAGCGCTGCCGATCACCCAGGAGCAGGTGCCGCTGATCGGCCATGCAATTGAAGTTCGCTTGTATGCCGAGGACCCCGCCAACGACTTCCTGCCCGCCACCGGGCACCTGGCGCTGTACCGCGAATCCGCCCCCGGCCCGGGGCGTCGCGTGGACAGTGGTGTCGAGCAAGGAGACAACGTTTCGCCGTTCTACGACCCGATGCTTGGCAAGCTGATTGCCTGGGGGGAAGACCGTGAACAGGCGCGCCTGCGGTTGCTGGGCATGCTCGATGAGTTTGCCGTGGGTGGGCTGAAGACCAACCTGGGCTTCCTGCGGCGCATCATTGACCATCCGGCATTTGCGGCGGCTGAATTGGATACCGGGTTCATTCCGCGCTATCAGGATGAGCTGCTGCCGGTGGCCGGGACGTTGAGCGACGCGTTCTGGCAGGCGGCGGGTTCAGCCTTCATGCAGAGCTTGCCTGCGGGTGATGGGCCGTGGGCGGACACCCGTGGATTCCGTGCAGGGCTGCCCGCCGAGGTCTCGCTGCACTTGAGCTGCAATGGCCAGGACCGCCTGGTGACACTGGCCGCAGACGCCGCGAAATTGCAGGGCGAACAGCTAGTGATCGAACACCAGGGCGTCCGTCGTTCACATCTGGCAGTGCGCAACGGGCACGAAGTTTTCCTGCGTTGGGACGGCGAGATGCAGGGCGTGAGCCTGTTCGATCCGATTGCGGCGGTCGAGGCCAACCAGTCGCACCAGGGCGGCCTCACGGCACCGATGAACGGCAGCATCGTACGGGTGCTGGTGGACGTCGGCCAAACGGTCGAGGCCGGCACGCAACTGGTGGTGCTCGAAGCGATGAAGATGGAGCACAGCATCCGCGCGCCCCAGGCCGGGGTAGTCAAGGCGCTGTTCTGCCAGGAAGGCGAAATGGTCGCCGAAGGGTGCGCGTTGGTGGAACTCGAAACCGCGGACTAGAACTTCGCCGTGGCCTGCACCACGACGCCCAGGATGCGGCAATCAGCGGTGAACAACAGTTTCGGGTAGGTGGGGTTGAGCGGCACCAGGTAGAGCTGGCCGCTCTCCTCCATCAACTGGCGGAAGGTCGCGTGAGGGCTGTCGGCCCGTTGGGCGACTACCAGTTTGCCGGGTTCGGCGGCGATGGCCGGATCCACCAGGATCATCATCCCCGCGGCGATGCTCGGGCCGCTGAGCGCAGTCATGGCGTCACCTGTCACCGGCAGCCAGAAGGCGTCACCCTGGGCGTGGTAATCCGTCAGCTCGAAGCGTGCGGCGCCATAGGCCGGGCGCTCTTCGCGAATTTCGCACAGGCCTTTCCACTCGCTGACCGGGTAGCGAAAGTACGACGTGTACTGTCTTGCCGGGCCACGGACCTCGTCGGCCTTCTCACGCAGCTCCTGCACCACTTCCAGGTCGCCCAGCCCCAGCGCTGCCAGCACCCGGTTCATGTCCACCAGGCTCGGCACGCGGCGCTTGTTGAGCCAATGGCCGACGCCACCCTGGGACATGCCCAAGCGTTCAGCCAACTCCCCCTGGGTGACCTTGCGGTCTTTCATGCTGGCCTTGACCAACGCTATCCATTTATCCATGGGCGCCGACAATACGTCAGGTATTTTCCAGGGCAATAAACAGTTTGTAGTAATCCATAAAACGACATAAATACGATACGTACTATCATCGAGCATAAGGTTTTCGACACCCACCCAGAGTACCGCCCCTTATGACGACGAGCCCGTATCTCCTGCCTGACCCCCCTGAAAACGATGACGTGCAAAACCTGCGCAGCAGCGGTGCTGCCCAGCGCGCGCTGGACTTTTACTTGAAAGAAAATATGTCGGCACCCGTCCCGGATATGAGCTTGTTCGCCATCAAGCCTGGCATCAGCCAGGAGGAAGCCTTGGTACACGCCTCGGACCTGTTGCGCAGTGCCGCTGCCACGGCCTACGAATCAGCGAGCAGCCATCAGGGCAATCAGCGCGACCTGGCGTTTTCAGTGGTGTATTTGATTGATATGGCGAAGGCGATGGTGGAGCGGTCGTTGCAGGCAACGGAGGTTCGGGCGAACGGATAACAGGCGCAGAAGAAAAATATTTCTATCCGATGGATAAAAACATTTGACTTGCAAATGATAATGATTATTATTGGGCTCAGCTGATCGCGAGATCAGTCGATAGACCAAGAGACCTTAGGTCGGACTCTTGGAATATCTCCTCATCAGGCTAATCACGGTTTTTGACCCGGCTCTTTGGCCGGGTCTTTTTTTTGCCAGTTTCCCTGGCATGGCTTCAGGCTAATGAAGACTGTGTGTTGCTTGATGGCGCGCATGGTAGCAAAAGACCATCGCCAAAAGAAAGCCAGTACAACGCTCTGGCGCACATCTCTGGGAAATAGCGCTTGAGAATCAATCTCATAGACTCTAAGCTGCGGCGGCGTCACGGATGACGCCCCCCCTCCCCGCAACAATTTTGCATCCAGGCTTTACCAGACTCCTGTGTAATATAGCCGCCACAACACTCATATTCAGGCAACCAGACTATGACCGTGGCCTTGACCTCCATCAAGATCAGTACCGACTTCGACAGTGGCAATATCCAGGTGCTCGACGCCAGCGATGCCTACAATTTGCTGCTTGCCATCCAGCCCGATACCCGCAGCCACCATTACCAATGGTTCCACTTCAAGGCCGAAGGCATGCACGTGGGCCACACCCATAATTTTCGCCTGAGCAACGCCGGTGGCTCTTCGTATAAGCACGCCTGGAGCGGCTACAACGCTGTCGCGTCTTATGATCACGTCAACTGGTTCCGAGTCCCTACGCGCTTTGACGGCGAGATCCTGCACATCAGCCTCGAAACCAGTGAGAAGCATGCCTGGTTGGCCTACTTTGAGCCCTACAGCCGCGAACGCCACGACTGGCTGATCGACCAGGCCCTGAAGTACGCCGGCACCCAACTGCTGGCCACCGGCAAAAGTGTCGAGGGCCGCGATATTCAACTGTTACGGCGTGGCAAAGGCGGCGAAGGCCGGCGCAATATCTGGATCATCGCCCAGCAGCACCCCGGCGAACACATGGCCGAATGGTTTATGGAAGGCATCATCGAACGCCTGCAACAGGATGGCGATGCCGAGATGAAAAAACTCCTGGCCGTTGCCGACCTGTACCTGGTGCCGAACATGAACCCCGACGGCGCCTTCCACGGTCACCTGCGTACCAACGCCATGGGCCAGGATCTCAATCGCGCCTGGCAAAGCGCCAGCCAGGAGATCAGCCCGGAAGTGCTGTTCGTGCAACAGCAAATGCACCAGTACGGCGTCGACCTGTTCCTCGACATCCACGGCGACGAAGAAATCCCCTACGTGTTCACCGCTGCCTGCGAAGGCAACCCCAGCTACACCCCGCGCATCGAAGCGCTGGAAAAACGCTTCCGCAGCCATTTGAGTTCGCTGACCCGTGACTTCCAAACCACCCACGGCTACACCCGTGACTTGCCGGGTGAAGCCAATATGACCCTGGCCTGCAACGCCGTCGGCGAGCAATACGACTGCCTGTCCCTGACCCTGGAAATGCCGTTCAAGGACAACGACAACGCGCCCAACCCGCAAACCGGTTGGTCAGGCGAACGCTCCAAACAACTGGCCAAGAACGTATTGAGCAGCGTGGCCGATATCGTCACGGTCCTGCGCTAACGCCCTTTGCCCCCGGCATCAGTCCTTGGTGCCGGTCATGCTCTGCAACACCCCATCGCGCCGAATCAACCCATGGAACAGCGCCGCCGCCAGGTGCAACAGCACCGTCAGGAACAGCAGGTAGGCCAGATACCCATGGGCCTTGCGCAATAGCGCAAACAGCGGCGCATCCGCCGCCACCAACGCCGGTAACTGCACCGAACTGCTGAGCATCACCGGGTCGCCCGCCGCCGAAATCATCGCCCAGCCCAGCAGCGGCAACACCAGCATCAACCCATACAAGACCAGATGGGACGCCTTGGCCGCCAGCACTTGCCACAGCGGTAAGTCAGACGGCAACGGCGGCTGGCGGGTGGAGAAGCGCACCGCCAAGCGCACGATCACCAGCACCAGGATCGCGATCCCCAGCGGCTTATGCAGGTGGATCAACCACTCATGCCGCTCCGACACTGACGCCGCCAAGCCTGCGCCGATAAACAACATGGCGATGACCATCAGCGCCATCAACCAGTGCAGCAGGCGCGCCAGGGGCGCAAAAAACCGAGGTTGGGCATTCATGGCTTGGACTCCGCTGGGGCACTGTGCAAGGGGCTGACTTCACCGGCACGGCGCAGGAAAGAACTGGCATATGCCGCCGAACGTGCAGCCAGCAGCGGGTCATTGGAGGCTTCGATGCCGCTGGGCAAGATCAACGGATCGAAATTGATGTCGCGACAATCACCGTCGGCCTGGGGTTGGCTGCTTTGCAACACCAGGGTGCCGGCATTCAGCACCTTGTGCTCACCGGTCCAGGGTTTGCTCGCGTCCTCCAGCGGGTCGCCGGGGTTGGCCAGGGTCATGTTCAACTGCCAACGCAAAGGCCCTGAGGCCAGGCGTTGCACCAGGTCTTTCTCAAGAAAATCGCCCCCGGCCGGTGCGGTCTCCCCCGCCGCATCCTGACGCTCGGGCACTACGCCCCAGCGCACGGCCTGGCGCTTGCCCTCGGCACTCACCAAGTAAAACGCGTTGATACCGTTATAGGTTTCGGTCGCATAACTGGCCGATGGCTTGGCCGTTTTGACCCATGCAAGGAATGGCGCCGCCTCAGGGTGTGCGGCAAAAAATGCCGGCATATTCGCCGGGTTCGGCTTGCCGGTAGCCGGGTCCGGCGCGCCGGCCTTGAGCATCTGGTAGAACGCCTCGGGCGTGCCCACCGGGAACACCGGCATGCTGTTCATGCCGGTACGCCATTGCTGGCCGTTGGCCAGGCTGAACTGCACGGCAAAGCTGCGGATCGGCACACTGCTGTCCGGCGCATAGGGGTTGCCGCTGGGCAAGGCGAAGCGGCCGATCAACGGGGTCCTGGCCTCACTGAACACTTGGGCGCTGGAGTAGGCACGGGCCTCGGCACTGCTTTCGAAGTACCCGGCCACGCACACGCCCTTGGCGTGGTTACGCCGGAATCCAGGGTGCACGCCGTTGTTGGTTTCCAGGGCATTGACCAGGGTTTTCGGGCGCAGGCGTTGTGGGTCGAGGCTGCCATTGACGTAGGCAAATGCCCCGGCCATAACCGCAACCACGGCCGCAATACCCGCAAGTCGTGCGATCAGGCTCGCCGTGCTTAGCGGGGGACGTGGCGGTGATGAGTGATCTACCATGAACAAACTCCAGGGCCTGAAGGCCTTTGGGGGTAAACATAAGGTCGGAGCATTAAGACGAACGCCGATCCGCTCTATTCCCAGGCCCTGGATTTATTTTCCACGGTCGGGAATAACCGTTCACGCCGGACGTCTCTCTAGTCCCAGCGTAGTGACCAGCCAGACACACATGCATGAACTCGACGAACCGTTACGTGAACTCATCCCCAGGCTGCGGCGTTTCGCTGTGTCCCTGACCCGTAACGCCAGCAGTGCCGACGACCTGGTGCAGGCGACCCTGGAGCGGGCGATCACCCGTTGGGCCGACAAACGCATTGAGGGCGATTTGCGCGCGTGGCTGTTCTCGATCCTCTACCGGCAGTTCCTCGATGCCCACCGCCGCACCCGGCGCTATGCACGCATGCTGGAATTCTTTACCGGCCGCGATGATGCGCAGCCGTCGGTGGAGCGCACCGTCATCGCCCAAGCGACCCTGCAAGCCTTCGACCAGCTCAACACCGAACAACGCGCGCTGCTGTTGTGGGTGTCGGTGGAGGGCTTGAGCTACAAGGAAGTCGCGCAAATACTCGAGGTGCCGATTGGCACCGTGATGTCGCGCCTGTCCCGGGCGCGCCAAGCGTTGCGTCAACTCAGCGATGGCGACATCGCCAGCCCTTCCCTGCGGATACTCAAATGATCAGCCTGCCCCCCAGCGAACGCGACCTGCATGCCTACGTCGATCACCAACTCCTGGACAGTGATCGCCGTGTGCTCGAAACCTACCTGGCCGCCCATCCCGAGCTGGCGGCCCAAGTGCAGGCCTGGCAGCAGGACGCGCAATTGCTGCGTGCGTCATTGAGCGGCGCCCTGCAACAACCGGCCAACCCGGCGCTGGACCCGACGCTGATTCGCCAGCGCCTCAAGCATCAATCGCGCCGCCACGTTGCCACGGCCGCAGTGCTGCTGATTGCCGTCAGCCTCGGCGGCCTCGGCGGCTGGCATGCCCGTGAAGCCACGCAACCGCCGCTGCTGCCGATGGCCGACGCGATGCAAGCGTTCCGCCTGTTTGCCCAGGAGGGCATCATGCCCGCTGACTACAACGGCCAGGACCGCGGCACGATGCAGGCGTGGCTCGACCGCTACTTCAATCAAGCCCATCGCCTGCCGGACTTGAGCCAAGCGGGCTACACGCCCGTCAGCGGGCGACTGCTCACCACCGATCAAGGCGCCGCCGCCATGGTGCTGTACCAGGACGCACAAGGCCGGCGCATCAGCTTCTACATCCGCCCACCGGGCCCGGACAACGGTTTCCTGCCCCGTGGCGAGCGCACGGCGGATGGGTTGCAAGCCCAATACTGGTCCGGCGGCGGCTACAACTATGCGGTGGTCAGCCCGACGGACCAGCCGACGCCGCCGTTGCAGCCGTTCTAGATTGGTCAAATCGCCACCGGCGCCCTAAAGTAAGCGACCACCGCACTACAGAGTGACTCGCATTGGCCGTGCTCCCCCTTATCCGTCGTTTGTTCGGTAAAAAAACCGACACACTGGACGACACGCCCATCCAGACGTTCTTTCAGGACAAAGCCCGGCAACTGGGTTACACCCTCAGTGCTGGCCAAACCCAGGCCATCACCGCCATGGCGCGCCAGACCCAGCACCTGCTCGCCAGCCAGCCTACCCGCAGCCTGTACCTGCACGGCCCGGTGGGGCGCGGCAAAAGCTGGCTGCTGGACGGTTTCTTCCAGGCGCTGCCCATCGCCGAAAAGCAACGCGTGCATTTCCATGAGTTTTTCGCCCAACTGCACCGCCGTATGTTCACGCACCAGGCGACGGACGATGCATTGGCCATGACCCTGGACGAACTGCTCGACGGCTGCCGCGTGCTGTGTTTCGACGAGTTCCACGTGCACGACATCGGCGATGCCATGCTGATTACCCGGCTGTTCAAGGCCCTGTTCCAGCGTGGCGTGTGGGTGCTGGTGACCTCCAACTATCCACCCGAAGGGCTGTTGCCCAACCCGCTGTACCACGAACGTTTCAAGCCGGTGATCGACTTGATTGCCGCGCGTATGGACGTGCTGGAAGTCAGTTCGCCCGAGGACTTTCGCAGCCTGCCCCAGGCCCAGGCCGTGCAGCGCTTTACCACCGGCTGTTACCTGTGGCCGGGCACGCAGGCCCAGCGTGCGGCGCTCGACCTGCCTGTCAGCGGCGGCCCGACGCAGACGCTGACGGTGGGCAACCGGAGATTGATCTGCCGCCAGCATCAAGCCCGCACCATCGTATTCACCTTCAACGACCTGTGCGAACAGCTGACGGCGGTGATGGACTACCTGTTGCTGTGCGAGGCGTTCGATCACTGGGTCATCGACGGCCTGCCCCACCTGGCAGAGTGTCCGATCGCCGTGCAGCAGCGTTTTATCAACCTGGTGGACGTGCTTTACGACAAGGACAAGCACCTGATCCTGATCGGCGAACAACCGCTGGCACAGGCAATGAGCGGCCAGGCCATCGACCTGGCGCGCACTGCCAGCCGCCTGAGCCAATTGCAACAGGCCAACCCGCAACGGGTGCGCGACCCGGTATCATGAGCGCCATTTACGCCCCCCTTGCCGAGTGACCGCGCCGTTGATGAATACCCTCGCCCAACTCAAGGCCGGCCAATTGGCCGGCATTACGCGCCTGGACCTGTCCTGCGGGCTCACCGAATTCCCTGAGGAAATCTTCGGGCTGGCCGACTCCCTGGAAATCCTCAACCTCAGCGGCAACGCCCTGAGCCGCCTGCCCGACGACCTGCACCGCCTGCCGCACCTGCGCGTGCTGTTCTGTTCGGACAACGCCTTTACCGAACTGCCGGAATGCCTGGGCCAGTGCGCCAAACTGAGCATGATCGGCTTCAAGGCCAACCAGATCAGCCACGTGCACGCCGCCGCGCTGCCACCGTTGCTACGCTGGCTGATCCTCACCGACAACCGCATCAGCCAGTTACCCCGCGAGTTGGGCGAGCGGCCGCTGCTGCAGAAACTGATGCTCGCCGGGAACCAACTGACGCAGTTGCCGGAAAGCCTGGCCAACTGCAGCAACCTGGAGCTGATCCGCATCGCCTCCAACCGCCTCACGCGCCTGCCCGAATGGCTGTTGACGCTGCCGAGCCTGACGTGGCTGGCCTATGCGGGCAACCCGGTAGAAATGGCTGTGGATGGGGGGGCGGACGACGCGACAGCGGATATTCCCTGGACGGAACTGGAACTGGCCGACGTGCTGGGCGAAGGTGCCTCGGGGGTGATTCGCAAGGCCCTGTGGGTCCCCACGGCCAAGCCCGTCGCCGTCAAGCTGTACAAAGGCACGATCACCAGCGACGGCTCGCCGCTGCACGAAATGCAGGCCTGCATCGCCGCCGGGTTGCACCCTAACCTGATCAAGGTGCAAGGCCGCGTGGTGGGTGCCCCTGAGGGTCAGGCCGCGTTGGTCATGGACCTGATCGACCCGAGCTACCGCAACCTCGCCGCCCTGCCGAGCCTGGCCTCGTGCACCCGCGACGTCTACGACCCCACCACCCGCTTCAGCGTCGTCACAGCCTTGCGCATGGCCCGGGGCATCGCCTCCGTGGCCGCGCATTTGCACCGGCACGGCATTACCCATGGCGACCTGTATGGCCACAATATCCTGTGGAATGAAGCGGGAGAGTGTTTGCTCGGGGACTTTGGCGCGGCGTCGTTTCATGCCAAGGCAGACACCTTGGAAACGCGAGCATTGCAACGCATTGAAGTGCGCGCGTTCGGGGTGTTGCTGGGGGAATTGCTGGAGCGGGTTGAGGCGGGGTTGATTGACGAGGCGCTGTTGGATTTGCAGAAAAGCTGTTGCCAGTCCGACGTGTTGGCACGGCCGAGCTTCGAAGAAATCAACGCCTTGCTGCAATCCATCCAGCACCACTAAGCAAATGTGGGAGGAGCGGTGCGACGATTCGACTTGCCCCCTCCCACATTTGGATCGCGTTTCTTCAGCGGATAAATCAGCCCGCCAGGCCGACGAACATGTCCTGCACGTCATCGTGGTTGTCCAAGCCTTCGAGGAAGGCTTCGACTTCAGCCATCTGCTCATCGGTCAGGCCGCTTACCGGGTTTTTCGAGATGTAGCCCAGCTTGGCCGACAGCACGGTGAAACCCTGTTCCGGCAACGCTTTTTGCACGGCGTCCAGGTCGGTGGTTTCGGTGATGAACAGGGTGGTGCCTTCTTCTTCACCGTCTTCAAAGTCCTGCGCACCGGCTTCAATCGCTGCCATTTCCGGATCGGCATCCGGGGTGTCCGGCGAGGCTTCGATCAGGCCGACATGGTTGAAATCCCAGGCCACGGAGCCGGAAGCACCCAACTGCCCCTTGCGGAACGCCACGCGGATTTCCGCCACGGTGCGGTTGATGTTGTCGGTCACGCACTCGACGATCAACGGTACCTGGTGCGGGGCGAACCCTTCGTAGGTCACGCGGTGGTATTGCACGGTTTCACCGAGCAGACCGGCGCCCTTCTTGATGGCACGGTCCAGGGTTTCCTTGGGCATCGAGGCCTTTTTGGCCTGTTCCACCACCAGACGCAGGTGGGCGTTGGTCGCGGTGTCGGCACCGTTGCGGGCGGCGATGGTGATTTCTTTCACCAGCTTGCCGAAGATCTTGCCCTTGGCATTGGCTGCCGCTTCTTTATGTTTGACTTTCCACTGTGCGCCCATGACTCACTCTCTTCTATACATCGCGCCGAAACGTCTGCTGGCCGGCGCTTTGGGGGCAGAGTTTATAGCGCGAGAACGCATCGTTCCACCAAAAAACCCTCAGGGCGCCAACTCGAAGAACGCCTGAATCAGGCGCAACGAACGGCGCCGCTCCATGCAACCGAGCGTATGCCGGTTGACCAGCCCATCGCCCTCAATCGCCACGGCCTGCACGCGCGGGTCGGGGCTGACTTCCATGGACGAAACCACGCCCACCCCCAACTCAGCAGCGACGGCTTCGGTCACCGCCTCGCGGCTGTCCAGTTCCAGCAGCACCTTGGGCTGCACATTCGCGGCCATGCAGGCGTCATCGAAGGTACGCCGGGTGATGGAACTGGGCTCGCGCAGCACCATGATCACGTCGTTGAGTTGCTCGAGGCGAATACCCTCGGGTTGCTGCGCCCACGGGTGGCTGGCCGGCACCAATGCGCAAATGCGCGATTCGTTCAACGGTTGCAGGTGCAGGCCATTGCGCGGCTCCACTTCGGTGAGCACCGCCACGTCCGCATGCTCGGACAACAGCGCAGCCAGGGTTTCCTGGGCATTGCCCAGGCGCAGGTTGACGGTAATCCCGGGGTAGCGCGCGCGCAGGCTGGCAATCATCGGCATCACCAGGTGCGGGCCGTCCGCCGCGACTTCCAGGCGCCCGGTCAGCAGTTGGCGGTTGGCCTCCAGCATCGTCTGGGCTTCGTCCACCAGGCCAAAGATGGCCCGTGTGATCGCTGCCAGCCGCGCGCCCTCCTCGGTCAACTCCACCCGTCGCGCGGTGCGCCGCAGCAGCGGTATCTGGTAGTGCTCCTCCAAGGCCTTGATATGCCCGGTCACCGCAGGCTGGCTGATGAACAGCCGTGCTGCGGCACGGGTAAAGCTGCCCTCGCGGGCCACGGCGTCGAATGCGCGCAGTTGGAACAGGTTCATAGTTATCGGCCTCACTGATAGCTCGCATAACAACAAACAATTTGATTGATGACAAGCCACACTGCAATTTAGGCGCCGTAGCTTCAACCCCTGATGCCTTGCGAGGACTTGAGATGCCCCCTGCCGCGCCGATTCTGCTGACCCCTGGCCCCTTGACCACATCGAACCGCACCCGTCAGGCCATGATGGTGGACTGGGGTTCATGGGATGACCGCTTCAATCAACTCACCGCCAGCGTTTGCGAGCAATTGCTGGCGATCCTCCACGGCGAAGGCAGCCACCAGTGCGTGCCGTTGCAAGGCAGCGGCACCTTTGCGGTCGAAGCCGCCATCGGCACCCTGGTCCCGCGTGACGGCAAGGTACTGGTGCTGATCAACGGCGCCTACGGTAAGCGCCTGGCCAAGATCTGCGAAGTGCTCGGCCGTGATTTCAGCACCTTTGAAACCGCCGAGGACGAGCCCACCACCGCCGCCGATGTGGACCGCCTGCTGGCGGCAGACAGCGCCATCACCCACGTTGCGTTGATCCACTGCGAAACCAGCACCGGCATCCTCAACCCGCTGCCGCAGATCGCCCAGGTCGTCAAACACCACGGCAAGCGCCTGATCATCGACGCCATGAGCTCATTCGGCGCGCTGCCGATCGATGCCCGCGAGGTGCCGTTCGACGCGCTGATCGCCGCCTCGGGCAAGTGCCTGGAAGGTGTGCCGGGCATGGGTTTCGTCTTCGCCGACAAACAGGCGCTGGCCGCCGCTCAGGGCAACTGCCATTCCCTGGCGATGGACCTGTTCGACCAGCACAACTACATGACCAAGACCGGCCAATGGCGCTTTACCCCGCCAACCCATGTAGTCGCCGCCCTGCACGAAGCGCTGCTGCAATACCAGGAAGAAGGCGGCCTGCCCGTGCGCCACCGACGCTATGCCGACAACTGCCAGGCATTACTCGACGGCATGGCCGCACTGGGCCTGCGCAGCTTCCTGCCGGCGGCGATCCAGGCACCGATCATCGTGACCTTTCATGCACCAGAAGACCCGCGCTACCAGTTCAAGGATTTCTACGAACGGGTCAAGGCCAAGGGTTTCATTCTGTACCCCGGCAAATTGACCCAGGTGGAGACGTTCCGCGTGGGCTGTATCGGCCATGTCGACGCAGCCGGCATGCGTGCTGCGGTCAAGGCGATCGGCGAGGTGCTGGAAGAAATGGAAGTGTTGGACATCTGATTGCCCCTTACCCACAGGATCTGAACCATGAACTATCAAAACCCCAACACCCTCCAGGCCGTCATCCTCGACTGGGCCGGCACCGTGGTCGACTTCGGCTCCTTTGCCCCCACGCAGATTTTTGTCGAGGCCTTCGCCGAGTTCGATGTGCAGGTTTCCATCGAAGAAGCCCGTGGCCCGATGGGCATGGGCAAATGGGACCATATCCGCACCCTGTGCGACCAGCCGCAAGTCGCCGAGCGCTACCGCCAGGCGTTCGGTCGCACGCCTACCGATGACGACGTGACGGCCATCTACCAGCGCTTCATGCCGTTGCAGATCGAGAAGATCGCCGAACACTCGGCGCTGATCCCCGGCGCCCTCGACACCATCGCCCGGTTGCGCGTGCAAGGCATCAAGATCGGCTCTTGCTCCGGCTACCCCAAGCAAGTCATGGACAAGGTCGTCGCGTTGGCCACCACAAACGGCTACGTCGCCGACCACGTGGTCGCCACCGACGAAGTGCCCAACGGCCGCCCATGGCCAGCCCAGGCACTCGCCAACGTGATCGCGCTGGGCATCGACGATGTGGCGGCGTGCGTCAAGGTCGACGACACCGTGCCGGGCATCCTCGAAGGCCGTCGCGCCGGGATGTGGACCGTGGCCCTGACCTGCTCCGGCAACGCCCTGGGCCTGACCTACGCGCAGTTCCGCGCCCTGGACAGCGCCACGTTGGCCAGCGAACGCACGCGCATCGAATCGATGTTCGCAGGCTCCCGCCCGCATTACCTGATCGACACCATTACCGACCTGCCGGCCGTCATCGCCGACATCAACCAGCGCCTGGCCCGTGGTGAAATGCCGCAAAGCTACTGATAGAGGTCAAGACAACGGCATCGCGTCGGGCAAACCGCACAAAACAGGCTTACAGTAAAAGGACTTCGTCGCCAAAGAACGAAGGTTTGCCCTGATGAGTGAGGAACCCAGCGATGCCGTGGAAAAATTCCGATACGCGCTACAGCACCATGTCGATTGCGCTGCACTGGTTGATGGTGGTGCTGCTGGCGGTGGTGTACGCCTGCATTGAGTTACGCGGCCAGTTCCCCAAAGGCAGCGGCGCACGCACGTTGATCGTCGAGATGCACTTCATGTTCGGCCTCACCGTGTTTGTACTGGTGTGGCTGCGCCTGTTTGCGCGCAGCCTGGGGGTTGCCCCCAAGATCGTACCCGCCCCGCCACAATGGCAAAGCCTGCTGGCCACGCTGATGCACTTCGCGCTGTACGCCTTGATGATCGGCATGCCGATTGCCGGTTGGCTGATCGTCAGTGCCGAGGGACATTCAGTGATGTTCTATGGGATCGAGCTGCCGCCGCTGATCGCTGAAAACAAGGCACTGGCCAAAGAGATTGAAGGCTGGCATGTGCTGTTCGGCCAGATCGGTTACTGGCTGATCGGGCTGCATGCGTTGGCGGGGATCTTTCATCACTATGTGATGCGTGATAACACGGCGCTGCGGATGATGCCGGGTAAGCGCGCTAGGCTGTAAACCCTCGGCGGCCCTGCAAGCCACCGGTATGCACGAAGATCAGGCGAGTGCCGGGCGCGAAACGCCCGGCTTCGACCTGCTGCTTCAACGCCAGCAACGCTTTGCCGGTATAGAGCGGCTCAAGCGGTATACCGCAGGCCTGTTCGGTGGTGTCGATAAACTCAAGCAACAGCGGGTCAACCTTGGCAAAGCCACCCCGACTGGCTTCCAGCAACTCATACCCGCCCTGCACGAGGGCGCTCACGTTCTGCGCCACACCATGATCATCCGGTACCGCCATGGCGCCGTACACCGGATGCGCGCCCGCCTCCGCCAGCGCCAATCCCGCCAACGTCGTACCGGTGCCTGCCGCCAACCACCAGGCGTCGTAATCGGCCCAACCCAGGGTGTTCAATTGCCTGCGTGCCTGCTCGACCAAAACCCCGCATCCCCGCGCCCCGGCCATCCCGCCGCCGCCTTCTGGCACGGGGTAAAGATCGGGATATTGCGCGCGCCACGGCAACCAGAAACCCGGCTCATGGCGCGCGCGATAGCCGCCATACCCCAACCAATGCAGGTGCATGCCAAAGGCTTTCAGGTCGAGGATGGTGGGTGTGTCCTGGGGATGGCCGCGCAACAGGCCGACAGTGGGGAAACCAAAGCGTTTGCCCGCCGCTGCCAGCGCGTGCAGATGATTGGAGTAAGCGCCGCCAAGGCTGATGATGCCGCGGGCACGGGCTTGCTGCGCCTGGGCCAGATGCTCGGTGAGCTTGAACCACTTGTTGCCGCTGATCAGCGGGTCGATGCGGTCCAGGCGCAGCACGGCCAGCTCGACGCCATTAAGCCAATCGAGCTGCATGGCTTCAAGGGGGGCGTGGGGAAGCCAGTCAAAGGGACCCATCGGGCGGCATCTGCATGGAAAAAGGGGCGGTAGTCTAACACCGCCCCTTGCGTCGCCTTACAGCTCGGCGGCGAGGCGCGAGCCTTGGTTGATGGCGCGCTTGGCATCCAGCTCGGCCGCCACATCGGCGCCGCCGATCAGGTGCACGTTCTGCCCTGCGGCGACCAGGCCATCCTGCAACTCGCGCAGCGGGTCTTGCCCGGCGCAGATGACGATGTTGTCCACGGCCAGCAGCTGCGGCTCACCCTCGGCGCCGATGCGGATATGCAGGCCGTCATCGTCGATCTTCAGGTATTCGACGCTGTTAAGCATCTGCACGCGCTTGTTCTTCAAGCCGGTACGGTGGATCCAACCGGTGGTCTTGCCCAGGCCGTCGCCGACCTTGGAAGCCTTGCGTTGCAACAGGAACACGTCACGGGCCGGGGCATGGGGTTGCGGCTTGATCCCGGCCACGCCGCCACGGGCTTGCAACTGGGTGTCGATGCCCCACTCTTTCCAGAACGCTTCACGGTCGAGGCTGGTGGATACGCCTTCATGCACGAGGAATTCCGACACGTCAAAACCAATGCCGCCGGCGCCGATCACCGCCACGCGCTTGCCCACCGGCTTGCGCTCGAGGATGACGTCCAGGTAGCTCAGCACCTTGGCGTTTTCAACGCCCGGAATCGCCGGCGTACGCGGCGCAATGCCGGTGGCCAGGATGATCTCGTCATAACCGCCCGCCACCAGGTGTGCGGTGTCGACGCGGGTGTTGAGGCACAGCTCGACGTGGGTGGTCTGCAACTTGCGATTGAAGTAGCGCAGGGTCTCGAAAAACTCTTCTTTGCCCGGTACGCGCTTGGCGATATTGAATTGGCCGCCGATCTCACTGGCCGAATCGAACAAGGTCACCTGGTGGCCACGCTCAGCCGCCACTGTGGCAGCGGCCAGGCCTGCGGGGCCGGCACCGACCACGGCGATTTTCTTGATCTGCTTGACCGGCAGGTAGTTGAGTTCGGTTTCATAGCAGGCCCGCGGGTTGACCAGGCAGGTAGTCAACTTGCCGCCAAAGGTGTGGTCCAGGCAGGCCTGGTTGCAGCCGATGCAGGTGTTGATTTCATCGGCGCGGCCGGCGGCGGCCTTGTTGACGAACTCGGGGTCGGCGAGGAACGGCCGCGCCATCGAGACCATGTCGGCATCGCCTTCGGCGAGGATCTGCTCGGCGATTTCCGGTGTGTTGATGCGGTTGGTGGTGATCAGCGGGATCTGTACCGCACCGCGCAATTTGGCCGTGACTTTGCTGAACGCGCCACGCGGCACCTTGGTGGCAATGGTCGGGATACGCGCTTCGTGCCAGCCGATGCCGGTGTTGATGATGGTCGCGCCCGCCTGCTCGATGGCCTTGGCCAACTGTACGATTTCTTCCCAGACGCTGCCGCCTTCCACCAGGTCGAGCATCGACAGGCGGAAGATAATGATGAAGTTCGGGCCCACCGCTTCACGCACGCGGCGCACGATCTCCACCGCCAGGCGCATGCGGTTTTCGTAGCTGCCGCCCCAACGGTCGGTGCGGTGGTTGGTGTGGGCGGCGAGGAACTGGTTAATGAAGTAGCCTTCGGACCCCATGATTTCCACGCCGTCGTACTCGGCGACCTGGGCCAGCAGCGAACAGGTGACAAAATCCTGGATCTGCTTCTCGATGCCTTCCTCGTCCAGCTCCTTGGGCTTGAACGGGTTGATCGGTGCCTGGATTGCACTCGGCGCGACCTGTTTGGGGCTGTAGGCATAACGGCCGGCGTGGAGGATCTGCATGCAGATCTTGCCGCCCGCCTCATGCACGGCCTTGGTGACGATCTTGTGCTTCTGCGCTTCTTCTTCGGTGGTGAGCTTGGCCGCGCCGGAATACACCCCGCCTTCATCATTTGGGCCAATGCCGCCGGTGACCATCAGCCCCACGCCGCCCCGGGCACGCTCGGCAAAGTAGGCCGCCATGCGCTCGAAACCACCGGGCTTTTCTTCCAGGCCCGTGTGCATCGAGCCCATCAGGGTACGGTTACGCAAGGTGGTAAAACCCAGGTCCAACGGGGCCAGCAGGTGCGGGTAGGCAGCAGCGGTCATGGTCAAGCTCCACAACGGATCATCACGGGGCGTGGGGGGCTCGAATGGCCCCCCATCGGGTTATGTCCCACAGACTAAGAGGCGGTGGACGACGGCTCAATGACTGAAACTGACAAGTTATTGATCCAAATGCACAGCACCCCTTGGCAAGCCGCCGCATGGGCCCTACCCTAGTCGCGAACCCTGCACCCGGTCTGTTGTCTGTTGCCCCATGCGTAAACTTCTAGCTTTTACCGTCTCCATGGCCCTGGTTGCCGCCGTCGCCGCGTATCTGGTCTGGACCCAGGAGCGCCCCGTGGCGCATTACCTGTCGGACCTGCGCATCACCCTGGCCGTGAATGAAGGCTTGCCTGCTGATCGCGGCAACCTGCTGGGCATCCAGCCAGAGCTGTTTCCGGCTGATTACCAGAGCCTGGAACGCCTGCACCTGAAGCTCTCGGCCTATCTGCAAAAGGCCCGGGACCAGGGGTTGATCAACGAAAAAACCATCGTAGTGCTGCCTGAACATATCGGCACCTGGCTGATGTTGACCGGTGAAAAAAATGAGGTGTACCAGGCGCTGCACGTGAAGGATGCGATGAACTGGCTGTCGGTCAGCAACCCACTGCTCTTTGCGCGGGCCTGGATCAGCGCCACCGGCGATAACCGCACCGATGACGCCTACCTGCGTATGAAAGCCCCCGGCATGGCGCGGGACTATCAGGTGCTGTTCGGCGGCCTGGCCAAGGAGTTTGGCGTCACGCTGGTGGCCGGTTCCATCGCCTTGCCCAACCCCAGCGTGAGCCAGGGACAACTGCAGGTCGGCCATGGCGCCTTGTACAACGCCAGCGTGGTGTTTGCGGCAGATGGTTTGCCCATCGGAGAGCCACAGCGCCAGCTCTATCCGATCTACGATGAACGCGGCTTTATCGAACCTGGTGACGAAAACGTCGTCAGCGTGGTCGACACCCCGGCCGGGCGCCTCGGCGTGTTGGTCGGCAGTGACAGCTGGTACCCGGACAACTATCGCAAGCTCAACGAGCAAGGGGCGCAACTGATCGCGGTGCCGGCCTTTGTGCTCGGTCGCGATACCTGGGATCGACCATGGCGCGGTTTCAAGAGCGTGTCCACGCCGCCGGAAATCAGCCTCAAGCCTGAAGAACTCAGCGAAGGTGAAGCCTGGCGCCGCCTTACGCTGATCAGCCAACACCCCGTCAGCCAGGCAACCGCTGGCATGAGCGTATTCCTGCGTGGGCAGTTCTGGGACCTGGGCACGGCCGGGCGCAGTTTTCTCAGCAGCAACGGGCAGATCAGCGCCGACGGCGACGCCCGTGGCGCGCGCCTGCTGAATATCTGGCTGTAACCCCGTGAAGCCGGTGCGCCTGGGTGATCTGTCGGTAGGCTTCGTGCACACCCTGGCCGACGCAATCCACAGCCACGGCCTCGACCCGCAACCGCTGCTGCTGCAATACGGCCTCGACCCCGCGCGCCTCGCCGAAGCGGGTGCACGCTTGTCGATTCCCCGTTATATGCGCCTGGGCCATGCGGCCATCCAACTCACCGGCGACCCCGGCCTGGGCCTGCGCATGGGCCAGCTCAGCCGCCTGAGCCAGGCCGGACTGGCCGGGGTCACCGCCGCCCAGGCGCCCAACGTGCGCGAGGCGGCGCGCACGCTGACCCGCTTCGAAGCGCTGTACGGTTCCAACTATCGTGGGCAATCGAGTTTTCACGAGGACGCCGAAGGTGCCTGGCTGCGGTTCTATTCCATCAGCCCCTATAACGCCTACAACCGCTTCGTGGTGGACTCGATCATCGCCGGCTGGCTGCAGCAACTGTCGAGCCTGGCCCAGCAACCGGTACAGGCGCAGCGGATTGAAATCGAATTTGAAGCGCCGGACTACAGCGAACGGTACGCGGTGCTGAGCGATGGCCCGATCCAGTTCGGCGCCGAGGTCAATCAACTGCGCCTGAGCCAGCAAACCCTCGCGCTGCGTAACCCGCAGCATTGCCCGAGCACCTGGCAGCTGTTGTTAAAGCTCTGTGAACACGAGTTGGAGCAGCTGACCCGCACCCGCAGCCTGCGGGAGCGCATTACCCGCTTGCTCGGGCCGATGCTCAATGGCGGCCGGGAACCCGACCTGGAAGAAGTGGCGGCACGCTTGAAGCTGCCGACCTGGACACTGCGCCGCAAACTGGCCGAAGAAGGCACGCAGTTTCGCGCAATTCTCAACGATACCCGTCGCGACTTGGCCATGACCTACATTCGCGATACGGAACTGGCGTTCGGCGAAATCGCCTACTTGCTCGGTTTTGCCTCGGCCCAGGCGTTTCAACGGGCGTTCAGGCGGTGGAACAACCAGACCCCAGGGGAATTTCGCCGCAGTCAGCGGCATTCCGCCTGAAGTCGGTCTTACAGCTCGGTGGCGTCATCGGCCGGATCCAGAGGATCCAGTTCAAAGGCCTGGTACTCCAGCAGTTCTTCCTGATATTCGTCCATGGTGGGCTCCTTGTTTTGAATTAAAAGCGGCTGCAGATAAATGACCTGCACAGCCAGCCTAAAGTGCCGTGATGACGAAAAAATGTCGACGTCATGACGTTCCTGCACTCCAGGATTAAACGTAGCAGCGTGATGCGGATTTAGCACCGGGGTTTTGAGGCGCGATTGCAATCAGGCATGCACCGAAATGGACGGGAATGCATTCCAATGTGGGAGGGGGCTTGCTCCCTCACACATTGGATCTGCATCAAGTTTCAGACTTGCGTCGACCACGGGTTTGAACACCCGCCTCCATCGCCATCCCGGCAGTGCGCTCCAACGCATCGGCAAACGCCTGGCGTTGCTCCGGCTCGATCTGCGACAGGAACAACTCGTCCACCGTACTTTCGTAAATCTTCCACATTTTCTTGCGCAACGCTCGGCCGGCGTCGGTGATCGACGCAAAGGCCGCGCGGCCATCGCCGTCGGAGCGGGAGCGCACCACCAGGCCGTCCTTTTCCAGTCGGTCTACCAGCCGCGTGAGGTTATAGCGCTCAATGGCCAGCACATCGGCCAATTCGTGCATGCGGCGGGTGCCTTCGGGGCCGCTTTCCAGGCCCCACAGTGCGTCGTACCAGGCGTAAGGCGGCAAGTCGGCGGCCGCCAGGCGGCGCTCGATTTCACGGATGACCGTCCTGTGGGCCCTGACAAAACGGAACCATACATCAGGCTCTTTCGACGACATGCAACACCATCCGGTGGATTTCAAGAAGGTTGCAATAGTAGCTCATCCCGCGCTAAATTCGGTCATGTAGTTGCAATTGCAATAACTTTGACGACGCTCCCACAAGGAGCCCGCCACTAGAAATCCGCCGACCCTGGAGCCTCACATGACCCCGAATAACGCAGTCAGACGCGACGTCGATCCACAGGAAACCCGCGAGTGGCTGGAGTCCATCGAATCGGTGCTGTCCACCGAAGGCCGCCCGCGCGCCCATTACCTGATCGATCAGTTGCTGGATTTCGACGTGGCGCGGCATGGCGACTTCTACGGGCGGGTGACCACGCCTTACGTCAACACCATCCCGGTGGATCGCCAGTTGCCCTACCCCGGCAATCTGGCCATCGAACGCCGCACCAATGCGTTTATCCGCTGGAACGCCATGGCCATGGTCTTGCGTGCAGGCAAGCACTCAGGCGTGGGTGGGCATATTGCGACTTATGCGTCAGCCGCGGTGCTGTACGACGTAGGTTTCGACCACTTCTTCCGTGGCCGCACCGACCACTTCGACGGCGACCTCGTGTACATCCAGGGGCACTCTTCGCCAGGCATCTACGGCCGCGCCTACCTCGAAGGCCGCATCAGCGAAGCGCAACTGGATAACTTCCGCCGCGAAGCCGGTGGTGAAGGCATTTCGTCCTACCCCCACCCACGGCTGATGCCGGACTTCTGGCAATTTCCTACGGTGTCCATGGGGCTGGGGCCGATCACTGCGGCCTATCAGGCACGTTTTATGCGCTACCTGGAGTTTCGTGACCTCAAGCAACACCAGGGCCGCAAGGTCTGGGCATTTCTGGGTGATGGTGAAATGGACCAACCGGAATCCCTGGCCGCTATTTCCCTGGCCGGGCGCGAGAAGCTCGACAACCTGATCTTCGTGGTCAACTGCAACCTGCAACGCCTGGACGGCCCGGTACGCGGCAACGCCAAGGTGATCCAAGAGTTCGAAAGCCTGTACCGTGCCGCCGGCTGGAATGTGATCAAAGTGATCTGGGGCGGTGGCTGGGATGCACTGCTGGAAAAAGATACAAGCGGCCTGCTGCGCCAACGCATGATGGAATGCGTGGACGGTGACTATCAGAACTACAAATCCCAGAACGGCGCCTACGTGCGCGAACATTTCTTCGGCAAATACCCGGAATTGCTGGCACTGGTTGCGGACCTGTCCGACGACGACATCTGGAAACTCTCACGGGGCGGCCATGACCCGGACAAGGTCTACAACGCCTATGCCGCCGCCGTGCGTCACAGTGGCCAACCGACGGTAATCCTGGCAAAAACCGTCAAGGGCTTTGGCATGGGCGAGGCCGGCGAAGGCCAGAACATCAACCACCAATTGAAGAAGATGGGCGCCGACGCCGTCAAAGCCTTCCGCGACCGCTTCGGCCTGGAAGTGCCCGATGAGCAACTCGCTGAAATTCCTTACCTCAAGCCCACAGCCGACAGCGAAGAAGCCCGTTACTTCGCCGCACGTCGCCAGGCCCTGGGCGGCTATGTGCCTGCGCGCCACACCGCGGTCGAATCGCTGCAGATCCCCGAACTGAGCGCCTTCGCCACTCAGCTCAAGGACACTGGCGAGCGCGCGATTTCCACAACCATGGCCTTCGTGCGCATCCTCGGCACCCTGCTGAAAAACCCGCACCTGGGCAAGCTGATCGTGCCCATCGTGCCGGACGAATCCCGCACCTTCGGCATGGAAAGCCTGTTCCGTCAGATCGGCATCCACTCCGCCGTCGGCCAGCTCTACACCCCACAGGACTCCGGGCAACTGAGCTATTACAAGGAGAGCAAAGACGGACAGATCATGCAGGAAGGCCTGAATGAGTCCGGCGCCATTTCCTCGTGGATCGCAGCAAGTACGTCCTACAGCAACCACGGCCTGATGACCGTGCCGTTCTATATCTTCTACTCGATGTTCGGCTTCCAGCGCGTCGGCGACCTGGCCTGGGCGGCGGGCGATGCACGAGCACGCGGCTTCCTGCTCGGCGCCACAGCCGGGCGCACCACGCTGATGGGCGAAGGCCTGCAGCATGACGATGGCCATAGCCATATCCTGTCGTCGGTGATTCCGTGCTGTGTGTCCTATGACCCGACCTTTGCCTACGAACTGGCGGTGATTATTCGCGAGGGCATGCGGCGCATGTATGTCGAGCAAGAGGACATTTACTACTACATCACCCTGCTCAACGAAAACTACCCGCACCCGGCGATGCCCGAAGGCGTGGAGGACGGGATACTCAAAGGCATGTACCGGCTCAGCACCAACCCTCAGGCACAGGTGCAACTGATGGGCAGTGGTTCGATCCTGCGAGAAGTGATCGCGGCCGCAGAGCTGCTCGCCAACGATTTCGCCGTGCAATGCGACGTATGGAGTGTGACGAGCCTGACCGAATTGCGCCGTGACGGGCACGCGGCGGAACGCTGGAACCTGCTGCACCCCGAGAGTGAGCCGCGCGTAAGTTACGTCGAGCAATGCCTGGAGGGGCAAACGGGGCCGGTGGTGGTCGCGACGGACTACATGAAGCTATTCGCTGATCAGATTCGTCCGTTCGTGCCGGGCCGGCGCTTTGTCGCGCTAGGCACTGATGGCTTCGGGCAATCAGACACCCGGGAAGCCTTGCGCGAGTTCTTTGAGGTGGATCGCCACTTCATCGCCCTGGCTGCCCTGAAGGCGCTGGCGGATGACGGCGCGATCGGTCGCGACAAGGTCAGTGAAGCGATCAACCGCTACGGGATCAACGTCGACAAGGTGAATCCCGTAGCGGTCTGAGCTACTGCGCAGGCGTCGGCAGGGGCGGAATCGCTTCTGTCGGCGCCGGCAGGTCCGGCGTGGTCGTGGCGGGCGCGGGCGCGGGCTCGGCCTGCGGCGCAATCGGTGCGGGTTCAGGCGCGGGCACAACCGGCTCCGAAGCAGCCGGTGCGGCAGGCTCTTCCTTCGGCGCCTCGACTTTCTCCGCAGCCGGAGCGGCCTTCGGCTCCGGCACACCGAGGTCGGCCTTTGGTTGCTCGGGAATATGCTCAGCCTGCTTCACTTCCTGGGGCAGGAAGACGTCCACCAACGCAAAGTAGCGATCGTAGAACTTCGGCGCGGACACCGTCTCACTGGCCACCTTCACCATCGAGTCATCGGTGGAGCCGATCGGCATCGACACCGACCCCAGCACGCCTACACCCAGGCTCGCGGAGTTGTTGACCTTCTTCAGCGCATAACGATCCTGCAGGGCGTTGGCAAACATCGTCGAGTGCTTTTTACCTTTGCCATCATCGGCACACACCACGTTGAAGCTGATCTGCAGGTGAGTTTCGCCGGTCTGCTGGAAGCTCTTGTTGCCCACGACCAGTTTCGGATCGCTGCTGGTGATGATGTAGCCCTGGCTCAGCAACGCACGCCGCGCGGCCTCGCACGCCGCTACATCACTAACCGGATAATCCCGGGAAAATGTGCCGGAGTCGTCGAAGTTCTCATGTTCATAAATAGCGGTCTTGGGTGACGAGCAGCCCGCGGCGCCCGCCAGCACCAGCGCCAGCCCGAGGCTACGCAAGTGGAATGATGTCGACATTGATAATCCTGAGGAAAACGGTCTGGGCGGTATTGTGCAACAGAACGAGGCCTTGGCGCGCGCATTCCTGTCGGTAAAACGTCACAGGGTTACGCAACGGGGCCTGCAGGGAAAAGCCCGGCGCACATATGGTCAATAAACACGCGCACCTTGGTCGAGGTATGGCGACCGGGCCACAACATCCAGAAATTGCCCCGGTGTTCCAGGTAATCATCCAACACCCGCTGCAAGCGCCCCTCGCCCACGGCCTGGTTGACCATGTAGTCCGGCAGGCAGGCAATGCCCAATCCCTCGAGCACAACATGGTTCAGAGACTCGATGGTGGTACTGACCAACGGCGTACGCAACAGCGGTTCCGCAGCACCCAAGGCAAGACGCAACGGCCAGGGCTCGAGCTTGCCCGTGGCGCAGAACTTGTGGCGCAGGCAGGCGTGGCCATTGAGGTCCTGTGGTTGCTGCGGGGTGCCGTGCTGGGCGAAGTAGCCCGGTGTGGCGACGAGCACCAGCTGGTAGTGGCCCAGGTGGCGCGCCATCAAGCGCGAATCATCCGGCTTGCCGGTGCGAATCACCGCGTCGAAACCTTCCTCGATCACGTCCACCATACGGTCAGAGAAATCCACATCCAACTCGATATCCGGGTAGGCGCGCATAAAGTCACTGAGTACTGGCATCAACAAGCCCCGCACCTGCGGCACACTGATGCGCAGCTTGCCCCGTGGCGTTGCACTGGCGTTTGTCAGCTCCTGCTCGGCCGCTTCCACCTCAGCGAGAATCCGCCGCGACCGCTCAAGGAACAGCGAGCCTTCACTGGTCAAGGTGATACTGCGCGTGCTGCGGTGAAACAGCCGCACGCCCAGGCGCTCTTCCATCCGCGCAATGCTTTTGCCCACGGCCGACGACGACACCCCCAGCACACGGCCGGCGGCGGTGAAGCTGAGCGTCTGCGCCACCTGCACAAATACCGAAAGGCTGCCCAAGCTGTCCATGACCCCGCCTTTAGCGATTGCGGACACCGGCGTCCGATAAGTTCGGAACCTTAGCCTGTTTTTCCGCCAACCACAGCCCCCTACTCTGCCTGCTTGCCCTTTTACCTGGATAAAACCTCATGAGCAGCAGCCCTTCACTCACCGCATCAGCCCAGCGGGATTCATTACCGCTGGGCGGTCTACTGGCCCTGGCCAGCGCTGGCTTTATCACCATCCTCACCGAAGCCATGCCCGCCGGGTTGCTACCACAGATAAGCGAAGGCCTCGGCGTGTCGCCCGCCCTGGTCGGTCAACTGGTCACGGTCTACGCCCTTGGCTCGTTGCTGGCGGCCATCCCCCTGACGCTGCTGACCCGCGGCTGGCGCAGACGACCGTTGCTGCTGCTGGCCATCGGCGGCTTTGCCTTGGTCAACAGCGTAACCGCGCTGTCCAGCCACTACGGACTGACGCTCGTGGCGCGGTTTTTTGCCGGGGTCTTCGCCGGGCTGCTCTGGGCGTTGCTGGCGGGTTATGCGAGCCGAATGGTGGTGCCACACCTGCAAGGTCGCGCCATTGCCGTGGCGATGCTGGGTGCACCGCTGGCGCTGTCACTGGGTGTGCCTGCGGGCACCTTCCTCGGCACTGCCGTTGGCTGGCGCCTGAGTTTTGCAATCATGACCGGGCTGACCTTGGTGCTACTGGCCTGGGCGCGCTGGCAACTGCCGGACTTTGCCGGCGAACGGACGGATAAACGCCTGGGGCTGCGCCAGGTGCTGAACCTGCCAGGCATTCGTCCAGTGCTGTGGGTAACGTTTACCTACGTACTGGCCCACAACATTCTGTACACCTACATCGCCCCGTTGCTGGTGCCCGCAGGGATCGATGCGGATGTTGACCGAGTGTTGCTGGTGTTTGGCCTCTCGGCGGTGCTGAGCATCTGGCTGACAGGCGTGTTGATTGACCGGTGGCTGCGCGTCTTGCTGCTGATCAGTTGTGCGCTGTTTGGCCTGATCGCCCTGGCGCTGGCGTTCTGGATCAATGTGCCGGCAGTCATCTATACCGCCGTGGCGCTATGGGGCCTGGCGTTCGGCGGCCTGCCGGCACTGTTGCAAACCGCACTGGCCCAATCGGCTGGCGAGTCGGCGGATGCCGCACAATCAATGCTGGTGACCGTGTGGAACCTGGGGATAGCCGGTGGCGGACTGGCAGGAGGCGTGTTGCTTCAGGGCTGGGGCGTCGCGGGCTTTCCATGGGCCGTTATGCTACTGATGCTACTGGCATGGGCCGGCGCATCACAGACAGCGCCCCAACAGCTGGCCCGGCCACCCCGCCAAGTCGAACGTTGAAATGCGCTCGTAGCCACAGGACTCATAAAAACGCACCAGATCCCCTGTCCCGCCGCCATAGCAGTCCACACGCAAACGCGTCACTCCTGCTGCACGGGCCTGGTCATCGGCAAAGGCCATCATGCGCCGGCCAAGGCCGCGAACACGGGGATCACGCGCGGCAATCAACAGGCGTACATACACCTCGGGCTCAGTCGCCGACGGTACATAAGGCATGGGATCGCCCAACACCAGCGCTCCACGGATACGGCCTGCGGGCTCTTCTACCACCCACGCCCCAGGCAATGCGCAGGCTTCAGCCACTTGCGCGACCCGCCGGGGCGACGCCGACCAGGGCTCGGTGCCCCACTGATGGGTATTGCCCATGCCAACGAACCAGGCGACCACCTCGTCGAACACCTGCAGCACGGCAGGAACGTCCGACGCACTGGCGCGGCGGATCAGCAAGCCATCCATTCCTAGAATCAACACGCTTGGAACTCCTGGGTCGACGATACCGAGCACCCAGTCTAGCCCACATAAAAAAGCCCCCGGTCTTTTCAGGCCGGGGGCTTCTTGTTCAAACCAACATCAGTATTTCTTGATATCAGCCTTGGTTTCCAACTGCTTGCGGTACGCCGCGAAGTCCTGCTGGCCAACACGGGAAGCGAGGAAGCGGCGATATTGCGCCTTTTCTTCGTCCGTTGGGGCAGCCGCTTCGTTGACGCCGTTCAAGCGCACGATCACCAGGCTGCCATCAGCCAGGGTCACGGTGGTGAAGGTCGGCTTGTCCTTGGCCGCAGGCTTGGGCATGCGGAACAGGGCTTGCAGCACGGCCGGGTCAATCGCTTCCTGGCTACGGGTAGCCGCTTCAGTGACTTTCCAGGCCTGGCCGTCGACCGGCTGGTTCAGCGGGGTCTTGCCATCACGCAGGCTGGCGATCAGCTCATCAGCGTGAGTCTTGGCAGCCGCGCTGGCGCGCTCCTTGGCCATCTGTGTGCGGATCGCCGCAGCAACGCTTTCCAGCGGCAGTTGCGCAGGTTTGCGGTGCTCTTTGGCACGCAGCACGATGATGGTTTCCGGGTCCAGCTCAATGGCGCTGCTGTTGGCCCCCTCATCCAGCACTTCCGGGCTGAATGCAGCGGTGACCACGGCACGGTTGGCCGCAACACCGTCACCACCTTCACGGCCAAACGGCGCGGAGGTGTGTACGGTCAGCTTCAGGTCAGACGCCGGTTGGGCCAGATCGGAGGCTTCGAATGCCGCATCTTCCAATTGCTTGGTTGCTTCGACAAAACGCTGCTCGACCTGTTGGGTCTTGAGCTCGCGGGTCAGCTTGTCTTTCAGGCTGGCAAACGTCGGCACTTGCGGTGCTTCAACGCCCAACAGCTTGATCAAGTGCCAACCGAAGGTGCTGCGCACCGGCGCCGAAACCTGGTCTTTGTTCAAGGCATACAAGGCGGCTTCGAAGTCCGGGTCGTAGACGCCCGGGCCGGCAAAGCCCAGATCACCGCCACTGTTGGCCGAACCTGGATCCTGGGAGAACTCCTTGGCCAGGGTTTCGAACTTCTCACCCTTGGCCAGGCGCGCCTGGATTTCTTCGATCTTGGCCTTCGCTTGCGCGTCGGTGACCTTGTCGTTGACTTCAATCAGGATGTGCGCGGCACGACGCTGTTCAGCGAGGTTGGCGGTTTCTTTCTGATAGGCAGCCTGCAGTTCATCGTCCTTCACGCTGACCTGGTCGAAGAAGGACGACTTCTTCAGTTCCAGGTAGTCGATGACCACCTGGTCCGGGGTCATGAACTCCTTGGCGTGCTGGTCATAGTAAGCCTTGACCTCGTCGTCGGTGAGTTTCACCGCCGCAGGGTTGGCCTTGATATTGACGGTGGCAAAATCGCGGGTCTGCTTTTCCAGACGGGCGAATGCCAGCACTTCGGCGTCGGTCACGAAACCGCTGCCGGCAATACCAGCGCGAACCTGGCCGATCAGCATTTCCTGGGTCAGCATCTGACGGAACTGCAGACGGCTGTAGCCCAGTTGACGGATCACCTGGTCAAAGCGTTCGGCGTTGAATTTGCCGTCCACCTGGAATTCCGGCGTCTGCAGGATTACCTGGTCCAGTGCAGCTTCAGAGAAGCCAAACTTGGAATCGGCGGCGCCTTGCAGCAGCAGCTTGCGATCGATCAGACCCTTGAGGGCCGCGTCGCGCAGCAGTTTTTCGTCCAGCAGCGAAGCATCGAAATCCTTGCCCAGCTGTTGCATCAGCTGGCGACGTTGCATGTCGACGGCCTGGCTCAGTTCAGTCTGGGTGATTTCTTCACCGTTGACCTTGGCCACGTCCTGCTTGGTGTTGGTCGAAGCCTGGAAAATGGCCTCGATACCGGTGAACGCCATCAATGCGACGATGATCCCGATAATGGTCTTGGCAATCCAGCCTTGTGAATTGTCCCTGATATTTTGCAGCATGCGTCCCCCAGAAACGGTTGAACTTCAAAAATTGGCAACCGTGGAGCGTGGGTAGAGTCCGGATAGAAGAAAGGCGCATCCGAGGATGCGCCTTCTCGTAACTGGCGGAGCGGACGGGGGGTTGAACCTACACCCCCGGCTTGGCGACCCGATGGATACCTGGGTCAGCTTTCGCTCCGCTGCCAGGCCAGACCTGCGTCCGACCCGGGTAGCAAAGGCTTGGTCGAAGCTTAGTTAACTGCTTCTTTCAGGGCTTTACCGGCTTTGAAACCTGGTTTCTTGGCAGCAGCGATTTGCAGTGCTTTGCCAGTCTGTGGGTTGCGGCCAGTGCGAGCTGGGCGGTCAGTCACAGAGAAAGTACCGAAGCCTACCAGTACCACGGAGTCGCCGGCCTTCAGAGCGCCAGTGACGGATTCGATTACTGCATCCAGCGCACGGCCAGCAGCAGCTTTCGGGATATCAGCGGATGCAGCGATAGCATCAATCAGTTCCGACTTGTTCACTCTAAGTCCCCTTATATATCTATTGAGTATGATTCTAAGTTTTTTGGTAAACAGCAAAAATCAGTGCTGAATGGCCTACAGACACTTAAGAGCCGCTTTATAACAAGGGCTCTAAAAAGCTGTCAAGGAAGCCTCCAAGCTTATTCACATTAATGCGTGCTAATTCTTTCCTTGGAATCAGACTCTCGTTTTTCGTCCTTTGCAACTATCTCCGGAGCCACATCCGGCAAGGGCTCCGGCGCGTATTGCAGCGCAATTTGCAGGACCTCGTCAATCCATTTAACCGGTTTAATCTGAAGATCCTGCTTGATGTTGTCAGGAATTTCCTTCAAGTCGCGAACATTCTCTTCAGGAATGATCACAGTCTTGATGCCACCCCGGTGTGCAGCCAGCAATTTCTCTTTCAGGCCACCGATGGCCAATACCTGGCCACGCAGGGTGATTTCCCCGGTCATCGCTACATCGGCGCGCACCGGTATGCCGGTCAATGCCGATACCAGGGCCGTGCACATGCCTACGCCGGCGCTAGGGCCATCTTTCGGTGTAGCCCCTTCCGGCATGTGGATGTGGGTGTCGTGCTTCTCGTGGAAGTCCAGGGGGATCCCCAGGCTCCTGGCGCGGCTGCGCACCACGGTCTGCGCGGCAGTAATGGATTCGACCATCACGTCACCGAGGGAGCCGGTCTTGATCAACTGGCCTTTGCCGGGGATCACCGCAGCTTCGATGGTCAGTAATTCGCCGCCCACCTGGGTCCACGCCAGACCAGTCACCTGCCCTACCTGATCCTGCTGCTCAGCCAGGCCGTAACGGAATTTACGCACGCCCAGGAAGTGCTCAAGCGCATCGGCAGTGACTTTCACCGAGAAGCGTTTTTCCAGCGCGTGCTCCTTGACCGCCTTGCGGCAAATCTTCGCGATCTGGCGCTCAAGGCCCCGTACACCGGCCTCGCGAGTGTAATAGCGCACGATGTCGCGGATCGACTCGACGTCGAATTCGATCTCGCCCTTCTTCAGGCCGTTGGCCGAAATCTGCTTGGGCGCGAGGTATTTGACGGCGATGTTGATCTTCTCGTCTTCGGTGTAACCCGGCAGACGAATCACCTCCATCCGATCCAGCAATGCCGGCGGAATGTTCATGGAGTTGGAGGTGCACAGGAACATTACGTCGGACAGGTCGTAGTCGACCTCCAGGTAATGGTCGTTGAAATTGTGGTTCTGCTCAGGATCGAGCACTTCCAGCAGGGCCGATGCCGGATCGCCACGCATGTCGCTGCCCATTTTGTCGATTTCATCGAGCAGGAACAGTGGGTTGCGTACGCCCACCTTTGTCATTTTTTGAATCAATCTTCCTGGCATCGAACCGATGTAAGTCCGGCGATGACCACGAATTTCCGCTTCATCGCGCACACCACCGAGGGCCATGCGCACGAATTTACGGTTGGTGGCATTGGCGATGGACTCGGCAAGGGAGGTTTTACCCACGCCAGGCGGGCCAACCAGGCACAACACTGGGCCACGAATCTTCTTCACACGCTTTTGCACGGCGAGGTATTCGAGGATGCGTTCCTTGACTTCTTCGAGGCCATAGTGGTCGGCATCGAGAATGTCTTCAGCACGCGCCAGGTCCAGGCGTACCTTGGTCTGGGCCTTCCACGGCACCTGCACCAGCCAGTCGATGTACGAGCGCACCACGGTGGCCTCGGCGGACATCGGCGACATCTGCTTGAGCTTGTTCAACTCGGCGGTGGCTTTGGTCAGGGCGTCTTTCGGCAGGCCGGCAGCATCGATGCGCTTTTTCAGCTCTTCGATTTCGTTGTGGCCTTCCTCGCTGTCGCCGAGTTCCTTCTGAATGGCCTTCATCTGCTCATTCAGGTAGTACTCGCGCTGGCTGCGCTCCATTTGCTTTTTGACACGACCACGGATGCGCTTCTCGACCTGGAGCAGATCAATTTCGGCATCCAGCAATGCCAGCACGTGTTCGACACGGGCCGACAGGTCAATGATTTCGAGGATGTCTTGCTTCTGCTCGATCTTCAGCGCCATGTGCGCGGCCATGGTATCGACCAGGCGGCTTGGCTCATCGATGCTATTGAGGGAAGACAGGACTTCAGCCGGGACTTTTTTGCCCAACTGCACATACTGCTCAAACTGCGAGAGCAGGCTGCGCACAAACACTTCGGACTCGCGCTCAGGGGCCTCGACTTCGTCGATCAGCACCACTTCAGCGCGCAGGTGGCCGTCCACCTCCATGAAACGCTCTACCGCACCACGCTGCTCGCCTTCCACCAACACCTTGACGGTGCCATCGGGCAGCTTGAGCAATTGCAGGACAGTGGCAATGGTACCGACGCGATACAGGGCATCTTCGCCTGGATCATCATCGGCAGGATTTCTCTGGGCCAGCAGCAGGATCTGCTTGTCGCCCGTCATCGCGGCCTCGAGGGCTTCGATAGACTTCTCGCGCCCCACGAACAGCGGGATAACCATGTGCGGATAGACGACGACATCACGCAACGGCAGGAGAGGCAATTCGATGGTTGTCTTCATGATTTCGCCTCTATGACAGTTGAAAAATAAGCTTGAAACCAAGATGGGGGCTGCGTGTAAAAAAAACAAGCTCAATGCGGGCAGTTACACGCAGTAAAAATCCTTATGAAAAACAAAGGGGCCCCTAGAGGCCCCTTCGTTTGTACCAAAACTGCGAAACGCTTACGCGTCTGGCGCAGCTTTGGCAGTCGGCTCACTGTTTTCGTAGATATACAGTGGCTTGGACTTACCTTCTATAACGCTTTCGTCGATCACCACTTTACTCACCTCGGACTGCGAGGGGATCTCGTACATGGTGTCGAGCAATACACCTTCGAGGATGGAACGCAGGCCACGTGCACCAGTCTTGCGCTCCAGTGCCCGCTTGGCCACCGATTTGAGCGCATCGGTACGGAACTCGAGGTCTACACCTTCCATCTCGAACAGCTTGGCGTATTGCTTGGTCAGGGCGTTTTTCGGCTCGGTGAGGATCTGAATCAGAGCCGCCTCATCCAACTCGTCCAACGTGGCCAGGACCGGCAGACGGCCAACGAATTCCGGGATCAGACCGAACTTGACCAGATCGTCAGGCTCGACTTCACGCAGGGACTCGCCCACTTTCTTGCCTTCTTCCTTACTGCGCACTTCCGCACTGAAACCGATGCCGCCACGGGTAGACCGTTGCTGAATAACCTTCTCCAGGCCGGAGAATGCACCGCCACAGATAAACAGGATGTTGCGCGTATCAACCTGAAGGAATTCCTGCTGCGGGTGCTTGCGGCCGCCTTGTGGCGGTACGGAAGCTACCGTGCCTTCGATCAGTTTCAACAGGGCCTGCTGCACGCCTTCACCGGAAACATCCCGAGTGATCGACGGGTTGTCGGACTTGCGCGAGATCTTGTCGATTTCGTCGATGTAGACAATACCCATCTGGGCCTTCTCTACGTCGTAGTCGCACTTCTGCAGCAGTTTCTGAATGATGTTCTCGACATCTTCGCCCACGTAGCCAGCCTCGGTGAGGGTGGTGGCGTCGGCGATGGTGAACGGAACGTTCAGCAGGCGAGCGAGGGTTTCCGCAAGCAGGGTCTTACCCGAGCCTGTAGGACCGATCAGCAAGATGTTGCTCTTACCGAGTTCGACTTCGTCGCCTTTCTTGTCACGCTGGTTCAAGCGCTTGTAGTGGTTGTATACCGCTACGGCCAGAACCTTCTTTGCACGCTCTTGACCAATCACATACTGATCAAGGATGCCGCTGATTTCTTTAGGCGAAGGCAATTTATGCGCGCTGCTTTCGGCCTGGGCTTCCTGCACCTCCTCACGGATGATGTCATTGCACAGGTCGACGCACTCGTCGCAGATAAAGACCGAGGGGCCGGCAATCAATTTGCGCACTTCATGCTGGCTTTTGCCACAGAAGGAGCAATAGAGCAGCTTGCCGTTGTCCTCGCCGTTGCGGGTGTCAGTCATTCGTTCGATCCAAATCCGATAGGCTTGCAACACAAGATGAAGGCTTATGCGGGCTTTTTCAAGCCCACAGGTGATCGGAAAACCCGACCAGCCCTATTTTGAGCGGCTTATATTAAGCGGGGCGCTTTTCGATCACTGCGTCGATCAACCCGTATTCACGTGCGGCTTCGGCGCTCATGAAGTTATCGCGGTTGGTGTCGCGCTCGATTTCTTCCAGGGTGTGCCCGCTATGCTTGGCCATCAGCGTGTTGAGACGTTCGCGGATGAAGAGGATTTCCTTGGCGTGGATTTCGATGTCCGACGCCTGGCCCTGGAAACCGCCCAGTGGCTGGTGAATCATCACGCGCGAGTTAGGCAGGCAGTAACGCTTGCCCTCGGCACCTGCGGTCAGCAGGAACGCGCCCATGCTGCAGGCCTGGCCAATGCAGGTAGTCGATACGTTCGGCTTGATGAACTGCATGGTGTCGTAGATCGACATGCCCGCGGTCACCGAACCGCCCGGTGAGTTGATATAGAGATGGATGTCCTTGTCCGGGTTTTCCGCTTCAAGGAACAGCAGTTGCGCACAGATCAGGTTGGCCATGTAGTCCTCTACCGGGCCCACCAGAAAGATCACTCGCTCCTTGAGCAGGCGCGAGTAGATGTCGTAGGCGCGCTCGCCACGGGCGGACTGCTCGACAACCATCGGGACCAGGCCGCCTGCGGCCTGGATATCAGAGTTCTGCTGAATATAGGAATTACGGAACATGCTCTGCAGTTACTCCCAAATAGTCATGTCTTGAAAACGCATAAGCCAGCGCGAGGCTGGCTTATGGTTGAATTTCCAACGAGTTGGACAATCAGTCGGCTTGTGCTGCTTCCGCCGGCTTGACTGCTTCTTCGTAAGAGACCGCTTTATCGGTCACCTTAGCCTTCTGCAGAACAGTATCCACAACTTGTTCTTCCAGCACAACCGAACGTACTTCGTTCAGTTGCTGGTCATTCTTGTAGTACCAAGCCACGACCTGCTCAGGCTCCTGGTAGGCCGAAGCCATTTCCTGAATCATTTCGCGGACGCGGTCTTCGTCAGGCTTGAGGTCGAACTGCTTGACCACTTCAGCCACGATCAGGCCCAGTACCACACGGCGCTTGGCTTGCTCTTCGAACAGCTCGGCCGGCAGTTGGTCTGGCTTGATGTTGCCGCCGAACTGCTGAACAGCCTGTACGCGCAGACGATCCACTTCGTTGGACAGCAGGGCCTTAGGCACTTCGATCGGGTTGGAGGCCAGCAGACCGTCCATGACCTGGTTCTTGACCTTGGACTTGATAGCCTGGCGCAGCTCGCGCTCCATGTTCTTGCGAACTTCGGTGCGGAAGCCTTCGATACCGGTTTCCTTGATGCCGAACTGATTGAAGAATTCTTCGTTCAGCTCTGGCAGCTTAGGCTCGGAAACGCTATTGACGGTCACGGTGAACTCGGCGGCTTTGCCGGCCAGGTCCAGATTCTGATAGTCAGCAGGGAATTCCAGGTTCAGGACCCGCTCTTCGCCAGCCTTGGCGCCAACCAGGCCGTCTTCGAAGCCAGGAATCATGCGATTGGAACCCAGCACCAGCTGAGTACCCTTGGCGGAGCCGCCAGCGAATGCTTCGCCGTCAACCTTGCCAACAAAATCGATGTTCAGCTGGTCTTCGTTCTGGGCAGCACGGTCGGCCACTTCGAAACGGGTGTTCTGCTTGCGCAGGATTTCCAGCATGTTGTCCAGGTCCGAATCAGCCACTTCGGCGCTCAGGCGCTCGATGGCGATACCGTCGAAACCGGCCACTTCGAACTCGGGGAACACTTCGAATACGGCAACGTATTCCAGGTCCTTGCCCGCTTCCAGGGACTTAGGTTCGATCGAAGGCGAACCAGCCGGGTTCAGCTTTTGCTCAACCACTGCTTCGTAGAAAGAAGCCTGGATCACGTCACCGACGGCCTCATTGCGCGCATCAGCACCAAAACGGCGCTTGATTTCGCTCATTGGCACTTTGCCCGGACGGAAACCAGCGATCTTGGCCTTTTGGGCAGTCTGCTGCAGACGCTTGTTGACCGCAGTCTCGATGCGCTCAGCCGGCACGGTGATGCTCATGCGGCGCTCGAGAGCAGTAGTATTTTCAACAGAAACTTGCATGGATATTCCTCGTTGCACAGACGTTAGCCGGCCATTTCCGACCCCAATCAAGGGCATGCATTCTAGTGGGTCAAACTCAAGAAGTCACCCTACTGGAAATACGCCCGTAAACAGCCGGCAATTTATCGGTACGAAGGCACTGTCGCGCCCCGCCCCGGTGACAAATAAAGCCAAACACGCCAGGGCTCTGCGCCGCCCCTCTATATATAGAAGGGATCGTCGCTACCTCCCTGACGCCCCACCCCGCAATAAGGGCAGATAGACAACGCAGCATCATCGAGACACATAAATACGATGAAACGCACCGCCATCGCGACCCAGAACCCGCAGCCACGAAAAACCGAACCGCCAAAACCAAAAAAGGCGCCAGACTGTTAAATCTGGCGCCTTTCGAATATGGGGTGGACGAAGGGGATCGAACCCTCGACAACGGGAGTCACAATCCCGTGCTCTACCAACTGAGCTACGCCCACCATATTGCGTTAACAAAGAAACCAAACTACTTCTTTGTCGAGCCTTACCCTGCGCATAGACCGAGTAAAGCTTTATTTGGTGCGGATGAAGAGACTCGAACTCTTACGCCTCGCGGCGCTGGAACCTAAATCCAGTGTGTCTACCAATTCCACCACATCCGCGCTTGAAGCTCTTAAAGCAAAGGCGCCAGACGATTAATCTGGCGCCTTTCAAAATATGGGGTGGACGAAGGGGATCGAACCCTCGACAACGGGAGTCACAATCCCGTGCTCTACCAACTGAGCTACGCCCACCATATAGCGCTACTTGTGCCAAAGCTGCCTAATGGCGCACCCGGCAGGACTCGAACCTGCGACCATCCGCTTAGAAGGCGGATGCTCTATCCAGCTGAGCTACGGGCGCCTTATTAATCTGTACTCTTGGAGGATTACAAACTAAGTGCTTCCAGCCTTGCAGAACAACGATTCTGCTCGACCTTCTTAACCAGTGCTAGGCTGTGCCCGACAAGTGCGACGAATAGTATAGAGGGCCTGGAAACCCGTCAAATCTTTTTTGAAAAAAATTCATTTTATTTAAGGGGTTAGGCCAATTTGCGGACCAAGCGCCTTTGCCCTCACGCCGTGGCGTGCGAGAATGCGCGCACTTTTCCTCCCCCTCTCGATGGTTAATCACGCGTAATGACTGCACAACTTATCGACGGCAAATCAATCGCCGCCAGCCTGCGCCAGCAGATCGCCAAACGAGTCACCGAGCGCAGCCAGCAAGGCTTGCGCACGCCTGGCCTCGCGGTGATCCTGGTCGGCAGCGATCCTGCCTCTCAGGTTTATGTCTCGCACAAGCGTAAAGACTGTGAAGAGGTCGGCTTTATTTCCAAGGCCTACGACCTGCCTGCCGACACCACCCAGCAGGCCCTGACCGACCTGATCGACAGCCTCAACGACGACCCGGCGATGGATGGCATCCTCCTGCAATTGCCATTACCCGCGCACCTGGACGCGTCCAAGCTGCTCGAGCGCATCCGCCCTGACAAAGACGTCGACGGTTTCCATCCTTATAACGTCGGCCGCCTGGCCCAGCGTATCCCGCTGCTGCGCCCGTGCACGCCCAAAGGCATCATGACCCTGCTGGAAAGCACCGGTGTCGACCTGTACGGCCTCGATGCCGTCATCGTCGGCGCGTCCAACATCGTGGGCCGCCCCATGGCCATGGAATTGCTGCTGGCCGGTTGCACCGTCACCGTGACCCACCGTTTCACCAAGGATCTGGCCGGCCACGTTGGCCGAGCCGACCTGGTCGTCGTGGCCGCCGGGAAGCCGGGCCTGGTCAAGGGCGAATGGATCAAGGAAGGCGCCATCGTCATTGACGTGGGCATCAACCGCCAGGAAGACGGCAAGCTGGTCGGCGACGTGGTGTACGAGACCGCCCTGCCCCGCGCCGGCTGGATCACCCCGGTGCCGGGTGGCGTTGGCCCGATGACCCGTGCCTGCCTGCTGGAAAACACCCTGTACGCCGCAGAGACCCTGCACGGTTAATAACCAGCCGTACTGAAAAAGCCCTGCCTTATCGCAGGGCTTTTTATTGCCCGGAAGAAAACCTGTTTTTTCTTAGTTTTTAAGCACTTTCGTCTGGTTTTAGAAGAACATTCGACAGTCTCTCGTCCATACTCCTAAAATGTAACGCCATTTGTCACAAAACCCGTTTCCCAACGGTATTTCTTACTTTTTAGCGAGTTCATCCGCGTGAAAATTCGTCTTTCTATTGTCAGCCTATTTTTTGCTTTCACCGGCACCTTTGCACACGCTGCCGAATCCGCCCTGGCGCCGCGGGATCCATCCAAACTCCAGATCGCTTCCGGCAGCGCCATGCTGGTGGACCTGCAAACCAACAAGATCATCTACGCCAGCAACCCCGACGTGGTGGTGCCTATCGCCTCGGTGAGCAAGCTGATGACGGGCCTGATCGTGCTTGAAGCCAAGCAGAACATGGACGAGTACATCGACATCAACATCACCGACACGCCGGAAATGAAAGGCGTGTTCTCCCGCGTGAAAATCGGCAGCCAGATGCCGCGCAAGGAGATGTTGCTGATCGCCCTGATGTCATCGGAAAACCGTGCCGCCGCGAGCCTGGCGCACCACTATCCGGGCGGCTACGCGGCCTTCATTGCTGCGATGAACGCCAAGGCCAAGGCCCTGGGCATGACCAGCACCCATTATGTCGAGCCCACCGGCCTGTCGATCCACAACGTGTCCACCGCCCGCGACTTGAGCAAGCTGCTGGCCTATGCGCACAAATTTCCGATGCTGAGCCAGTTGAGCACCACCAAGGAAAAGACCGTGGCGTTCCGCAAGCCCAACTACACCCTGGGTTTCTCCAACACCGACCACCTGATCAACCGCGCCAACTGGGATATCAAGCTGACCAAGACCGGCTTTACCAACCAGGCCGGTCATTGCCTGGTGCTGGTCACCCGCATGGGTAACCGTCCAGTATCGCTGGTAATCCTGGATGCTTTCGGCAAATTTACTCACTTTGCCGATGCCAGCCGAATCCGTAGCTGGGTCGAGACCGGCAAGGGTGGCTCGGTGCCGGACGTCGCGTTGCGCTACAAGGCTGACAAGAACCTGAAGAACCGTGCGAATGCGGCCGAAGTCCGCCGTTAAAGAACACCGAGAAACTCATGTGGGAGGCGTTTGCCTGCCCCCCACATTTTTATCTGTGCTCCGCCAACACTTTGAGCGCCTGCGCCGCCGCCCGCTCCTGCCCGGCCTGGGCCGTTGCGTTCGCCGAATCCCGCCAGCGCTGCGCATCCACATTGGCTGGCAATTGGCTCGGGCGCTGGGTGAGGATGGCCCAGTGCCCGGCGCTATTCCACTTCGACTCAAAGTCGCTGAAGCTCATCAGCAGGCGTCGGTCCATGCCTGAGCGCAACAGCACCGTGCTTTTCTGCTGGTTGAAACCCACCACGACCACGTAGTGCGCGTCAGACAACAGGCCGCCGCCAATCCGCGCCATCACCGGGTAACCCGCCGTCACCTGCGCCAGTACCGCGGTCAGCTTGGCATCCAGCGGGTACACCATCAGCCCGTACTCACGGGCCAGCACCTGCATGTTGCGCTCCAGGTCCGCTTCACCGCCCGGCAAATGCAACGGCTTATCCAGCAAGCCCGGTGTCATCACAATGCCTTGTTGCGACAGCATGCTGGCTAACGCTGTAGGACCGCTCTGATAAGCCTCGCTGCGAAAGGTCGGCACACCATTGAGTTCGACACGTTCCGGCAGGCCCGGAAGTTTCGACGGGTGCCCGGAACACGCCGCGAGCCCCAGGGCACAGGCCAGCAACAAGGATGTTTTAAGGTTCGACCGTAACCGCAATTTTTTACTCTCTTGATCAACTGCCGGTGAGGGCCCTGATCATAGGACGCTCTGCCACGCGGGTATAGCCCATAGGCTCAGTAAAGCGTCGCGGATAGAGCAAACGAGTTGGACGAACACGACCATTGGTCAATAGCAGGCAACCACCGGGTAGCTAGACTGTCCATTGAGAAGACTGTGTGTGCCCCCTGCGGGGCGAAAGGAGGCCAAAATGAGCCTTGCAACAACGATTTTCCTGTTGATCTGCGGATGGCTGGCGGTAGCCGCCGCCATGTTGTGGGGGGTGTTGCGCATTACCCGTCGGCACCACCACCCCCACGTCAAACCTGCGGCACCTGCCAAGCCCCATAGAGCGGCGGTGCACCACGCCTAGCCAGGCATGCAACTGAAATCCTGAGTCGCTGCAACTTCCTTACCGTGCCCATCCCTCAGGGATGCGCGCACGGTGGTGCCCAGGCTCGACTCCACCAGGGTGTAATGCTCACCTGCCTTGAAATCCTTGTACTCGACCCGGCCCTGGCAGTCCTGCTGGTTGTCGTCGCCCGGCTCTTCCTCGAATAACGTCACGTCCAAGCGGTGATCCCCGGGTGTCACTTCGAAAAAGCGCCCGTCATCTACCCGCTTGCCGTCCACACGTTCGGCCATCAGGTCGTTCGGCGCTTCTTCTTTCAAGCCAATCCAGGCTTCGCTGGGGTCCGCCTTGGGAATCGGGCCGGCACAGGCCGACAACAACAAAACAGCACCCAGGGCGGGGATCAACAATAAAGGTTTGAGTGACATGGCAGGGCTCCAAAGAACATCAGTTAAAGGACAAGTCGTCCGATGGGATGCAAGCTTGGGCAGCCACGCCTTGTAGAACAAATGAATCCATATGAAACGATCTTCAGCCCTCACCTAAATGTTCCTTCACCTGGCTGAAAGGCGCGTGTTAGGTGGGTCGGGCAAGACTGCCGGGGTTTGCAATCCTGCTCCCTCGGAGGTTCACGCATGCTCGGGCTGGTAAAGACCGCACTGCAAAAGCCGTACACGTTTATCGTGTTGGCCATATTCATCTGCATCATCGGGCCGATGGCGGCCCTGCGAACCCCCACTGACGTGTTTCCCGATATCGGCATCCCTGTGGTCGCCGTGGTCTGGCAGTACAACGGTCTGTCGCCGGACGCCATGGCCGGTCGGGTGATCTACACCTACGAACGCTCCCTGAGCACTACCGTCAACGACATCGAACATATCGAATCGCAATCCCTGCCCGGCATGGGCATCGTGAAGATTTTCTTCCAGCCCGGCGTCGACATCCGCACCGCCAACGCCCAAGTGACCGCCGTGTCACAAACCGTGCTCAAGCAGATGCCACCGGGCATCACGCCGCCGCTGATCCTCAACTACAGCGCCTCCACGGTGCCGATCCTGCAAATGGCGTTCTCCAGCCCGACGCTGTCGGAAGCCAGGATTCGCGACCTGGTGCAGAACAATATCCGCCTGCCTCTCAGCGCCCTGCCCGGCCTGGCCATGCCCACGCCAATGGGCGGCAAACAGCGGCAGATCACCCTCGACCTCGACCCCCAGGCGTTGGCAGCCAAAGGTTTGTCGGCCCAGGACGTGGGCAATGCCCTGGCGCTGCAGAACCAGATCATCCCGGTGGGCACCGCCAAACTCGGCCCCAACGAATACACGATCCTGCTCAACAACAGTCCCAAGGCCATCGATGAGCTCAACGACCTGCCGATCAAGACCGTCGACGGCGCGCTGATCACCATCGGCCAGGTCGCCCACGTGCGCGACGGCTCGCCGCCGCAGACCAACATCGTGCGCGTCGACGGCCATCGCGCGGTGCTGATGCCGGCGTTGAAAAACGGCAGCATTTCCACCCTGTCGATCATCGACGGTATCCGCCAGATGCTGCCGCGCATCAACGAAACCCTGCCGCCGTCACTGAAGACCTCGCTGCTGGGCGACGCCTCGGTATTCGTCAAGCAATCGGTGGGCAGCGTGGCCCAGGAAGGCATCATCGCCGCGCTGCTGACCAGTGCGATGATCCTGCTGTTCCTCGGCAGCTGGCGCTCCACGCTCATTATCGCGGCGTCAATTCCCCTGGCGGTACTATCGGCCATTGCGCTGCTGGCGGTCAGCGGGCAAACCCTCAACGTCATGACCCTCGGCGGGCTGGCGTTGGCCGTAGGGATCCTGGTGGACGACGCCACGGTGACCATCGAAAACATCAACTGGCACCTGGAGCAAGGCAAGCCGGTGAAGACCGCGATCCTCGACGGTGCCGCGCAAATTGTCGGCCCGGCGTTCGTCTCGCTGCTGTGCATCTGCATCGTGTTCGTGCCGATGTTCCTGCTGCAAGGCATCGCCGGTTATCTGTTCCGGCCGATGGCGCTGGCGGTGATCTTCGCCATGGCCAGCTCATTCATTCTTTCGCGCACCCTGGTGCCGACGCTGGCGATGTTCCTGCTCAAGCCACATATACCGGAGCCAGGTGCCGGGCATCATCCTGAAGATGCATTCATCAACCACCATGAGGGCGAGCAGCACACGAAACCGCGCAATGCCGCGCTGCAAGCCGTGCTGAATTTCCAGCAAGGTTTCGAGCGCCACTTCTCGAATATCCGCGACACCTACCATGGCTTGCTGACGTTGGCCCTGGGTCATCGCAAGCGCTTTATCGTGGGTTTTCTGGCCTGTGTGCTCGCCTCATTCCTGCTGTTGCCCAGCCTTGGCCAAGACTTCTTCCCGGCAACGGATGCCGGTGCGCTGGCCCTGCATGTGCGCCTGCCGCTGGGCACGCGCATCGAAGAAAGCGCCGCCGCCTTCGACCGCATCGAAGCGCGGATCCGTGAGGTCATCCCTGCCGAGGAACTGGACACCATCGTCGACAACATTGGCATCCCGCTCAGCGGCATCGACATGGCCTACAGCAGCAGCGGCACCATCGGCCCGCAGGATGGCGACATTCAGGTCAGCCTGAAAAAACACCACGCGCCCACCGCCGACTACGTGAAAAAACTGCGTGAAGCGCTGCCGCAAAGCTTCCCCGGCAGCCACTTCGCGTTCCTGCCGGCGAACATCAGCAGCCAGATCCTCAACTTCGGCGCGCCGGCGCCGCTGGACGTGAAAATCTCCGGGCGCAGCGAGGCAGAAAACCGCGCCTATGCCATCGAGCTGGAACGTCGCCTGCAACACGTACCCGGCATCGCCGACCTGCGCATCCAGCAGTCCACCGGCTACCCGTCGCTGCAGGTGAATGTCGACCGCATGCGCGCCAACGGCCTGGGCATTACCGAGCGCGACGTGACCAACAGCATGGTTGCCTCCCTCGCCGGCAGTTCGCAGACCGCGCCGACCTTCTGGCTCAACCCGGCCACTGGCGTGTCCTATTCCATCGTCGCCGCCACCCCGCAATACCGGCTCGACAGCCTGCCGTCACTGGAAGCGCTGCCCGTCACCGGCGCCGATGGCCAGTCGCAGATCCTCGGCGGCGTGGCAACCATCTCCCGCGTGCAAAGCCCGGCAGTGGTGACCCACTACAACATCGAACCGACCCTGGACCTGTACGCCAACGTGCAGGGCCGCGACCTCGGCGGCGTGGCCCGCGACGTGCAAAAAGTGCTGGATGACACCGCGCATATGCGCCCCAAAGGCTCGGTGATCAGCCTGCATGGGCAGATCGATGCGCTGCATGAAGCCTTCAGCGGCTTGAGCCTTGGCCTGCTCGGTGCGGTGGTGCTGATCTACCTGCTGATCGTGGTCAACTTCCAGTCGTGGGCCGACCCATTCGTAATCATCACCGCGTTGCCGGCGGCGCTCGCAGGCATCGTGTGGATGCTTTTCCTCAGCGGTACCTCATTGTCGGTGCCGGCGCTCACCGGAGCCATCTTGTGCATGGGCGTAGCCACGGCCAACTCGATCCTGGTGGTGAGCTTCTGCCGTGAGCGCCTAGCCGAACATGGTGATGCGTTGAAGGCCGCCATGGAGGCCGGTTACACGCGCTTCCGCCCGGTGTGCATGACCGCCCTGGCGATGATCATCGGCATGTTGCCCCTGGCGATTTCCGAGGAGCAGAACGCCCCGCTCGGGCGCGCCGTTATCGGCGGTTTGATCTTCGCCACTCTCGCCACGTTGTTGTTTGTTCCCGTGGTCTTCAGCCTGGTCCACGGTCGTCACCCTACTCGCGCAGTTGCAGGAGAAACCCCACATGTCGTCTGATCACAAACCCTCGCGCAAGCGTCTGATGCTCATGGGTGTCGGCGGCCTGACCCTGGCCGCCCTGCTGGTCGCCAACGGCCTGCATGCCCGTACGCTGCACGAACAATCGGTCACCGCCTGGACCGAGACCGCCGCCATTCCGCACGTGATGGTGTTCCAGCCCAAGCAGAATGTGGCCGGCGATACCTTGCGCCTGCCGGCGCACCTGGAAGCCTGGAGCAAGGCGCCGATCCACGCCCGGGTCAGCGGTTACCTGAAGGATTGGAAAGTCGATATCGGCAGCCACGTCAGCGCCGGGCAAGTCCTCGCGGAAATCGACAGCCCCGACCTTGATCAACAGCTGGCGCAGACCCATGCACGCCTGGTGCAGGAACAGGCCAACGCACGCCTGGCCGAAACCACCGCCACGCGTTGGCAAAACCTGCTGGCCAGCCATTCGGTATCGCGCCAGGAGGCGGATGAAAAAACCTCCAACGCCGCTGCCGCCAAGGCCAACGCCGAGGCCGCCGCTGCCGACTATGCAAGGCTGTCGGCACTGGAAAGCTACAAGACCCTTCGCGCCCCGTTCGCCGGTACCATCACCGCGCGCAACACCGATATCGGCCAGTTGATCAAGGCCGACACCGACAGCGATCCGGAACTGTTCAACATTGCCGACACCCACCAATTGCGCCTCTATGTGCCGGTGCCGCAGAACTACGCGGCGGTCATCCATCCCGGCCTTGAAGCCGAGCTGACCGTGCCCGAGCATCCCGGCAAGCACTTCAAGGCGCGCCTAATCGGTGACTCCACCGCCATCGACCGCCGCTCCGGCACACTGCTCGCCCAGTTCGTCGCCGACAACCCCGACGGAGAACTGCTGCCCGGTGATTATGCCGAAGCCACCCTGCCGATTCCGGCCGATACCCATGGCGTGAGCATCCCGGCCAGCGCGCTGATCTTCCGCGCCCAGGGCACGCAGGTGGCGGTGCTGGATAGGCAGAACCATGTGCACCTGCAAGCCATCCATATCGGCCTCGACCTGGGCGAACGCCTGGTGATAGACCAAGGCTTGAAACCCGCCGACCGCATCGTCGACAACCCGCCCGATGCCCTGCGCGAAGGCGACCCGGTGCAACTGGCCGACGCCGGAGGTGCGCATGCGCCCAAGGCTTAAGGTGCGCATGCGCACAGGGCTTAAACCGCTCGCCGCGTTGATGCTGCTGGCACTGCAAGGCTGCTCGATGGCGCCGACCTACAAGGTGCCGTCGATCGACCTGCCGGCCAACTACCGCGAACAGACCAGCGATGGTCCCTGGCACAGCGCGCAGCCGTCCGACCAACTGGCCCCCGAATGGTGGAAGCTCTACAACGATTCGCGCCTGAATGACCTGCAGCAGCAACTGCTCAAGGCCAACCCGGACCTGGCGGCGGCGCTGGCGCACTTCGATGCTTCCCAGGCGTATGCCAGCCAACTGCACGCAGGCCTGTTCCCGCAGATCACCGCCAGCGCGCAACCGCTGCGCCAGCGGCAATCGGATTCGCGACCGTTGCGGGGGGATACGCAACCGTCGGTGTACAACAGCAACACCGCCGGTTTTTCGTTGAGTTATGACCTGGACCTGTGGGGCAAAATCCGCAACCAGGTCGCGGCCGGTGATGCCCAGGCGCAAGCGTCCGGGGATGACCTGGCGGTGGCGCGCCTGAGCTTGCAACGTCAGTTGGCGACCTTGTACGTGCAGCTCAATGGGCTGGATGCGCAGAGCCGGATTCTCACTGGCTCATTGGACGATTTCAGCCAGGCGTTGCAACTGACCCGCAGCCGCTACGAGGGCCAGATAGCCTCGGAGCTGGACCTGACCCGTGCGCAAAATCAACTGGCGCAGGCCAAAGCGCAATTGGACGAGGTGCGCGCGCAACGCAACCTCACCGAGCACGCCATCGGTGAGTTGGTGGGCGTGGCAGCCAGCGACTTTACGCTGCCGCCCGGCCAGCATCTGATCACCCTGCCGGGGGTTCCGTCGCAGCTGCCAAGCCACTTGCTGCAACGTCGCCCGGATATTGCGGCGGCAGAGCGCCGGGTGTTTGCGGCCAACGCGAATATCGGCGTGGCCAAGGCGGCGTGGTATCCGGACTTCAGCTTGACCGGGTTGATCGGCGGGCAAACGCAGGGCGTGGGGAATTTGCTCTCGGCGGGTAATCGGTATTGGGCGCTGGGGCCGTTGATGAATGTGCCGATCTTTGATGGCGGGCGCTTGAGTGCCAATGAACGCCAGGCCAAGGCCGAGTTTGAAGAAGCGTCCGCGCAGTATCGCAGCCGGGTGCTGAAGGCCGTGCGCGAGGTAGAAGATAGCCTCGCGCAACTGCGGGATCTGCAGCAGGAAGCGCAGGATGAGCAAGCGGCGGCGGACGCGGCGCAACACACGCAATCGCTGGCGATGAACAGCTATCAAGCGGGTGCGGTGAGTTACCTGGATGTGGTGACAGCGCAGACGGCGGCGTTGCAAGCGCAGCGGACATTGCAGGCGGTGCAGACGCGGCAGTTGCAGGCCAGTGTAGGACTCGTGACTGCACTCGGCGGCGGCTGGCAACCGGGCGCCTGACATCCCCCCCAGGCACAGTTCAGGCTAAATGCAGGAGAGAGCTTGCCCCCGATAGCGGTGGAACAGCCAGTTTATCCGTAGCTGGCCTACCGCAATCGGGGGCAAGCCCCCTCCCACACTGGTCCTGCGTCAGACACATAATGTATAAGCGCCGCTGAGCCAATGTGGGAGGGGGCTTGCCCCGGTACAAACCGGGGACATCGTTTACATTTCTAACCGGGGACATGGTTTACAGGCTAATACGCATGATCAGGAG
>NZ_VIUN01000011.1:0-226722 GCF_007828335.1 Pseudomonas sp. SJZ103
GCGTCGGCGACGCGGCAAAAATCATGACAGAACAAAGCGTTTCTTGCGTTCTAGTGATGTCATCAGCGGGCTTGCAGGCGGCTGAAATCCAAGGGGTCGTGACGGATCGGGACCTTCGCACACGCGTTGTCGCGGCCGGCCGAAACGCTGACGAAACGGCTGCCCGATACATCATGACGGCCGAGCCGGTAACGATAGGCGCAGACGACTCAGTGTTTGAAGCGATGCTGGTGATGTTGCGCCGGAATATTCACCATCTGCCGGTTGTCCATCATGGCCATCCGATTCGGCGTGTGCTCATTGTTACGTTCACCCAGACGAATCAACAGGAACTGATCCATCGCCTCCGCACCCAGGTCGGCGATCGCTACAACCTCGAGGTTCTGGGCTGGTACACATTCTTGCTTCGCCACTTTGTAAAACCGTTCCTGCCATTCAAATTTCCGGGGGAGCGGGTAGGGGGCTTCAACTTCGAAGGTCGCCCTAGCATGTACGCGAAGAACAAGCAGAGATTTATGGATAGTAGCAACCAGATCTACGCATGCGAACTCGGACGCCTCGCGCGGTAGCTTATCGCAGCCACCCCAGCGTTGATACGCAGACTTGAGTGCCTCTACGACGAAATCTTGATCGACGAGGTACAAGATCTCAGTGGCTACGATTGGGAAATCGTCCATGAATTACTTGAGTCGCGGGCCGACGTCCGCATGGTTGGTGACGTGCGCCAAGCGGTGCTCTCAACAAACCCTCGGGGACAGAAAAATAAACAATATGGGTATGCAGGTGCACTTGAATGGTTCCTTGCACGCGAAAAGGGAGGGCTGCTTAGCATTGAGTATGCGACCACGACTTACCGCTGCCGAACTGAGATCGCTACATTCTCTGATTCCATTTTTGATACGTCATGGGGCTTTCCAGAAACAACGTCAGAGAACCACGTAGCGTCTGAGCATGATGGCGTGTACTTGCTGCACTCCAAGCATGTCGACCAATACGTTGAGCGGTACCGGCCTCAATGCCTACGCAGTACTATAGCTTCTGGCAAAGAGTTCCCGTTGGACTTCATGAATTTCAAAGTGTCGAAAGGCGCCACATTCGAGCGTGTGATAATCATGCCTACGGCGCCAATAAAGTCCTTCATTCAGATAGTGTCACAAGGGCTGAAAGGGCAAGTCCCCCGACTCTTTATGCTGTAAGAGCATTGCATTGTCAGCAACCAGCCTTCGTTAGGCAATATCGCGGACAGTCCTTGGCATGTGAGCTTCATGTCGGATGATAGTGACACCTCGATCACAGACGACATTGTCTTTGTGAGTGAGGCGAGGGTGGATGAATGCCGTAGAACATGCATGCGGATTACCCGGGCCCGAAAAAAGAGTGAGACGTCAGCCCAGTTGCACTGGGTGATGAGCCAGGTATTTCCGACGCTGATGCCCAATGTGGTGTTCGAAGGCAGCCGCCCTAGCATCAAGGCGCTTGAGTTCGGTGATAGGCCTTTTTAGAACATTCAACGACCACAGCAAGAGGTGCTCGACTTGACAGCGATAGGTGCTAAAAGTCAGGGGGTTTTCCGCAAAATGCCGCAGGTACGCACGCGCGGCCAGGTATCCGTCGACGGCCAGAAGCTCTTTATCGAAACTTTCCAGTAGTCATTGACGCTGCGTATAGATGACCGACCCACAGTAAAATCCTGATCTAGAAAATCATCATGGGATTCAAATGCAACGGTCACATCAGCAGCATGTCGCCTGCAGGAAACGATGAACAAGGAGGCATGCAGAACCAATCAATAGAGTTGCACATTTGCACAAATTCTTACCACACAGTTTCAAATTTGCGGACAAAAAGGCAACAGCAGGGGTGTTCACACTCGAAAAGTCTCAAATTCGCGCAGTCGCAAGGGAGGTATGTGGGATTGGACACGAACCGAAGTGGCTGAGCCTGATACATTATTTAACATAATATACATTATGCGAACCAACAGAATGTCCTCGTTGGGCTCTGCTTGGCGCTTTTCACCAAGCGCCCCCCCCTGTTTCTCGCCTGGTGGAAAAACACGATGACGACACTCGCTGTGGCGCTGCCTGCCCGTTAAACCTGGTAGATCCTTTGCGCAGAAGAAAAAGCCTGGCTAACCCAGGCTCATCCTCATACTCATGCGAACAGTTCAAGCGCAGCATCATCCCAATCGTGGCCATGTTCAGACCAACCATTGCCAGTGTGTGGTGGGAACCCGGTACGGCAATAGCCTTGTTTCGCCGTGAAATCGAATATGGCATGCGGATAATCGTTGATTAGCAACACGGCCTTGGTGTGATCAACGGACCAACCGATCTTCAAACTGGAGGGTTTATGTTTGTCTGAAACGTCCGCAACGTTGTAGATATGCAGCGCGTCTTGAATCGGGTTGCTTTCAGCCGCTGTATCCAGAGCGTAGAAATAGCCGGTGTCTTCGTCGTCTTCGAATACGACAACGCAAGTTCCTTCTTCCGCAGGTGCTTCTGTGAATGAGTTTTGACCCACGTGCAGTTCTGATTCGGCAGCGAGGTATATTGGCATCGGGTATTCCTTTACGAGTTGAATGTTTCAGACGTTAAGAATACCAACAGTCCACGGTTGGGTGACAACGATTAAACTGCCCTATGCCGCCCACAAAAAAAACAAAAAGAATAACTAAACTAAATAGTCATTTAGTTGAGTTATAGGGTTGGGGCGTATTCGGAGGGTTACGCTCACCGGACGCTCTCTTCATTTCAAGAGCCTGATCGAGAGTCAGCTTGAGCTCTTCATCATTCCAGGGCTTGCTGATGTAACGGAACACATACCCATCGTTGAGCGCCTGCGTGATCATGCTCATATCGGCATAACCGGTCAGCAGGATATTTACGCATTGCGGATCGCGCCTATGCACCTCGCGCAGCAAGGTCGGTCCGTCCATGAACGGCATGCGCGCGTCGCAGACGATCAGGTCGACAGGATGTTGTTCGAAAAGACTCAGCGCCTGGGCCCCGCTCGTGGCCAGAAGCAAGTCGTAAGGCTTTGCGCGCAGCAGGCGTCGGAGGCTGTTGAGGATGCTTTCTTCATCATCCACCAGCATGACGGTATGCCGTTTTACGCTGGAAGACAGCCTATCCATGATCAGCGTCCTTCAACGGCGCAAGTAGAGACAGCCTGTATCACCGGCTGGCGTAATGGTAACCAAGCGCGGAAGCGACTCCCCCTGCCCGGCTCACTTTCGACGGTGAGCCGTCCATGGTGCTTGACCATGATGCTGTACGACAACGACAGGCCAAGGCCCGACCCCATGCCCACCGGCTTGGTTGTGAAGAACGGTTCGAATATCCGGTTCTGGATTTCAAGGGGAATGCCATGACCGTTGTCGGCGATCTCGACGAACACGCCGCCGTCTTCCCTCCCGCTGCTAATGGTGATTTCGCCGTCGGCACCCACGGCATGGCTTGCATTGATGAGCAAGTTCAGGAAAACCTGATTGATCTGTGAGCCCATGCATTCGATGGGCTCGATATCGCCGTAGCACTTGATCACCTGAGCCTTGAACTTGATCTCGTTCCAGATAACGTTGAGGGTGCTGTCCAGCCCCTTGTGCAGATCGGCCAACTGCCATTCATAACTGTCGACATGGGAGAACTCGCGCAGGTCCTTGACTATGCGAGTGACCCGGTCAAGCCCGTCGGCCGACTCGGCCAGCAGGTCGTCGATGTCCTGGCGCATGAAGGTGTAATCCATCTTGTCCCGCATCACCGCAAGCTCGGGATGAGCACTGGCATGCGTGTCATCGGTCGCCTGTTCATGGGCCTCGAGCAGCGCGAAGATGTCCACGAGGTAACGGCGCAGGCTGTTGACGTTGGAACAAACGAAACCGATCGGGTTATTGATCTCGTGGGCCACGCCGGCAGCCAGTTGCCCTATCGCGGCCATTTTCTCGGACTGCAGCAACTGCGCCTGTGCCTCTTCGAGCCGCGCGATAAGCAGCGCCTGGGCGCCCTTTTCTTCTTCCAGCAACTGGTTGAGGTGCGTCAGCTCGATTTGACGCGCAGCGGTATCGGTCGTGTCACTGATGGCCAGGCCCACGCCAAGATTGCTGCCATCGGCATCTTGCACGGGGAAGAAGGTGCAGTTCTGATACATGTGCCGGACCATGCCACTGATGGGCCGGGTGCTTTCGAAATTGAACAGGTGCGGACGTTGCTGCCACGAAGTGAAAGCAAAGTTTTGCAGAGTCATGACGCTGTTGATCTTCTGCCGGGTCCAGACTTCCGGCAGTTCCGGAAAAGCTTCGAACAGCGTACGGCCGATCAGTTCTTCAGCGCTGCGGCCGCTGTTGATGGACATAAAGTGGTTGGAGAACAGCACCTTGCAGTCCTGGTCGACCAGCAGCACGCCCATGTTGATGGCCTTGAGCATCGACTCAAGGGTTTCCCGGGAGATTGCCTTATTGTCTGTCATGGGAGCCCCCTTCAAAGCTCGTCCAGCAAACGATCAATGGCCCGAACGACAACGCCTGCTGTACGTTCAGTGATGCAGATCAGCAGGTCGCAGGAGAATTGATGAGCCTGAACCTCGAAACGGATTTCCAACACCATCGCAAGGTGTTCATTCAGGTTCAATTCATCCAGTGCGTTCGCTTCCTGCTCCCTGTGGACGAGAATGGAGGGTGCGTCATAGCTCACTTGAGTCGCCACCTGTCTTGCCAGCCCACTGATGCAGGCGCCGGTCAGGATATTGGTGACATCAAGCATCAACTCGTCCTGCTGGGCCAGGCCGCCGCCCTTGTAGCCCAGCAGCTCGGCCAGTTCATCTGCCCCCATGGCGCCAAAACACACGAACACTTCTCCGCGTAACTCCCCCAGGAAAGACTGCCGGGTGACAATCATGAAGCTTCGGCGCAGATGCTCCGGGATCGCCAGGTTATTCTGTTCCCGAATCAGCGGGTGAATAAAAGGAACCGAAAGCGTCACCATGGTATTGGTCAGCAGGGCCAGTCGCTCGGCCGCCTGTCCCATGGCGATGTTCATCAGTTCCTGCAGGGCGTCACGTTGGTCTTCGGTGAGCTCGGCCAAGGTTTCCATCAAAGCACTCCTATGACGTGCAAAGCATTGAGTACGGCTTCTGCCGTAACTGGCTTGGCGACGAATGCAGCAGCGCCCAGGTCGAATACGCGCTGCCTGGCGAGGGGCTGGATGTCCGCGCTGATCACCACGACGACCACATTGGCGTCTTCGCGCTTGAGCGCCTCCAGCGTCTGGAAACCGTCCATGACGGGCATGGTGAGGTCGAGAAAAAGCAGATCGACGTGCCCGGCGTGGTAGGCCTCCATCACCTCGGCACCATTACAGGCTTGGCGAACATCTTCGGTCAGTGATTCAGGCAGGGAACGCAAGACCATCTTGCGGGACATGGATGAGTCATCGGCGATTAGAACTTTCATGGTGCACTCCACAGGTATGAAGTGTCCTGCGGCCTCGGCCGAGGCCGGAGAAATCAAGACTTCATTAAATCTTCCAATCACTCTAGCGTGACATATAGCAAAGAGCCATGAGGAAATCCCGATATTGCTCTAATGATTTGCGAAGGCTGTCGGGATTTCCCGACAGGTCACCAAGCGTCGGCCCGAAGCTCAGTAACCACTCGCCGCCGTCATCGCCCCGCCGACAATCGCAACCCCCGAACTGCTGCCCAAGCGTGTTGCCCCGGCTTCAATCATCTTCAGTGCCGTCGGATAATCGCGCACGCCCCCGGAAGCCTTGACCCCAACCCCGGCGCCCACGGTTTTACGCATCAGGGCCACGTCTTCGGCGGTGGCACCGCCTCGGCTGAACCCGGTGGACGTCTTGACGAACGCCACACCCAAGTCCCGGCAGATTTTACAGGCCTGGACCTTCTCTTCGTCATCAAGCAGGCAGGTTTCCAGGATGACCTTCAACGGCACGGCGCCGCACGCCTTGTGGACCAACGCAATGTCTTCGCGCACCGCCTCCAGCAAACCGTCCTTCAACCAGCCGATATTGAGCACCATGTCGATCTCCCCTGCCCCGGCGGCAATCGCCTGTTCGGCTTCGAAGGCCTTGGTGTCACTCAGGCCGGCGCCCAGCGGAAAGCCCACCACGGCACAAATCACCACGCTGTCATCGGCCAGGCACGATGCGGCGTAAGGCACCTGCCCTGAGTTCAGGCACACCGAATAAAAACCGTGCTCCCGTGCTTCCTCGCACAAGGTGCGAATCTGCTCACGGGAGGCATCGGGAGCCAGCAAGGTGTGATCGATGTACTTGGCCAATGCTGCGGGTTGAAGAGTGTTCATTTAACGAGCCCTTGCCTGTATGTTGCGAATGATCGTGTGCCGCCTGTCACAGCGCTCACACTAATACGTTACAATAATAACACTAAATGTTACTTATCTAACACAAACAATCAAGCCCTGGAATACTCGTGGACAGTAGAAAAGCCGAGCGACTCAAGCTTATCCAACAAGCCTTGCAGGACCAGAACGCCATTCACCTGAGGGAAATGGCGGCGCTGCTGGAGGTTTCGGAGATGACCCTGCGCCGCGATCTCAACCACTTCAGCGATCACCTGCGCCTGCTGGGTGGCTACATCACCCGCGTCGGCAGTGAGGTCAGCGATTACCGGGTTGCCGAGCAGGACACGCGCCACGTCGAGGAAAAGCGCCGCATCGGCAAACTCGCCGCGCGGCTGATCCAGCCCGGTGACACGGTGTTTTTCGACTGCGGCACCACCTCCCCCTTTGTGATTGACTTCATCCCCGATGAGCTGGAATTCACTGCGGTGTGCAGCTCGCTGAACGTGCTGCTTAAGCTGCATGGCAAGCCCAACTGCCACATCGTGTTGTGCGGCGGGACCTTTCACCGCAAGAACCAGGTGTTTGAAAACACGGCCGAAAGCAGCATCCTCGACAGCGTGCGCCTGACCTGGGCCTTCGTGACTGCCGCGGGTGTCAGCCAGGAATTCGGCGTGACGTGCTTCAACTTCAACGAGGTCGAGGTCAAGCAAAAGGTCATGCGCCAGGCCCAGCAACGCGTGTTGCTCGCCGACTTCAGCAAGTTCGACACGGTGCGCACGGCTCACTTCGCCACCCTGGAGGACTTTCAGTACGTGGTCAGCGACAAGAAAATCCCCCGCAGCTACAAGGAAGCCATCCAGGCCCACGGCGCGCAATTGCTGGTTTAACCCAGCAACCGCAACCGTTCCTGCGCACTCAGATAGCCCGTGGTCACACTGAACGAGGCGCTGGCTCCCGCTGCCAACACACGCACGTTGCCTTTGGCTTTCTCGGCGTTATAGCCCTCGGGTTCGCACGTCGATGGCAGCACGAACGCCGCCACTTGCTGATCCGGCGTGTGCAGGATCCAGCGTGCGGCGTGCTCGAATTGTTCGGGGCGATAGCGGGTGTAGAACGCCGCGCCGTCGGGGTGATCCAGCAGGAAATGCGCCTGGCCGGTGGCATCTGTGCCGACGCCGTCGAAGAAAAACACGATTTCAGGGTCGTACAACCCTGGCTGATCAAGACACGCCAATTGCCCGGGCTGCTCGGCGAGTTGCGCCATGTAGGCGCTCCAGTCCGGCGTCGGCTTGACGTGGTCAGGAATGCTGGTACGCAGGCGCAGGCGTTGCATGCCCAATGGCTCGACAAACCGCGCATCGGCAACAAAGGCGTAGTTCATGTGGGCCATGTACATCAGCTCCATAGGCTTGCCGGCCAGGTTCGTCACCTCCATGTCGATATCGAACAAAGCCGAGTCGGCGCGCAGGGTCACGCTGGGGCACGCCCGGTAGCGATCGCCGAAGCCCTTGGCGTATTGATAGCGACCGCCCAGGCGCACAATGCCCTCGCCGATTTCCAGCCAGGCCGAGTCCATCGGGGCGCAAGGCATTTCGCCATGCAAGGCGTGGGTGTCATCCGGCGCCGGGCAACCGTTGCGCAGCAGACCACTGTGAAACATGAAGCAGCCATAGGTATCGATGACCGTCGGGCTGGGCCGAGGTTGCTCGAACAGGTTGCTCATGGTCAGGTCGCAGCCGTCGAACACCGCCGACCAGATCATCTGCCCTTGATAAGGCAGCACCACCAGGCGTCCACGGCTGTTCTCCAGGCTCACGGCCAGCACCCCGGACGGGTAGGTCCAGGCGCTCACCTTGAAATCCTCAGACTGCAGCAGGATCTTTTCCTGCTCGGTAAACACCGCGGGATACAGCGGGATACGCGTGTTCATGAGGCCACCGCCGCTGCTGCGCCCGAAGGCAAGGTCGCGGATTGGCGCATGCATTTGAGCGCATACATCACGATCACGATAAAGCACAGCAACGGCACGCTGTAAGCCAGTTGCATGTTGCCGCCGCTGGCGTCGGACAACAGGCCCTGGAAGATTGGAATCACCCCGCCGCCGACGATGCTCATCACCAGTAATGAACCGCCGACGCCGGTGTCTTCACCCAGGCCATCGATGGTCAGGCCGTAAATGGTCGGCCAGCACGGGCCGAGGAAAATACTCACGCCGACCGCTGCATACACCGCCGAAATGTTCGGCACCAGAATGGTGTAGGCCAGCAGCACAATGCACAGCACGCCATAGATCGCCAGGACCTTGGCCGGGTGCAGGCGGCGCATCAACAGGTTGGCGATCATCTTGCCGACAAAGTAGGCGGCAAAGGTGGTCAGCAAAAACCATGAAGCGCTGCGCTCGTTCATTCCGCCCATTTGCATGGCCAGGCGAATGGTGAAACTCCACACGCCGACCTGCGCGCCCACGTAGAGAAACTGCGCCAATACGCCAAAGGTAAAACGCGGGTTACGCCACAACCGACCCAGGCTTTGGCGCAGGCTGCCAGGCTTGCTGTCAGCGGGTTTATTGCCCTTGCAGGCGGGGAATCGGGTGATGGCGACCAGGATAAACATCAGTACCAGCACGGCAATCATCCACTTGTAGGGCAACAGCGTGGACTGGATCATTTGCAACTGCTGCACAGCGGCCTCGGAGGCGCTCATCTGCGTCAGTTGTTCCGTGGTGGCGTCGGTGTCCTTGAACATCACGAAGCTGCCGACGTACACCCCGGCCATCGCGCCGAAGGGGTGGAAAGTCTGCGAGATGTTCAAGCGCCGTGTCCCGGTTTCCCGCGGGCCCATCAGGGTCGAGTAGGTGTTGCAGGCGGTTTCCAGGAACGACAGGCCAGCGGCAATCACAAACAACGCCAGCAGGAACATGCCGTACTTGGCCGTTGACGCCGCCGGGAAAAACAGCAGGCAGCCGAACATGTACAGCAGCAAGCCGATCAGGATCGTGCTCTTGTAGCTGAAACGACGCACCACCATCGCCGCCGGAATGGCCACGAAAAAGTAGCCCAGGTAAAACGCCGACTGCACAAAGGCGGTCTGGAAATCACTGAGTAAAAACGCCTTCTTGAAATGTGCGATCAGCACATCGTTCATGCTCGCCGCCGCGGCCCACAGGGCAAAGATGCTGCACAGCAGGATAAAGGCGAACCAGGGCGTGCGGTTCAGGTAGAAACCATCGGGTGTCTGTTGCAGCGCAGGTTTGTTCATTATTGTTCTCCGGGCTGGTTTGAGAGTGTTACTGCTGTTGCTGGAAACGAGCGAACGCTTGGCTGTCGGGATAAGACGTCTGGGTGCCCAGCGCCATGACTGAGCAGACGGAATACGCCACGGCCTGTTCCATGGCCTGTCGGATACCGCCGTCGCGGCTCCAGTGCTGAATAAAGCAACCGATAAAGGCATCGCCGGCGCCCGTGGTGTCACGTGCCACGACCTTTCGGCCCGGCACCCGGAATTCCCCCTCCTCTCCCACGTACAACGCGCCGTGTTCGCCGAGGGTGACGATCACGTGGCGAATGCCGCTGGCCACCAGCGTGCGCGCGGCGCGTTGGGCGGCATCCGGCGAGTCCACGACCTGGCCGGTGATCAACGCCAGTTCCGATTCGTTGGGGATCAGGAAATCCAGCAACGCGAGGTGCTCCCCACTCAGGCCGGCCAGGGCCGGTGCCGGGTTGAGCAGCACCGCGATGCCGTGCCGATGCGCAAATTCGATGGCGTAGTAGACCGTCTCCAGATTGATCTCCAACTGCAGCACGATCAGCGTGCACTCGCGCAGGTTGGCGGCCGCCGCGTCGATGTCCGCCGGCAACAAATGCGCATTGGCGCCTTTGACGATCAGAATGCTGTTGTGGGAGTCGGCCCGCACAAAAATCGGCGCGACGCCGCTGGAAACCCCAGGCACCCGCTGGACATAACGGGTGTCGATACCAAAACGCTGGAAGTTGGCCAGGGTGTTGTCGGCAAACATGTCGTCGCCGACCTTGCTCAGCATCAGCACCTGCGCCCCAAGCTTGGCTGCCGCCACCGCCTGGTTCGCCCCCTTGCCGCCACACCCGAGGGCAAAGCCAGGCGCTTCCAGGGTTTCGCCCTGGGCTGGCATGCGCTCGATGTAGGTGATCAGATCCACCATATTGCTGCCGATGACTGCGATCTTGCTCATTGCTGTTCCACCTTGTTGCAGCACGACCAGGCAGGTCGTGGCGCTCTTGTTTTGTTATTTAAATAACATTAGGTGTGAATATTCAATCTTTTTTTTGCAATGGCCGATCTATAAGTCCTGCGGGTGAGTCGGTGCAACGGGCAAAAAAAACCGGCCCACAGGGGGCCGGTCCATTAAGCGGTTATCAGGTCTGCGCTGCGTTACAAGCTGAAGCGATCCACGGACTGCGACAACTTGCCGGCCAACCCGGCCAGCTCATCGGTGGTCGAGGCGGTTTCTCCGATGACACGGCTGTTGTTTTCCGACATCCCGGCAATCATCTCCACCTGGTGGGAGATCTCGTTGCTCGCCAGGCTCTGTTCACCGATGGTGCGCGAGATGTCGTTCACCAACTCGGTCGTATTCAGGGTGGCCTGCAGAATATCGCGGATCGCGCGCTCCACCTCGGCAGTCACCGCCATGCCTTTATCCACCTGGGTGACGCCCTCCTCCATGCTGGTCACCGCTTCCCGGGTGTTTTGCTGGATACGCCCTACCATGTTGGCAATTTCCTGGGTCGAGGCGCTGGTGCGGCCCGCCAGGCTGCGAACTTCATCGGCGACCACCGCAAAGCCGCGCCCCTGTTCCCCGGCGCGGGCGGCCTCAATCGCGGCGTTCAGCGCCAACAGGTTGGTTTGGTCCGCGATGCCCTTGATCACTTGGATAATGCTGAAGATCGCCTCGGACTCCTTGTCCAGCGTACGAATGACCTGGGCCGATTGCTGCGCTGAACGGGCAATGCCGTCCATGTCCTTCACTACCTGGTGAATCACCCGGCCGCCGTCCTTGGCCAAGGCTTCAGCCTGGTTGGCCATGTCCAGGGCACGCCCGGCATGTCGGGTAATCTCTTCGATACTGGCGGTCATTTCACTCGCCGCTGCCGCCATGGTGCTGGCGGCCGCGCTTTGCTGCTGACTGCTGCCGGCGACTTCATGGCAGCCCTGGCTCAAGCGTTCGCTCATGCCATTGACGCCATGGGCATTACTGCGCACCACTTCGATCATGCCGCGCAAATCCCGCTGCATGATGGCGAGGTTGCGGATCAACGAACTGGCTTCGTCCTTGCGCTTGGGTTCGACGATCGGCTCGCTCAAGTTGCCACGGGCGATACTCGCGGCGATGCGGCTGGCAGCCTGCAGCGGCCCCATGATGCTCAAGATGACCCAGCGCCCCTGCGCCAGCAGCAGTAACAGGCTGGCGATCAGCACGGCGGCCAAGGTTAAATTGGCGTGACTGATGGTCTGCCGTGTACTGGTGCTGGTCAGATGGGTATTGCTTTCGATCAGCTCGCTCAAGGCCGCCATTTGATCTTCCAGCTGGGAAAACGCCTTGTTGAAGGTGTCCAGTTCCCCGCGAGCGGCTTCAGGATTGTCCAGGGCCAACGCGACGATGCGCTCCGCGGCGCTGATGTAGGTGTCCAGGCTGGGTCTGATTTTTTCCAGGCTGGTCTTGATCGTGGCCTCCAGCGGCAGCTTAAGGTTGTCCCCCAGTACTTCTCGGAAGTGCTCGGCGTGTTCCTTCAACGAAGTGTTGACCTCGTCCTTGCTGCTGATGCTTTTCCCCAACCCCACGAGCATGGCGGAAAACACGTCGGCACGCAGGGCGTCGTGCATCATGTCGGCTTCCATATGGTTGCGCAGGACCGTCATGCTGACCTCGCTATCCTGCACCGCCTCGCTCATCCGGGCGTTTCCCAGGTAGCCGGCCAGGCTCATGACCAAGGCCGTGAGCAGCCCGGTGGCAATCAATAACATCAAGCGTAATTTGATCGTCATGCCCACACCCCCATACCCAACAGTCAAAGCAACGTTCTTACCGTTATCGGCATCAATCTCAGTTAGTGAAGCCTAAGTTTGCAGATCTGCGCGAATCCCTTAATCTGATCGACTTTTGCTCTGCCCGGAACTGCCCATGTCTCGAAGTATCGCCCACCTCGCCCTGCTGCTCGGGCTGATCACCGCCGTCGGCCCGTTCGCCATCGACATCTACCTGCCCGCCCTGCCGACCCTGGGCGCCAGCCTGCAGGCATCGCCGGCGGCTGTACAGATGAGCCTGACAGTGTTCTTCATGATCATCGGCGTGTGCCAGCTGTTCTACGGGCCGATCAGTGATGTGTTCGGGCGCAAGCCGCCGATTTACGCCGGGCTGCTGATCTTTGCGGTGGGCAGTATCGGCTGCGCGCTGGCGCCCACCATTGAAGTGCTGATCGGCTTTCGTGCCGTGCAGGCGTTCGGTGCCTGTGCCGGGATGGTCATTCCGCGGGCGATCGTGCGTGATCTGTACACCGGCCATGAAGCCGCGCGGCTGATGGCCTTGCTGATGCTGGTGATGAGTGTTTCGCCGATCCTCGCGCCGCTGGCGGGCAGCCTGGTGATCTCGCTGTGGAGCTGGCGCGAAGTGTTTGCCGTGCTGGCGGTGGTGTCCGTCGCGTGCCTGGTCATGACCATCGTGCAACTGCCTGAGACCCACCCGGCCGAACGGCGTTTGGGCAAGACCCTGGGCACGGCGTTCGCCAGCTACGGTGCGTTGCTGCGCGATCCGGTTTTTATCGGTTTGTCGGTGGTATGCGGTTTTGGCCTGGCCACCTTCTTTGTGTTTATTGGCAGTGCGCCGTTCGTATATATCGAATACTTCGGCCTGACACCGACGCAATTCAGCCTGTGTTTTGCGCTGAACGCTGCGTCATTCTTCGCCATGAGCCAACTCACCGCTCGCCTGAGCGCCCGCTTCGGCCTGGCGCCGCTGATTCGCTGGTCGGTAACGGCGGTGGCCGCCGTCATGATCGTGCTGGCGGCCACCACGCTGTGGGTCGATAGCCTGCCCTGGATGATGGCGCTGCTGTTTATCGGCTTCGGTTTTCTCGGCCTGCTGTTGCCGGCGGCCGGGGTGCTGTCGCTGGAGGATCACGGCGCAGTGGCGGGCTCCGCCTCGGCCCTGCTGGGGGCGATCCAGATGATTACCGCCGCAGTGTCGATGACGCTGGTCGGGGTGTTTGCCGACCATACACCGGCGCCGATGCTGACAGGCATCGCGTTGTGTGCCGTGGCGGCGATGCTCACCGCTCTCTGGACCTTGCGCCGTCTGCCGGCGCACTTGGCGAGCGCCCCGCCCTCATCCTGAGCGGTACCACTCGTCGGGCCTGGCCGGCATCCATTACAACTATCGTCGGCCATGAAACTACTAATCCCATAGCACAGCTCGAAACCTATGGAGATTGGAAATGACTGACTACCCACGCCCACCCTTTGCCCCTCAAGCGCAAAACGTGCCCGGTACCCAGCGCAAAATGGACCCGTACCCGGACTGCGGGGAACAGAGTTACAAGGGCTCCGGCCGGTTGGCCAACAAAATCGCCTTGATCACCGGTGCCGACAGCGGCATCGGCCGCGCGGTGGCCATCGCCTTTGCCCGTGAAGGGGCTGACGTCGCCATCGCCTATTTGGACGAACACGAAGACGCCAGGGAAACCGCACGCTGGGTTGAAGAAGCTGGCCGCCAATGCCTTTTGCTGCCCGGCGATATCGCGCAAAAAGCCACCTGCCAGGCGCTGGTCGACAAAACCGTGGAACAATTCGGGCGCATCGATGTATTGGTGAATAACGCTGCGTTCCAGATGACCCACGAGACGCTCGAAGAGATCGAGGATGAGGAATGGGTCAAGACCTTCGATATCAACATCACCGCGATGTTTCGCATCTGCAAGGCTGCGCTGCCGCATATGAAGGCCGGCAGTTCGATCATCAACACCAGCTCGGTCAACTCCGACATGCCTAAGCCGACCCTGCTGGCCTATGCCGCCACCAAAGGTGCGATCGCCAACTTCACCGGTGGCTTGGCGCAATTACTCGGCAGCAAGGGCATCCGCGTCAACAGCGTCGCGCCCGGCCCGATCTGGACGCCGTTGATCGTGGCGACCATGACCGATGAAGACGTGCAGAACTTCGGCAGCGAAACCCCATTGGGCCGCCCCGGCCAACCGGTGGAAGTGGCGCCGATTTATGTGCTGCTGGCGTCGGATGAGGCCAGCTACATCTCGGGTTCGCGCTATGCGGTCACCGGTGGCAAACCCATTCTCTAAGCCGGCCCCTCTTGCGAGCGCTACGTAAAACGGCGCTGATCGCCTACAAATCGAACCGATCCACTGCCCGCCGCCGCTCATTGTCGTCACGTACGTCATAGCTGGCGGTGGTCTGGATATTGGTGTGATGCGCCAGCTTTTGTGCAATCGACAGGTCATGCTCCTCGATCACCCGCGTGATGAACGAGCGGCGGAAATCGTGGGGCATGATCTTCACCCCCACCTGCTCACCGCGTTGGCGGGCGATGTAGTAAATCGCGTGCTTGGTGATACGTTCGCGGGTGATATGACTGCCCCGGCGTATGCGGTTGAACAGGAAGCTATCGTCCTGCTCGCCATCCTTGAGCTGCTCGCGCCTGAAGGCCAACCAGGCCTGCAACTTGGCGAAAGCCCAGTCCGGCGCATACTTGACCAGTTCCTTATTGCCCTTGCCAATCACCCGCAAGCTGCGCTCAGCGAAGTTAATCTGCGCCAAGTCGAGGTTGACCGACTCCGATTTGCGCATTCCCGAGCCATACAGGATGCCGATCACCGCTGCATCCCGCAGGCCCTGGGGACGCGGGTCAGCGGCGCAGACTTCCATCATTTCCCGGATCAACGTGCGCCGCAGATTGCGGCCCTGGCCCAGGCGAGTGCCGGGCGTGGCCTTGACCGTGCGCATTTTCAACAGGTGTTCCTGGCTGATCAGGCTCATGCGCCAGGCCTCGTTCATCACCCCGCGCACCGCATTCACATACAGCGACGAGGTATTCGGCGCGTAGCCGTCTTCGCGCAAAGCAGCGACCAGGGCAATGACGTGTTCGGGTTGCAGCAGATGCCAGTCGATGTCTTCGAGGTTGATGTCCTCGTAGCCCAGGCGGTCGGCGGCATCCTGCAGCACATAGCGCATGGTCAGTTGGCTGGAGGGGGCCAGGCGAGTGAGGTAGAGGGTCAGTGGGTTGCGGATAGACTCAGTCAAGGTAGATCAGCCTTTGGATTAAATACCTCAAACAAACCATTGTTTAATCGAGGTATTTAGTGAATTGGCGAAGACCGAGTCTAACCCAGGAGGGGTCCTGGCACAAAATCACGGGGCCGTGTCGTCATCCTCCGTCCGTGCCGGCGACTGGGTCTGGGTTTGGGTCTGGTTCCATTCGGTGTCCTGCTTCTGCATCAGCGCGAACCAGTGCTGGCGCATAAAGGTCAGGTAAGCCTCCGGCGCCTTGGCGAAGTCCTTCTCGTTGTCATAGCAGCCCGGCAATGGCAACTCGGTGCCCTGCTCCTTGTATTGGCTGACCAGCGCCTGCTGCCCGGCCACACTGCAATCCTTGGGCAGCGGCATGCCACGCAGCGCACCGGCCTCTTCATCCCACCAGGCCGCGCCCACCCGGTCGACACCGCGCAGGCGATACTTCTGCGACTTGCCGACATGCATGATCAGCTTGAATTCATTGGGGCTGACATCGCTGGTGCAGGTGCGCGAATAACCCACGGTGGCCTGGGTGATACCATCACCGCTGAGGTCGGTGACCTTGGTCGCCGCCATGTCGAAGTGCAGCGCCGCATCGAATTCGCAATGCTGTACGTCGTCGTAGAGCATCCACATGCGCTTGGGGCGGTCGCCGTCGATCAGGTATTGCGCCGCGTAGACAAATGCCGATTGGGTACCATCGTCCTCACGCTCACTGACTTGCTCAGCGAGCACCAGCAGGTTCTTGCCCTGGTGGTCATCCCAGGTATAGGCGGCGACCTGCCTGCCGCGTACTTCAACGCCCTCAGGCACTTGAGCGAGGGTGGTGAGTGCCACGCCGTCATCTGCCCGTCCGGTGGGGACGCACGCTACCGTCATCAACAATCCCATCAAGACGGGCCGCCATTGGCCGCCTACACGCTGCACGCTATTCATCCGAGTACCCTGGCAAGAGATGGCTTACTTTACCGGCACTTGAGGCGCATTGCAGAGAAGATTCTTCAATATAAATGCACAGCAGGCAGTCGCACGGGGCGATACGGCGGCCGGTATTCGGCAAGTCCGGCCCACGACATACAAACCGTTCGTGTTTCGCCCAATTTATAACGCCTTTATCGCCTTAATTAAGTAGCTGAACACTAGCTGTCTACCTGTCAAATAAACGAGTTTTTCATCTGCCTTTCATATCTGTTGCACATTTTTGCGCTTAATCTTGAACGTGAACCTTCAGAGCGAGTCACACAACACCCGCTAACCTGTTGATTACGCTTCATCTTTAGCGCCGTTTTTTTACCAGCGGGCCAGGTGTTCGCCCAATGATTACTACCGCTTTCACGCTCCAAGTTGCTCTAACCCCGAGGTCATGAATCTTTGAAACCCTACCCTATTCATTGCGTGTCGATCGTTATCCCGGTCTACAACGAACAAGAAAGCCTGCCTGAACTGCTGCGCCGCACCACCGCCGCCTGCAAGCAACTGGCCTACGAATACGAAATCATCCTGGTGGATGACGGTAGCCGCGACAACTCCGCCCAATTGCTCGAAGACGCCGCCGCTGAAGACGGCAGCAACGTGGTGGCGGTGATCCTCAATCGCAACTACGGGCAGCATGCGGCGATCATGGCCGGTTTCGAGCAGTGCCGGGGCGAAGTGGTGATTACCCTCGATGCCGACCTGCAGAACCCGCCCGAAGAAATCCCACGCCTGGTGGAGCAAGCGGCCCTGGGCTACGACGTGGTCGCCACCGTGCGTAACAATCGCCAGGACTCGGCCTTTCGCCGCTGGCCTTCGCGCCTGATCAACCTCGCCGTGCAACGCTCCACTGGCGTGGCCATGACCGACTACGGCTGCATGCTGCGCGCTTACCGCCGCACGATCGTCGACGCCATGCTCGCCTGCCGTGAGCGCAGCACCTTTATCCCGATCCTGGCCAACGGCTTTGCCCGCCACACCACCGAGATCCTGGTGCACCACGCCGAGCGTGAACACGGCGAATCCAAATACAGCGCCATGCGCCTGATCAGCCTGATGTTCGACCTGCTGACCTGCATGACCACCACCCCGCTGCGCCTGCTGTCCATCGTCGGCTTCAGCCTGGCGGCCTTGGGCATGCTGTTCGCCTTTGCACTGATCATCCTGCGCCTGGCCTTCGGTGCTGAATGGGCCGGCGACGGCATGTTCGTGCTGTTCGCGGTGCTGTTCGTGTTCACCGGCGGCCAGTTCATCGGCATGGGCCTGCTGGGTGAATACCTGGGCCGAATGTACAGCGATGTCCGCGCCCGCCCACGTTTCTTTATTGAAAAAGTGCTGCGCAACCAACCGGCAGCACCGGCACCCGTGGTCGTCGTTGACGGCCTGGTGTCCTCCCATTCCACCACTACTTCTCCTTCCGATCAGGTTTCGTCATGAATTCAAAAGCCGTTGTCTTCGCTTACCACGATATTGGCTGTGCGGGCATTGAAGCCCTGCTGACTGCCGGCTACGACATTGCCGCCGTGTTCACCCATGCCGATGACCCCAAGGAAAACAATTTCTACGGTTCCGTCGCCCAGCTGTGCGCGCGCAACGGCATCCCGGTACATGCGCCGGAAGATGCCAACCACCCGCTGTGGATCGAACGCATTGCCAAGCTGAACCCGGAATACATCTTCTCTTTCTACTACCGCAACCTGTTGAGCGAGCCGCTGTTGGCCACCGCCAGCAAAGGCGCGTTCAACCTGCACGGCTCGCTGCTGCCTAAATACCGTGGCCGCGCACCGGCCAACTGGGTGCTGGTCAACGGCGAAACCGAAACCGGCGTGACCCTGCACCGCATGGTCAAGCGTGCCGATGCCGGCGCGATCCTGGTCCAGCAAAAAGTCGTGATCGAGCGCACCGACACCGGCCTGACCCTGCATGCCAAGCTGCGTGATGCGGCGACCAGCCTGTTGCGCGATGCCCTGCCGCAACTGGCTGCGGGCAAGCTGCCCGAGACTGCCCAGGACGAAAGCCAGGCCACCTACTTTGGTCGCCGCACGGCAGCCGACGGCAAGCTGGAGTGGAAAAAACCGGCTGAAGAACTGTTCAACCTCGTGCGTGCGGTGACTCAACCGTACCCGGGCGCCTTCTGCTCTGTCGGTGAGCACCAGCTCATCGTCTGGCAAGCCGAAGTGGTCAAGGGCAACGAAGGCCTGGCGCCGGGCCGCGTGATCAGCGTCAACCCGCTGCGCATCGCCTGCGGTGAAGACTCCCTGGTGGTCAAGTTCGGCCAGCGCAACGACAACGGCCTGTACCTGGCGGGTCCGTCCCTGGCCAACGAACTGGGCCTGGTCGACGGCTCCGTGCTGCGCGGTGCCGAGTCCGGCCGCAAGCCGCGCCGTACCCGCGTGCTGATCCTCGGTGTGAACGGTTTCATCGGTAACCACCTGTCCGAGCGCCTGCTGCGTGACGACCGTTATGAAGTCTACGGCCTGGACATAGGCTCCGACGCCATCGAGCGCCTGCGCAGCCACCCAAACTTCCATTACGTCGAAGGCGACATCAGCATCCACACCGAGTGGATCGAGTACCACATCAAGAAATGCGACGTGGTCCTGCCGCTCGTGGCCATCGCCACACCCATCGAGTACACCCGTAACCCGCTGCGCGTGTTCGAGCTGGATTTCGAAGAAAACCTCAAGCTGGTGCGCTACTGCGTCAAGTACAACAAGCGCGTGATCTTCCCGTCGACCTCCGAAGTCTATGGCATGTGCCAGGACCAGTACTTCGACGAAGACACCTCCAACCTGGTGGTCGGCCCGGTCAACAAGCAGCGCTGGATCTACTCGGTCTCCAAGCAACTGCTGGACCGCGTGATCTGGGCCTACGGCGCCAAGGGCCTGAACTTCACCCTGTTCCGTCCGTTCAACTGGATGGGCCCACGCCTGGACCGCCTGGATTCGGCGCGTATCGGCAGCTCCCGTGCGATCACCCAGCTGATCCTCAACCTGGTGGAAGGTACGCCGATCCGCCTGTTCGACGGTGGCGAGCAGAAGCGCTGCTTCACCGACATCGCCGACGGTATCGAAGCCCTGGCGCGCATCATCGACAACGACAACGATGCCTGCAATGGCCAGATCATCAACATCGGCAACCCGGAAAACGAAGCCAGCATCCGTCAGTTGGGCGAAGAGCTGCTGCGTCAGTTCGAAGCGCACCCGCTGCGCAGCAACTTCCCGCCGTTCGCCGGTTTCCGCGATGTAGAAAGCAAGGCGTTCTACGGCACCGGTTACCAGGACGTGGCCCACCGCAAGCCAAGCATCGAAAACGCCAAGCGCCTGCTGAACTGGGAGCCGACCGTGGAGATGAGCGAAACCATCGGCAACACGCTGGACTTCTTCCTGCGTGAAGCCATGCTCGAAATCGCGGACAAGCGCTGATGCAGGCAGGTCTTCGCATCGACGTCGACACCTACCGCGGCACCCGTGAAGGTGTGCCGCGGTTGCTCGAATCCCTGGATGAGGCCGGGGTAAAAGCGACGTTCTTCTTCAGTGTCGGGCCGGACAATATGGGGCGCCACTTGTGGCGCCTGATCCGCCCGCAGTTCCTGTGGAAAATGCTGCGTTCCAATGCTGCCGGCCTGTACGGCTGGGACATCCTGCTGGCCGGCACCGCCTGGCCAGGCAAGCCCATCGGCCGTGACCTGGGGCACTTGATGCGCCAGGCCAAGGCAGCGGGGCATGAAGTCGGCCTGCACGCCTGGGATCACCACGGCTGGCAGGCCAACACCGGGCGTTGGAGCGATGCACAGCTGGTGGAGCAGATTCGACGCGGCGTGGAGACCTTGAACGACATCCTCGGCGAACGCATCGACTGTTCCGCGGCCGCCGGGTGGCGTGCCGATGAGCGTGTGGTGCAAGCCAAGCAAGGGTTCAACTTTCGCTACAACAGCGATTGCCGGGGTACCAGCCTGTTTCGGCCGACATTGGCCGATGGCAGCGCGGGTACGCCACAAATTCCGGTGGACCTACCGACCTTCGACGAAGTCGTCGGGCCGGTGGTGGCCGCCAAAGACTTCAACGGTTTCATTCTTGACCGGTTTGCCGAGTCGAAGCTCAACGTCTACACGATCCACGCAGAAGTAGAAGGGATTCTGATGGCCAATGATTTTCGCCAGTTGCTCGCCCAGGCAGGGCAGCGCGGCATCGATTTCAAACCCCTGGGCGACTTGTTGCCTGCGGACCTGACCACCCTGCCCCGGCAACACCTGGTGCGCGGCGCATTGAGCGGCCGTGAGGGTTGGCTCGGAGTGCAGCAGGCATGATCCGGCGCTGGGCGTTGCCCCTGCTCCTGTTGGCATTCGGCGCGTTCTATTTGCTGCCGCTGGCCACCCACGGCCTGTGGATTCCGGATGAAACCCGCTACGCGCAGATCAGCCAGGAAATGCTGCTGACCGGCAAGTGGGCGTCGCCGCACTTCATGGGGATTCGCTACTTCGAAAAACCCGCTGCAGGGTACTGGATGATCGCGCTGGGCCAGGCGATCTTCGGGCAAAATCTGTTTGGCGTGCGCTTCGCCTCGGCGTTGAGCACCGGCTTGAGCATCCTGCTGGTGTACCTGGTGTCGCGCCGACTGTGGAATGACCCGCAAAAGAGCCTGGTCAGCACCGTGCTGTACATGAGTTTTGTCAGCGTGGCGGCACTGGGCGGCTATGCCAACCTCGATCCGCAGTTCACGTTCTGGGTCAACCTGACCGGCGTCGCCCTGTGGTTCTGCTTCGACAGCACCACCCGCAACGGCCGCCTGGGAGCCTGGGCGCTGCTCGGTTTGGCCTGCGGCATGGGCTTTATGACCAAGGGCTTCCTGGCGTGGCTGTTGCCGGTGCTGATTGCCCTGCCCTACGCGATCTGGCAGAAGCGCTTTCGCGAACTGCTCGGTTACGGCCTGGTCGCCGTGGTCGTCGCCATTGTCGTAAGCCTGCCCTGGGCCCTGACCGTGCACCTGCAAGAGCCGGACTACTGGAACTTCTTCTTCTGGCACGAGCACATCCAGCGTTTTGCCGGCGAGGATGCACAGCACGCCGAGCCGTTCTGGTATTACCTGCCGCTGCTGGTCGCGTTTTCGTTGCCATGGGTCGCCCTGCTGCCGTCCACCTTCAAGCAGGCGTGGCAGCAAAAGCGCTTGCCTGCCACCGCGTTTCTGCTGCTGTGGTTGTTGATGCCCCTGGCCTTCTTCAGTCTGGCCAAAGGCAAGTTGCCCTCCTACGTCATGCCGTGCCTGCTGCCGCTGGCGTTGCTGATGGGGTCTGCGTTGTCCGCCAAATTGGCCGAGGGCCGTGACCGTGCGTTGCGGGTCAACGGCGGGCTGAACCTGATCATCGGTGTCGTGGCATTGCTCGCACTGACCTGGTTCCAACTGAAAAAACCGGTGTATGAGCACGGCAGTGAAACCCTCAGCCTGGTACTGGTGTTTGCCTTCCTGTTTGGCTGGATCCTCGTCAACCTGCTGCAGGCCGCACGGCCTTTGAAACTGTGGGCCGCGCCGGTGATCGGCAGTTGGTTGATGGTGGCGTTGGTCCCGGCCGCATTGCCCCATTCGGTGGTTTATAACAAGACCCCGGACCAGTTCATCATCGATCACCTCCAGGAACTGAGCCAGACCACCGCGTTGCTGAGCAACGACCTGGGCGCGGCCTCCGCCCTGGCGTGGCGCGTCAAGCGCCCGGACGTGACCCTCTATAACACCATCGGCGAAGTGAAATATGGCTTGGCCTTCGACGATGCGGCCCATCACAAGGTCGACACCACGCAGGTCCAGCAATGGATGAGCGACGCGCGCAAACACGGCGCGGTCGGTGTGGTGATGCGCGTCAAGGGTGACGACGAAATCGCCGAAGTGGCGTTGCTGCCCAAAGACGGCAAGCGCTACGAGCAAGGCAATATCGTGATCCTGGTGTTCCCGCAGGTTGCGCCATGATCACACTGCTCCTGTTCTTGGCGGCCTGCCTGCTGACATGCATGGGCCAGGTCTCGCAGAAATTCGCCGTGGAAGGCTGGCGCGACCAGCCCGACGATTGGACGCTGAAACTGCGCTCGCCGTGGTTGTGGTCTGCCCTGCTGTGCCTGGGTTTTGGTTTGCTGGTGTGGTTGCTGGTGTTGCAGCGTCTGGAAGTCGGCATCGCCTACCCGATGCTCAGCCTCAATTTTGTTCTGGTCACGCTGGTGGCGCGCTTCGTGTTCAAGGAAACCATCGACACACGGCATTGGCTGGGCGTGGCGCTGGTGATTGCCGGTGTGGTGCTGTTGGGGCGCCAGGTATGAGCCGCATTCGTGGTTTCGCCCTGGCCCTGGGCAGCGTTGGCCTGGTCAGCGCCGCCCAATTGGGCATGCGCTGGAGCATGACGCGCCTGCCCTTGCCCGCCGAATGGCTGACGGCATTCAACAGCAACGCCATCGACTTCGGGGCGTTGGGGGTGGTGAGCCTGGCGATCCTGGCCTACGCGCTGTCGATGCTCTGCTGGCTCGGCGCCCTCAAGCACCTGCCCCTGGGCCGCGCCTATTCGCTGCTGAGCATCAGCTACGCGCTGGTGTACCTGCTGGCCGCCAGCCTGCCGGTGTTCAACGAACATTTTTCCCTCTCGAAAACCCTGGGGGTGGCCTTGGTCATCCTCGGTGTGCTGGTCATTAACTCTCGCCGTGCTAGCGCTGCAAGCGCCAGGAATGCCCCATGAAAATCAGTGTATTTGGTAGTGGTTACGTCGGTCTGGTACAGGCCACCGTATTAGCCGAAGTCGGTCACGATGTCATCTGCATGGACGTCGATCAGAACAAGGTCAAGCTCCTGCAGCAAGGCCATGTGAGCATCTTCGAGCCGGGACTGGCGGCCATGGTTAAGGAAAACCTGGAAAGCGGGCGGCTGCACTTCACCTTCGATGAAAAACTCGCCGTCGAACACGGCGAAGTGCTGTTTATCGCGGTGGGCACGCCGTCGGATGAAGACGGCTCGGCGGACCTCAAGTACGTGTTGTCGGTGGGCGATGCGGTGGCCCGCCACCGTATCGAACCGGTGATCCTGGTGGAGAAATCCACCGTGCCCGTGGGTACCGGCGATACCCTGCGCGCCCATATCGAAAAAGTCCTGCACCTGGCCGGTCGGCACCTGGAGTTCGATATCGTCTCCAACCCGGAATTCCTCAAGGAAGGCTCTGCCGTTTCCGACTGCCGCCGTCCGGACCGCATCATCATCGGTTGCGAGCGCGAAGAAGTGCGCGACGTGATGCGTGACCTGTACGCGCCGTTCAACCGCAACCATGACCGCATCATCTTCATGGACCTGCGCAGCGCCGAGCTGACCAAATACGCCGCCAACTGCATGCTGGCCACCAAGATCAGCTTTATCAACCAGATCGCCGAGCTGGCCGAACACCTGGGCGCCGACATCGAGGCCGTGCGCCTGGGCATCGGCGCCGACTCACGCATCGGCTACCACTTTATCTACCCTGGCTGCGGCTACGGCGGCTCGTGCTTCCCCAAGGACATGCGCGCCTTGATCCACAGCGCCAAGCAGGCCAACTGTTCCAGCGACCTGCTGGAAGCCGTGGAAGCCATCAACCAGCGCCAGAAGAGCAAGCTGTTCGACCGCATCAATGCGTTCTTCCAGGGCAACCTGCGCGGCAAGACCTTTGCCCTCTGGGGCCTGGCGTTCAAGCCCAACACCGACGACATGCGCGATGCGCCCAGCCGCGTGCTGATGGAAGCCCTGTGGGCTGCCGGCGCCAACGTCCGGGCGTTCGATCCGGAGGCCATGCAGGAAACCCAGCGCCTCTACGGTGACGAGCAACGGCTGATGCTGATGGGCACGCCGGAGTCCACGTTGGTCGGCGCCGATGCGCTGATCGTCTGCACCGAATGGCAGCAGTTCAAGGCGCCGGACTTCGACCTGATCCACCAGCGCCTGAAAACCCCGGTGATCTTCGACGGCCGCAACCTGTACGACGGTGAACGCCTGGCGCGCAAAGGCTTCCAGTACTACCCGATTGGCCGTGGCGATTCCTGCCAGTTGCCGATTCCCCAGCAGCAGTGGGTGCCGCAGGTCGTGGAAGCCTGATACGTGAACAAAGCTCAGTCGTCCCTGCTCAGCCCAACGATCCGCCGCCAATCCCTCGGCCTGGGATTGCTGGCGCTGTTGTTGTTTATCGCCGGCAGTTGGCACCAGGCGATTATCGGTTTCGACTCACGCTTCGTGGTGTTTGCCCAGGAGATGCTGCGCCATGGGCCGGGCTTTTTCCCCACCACGTACGGGCAGCCGTATGCTGATTACCTCGCCACCTCAACGCTGATGACCTGGCTGTTGTCGCTGCCCCTGGGCCAGGTCACCAGCCTCACGGCCTGGCTGCCGACGGCCATGGCTTCGGCAGTGATCGTCACCCTGGTGTATCGCCTGACGGCGCCCTACTCCCAGCGTTGGGGGCTGCTGAGCCTCGCGCTGCTGTTGCTGAGCAGTACCTTCATCAGTGAAACCCGCGCGGTTTCCCTCGACCAGATGCTCGCGGCCATCGCCTTGGCGGTGTTCTACCTCGGTTATGCCCATGACCATTTCGGCGGGGGGAAACGCCTGCACTGGCTGTACCTGCTGCTGATCCTTGGCTTTGCGATTCGTGGGCCGATCGGGCTGGTGATTCCTACGGGCGTGCTGTGCAGCTACTACCTGATCAACCGGCAATGGCGACAACTGTTCAGTTTCGGCCTGCTGGCCCTGGCGCTGCTGGTGGCCTGTGTCGGCCTGCTGCTGCTGATGGCCAAGCTCAGTGGCGGCGAGAGCTTCATGCAGGATGTGATCCGCATGCAGTTCCTGGGGCGGATGGACGGCAGTGAAGGCTCCAGCGGCGCGTTGTACTACTTCACCAGCTCGCTGGGCAATTACGCCCTCGCCTATCCCGTGGCACTGCTGGTGCTGCTGGCGGTCGCGGTCGGTCGGCGACGCGTACCGACGCCCGCGTTGCAACTGGTGCTGTACTGCGCTGCCGCTGGCTTTCTGGTGATGCTGGGCCTGTCGATTCCCCAGGCAAAGAAGGCCCGCTATGTGCTGGCGATGTTGCCGATGGCGGCGATCATTGCGGCGTACCCGTTCCAGGTCGTTGAAGGTCGTCTGTTTGCATGGCTGCGCGGGCTGATGCTGGGTGTCTGGACACTGCTGCCAGGCCTGCTGATCGTTGGGCTGGTCTTCGCGCGGCCACGTTATCCGGAGCAGTTGAGCCAGCTGGGGCCGGTGTTTGCCGTGCTCGGGCTGTTGCAAGCCTTGGCATTGCTGGCGTTGTTCAGGGCTCGTCTACGGCCGTTGGGGCCGGCGCTTGCCGCCGTCCTTGCGGTGTGGGCAACGTATATAGCAGTGGTCGAACCGCTCGAACGCAGCATCTACGACACCCGCACCTTTACGCTCCAAGTGCATGAGCAGGTCCAGCAACAGCGCGCCCCGGTGGTATTGCACGGCTTGGGCAAAGACGCCAAGGCGATCAAATTCATGGTTAACCTCGACTGCGATCAGGTGCCGTTGTTTACCCGACAAGCCTCTGACCTGGCGCCGTTACGAGGGCCGGCATGGCTGGTGATGAGCCAGGAGGATTTCGAAGGGCTCAAAGACCCGCGATTTGCCTCTATCACACCAACGTTGACCGGCGAGTTCGACCGAAACCCCTATGTGCTGCTGTACCTGGCCAAAGCCACTCAACCTTGAGTTGCGACGCAGAAAGATCCTACGAAGCTATGCGTAATGGCTGGTGTCATTTCACTTTCCCGCGTCTGAAACCCAACTGTAAACTCGATGGCCACGTGCGGTAACTGTCTACCGCCACAGGCCATGGATAACAACAAGGACGCTATGAGCCGCAGCCAGCACCGCGGCTCACTTCGCGAGAGGACAAACCGTGCCAAATGACCGTTTACCGGATACCCCAACTTCCCTGGCCCGTGATGAAGTGCATATCGGCTACCTGTCCGCTCCGCCGCTGGATCGGCTGATGTGGCTGCGCAATGCCCTGGTGGCACTCAAAGGTCCCCTCGCCGGCGAGCCAGCGCTGCAGGAGAACCTGCAGAGGCACTTGTTCAATGAAGAAACCGATAATCGCGTACTGGGCAAGCTCAATCCTGCTGTCACTTCGTAATAAATTCATTATTTTTGTATTTAACCCTCATTAATATGCATTGGCGCTGACCTATCTGGCACGGCACACTGCGCAGTGTTCCTCCCCCGAATGCAGGAACTTTCAAAGGGCTTTTCCGGGCAACCAGACAAGCCTTTTTTTTGCCCGCCGTTTATGGATTTCTTTTCAATGCTCGCTCGCTGGTTTCCCGCTGCTATCAATACCCGCCCCGCCGAATGGAGCCGTGCCGCGATTGGCATGGCCTTGGGTACATTATTCAGTGTATGGCTCTGCGCCCAGGTCTTCGGCATGGAGGTGGCGCTGCACCTGCTCGGTCCGTTGGGGGCTTCAGCGGTGTTGTTGTTTGCGGTTTCGTCCGGTGCGCTGGCGCAGCCCTGGTCGATCATCGGCAGCTACCTGTGCGCCGGTGTCGTGGCGTTGCTGGTGGCCCGCGTCCTTGGTCGCACCCTGGGCGGTGCTTGCCTGGCAGCTGGCATGGCCGTGGTGCTGATGTGCTGGCTGCGTTGCCTGCATCCGCCCGCCGGCGGCCTGGCCATGGCCCTGGTATTAGCCGATCCTGCCTCCGCCGCCCTGGGCTGGCACGAATTGGGTGCTGTACTACTCGGTGCCGGTGCCCTGCTGGCCTGCGCGCTGGCCTACAACAATGCCACCCGAACACGCTATCCCAAGGGCGCTGCCGAGGTTGCAACGGCTATCCTGCCTGACCCCAAGGCGGCACGAGACCCGGCCATTACCGCTGCCGACTTGAAATTGGCACTGGCCGAGATGGAGCAGTTCTACGATGTGGCACCCACGGAGCTGGAGCAATTGATCCACGCCGCAGAAACCCACGCTCGGCGCCGCAGTATTGGCGAAGTGCTGGCAAGTCGCGTGACCTGAGCCCAGGCCCGGAACCCTGCATAAATGCAAAAACGACCTGCATGATTCCGGGTTGTACTGTGCAAATTTGCACTGGTACTCTCACGAGAGTGTTCGCACACGAACATCTTGATAAAGAACAATAAAAGCAGGGAGTTATAGATGACTGCTCAGGTTTCAAGCGAAGCAAGCAGTGCCAATAGCCTTGAGGAAGACGTACTGGCCGAGGTACGCAACCATATCGGCCACCTCACCCTCAACCGCCCCTCCGGCTTGAACGCCCTCACCCTGGGCATGGTCCGCCGCCTGACGCAACAACTGCAGTCCTGGTCAGACGACCCACAGGTGCATGCCGTAGTCCTGCGCGGTGCGGGCGAAAAGGCTTTCTGTGCCGGCGGCGATATCCGTTCCCTGTACGACAGTTTCAAACGCGGCGACACCCTGCACGAAGAATTCTTCGTCGAGGAATACGCGCTGGACCTGGCCATCCACCATTACCGCAAACCCGTACTGGCCCTGATGGACGGGTTTGTCCTGGGCGGCGGCATGGGCCTGGTGCAGGGCGCGGATTTGCGTGTCGTGACCGAGCGCAGCCGCCTGGCGATGCCGGAGGTGGCGATCGGTTATTTCCCGGATGTCGGTGGCAGCTACTTCCTGCCCCGTATTCCCGGTGAACTGGGCATTTACCTCGGCGTTACCGGCGTGCAGGTCCACGCGGCAGACGCCCTCTATTGCGGTTTGGCCAACTGGTACCTGGACAGCGCCAAGCTGGCCAGCCTCGACCAGAAACTCGATAGCCTGCAATGGCACGAATCGCCCCTCAAGGATCTGCAAGGCGTGCTGGCCAAGCTCGCCGTGCAGCGGCTGCCCGACCCGCCGTTGGCCGAATTGCGCCCGGCTATCGACCACTTCTTCGGCCTGCCGGACATTCCGAGCATCGTCGAGCAACTCCAGGAAGTTACGGTCGCCGACAGCCATGAATGGGCATTGAACACCGTCCACCTGATGCGCACCCGCTCGCCCCTGGCCATGGCCGTGACCCTGGAAATGCTGCGACGCGGCCGGCGCTTGCCGTTGGAGCAGTGCTTTGCCCTGGAACTGCACCTCGACCGCCAATGGTTCGAACGCGGCGACCTCATCGAAGGGGTCCGCGCGCTGATCATCGACAAGGACAAGAACCCTCGCTGGAACCCGCCGACGCTCCATGGACTGGACAAAAGCCACGTCGACAGCTTCTTCCATCACTTCGAGCAGGTTGCGAAATAAGCCATGCAAGACATTGAATACACTGAAGAACAGATAATGATTCGGAACATGGCGCGCGACTTCGCCCGCGGCGAAATTGCCCCCCACGCCCAAGCCTGGGAGAAAGCCGGCTGGATCGACGACGCCCTGGTGGCGAAGATGGGTGAGCTGGGCCTCTTGGGCATGGTAGTGCCGGAAGAATGGGGCGGCACTTATGTCGACTACGTGGCGTATGCCCTGGCGGTGGAAGAGATTTCTGCCGGTGATGGCGCCACCGGCGCGTTGATGAGTATCCATAATTCAGTGGGTTGCGGGCCAATCCTCAACTACGGCACAGATGTACAGAAACAAACCTGGCTGGCCGACCTCGCCAGTGGTCAGGCGATTGGCTGCTTTTGCCTGACCGAACCGCAGGCCGGCTCCGAGGCCCACAACCTGCGCACCCGGGCCGAACTGCGCGATGGCCAGTGGGTGATCAATGGCGCCAAGCAGTTCGTCAGTAACGGCAAGCGCGCCAAGCTGGCGATTGTATTTGCCGTAACCGACCCGGACCTGGGCAAGAAAGGTATTTCCGCGTTCCTAGTCCCCACCGACACCCCAGGGTTTGTAGTCGATCGCACCGAACACAAGATGGGTATTCGGGCCTCGGATACCTGCGCAGTCACCCTCAACCAATGCAGCGTGCCCGAGGCCAACCTGCTCGGCGAGCGCGGCAAAGGCCTGGCCATCGCCCTGTCCAACCTCGAAGGCGGCCGCATCGGCATTGCCGCCCAGGCGCTGGGCATCGCCCGTGCGGCCTTTGAGGCGGCGCTGGCCTATGCCCGCGACCGGATGCAGTTCGACAAGCCGATCATCGAGCACCAAAGCGTGGCGAACCTGCTGGCAGATATGCAAACCCGTCTGAACGCTGCCCGTTTACTGATCCTGCACGCGGCGCGCCTGCGCAGTGCCGGCAAGCCCTGCCTATCGGAAGCGTCCCAGGCCAAGCTGTTTGCGTCGGAAATGGCCGAGAAAGTCTGCTCGAGTGCGATGCAGATCCATGGCGGCTACGGATACTTGGAGGATTACCCGGTGGAGCGTTACTACCGGGATGCGCGGATCACGCAGATTTACGAAGGGACCAGCGAGATCCAGCGGATGGTGATTGCCAGAGAGCTCAAGCACTACCAACTCTAACTGACACACTACACAACCAATGTGGGAGGGGCTTGCCCCTCCCACATTTGATCTTCAGTGCTTGAAGGATCGCTTACTTATCCTTGAACTCCGGTGCACGCTTGGCCACAAACGCCGCCATGCCTTCCTTCTGATCCTGCGTCGCGAACGCCGCATGGAACACTCGGCGCTCAAAGCGCACGCCTTCGGACAGGCTCACTTCAAACGCACGGTTCACGCTTTCCTTGACCATCATGCTGATCGGCACCGACTTGCCGGCAATCAGCGTGGCGACTTTCAGTGCCTCGTCCAGCAGTTCATCGGCCGGCACGATGCGCGCCACGATCCCGCAGCGCTCGGCTTCCACCGCATCGATAAAACGCCCGGTCAGGCACATTTCCATGGCTTTTGCCTTGCCCACCGCGCGAGTCAGGCGCTGGGTGCCGCCCATGCCCGGCAGCACGCCGAGGTTGATTTCCGGCTGGCCGAACTTGGCGCCGTCACCGGCCAGGATGAAATCGCACATCAGCGCCAGTTCGCAACCGCCGCCCAGGGCGAAGCCGTTGACGGCGGCGATGATCGGCTTGCGGCGGTTGGCCACGCGGTCGCTGTCACTGAACAGGTCATCGAGGTAGATCTGCGGGTAGGTCAGCTCGGCCATTTCCTTGATGTCGGCGCCAGCGGCGAAGGCTTTTTTCGAGCCGGTCAATACGATGCAGCCGATTTCCGGGTTGGCTTCCAGGCCATCCAGCGCCTGGTTCAATTCGCTGACCAACTGTGCATTCAAGGCGTTCAGGGCTTGCGGACGGTTGAGAGTGATCAGCCCGACGCGGCCCTGGATTTCGAGCAAAATGGTTTCGTAACTCATGTATCGGCTCCTTAGAGATTGCGTGAGATGACCATGCGTTGGATATCGCTGGTGCCTTCATAAATCTGGCAGACCCGCACATCGCGGTAGATCCGCTCCAGGGGGAAGTCGCTCAGGTAACCGTAACCGCCGAGGGTTTGCAAGGCTGCGGAACAGACTTTCTCAGCCATTTCCGAGGCGAACAGCTTGGCCATCGAGGCCTCCACCAGCGCTGGTTTGCCACTGTCACGCAGGGCGGCGGCGTAATGCACCATCTGCCGCGCTACGGCGATTTGCGTGGCCATGTCGGCCAAGCGAAAAGCCACGGCCTGGTGTTCAATGATTGGCTTGCCGAAGCTTTCGCGCTCCCGGGCATAATCGCGCGCCGCCTCAAAGGCGGCACGGGCCATGCCCACCGACTGGGAGGCGATGCCGACGCGACCGCCTTCAAGGTTGGCCAGGGCGATCCTGTAGCCTTCGCCCTCCTGCCCAAGACGGTTAGCCACCGGCACCTTCACATCCTCGAACAGGATCTGGCAGGTATCGGAGGCATGCTGGCCGAGCTTGTCCTCGATACGGGCCACGCTGTAGCCCGGCGAATCGGTAGGCACGATAAACGCACTGATGCCACGCTTGCCCGCTGCCGGGTCGGTGACGGCAAACACAATCACCACCCCTGCGTTTTGCCCGGAGGTGATGAACTGTTTGCAGCCGTTGAGCACGTAATGGTCGCCGTCCAGGCGCGCGCGGGCTTTCAGGCCACTGGCATCCGAACCGGCTTGCGGCTCAGTCAGGGCGAAAGCACCGAGCATGGCGCCGCTGGCCAGGGGCTTGAGGAAGTGCTCTTTCTGCTGATCGTTGCCGAAGGTCAGGATAGGCACACAGCCCACCGAGTTGTGCACGCTCATGATGGTGGAGCAGGCGCCGTCACCGGCGGCGATTTCTTCCAGGGCCATGGCGTAGGCCAGATAACCCGTGTCGCAACCGCCCCACTGTTCCGGCACTAGCATGCCGAAAAAGCCCAGTTCGGCCATCTCGCCGATGGCTTCCTTGGGAAAGCGATGTTCGCGGTCCCACTCGGCGGCAAACGGTTTGAGCCGTTCCTGGGCAAATTGCCGGGCCGCGTCGCTGATTTGCAGTTGTTCGTCATTGGGCAGCATGGGGGTAGGTCCTTAATACAGGCATTCGACGGCCATGGCCGTGGCTTCACCACCGCCAATACAAATGGCGGCGACGCCACGCTTGAGGCCTTTCTGGCGCAGGGCCGAAAGCAGCGTGACCAGGATCCGCGCGCCGGACGCGCCAATCGGGTGGCCCAGGGCGCAGGCGCCGCCGTGGACATTGACCTTGGCATGGGGGATTTCCAGTTTGCTCATGGTCACCAGGCTGACCACGGCAAAGGCTTCGTTGATTTCGAACAGATCGACCTCGTCGAGGCTCCAGCCGGTCTTGCTCATCAACTTGCGAATCGCCCCCACCGGTGCCACCGGAAACAGCCCCGGTTCATCGGCAAAAGCCGCGTGCCCATGGATCACCGCCAGCGGCTTGAGCCCACGCTTTTGCGCCTCGGACTCACGCATCAGCAGCAATGCTGCCGCGCCGTCGGAAATCGAACTGGAATTGGCCGCCGTCACCGTGCCGCCTTCGCGGAACGCCGGTTTGAGGCTGGGGATTTTTTCCGGCTTTGCCTTGGGGGGCTGTTCGTCATGCAGGATGGTTTTCTGCTCTTTGCCGACGGTGACCTGTACCGGGACAATTTCGGCGGCGAAACTGCCATGGGTGATTGCCTCCTGCGCACGGGTCAGCGAAGCGATGGCAAACGCATCCTGCGCCTCACGGCTAAAGCCGTTCAGCTGCGCGCACTCCTCGGCAAAGGTCCCCATCAGGCGGCCCTTTTCATACGCATCTTCCAGGCCGTCGAGGAACATATGGTCGATGACGCGGCCGTGGCCCATGCGATAGCCGCTGCGGGCGCGGTCCAACAGATAGGGCGCGTTGGACATGCTTTCCATGCCGCCGGCGATCACCACGTCGACACTGCCGGCCAGCAGCGAATCATGGGCCAGGATCGCCGCTTCCATGCCCGAGCCGCACATTTTGTTGAGGGTGGTGCAACGCGTGGATTTGTCCAACCCGGCGCCCAGGGCGGCTTGACGCGCAGGCGCCTGGCCCAGGCCGGCGGGCAGCACGCACCCAAACAACACCTCATCCACGGCGTCGGCGGCGATGCTGGCACGCTCGACCGCCGCACGGATGGCGGCAGAGCCCAGTTGCGGCGCAGTCAGGCCCTTGAGGTCGCCCTGGAACCCGCCCATGGGCGTGCGCACGGCACTGACAATCACGATGGGATCATTCATGGGTAATCCTCCTTACTTGGCCGCCATGCGCAAGGCACCGTCGAGACGGATCACCTCGCCGTTGAGCATGCTGTTTTCAATGATGTGCCGCACCAGCGCGGCGTATTCGACAGGCTTACCCAGGCGTGGCGGAAACGGCACGCCGGCGGCCAGGGAGTCGCGCACGTCCGGGGTCATGCCGGCCATCATCGGGGTTTCGAAAATGCCTGGGGCGATGGTCATCACGCGAATGCCGGAGCGCGCCAGCTCCCGTGCGGCGGGCAAGGTCAGGCTGGCTATCGCGCCTTTGGAAGCCGCATAGGCAGCCTGCCCGATCTGCCCGTCGAACGCAGCCACCGACGCGGTGTTGATGATCACCCCGCGCTCGCCGTCGGCGTTCGCTTCAGTTTCGGCGATGGCCGCTGCCGCCAGGCGCAGCAAGTTAAAGCTGCCGATCAAGTTGACGTTGATCACCTGGGCAAAGCTGGCCAGCCCGTGGGGGCCACTCTTGCCGAGGATCTTTTCACCGCGCACCACCCCCGCGCAGTTGACCAAACCATGCAAACCGCCAAACGCCGCGACCGTTGCCTGCACGGCGGCTTCGGCAGCGGCTTCCTGGCTGATATCCGCCACTGCGCTGCGGGCGTTGTCGCCGAGCTGCCTGGCCTTGGCCGCCACGGCGTCGGCATTCAAATCCACCAGCATGACCTTGGCGCCGGCCGCGACCAGCATGTCTGCGGTGGCCGCACCAAGGCCGGAAGCGCCGCCGCTGACCAGAAAAATCTTGTTCTCAATCTGCATTATTGGTTCCTTGAACGGTCGGTATCGTCGAAATAGTCGCTCTGCCACGCTACGGCAGCAATGGTCAAAGCCTTCAACATGGCTGACTGGTTTGGCCAATCATCGACCGCGCTGATCGGCCGGTCAGTCCAAGCGATTGGACGCCCGGCTTGCAAGCTCCTAACCTGAGAGCCTGCGCCACCGAAGAAGTCCGCCCACCGATGATCGTACGTCCCAAACCGAACCTGCTGGGCATCCTGTTTTCGCTCAAGGGCTCGATTGCCAAGCGCATCGCCCTGCGTAGCCTGCTGGTCACGCTGCTGGCGTCGGTGATCGTGTTGGTGGAAACCCTGCACCCGGCGTATTTCTCCAAGGTCAACGCGACACCCTTTACGTTGCTCGGGCTGTCGCTGTCGATCTTCATGAGTTTTCGAAATAACGCCTGCTATGACCGCTGGTGGGAAGGCCGCAAGCAACTGGGGCAGATGATCATCGAGGTGCGCTCGCTGATTCGCGAGACCCAGGTGCTCACTGACCCCGCGGAGCGTGGGCGCTTGCTGCGGGGGCTGGGCGGCTTCGCCCACGGGCTGGTCGCGCGTCTGCGCCACGAAGACGAAGCCCGGGCGATAAAGCCGTGGGCCAGCGTGGAAGCGAGTCATCCCAACCTCCCTGACCGGGTGCTGCAACAGCTCGGCGCGCGATTTTCCGCTTTGGCCGAGCAAGGCGCCATCAGCGAATGGCGTTACACCCAGTTGGAAACCCGCCTGGTCAGCCTCAGCCAGGTACAGGCCGCGTGCGAGCGAATCAAAAGCACGCCGCTGCCCTTCCCTTACACCTTGCTGCTGCACCGCACCATTTACCTGTTCTGCATTCTCTTGCCGTTCGCCATGGCCGAACCCCTGGGCTGGCTGACGCCGGTGTTTACCGCCATCGTCAGCTACACCTTCTTCGGCCTCGATGAAATCGGCGACGACCTGGAAGACCCTTTCGGCTTTGACGAAAACGACCTGCCCTGCAATGCGATCCTGCGCACCCTGGAGCGTGAGCTGCTCGCCGCCCTCGGCGAAACCGACCTGCCACCGGCCCTGGAACCGGTGGAATACGTGCTGACCTGACACGGGTTTGACACCTGCCGTGGTCTGACCGAAGCTTGCGACTTTGCTTCTTCAGCTTTCGGACACCTGCATGTCAAAGTCACGCCGTTACTCCATCGTCGGCCTGTGCGCCCTGTTGTTGATTGTGCTGATCACCTGGTATTTCTCCCGCACCACCCAGGCCGTGCCTCCCGCCATTGCCCATGGCTACTCCAAAGCCCTGAAACAGGCACATAACGGTGAACCGGGCGCCGCGCGTGTGCTGTATCAGCAACTGGGCCGGCCGGACCTGTCACCCGAGCGCCGCGCCGCCTTGCATGCCGAATTGCCCAACTACCCCAGCCCCCAAGCCTTGAAGCTCGCGGACAAGGACCTCAGCAGCGAATCGCCGCTGGTGCGCGAGGCCGCCATCCACAGCATCGTCGGCCTGGTGCCCACCGGCCAGCGCACGCTGTTGCTCGGCCCAGTGCTGGATGACCCCGAACAAAGCGTGCGTTTCACCGCCGCCAACGCCTTGCTCGGCCTGTCGCCAGACACCCTGGGCCTGTACTTCGGGCCGTTGCAGCAGGTGTTGGACGAGTTCGTGAAAAAGCTCAAGGCCGAGCCCGAAACCGCCGAAGGCTGGATTCAACTGGCGCGCCTGTACATTCACAGCGCCCTGCTGCCAGACGCACAAAACGCCCTGGAACAGGCCATGCGCTTGCAGCCGGACAACCTGCAAGCGGTCGTGGCGCAGATCGAACTGCTGGATAAACAAGGCAAGACCGACGAGTCCCGCCAACTGTTGGCACGGCAACTGGCGGCGCATCCTGAGTCGGCCTACCTGCAGCACGCCCTCGGCATGTGGTTGCTGCACCACGGCGAGCGTCCCTATGCGCTGCTGGGTCTGTCCAAGGCGGTGGAGTTGGAGCCGGACAACCAGGATTATCGCTATGACCTCGCCACCACCCTGCACGCCCAGCAAGAATTGGAAGCCGCCCAGCGCCAATTGGAGGAAATCATCCAGCGCCATCCGGCCAATCGCAAGGCACGGGTGCTGCTGGTCAACTATTGGAAAGAAAGCGGTCAACTGCAGAATGTGCAGGTGCTGCTCGCCCAGCTCGAACAGCAAAACCCTGACGATCCGGCCCTCCAGCAAGGCCTGTAGGCGCAATAATCACGCATCAGTTTGAACCGCCGCAAAGCGCTACGGTCAAGAGAACATGGCACGTCCACCTGGATGCGCATCCTCTACTCGTATGTGACCTGAGGGCACTTCTTGTCTACATCCAAAGCGTTGTTAAGCGAAAAAGCAGCCACCGGCATCGAGGGCCTCGACGACATTCTGTGCGGCGGGCTATCGCGCAGCCATCTGTTCCTGCTGGAAGGTGAACCGGGTACCGGTAAAACTACGGTCGCCCTGCACTTCCTGCAGGCCGGGGCGAAAAAGGGCGAGCGAACCCTGTACATCACACTGTCCGAAACCGAGCGTGAGTTGCGCCAGGGCGCCGAGTCCCATGGCTGGGACCTGGACGACAATATCCATATCTTTGAATTGACCCCGCCGGAGAGCCTGCTGGATGCCGAGCATCAGCAGAGCCTGCTGTACTCATCCGACCTCGAGCTGGGCGAAGCCACCCGGCAGATCTTTGAAGTGGTGGAACGGGTCAAACCGACCCGCGTGGTGATCGACAGCCTCTCGGAAATCCGCCTGCTGGCGCAAAGTTCGCTGCGCTATCGCCGCCAGATCCTGGCGATCAAGCATTACTTCGTGCGCTATGACGCTACCGTGCTGCTGCTCGACGACCTGACCACCGAATCCCTCGACAAAACCGTGCACAGCGTGGCCCACGGCGTGGTTCGTCTCGAAGAGCTGACCCCCAACTACGGTGCCGAGCGCCGTCGCGTGCGGGTGGTGAAGTATCGCGGGCAAAAATACCGTGGCGGTTTTCACGACTTCACCATCATGCAGGACGGCATCCATGTATTCCCGCGCCTGGTAGCTGCCGAACATCGCGGTGGCTACACGCGCCAGACCTTGAGCAGCGGCATTCGTGAGCTGGATGCCTTGATGGGCGGCGGTGTCGAGACCGGCTCCAGCAGCCTGATCCTCGGCCCGGCCGGTACCGGCAAATCGCTGATCTCGATGATCTTTGCCGCGGCGGCGGTAGCCCGTGGCGAAAAGGCTGCGTTATTTATCTTCGATGAAGAGCTGGGCCTGCTGTTCGAGCGCATGAGCAACATGGGCATCGATCTCGCCGCCCTGCAAGCCACCGGTAACCTGCTGATCGAGCAAGTGGACGCCGCCGAGTTGTCCCCCGGCGAGTTCTCACACCGCGTGCGCCGCTGCGTGGATGAACGCGGGATCAAGACCGTGGTTATCGACAGCATCAACGGCTACCAGGCGGCGATGCCGGAAGAAAACGCGCTGATCCTGCATATGCACGAACTGCTGCTGTACCTCAACCGCCGTGGCGCAGCGACATTCATGACCGTCGCACAACACGGGCTGGTCGGCGACATGCAGGCGCCTGTCGACATTACTTACCTGGCCGACACGGTGATCCTGTTGCGTTACTTCGAGGCCCTGGGCAAGGTCCGCCGCGCCATCTCGATCATCAAGAAACGCACCGGCGCCCACGAGTCGACCATCCGCGAATACCGTATCGGCAGCCGTGGCATGACCGTCGGTGAACCGCTGGATAACTTCCAAGGTGTCTTGCGTGGGATCCCGACCTATATGGGCGCCGGTTCCCCTTTGCTCAAGGATGAGGGCGTGTGACGACCGTACCACCCATATCCGAACGCGCAATCGTGCTGGCGCCAATGGGCCGTGACGGCTCGCTGGCGCTGATGATGCTCAACCAGGCCGGTTACAGCGGGATCATCGCCAGCAACCTGACGGTGCTGTGCGAAGCGCTGGAGCAAGGCGCCGGCATGCTGATCATTGCGGCCGAGGCCCTGCGTGGCGCGGACCTGGAGCCGCTGCTGGAGCATCTGCATCGTCAGCCCGCCTGGTCTGACCTGCCCATCGTGTTAATGACCCACCATGGTGGCACCGAGCACAACGGCTCATCACACTTCAGCGGCTTGCTGGGCAACGTGACCTTCCTGGAGCGTCCCTTCCACCCCGTGACGTTGATCAGCCTGGTGAGCGCAGCCCTGCGTGGGCGGCGCCGCCAATATGAAGCACGGGACAGGTTGATCGACCTGAGCGAGAGCGAACTGCGCCTGCAGCGCACCCTTGAGACGCTGGAGCAGCAAGTCGAAGAACGCACGGCGCAGTTGCGCAGCAATGAAGAAGCCTTGCGCCAATCCCAGAAGATGGAAGCCGTCGGCCAGTTGACCGGCGGCATCGCCCACGACTTCAACAATATGCTGACCGGCATCATCGGCAGCCTGGAACTGCTGCGAAGGCGTGTGTCCCGTGGCAAGCTGGATGACCTCGACAGCCTGATCGACCTCGGTGTGACCTCCGCCAACCGCGCCGCCGGCCTCACCCACCGCTTGCTGGCGTTCTCGCGGCGCCAGTCGCTGGATTCCAAGCCGGTACAGATCAACGAACTGGTCACGTCCATGGGCGAGCTGCTGCAACGCAGTCTCAACGAAAGCATCGCCTTGGACATGCGCCTGGACAGCCAATTGTGGACCGCCGAAGCCGACCCCAATCAACTGGAAAGTGCCCTGCTCAACCTCGCACTCAACGCCAGGGATGCGATGCCGGGGGGCGGGCGGCTGACGGTCGACACCAGTAACCGCCATCTGGACAGCGTGTTTACTGCCGCCTACGGCACGCTCACGCCGGGCGACTATGTGGAACTGAGCGTCAGCGACACTGGCTGCGGCATCCCTGAAAGCCTGATTGGCCGGGTATTCGACCCATTCTTCACGACTAAACCCATCGGCCAGGGCACCGGCCTGGGCCTGTCGATGATCTACGGCTTCGCGCGCCAGTCACGCGGGCATGTCACCATCCACAGCGAGGTGGGCAAAGGCACCACGGTGAGTCTGTTCCTGCCGCGCTATATCGGTGAAATCAGCGAGGACAGGCCGTTGGACCCGGCGCTGCTGCCTGTCGCCAATACCGGTGAAACCGTGCTGATCGTCGAGGACGACCCGGCGGTGCGCGTGCTGGTCAGCCAGGTACTGAGCGAACTGGGCTACGCGTTTGTCGAAGCCGGCGATGCCGATAGCGCACTCCCGATTATCGAATCCAGCCAGCGCATTGACCTGATGATCAGCGACGTAGGCTTGCCTGGGATGAACGGGCGACAACTGGCAGAGATCGGTAGGCAGATTCGCCCCGAGCTGAAGGTGTTATTTATTACCGGATATGCCGAGCATGCGGCGGTGCGGGGCGGTTTCCTGGACCCGGGGATGCAATTGATCACCAAGCCCTTTACCTTTGACTTGTTGACGGCGAAGGTGCGGGAGATGACTCACATAAAGGCCAGTGAATGAGGCGCAGGTCAAGCGAAACGCTGGGTCTCGACCGGGCCCGCTGACAGGCTATTTACGTTGAAGGCGACGAATTTGGTTCATTGAAAACTTCGTTAATGACCTGCAATGTCTGAAGTTTTACTTTTAGATACAGGAAGTAATACTCAAGTGCCGTCGGTGAGTCACCTTTGTATCGGCGCCCAGCGCATTTAGTAACTTCCGGCAAAGGGTAGAGTTGGAACGTTAGAGGCTAATACCAATACCAAGTGTTAAACCGCGGGCGCAGTTATAACACCCGGGGTATGTTCATTTGCCTCTCAGAGAATGCCCCTCATGATTTCATCCGATAGCGTTACTCTTCCCCGCCAGCATCTTCAGAGCACCCCGCAAACATCAACTTCCGCCTCGTCCCATGCGCCTCTTGCTGAATCTTCTTCCGAGTGGGACATCGATCCGATACGTAATCAACGATCTATTCGGAGTATCGGGCAAAGATCGCTTCTCGCCCAACAAAGTGTCCAGAATCAGTTGCCACCACCTCTGCAAAAAAATTCGATGACGGCGGCCGATGCCATTGGCCTACAAGCACTTATCGATGGCCTGACTAAAACAGGTGAGTTGCAGAAACATCAATACTATGGCACTGAACGGCGGCTTAGATCGTTGCAGATAACCCTGCCACCAGAATCTTACATTGCGCGCAAGAACAACCTTCTCGAAGGGCAAAGCATGAGCGCCGAACGATACATCCAGGCGCTGGGTTTGCCGTTACCCACCAGTTGGCAAGAGACCTTGCGATTGACCCAGAAAATTGCCATGCCATTGCCCGCACCGTCTGCGTTGGGTGATTTCGGGGGGCTGCTGGGTCGGACGGTACCCCTGGCTCAATTCCAGCAAGACCGCGTGCGCGCTATCGTCAACGAATCAGCTAATACCAGCATTCAGTCCTTGATCATACACGCTGTCACCAACACAGAATCACCCGTAACCCCTCGCAAGGTACTCGAACAGTTGATCGCAAACCCCCAGGCGCAGGCACTGGGTCAGAAATTGGAAGCCGAACTGCAGGGCATTTCAACCACAACCAGTGTCAATGAATGGTTGATGACAGCGGTGGCACTGGAACTGGGCATCACGCCCGAAACACAGCGCAACCGTATCGCAGGCTATGACCTGAACCAGCCCGACAATTGGGGCAAACCCGCTTCGGCGATCATCGCGGCGGTCAATGACCATCTAGAACGTGAAAACGCCAATGTCCCTGACGTGAGGGGTTATTTGCTGCTCTCGCGGGTCGCGCCGCAGTTTCTGGTCAAACAGTTGCCCGAGAACCTGGTGTACGGTTCCAACGAGTGGGCTGTGTTCAGTGCTGCCGTTTCGCGCATTGAGCAACAGGCGCCCGGTACTGCGGCGACCATGACATTTGACCAAGTGATCGAGTTCGGCAACACCTCTGCGGTCAGCGAGCGCCAATCGGTGCACGCCGCCCTTGCTGAACGCAACGCCATGGTTGACTGGGGTATCGTCAATGGTTTTCTCATTAAGGATGACGATGACAACTACGAACCAGCAGCGATTGAGCACACGCGGAGCAAATTCAACGAGCAGATAACAGAACTGAGTACACGCCTCGCGGTGTTCTCCTCACCGCTGCCGACCAGAAAAGCCTTGGCAGAAGCCGAACTCAAAAAAGTACTGGGCGATCACGTCCCTCTCGAGAAAGAATTCATCAAGCTGGGCCGCCAAAACAGAGGTGGCACAGCATACTCGATTATTGATCTATATATGTCGGGTCGGCTCAAGGCCGATACGCTCAGGTCTGATTTTGACAAGGAGCTACTAAAAAAACTCGAGCCTAAATTCGTTGAGCTTCCCGATATCGAAGAAGTATTTAAAGAAACGTTCACGCCTTATTTCGACGGGGTAAAAAAAGCCTTTACCTCGCGTATAAAGAATCAAATTTCACGACTCCCTTTAGAAGACCGAAAAAACTTTGGATTCGGGGGATTAACGGCTTACTCCGTTCGCCTACCACTGTATGAGGATAGAGAAGATGATATCGGTCAAAAACAATACAAAAAAATTGGACGCGATTGCATATTGTTTAAAACGGTGCGTGGCGAGAAATCCACCTACTATGAGTTTTCTGTAAGCGATCAGACTATTCGCAAAAAAACCGACCTGCCTGACGATCTGCCGATCGGTGCAACCCGTATCTTCCGTGGGGTAGACGGCGATAAATATATCGAAGGGTTTGAACGGCTGCCGTTTGACCTCGATAAGTATGGGATCGGGAATGGAGGCCTACCACCGCCAAAAGTCCCCGTCATTATTGATCGGGTCAAGATCCAGCCCGCGTCAGTCACCTCCGGCGCCGACGAACCGAATTCGACAACTGCCCCACTCAAGACGTTCTTTACCGCGAAGACCGATGCGATTGCCAAGACCGTCAGCGAGCATTTTTTCAGCGACAAGGACAGTTTCGAGGCAAATGCTTCAGGTGAAACAAACTTTGAGAAGCGGTACCGGAAAAACAATAAACTCAGCAACGACATTCTGAATGTAATTATTCCGTTCAAATCCGCTATCGAACACGCGATTGAGGGTAAATGGGACGACGCCATCGGCGATGCAATGCTGGATCTGATAGCGCTTTATAATCCTGGCGCCAAAGGCAGCGGCATTGTTAACAGAACCAGTAAAACAACGGCTATGAGGCTACTGACAGGCGTCAAGAAATTCGGTGGCGCCGTGCTTAAAGACGCCAATCTTTTTGCTGACGTGGCGGACCTGACGCGCTTGTTGACGAAAGGTGCGAGATCCGCAGCATCGTCACTCTCTGACGGTGTTCATTCCCTACAGATGTCTAGCCGCAGTTTGCTCAATGCTCCTAACGGCCTGGACAGCGTGTCGATGGGTACCTTCAAGTATCAAGGCGAAGTTATGGAGGGTGCGGCAGCGTTCAAAGATAACAAGTGGTACGCACTTGATCCCTTGTCACTAAAACCTTATGGCGCACCGCTGGAGGATTTCTTGCCCTCGCTGCAGAACCAAATGGCAGAACTCGGGAAATGGGCGACTGCGGACAGCCCCCGAAAGACACTCGATGAGGCCGTTGTCAAAAGCTGGAAAAAGACCGTTAACGACCATCGCACTGGACCGCAAAAAGCTCAGTTTGAAAGCGGATACCAATCAGGAAACCCCCAAACTATCAGAGGGTTCTCCAATTCCATGAAGCCCGCAGATATCATAACCTTGGCTGGCAATAAAAACCTTACCGCCAAGGAGGTCGGGATGCTGCTCAAGCGGTTCGACGATCTCTCTTACCAAATCGGTCGGGTTGGCTCAGCTCGTTTTATCGATGCCATAGAACCAGGGCTCGGCAGCGTAATACCTATGCCTCAAGTCATATACCTTTCCAAGACCGGGCAATTGTCCAATGGCCAATGTGCCGCGCTGTCACGTGTCATGGCGGACGCCATGGCAGAAGGCAAAGAACGGTTATTGATCAAGAACATGCTCAGTGCAGCGGCCTACCCGGCCGATCCGGCCTCCAGAGAATTTACTGCCAAACTGAGCAAGATCCAAACCCAAGTCGGCGCGCGAAGTGCTTTTCATGCTCAACAGACGGTGCGTCAGGAGACGGTTCAAGGCATCGTGAATGAGCTGGCCGACGCCAGCGTATCCAAGTCAATAATGATCGACTCTCCTGGTCACGCCATGGCGGCTGGCGTAAGGGTTGATGACACAGGAAAGAGCTTCTACTTCTATGACCCTAATCATGGGCTTGCGAAATTTTCCAATGCACAGGACATGGAAAAGGCACTGGAGAAACTGACTCGCGACAAGAAACTGGAGCCAGGCTACGTGACTCATAGTACTGACCCCGCTAAGTTGGAGTTCAAGGTCTTCGACCATACTGATGCGTGGCAGCGAACAAATAGTGTGCTGAGTACGGATGTTAAAAAGCTGTATGACGCACGACTCGCCATCCGACCAGACAGCGAAAGAAGTGCTGAAAAGTTCATGGTTCGTTTACTCAATGAACGTCTTGCCACCCCCGGGACCAAGGCGAGTGTCCGAACCCTTGAGGAATTGAAGAAATTTGACTTCGCTGTCCCAACCCAAATATTTCGAGGGCATACAGCTACCGGGGATACTCTCGCGACCGGCCTCAGGCGTGCAGCGGGAACGGACTCTTCCGGCGACGACTATCTGGCTGCGATTATCCAACATACGGCAAGAACATCAGGCAGTGGCGGTGAAGTCATGTCATTCAGCGCGAGCAAGGCCAAAGCCAATAGTTTTGCCACTCAGTACTCAACACCCACTAAGAAGGTGCCCGTCTTTACTGTCGACACCACCCAAGACCCGAACGCATTTCGAACGGTGGTCGATATCGTTCTTAAAGACGGGGAAAGACTGGTCGGGGATAAAAAAATCACTAAAGCAACCCTTCTGCAAGCCGTTGAAAAATTGAACGGGCAGGAGTTAGAGGTCTTTTATGTCAAAGGGGACATACCGCCGGCATTTATGGTGAGCTAAAGCACCTCTCATCCTACGCTCAATGCCAATAGGAAAAAACTGACACCTTGAACCTATGAAAGCGAAAGCAGCGGCGTCGGACTTTCGACGCCGACCCGCCATCAGGCCAATAACCGCTGTATATGCTCCTGCAACGTATCCAGATCAAACGGCTTGGCCAGGATCGGCGCATTGCGCGTGATCGGGCTGTTGCAGTCGAGAATTTCCTGCGGGTAGCCGCTGATAAAGATCACTTTCAATTCCGGGCGCAACTTGAGCGCGGGCTCGGCGATCTGCACGCCGGAAATCCCACCGGGCAAACGGTAGTCGGTGACCATCAGGTCCAGGTGCGGCTTGGTGGCGAGGATTTCAAAGGCCTGCTCCCCGTTGATCGCCTTCAACACCCGATACCCCAGGCCGGCCAGGTACTCACCCAGCACAAACATAATGGATTCGTCGTCCTCGACGATCAGAACGACATCTTGTGCATCTTCACTCATGGGAAGCCTTTGTCCGGTCAATTGCTGCAATTACGACCATGGGGTCACGCAGAGGTTGCGTCGGGGTGACGATTGATTTCATGCCGACTGTTCAAGGGGCAGGCACACCCGAAACAACGCGCCCTCGCCTATCCGGCTCTCGACCTCGATGGTGCCGCCGTGGGCTGCAATGATCTGTTCTGAAATAAACAGCCCAAGGCCCAGGCCCGCTGATACCTGGCTGGCGGACACGCGTTCGAACTGCTGGAAGATACGCTTCTGGTTCGCTTCACTGATGCCGATCCCATGGTCGCGCACCTCGACCCGGGCCTCGCCATGTTCGCTGTACACGCGCACCTCCACCGGGCTCTTGGCCCCGTAGCGCAAGGCGTTGGTCAGCAGATTGGTGATCACCTGCTCGATACGGAACTCATCCCAGTTGCCCACCACGGGTCCACCGGCAACCAGTTGCATCGACGATTCGGCGGCAGCCACTTGCGGAGCGAAATTCTCCACCAGGTTGCTTACCAGTTGCGTCAGGTCGAAGCGCCCCGGGCGAATCGACAATTTGCCGGTGCGGATACGCGAGACGTCGAGCATGTCTTCGATCAGGCGGATCAGGCTCTGGATCTGACGCTCGTCGCGGTCGACCATGGCGTGCATCTTGTCCAGGGTGAACGCGGCGGCGTTATCCCGCGCCAGGTGCATCTTGCGCAGCTGGGTTTCCAGGATCAGGCCGTTAAGTGGCGTACGCACTTCGTGGGCGACGATCGACATGAAGTCGTCCCGCATGCGCACTGCCTGCTCCAGCTCGGCCTGGGTGGCCTGCAGGCGCGTCAGCAACAGCTCCTGCTCGCGACGGCTGCGCTCCAGCGCTTCCACCTGCAGTTTCATCGCCTTGCTCTGGCGGTACAGGTCGACGAACACATTGACCTTGCTCTTCACCGCGTGGATATCCAGCGGTTTGTGCAGGAAATCCACGGCGCCGCTTTCGTAGCCCTTGAAGGCGTAATTGAGCTCACGGCCTGCGGCGCTGACGAACACAATCGGAATGTTCTTGGTTTTTTCGGTGCCGCGCATCAGTTCGGCCAGCTCGAACCCGTTCATGCCGGGCATCTGCACATCAAGAATCGCCAGGGCGAACTCGTGCTCCAGCAACAGGGACAAGGCCTCGTCGGCGCTCAATGCCTTGAAGACCTGGCGATCCTCGCGCTTGATCAGCGCTTCGAGGGCCAGCAGGTTTTCCGGCAGATCGTCGACGATCAGCAGTTTGGCCTGGACAGTACTTAACATGGGGAGGATTCCAGGGAAGCCAGCAATGCGGCAATGCGGCTCAAAGTCAGAATATGGTCGGGTATATGCAAGGCCAGGGCCGCCTGCGGCATCACGGCGATCCGAGCTTCACTGGGGTCCTGTACCACGGTGGTGCCGCCCGAGTGCTTGACATGGGCCAGCCCGTGGGCGCCATCGTGGTTGGCGCCGGTCAGGAGAATCGCCAGCAGCCCCTTGCCATAGGCGTCGGCGGCCGAGGCGAACAGGTAATCGATAGCCGGCCGGGAATGGTGTACCCGGTCTTCCTGGCTCAGGGACAGGCTGCGGTCATGCTCTACCGAGAGGTGATAGCCGGGTCCGGCGAAATAAAGCGTGCCTGCATCGATTACCTCCTTGTCCCGCGCTTCGCGCACGGGGATGGGCAAGCGCCGCGCAAAGACTTCCGCCAGTTGGCTGCGGCGCTCATCCGGCAGGTGCAAGACCGCAATGATCGGCAGGCCGAAGGTCTCGGGCAGTTCGCTGAAAATACTCAGCAACGCTTCGACGCCGCCGGCGGAAGCGCCGACGACGATGGCTTCAATCCCGCGAATCGGGTTGGCTGCAACGTCGCTCATGATTTTCGGTAGATCCGTTCCTGTTTGACCAAGGGTTCGAATTGCTTGTTGTAGGCGGAAAAATCCAGGGTTTCCTTGCTGCCCAGCACCAGGAAGCCGCGATGGCACAGCGACTCATGAAACAACCCGAATGCTCGATCCTGCAACTTTTTATTGAAGTAAATCAATACGTTACGGCATGAAATTAATTGAGTTTCTGAGAATACACTGTCGGTCGCCAGGCTGTGATCGGCAAACGTCACGTTCTCGCGCAGCGTCTTGTCGAAGATTGCGTAATCGTAGGCCGCCGTGTAGTAGTCGGCAAATGATCGTTGCCCCCCGGCCTGTTGATAATTGGCGGTGTAGGCCCGCACATTTTCCAGTGAGAAAATGCCCTGCTTGGCTTTATCCAGGGACGCCGGGTTGATGTCCGTGGCGTAGATGATCGTGCGCTCCAGCAAGCCCTCTTCACGCAGCAGGATGGCCATGGAGTACACCTCCTCCCCAGTGCTGCAACCGGCGATCCAGATCTTGATCGACGGGTAGGTCTTGAGCAGCGGCACCACTTCCTGGCGGATCGCCAGGAAGTGCGAGGGATCGCGAAACATCTCGCTCACCGGGATCGTCAGAAATTGCAGCAACTGCATGAACGCTGCCGGGTCATGCAACACCCGCTCCTGCAGCGCCGAAATCGTGGCGCAGTCGAACTGGCGCAAGGCATGAGCCACGCGGCGTTTGACCGACGCGCCGGAGTAGTCGCGAAAGTCGTAGCTGTACTTGAGGTAAATCGCCTCGATCAACAGGCGCAGCTCAATATCGCTGCTTTTCTCCAAAAAACGTTGCTCCACTTAAATGCGTTCCATCTTGGGTAGCCATACGCGAATCAGCGAGAACAGGCGATCCAGGTCGATCGGCTTGGCCAGGTAATCGTTGGAGCCCGCCGCGAGGCAACGCTCCTGATCGTCCTTCATGGCCTTGGCCGTCACGGCGATGATCGGCAGTTTCTTCCAGCGCGGGTCCTGGCGGATCAAGGCGGTGGCCTCGTAGCCGTCCATCTCCGGCATCATCACATCCATCAGCACCAGGTCGATATCGTCGACTTCATTGAGTCTCTCGATGGCTTCGCGGCCATTACGGCCGATCACCACCACGGCGCCTTTGTGCTCCAGGGCGCTGGTCAGGGCGAAGATGTTACGCACATCGTCGTCCACCAACAGGATCTTGCGTCCTTCGAAAACCTTGTCGCGGCTGCGGGCGGTCTTGAGCATCTTCTGGCGGTCATGGGACAGCTGGGATTCGACTTTGTGCAGAAAGAGTGTGACTTCGTCGAGCAGGCGCTCCGGTGAGCGGGCGCCCTTGATGATGATCGAGCGCGAATACTTGCGCAATTCGGCCTCTTCATCACGGGTGAGATTGCGGCCGGTGTAGACGATCACCGGCGGGAACGAGCAGATATCTTCGGTGGCCATGCGCTTGAGCAACTCGTTGCCCAGCATGTCCGGCAGCTTGAGGTCGATGATCATGCAGTCGTAGACGTTGTTGCGTAGCAGGTCCAGCGCTTCCTGGGCGAAGCCCACGGCGGTGATCTCGATGTCATCGTCGCCGATCAGGCGGGCAATGCTGTCGCGCTGGAGGTCATCGTCCTCCACCAGCAGCACGCGCTTGACCTTCTGGGTCAGCTTGGCTTCCAGACGCGCAAACACGTCCTTGAGCTCTTCGCGGGTGGTGGGTTTTACCGCATAGCCGATAGCGCCCATGTGCATGGCGGCTTCGACGCGGTCTTCCACGGAAATCACATGCACCGGGATGTGGCGGGTGTTGGCGTGCTCCTTGAGGCGTTGCAGCACGGTGAGGCCGGAATGGTCCGGCAGGCGCATGTCCAGCAGGATCGCGTCGGGGATGTATTCCTCGGCCAGGCTGTAGCCTTCGTCCGCGCCATGGGCCACGAGGCACTGGTAACCCAACTCATGGGCCAGGTCGAACAGGATGCGCGCGAAGTTCGGTTCATCCTCCACCACCAGGATGCAACGACTGGTGAACGGCGCTTTGTCGCGGTCGTCGGCAAACCGCGGGATCTGCTTGGCGTCGGCTACCGGCAGCGGTGAGATCGCGATGGGCTTGGGCGCGGGGGCGGCAACGACCTGACGCGGTTGCTCGATCGGCGCGGCATCTTCCTCGCGTTCGACATACTGCTCCGGCAGCACCAGGGTAAAGGTGCTGCCTTTGCCGGGCTCGCTGGTCACGCTGATATAGCCGCCGAGCAACGCGGCCAGGTCGCGGGAAATCGACAGGCCCAGGCCGGTACCACCGTAACGGCGGTTGGTGGTGCCATCGGCCTGGCGGAAAGCTTCGAAGATGCTTTCCTGCTGGTCCGGCGCAATACCGATACCCGAATCACGCACGGTAAAGGCAATGCCCTCGCCCGGCGCACGGGACACCGACAGGCTCACTTCGCCCTGCTCGGTGAACTTGACCGCGTTGGACAGCAGGTTCTTGAGGATCTGCTCCAGGCGCTGGCGATCGGTAAACAGCATCACCGGCGCACCGTTCTGTACCTCCACCTGGAAGCCCAGCTTACGGTCAGCGGCCAACGGTTCGAACATCCCGCGCAAGCCATCGACCAGGCGCGCCACACTGGAGTTTTCCGGGCGCACTTCCAACTTGCCGGCTTCTACCTTGGAAATATCGAGGATGTCGTTGATCAGGTTGAGCAGGTCGTTGCCGGCCGAATAGATCGACTCGGCAAACTTGACCTGTTCGGCGCTGAGGTTTTCCTGGGGGTTTTCCGCCAGCAACTTGGCCAGGATCAACGAACTGTTCAGCGGTGTACGCAGTTCGTGGGACATGTTGGCGAGGAATTCGGACTTGTACTTGCTGGAACGCTGCAACTCATCGGCGCGGTCTTCCAGCTCGAGCTGGGCCTGGTTGAGCTGGACGTTCTTGCGGTCCATGGCATCGCGCTGCTCGGCCAGGGTCTGGGTCTGTTCGGCCAGTTGCTCGTTGGTCTGCTCCAGCTCGGCTTGCTGGGTTTCCAGGTGGGCCTGGGATTCCTTGAGGATGCGCGACTGCTCTTCGAGCTCTTCGTTGGCGGTCTTCAGTTCTTCCTGCTGCACTTGCAGCTCTTCGTTGAGTTGCTGGGTCTCGGCCAGCACTTCCTGCAAGCGTTGGCGGTAGCGCGCCGCTTCGATTGACGTGCCGATATTACCGGCGATCAGCTCCAGCAGTTCTACATCACGCTCTTCCAGCGGTCGCAGGAAGCCCAGCTCAATCACACCATTGACACGGTCGTCATCGCTGGTGGGCACCACCAGCACGCTACGGGTCGAGCCTTCGCCGAGGCCGGAGCTGACCTTGAAGTAGTCGACCGGCACATCATCAAGGCGAATCAGCCGGTCCAACTGGGCGGCCTGGCCCACGATCCCCTCGTCGCTGTAGATAGCCTGTTCAAGCTGTTCCTGTTCCCGGGAGAAGCCATACGTCGCCACGCGCCTGAGGCCGCCGTGCTCTTCACGCACATACAGCGCCGCCACCGCCGAGCCCATGTACTGGGCGAAGAATTGCAGGATATTGCGGCCCAGCATGTTGAGGGTCAGTTGGCCAAGGACTTGCTCGGCCAATTCGGTCTGGCCATTGCGTAGCCAGGCTTGTTGTTCCAAGCGCAGTGCGATCTTCTGTTGTGACGCGAGGTTTGCGCTATAACTACCTGAAAGAGCGAGTAAATTCTTACGGCCTATATAGGCCAGGAAGCCACTCAACCCCAACACGAACGCCAAATACAAAGTGACACTGATAACGGTGGTGCGGGTGACTTCTTGATTGCGCGTGATGCGGAACTGCTGCTCCATCGCCACCGCATCTTCGTATTCCTTGCGGATCTCATCGGTCAGGCGCTTGCCACGGCCGGCCTTCACCGCGCCGCGGTAGTCCCCACTCTGGCGCTGCATATCAATCATTGACTGGGCGTATTTGTTCCACTCCAGTTGCAACGCTTCCAGGCGCTTGAGACGGTCCACCTGCTGTGGGTTATCCGCCACCAGCTCTTGCAGGTTGCGCAGGTCGGCAATGATCCGCGGCTTAGCCACTTCGTACGGGTCGAGAAAGTGCTCGTCACCGGTGATGAGGAAACCGCGCATGCCGGTTTCCAAGTCCACCGTCATTTTAGATGATTCGTTGAGGTTATTGATCACCCGGTCGGTGTGCTCGACCCATTGGATGACTGACAGCAAATAGGTGATCAGGCAGACGAAAAATACCGCGCTGAGCACGCCCACACCCAGGGGCAACGCTACGTTTCGGCTGAGCAGTGTACGAAAGCTCTTTTCATCGACAGACGACGCGGGAGTCATGGGCATGCCTTGGCCAAGTATGGAAAACCCGGGAGTTTGCCCCAAAGTGGCGGTAGAGGGCTACGTTTTGTGATGCACATAGAAGATTAAGCGCGACGGTCTGCCTGATCAGACTCCCTCCCCCCGCTCCCTGCCTGCATGCCTACATATATGATTTCTGACACTTGCTTCCCGGCCTGCGGGGAACGTCCGGACTTACGCTCGACACTCACTTGCTGTGTGCCTTAGGTCCAGGGAGGCCCTTTCAGAAGGTATTACCCTTAAATAACTAAAGGTAATAAAGATGACTTCCTCTTTGAGTTTGCTACATCCACAGGGTTTCAAATACTCCACGCCAATATCACACGATCAGCCGGAGGGCACGCCTTCCACTGGCAACCCCAGCGGCGCCACGCGTGCAATAGTCTCGGATCAATCCCTGTCACATACATCAGAGGCCCGCGCGCAGGGAAACGCGCAGAACTGGAAAAATGTGGCGCAGCACCTCACCACTGCCATGAACACCCTTGCGCAGGATGCGACGCCCCAAACCCTGCTGGCTCATTTGAGCAGTACTCAAACCGCCATTGACCCACGCTCCGCCTACCACCAGGACAGCGCGTCGGGAGGCCAGGCCTCTGTCAGTCTGGAAACCTTTCTCAAGCACCATAATTTGCCTATGCCTGAAACCCGGCTTGATCTGGTTCACTTGGCGGACGCCGCGCACGCTCATGCATTGGAACAACCCTTGGGCAATCTCGGGGGGGCGCTATCCTGGCCCCTGCCCTTGACCTCGCAACAACGACACAAGGTGCGTGTCATTGCCGAAGCCGGGGTGATGCGGCATAGCCGCCACTCAGAGCCAGGCCCGGTCCGGTCAGAGCTGACAAAAGGCGCGCTGGGCGCCCTGATAAAAGCCAGCTCGCTGTCGGATGCCGAACTGCAAGACCCTGCCAAGGCCCTGGAAACCCTGCTCAAGTCCACCAAGGCCCAGGCGATGGGGCAAGCATTACAGAGCGGGCTTGAAGGGATTGCCACGCCAACCAGCATCAGCGACTACGTGTTGGCCGCCATTAACATTGGCCTCGATCGTGAATCCGTCGAGTCGCCCGCCAGGAATTCAATCGCCGGCTTCGACTTGGGGCAGGAAAAATACTGGGGCATGCCACCGTCAGCCATCGTTGAGGGGCTCAGTCGCCATCTGGTGGATAAAGGCCGGGCCACGCAAGCCACAGCCAAGCTGGCCACCCACCTGTTGCTGTCACGCATAGCGCCTCAGTTCCTGGTCAAGGACATTCCCGACACGCTGGTCAACGGCAGCCAGGCCTGGGTAAATTTCTGCCTGGCGGTGGCCAAGGTCGAAGCGAGTGCACCGGGTACCACATCACAGTTGGACTACGGCCAGGTGATGAGTGCCGCCCAAGTCTTGAATGATCCGCCGGTCCACGTCATCACAGCCTTGTTGCTGGACTGGGGCATGATCAATGGCCTTGTCGTAAAGAAGGATGATGCTGCCTACACCCCCCAGGAAGTGGAGAGCATCAGGACCGCGTTCAATCAGCAGTTGACTACCAGAATCAAGGCCTCCCAATTACTGTCTGCCGAGATTCCAAGCAGAAAAGCCATCGCCCTGGCAAAGCTCAAGGAGCATTTTGGGGAAGGTATTCCGTTTGAATTGAAGTGCCTCTCGACCGTCTCCCAAGACAAAGCCAAGCAATTGGATGGGAAACACTCAATGCTGGACATGGCCATGATGGGCATCAACGTCAACTGGAAAACAGACGATGCCCGGGTCCCCATCAATGCGATCAACGAGCAGCCCAGGCTCAACGTCAACGGCATATTTCAAGGCCAATACGAGACGGCGACCCAATCGCTGAAAGAAGGCATTCAGACCCAGGTGAAACACCTGATTTCCGAACTCCCGCTGGAAGACCGGCAAAACCTGGAATTCGGTAAAATCGATTTCTATCAATCTAACCAGTACAAAATTGGCAGGGGGCTCATAAATCCCCCCACTTTCCAGTCAAGACTCAATGAGTTGCTGGTAAGAACTGAAAGAGAGGTCGACGGAAAACCCCAGGTCTGTGTTTATGAAATCGATATAAGAAACAAACGAATCGTCAAGCGCACGAGTGAGGCGGCCATCACTCGGGGTGATTGGCGCGACGCGAATATTCTGACCAAAGTCGAAAAATTCACCCCGGAACGCCTTGATCGCCAAGGGCGTGAAGCACACCAACCGAATACCCCTTTACCGGCCCCGTCGAGTTTTACCTCCGCCCGAACCCAGTACCTTGCGGACGCGTTTCTTGAACACCTTGATATCAACGGCAAGGACCAATGGCTGCAAGCCAATGGAACCACGACACTTGATGAGCAGAAAGCAGGCGATGAGCGAGTCAGGCAGTTCTTTCTCAACTTGATTCCGTTCAGGTCGGCCTATGTCAATTTTCGCGACGGTGATTATGAGGCAGGCCTTCTGGACCTTGGCCTGGATACTCTAGCGCTGGCCACGATGGGTTACGGTGTTTCCGCAAAAGCCGCCAAAGTGCTTGTATCCGCAGCGTCCCCTACTATGAAGGCGCTCCAGACGGCACGCGTCCTCGGCAGTGGTCTTATCGGCGCGCTCAATCCGCTCGGCGGGGTCAGGGGCTTGGCGACGGGAACCGCCAGCCTGGTCACACGTGGAGCAAGATTCCTCAGTGACTCCGGGCAGGTGCTGATTAACAAGGTACGTGGCGCATCGGGAAGCTATGACCTGTTGAAGGCAGCCAACAAGGAATATGGTCCGGCGCTGATAGGGACTTATAAAGTCGGAGAGAATAGCGTCGACGGCGTCGCCGTTCTGAAAAACGATCGATGGTATAGCTTCGACCCTTTTCGAAACCTGCCCTATGGCCCGCCAATCGAGAACTTCTCCCCCCTGCGCGGCAGTCTGTTCGGTAGAGTCCCAGATACGTACCTGGCGAGTGCCGGAGAGAATATCTCTGCCGCGAGGACCTCCAACACACTTCCGAAATTCAACCAGGGTTATCGAAACGGTGCATTGGATGACTTGTCGGATTACTCTGGACAGCGCAGTTTCGAGGCGTTGATGGTATTAGCGGCCAAACCTGGCAGGACACCTGAAGAAATGGGGATTCTGGCCAGGGAGTTGAAGGCCAAAAGAATTGAAGAGGGCAAGTATTTCACTGCGCTGCTTACCCGCGATGTCGGGAATTCTCCCAGCGTTTCCATCAATAGCTTTGCCCAGTCGGACTACCTCGGCCGTGTTGATTTGACCTCCAACGGCGATTGCGCCGGGTTATCGAATGCCATGGCGCTCGCCTTGCATCGAGGAGACGAAAAAATATTCCTCGACAATCTTCGCAAGGCCTCCACCACTGAATCGCCCTCTCCGCTGCACACCCTATTCAATCACGATTTAAAAACACTGCAGTACGCCGTAAACACAAAGGACACCTTCCACGTAAACGCCGCCCCTTCACTGATCAATCATCAGTCCATCATCGACGATCTGAGCAGGTCCACGACGTCAAAATACCTGAGAATCAGCACGGAAGATCACGCCATGCTGGCAGGCATCAGAGTCAAGGATGGCCAAAAAGAGTGGTTTTTCTTCGAGCCCAATGGCGGACTGGTCAGGTTTGATAACGTAGAGTCTATGCGTGAAGGCATCGAGAAAATCCTCAATAGCGGCGGTGTCAGCGCGACCTTAAGGCCTAAGATTTCGCCGGGGGGCAAAAAGGGGTTCCACGTGAGCGCGTTCCATCCCGATGACATCGTCACAGACAAGGTGGACAGTTTTGCGGTTTCAATGATGGTATCCAGACCCCTGCCGCCTTAAGGCATGGCATTGATCCTGGCCCCCGGCAGGGCCAGGAGCTTCTGAACGAAGCCGCTTGCCCGGCAATGTGTTGAACGGCGCACAGGACGGAGCCACTGATGGCCCGCGGCCTCTGGTGAGTAACGCGACTTTTTCTTGCATTCCCGTCACAATGCCCCCGCCAACGGAACTTGCCGAGATTGACGCGACTCATTAGAGAATGGTCTTTCAACCGCTAAAGACCTGCACCTCCATTTTTTCGGGAACCCTCATTATGTCCGCAGTCTCCTCCACCCTCCTTGTCGTCGAAGACGATGCCATCGTGCGTATGCTGATCGTTGATGTGCTCGAAGAGTTGGAGTTCCTGGTGCTTGAAGCTGCCGATGCGCAAGAAGCCTTGAAGATTGTTGAAGACACCGCGCAGATCATCGACCTGATGATGACCGACGTCGGCCTGCCGGACATGGACGGCAAGCAACTGGCGGCCAAGGTGCGTGAATTGCGCCCCACCCTACCTATCCTGTTTGCCAGCGGCTATGCCGAGAATATTGATGTGCCCGCCGGGATGCAGGTGATCGCCAAGCCGTTCTCCATCGATCAATTGCGCGACAAAGTCAAATCGATGCTGCCTGCCGCCTGACCCCTCTTTTACACAGTGCCGCCCGGCAAGGGCGGCTATTTGTGCGTCTTTATCCACATGTTCAAGCCGCCGTACAGATCGGCATTGATGAGTTCACTTTATTCGCAGGGATTAACGTGACGTCAGGGAAATAAAACAGGAAACTCATCGCCTTTATTCCCCGGCAGTCAAACGAACTTTGGAAGGACGCAACAACATGATTGGAAAACCGACGCGCCTGCTGTTGGCGAGCCTCTCGATACTCATGAGTACCGGCGCCTGGGCCGAATTTACCGCCACCCCCAGCGAAGCCCGGGCCATCGCCAAGGAAGCCTACCTGTATGGCTACCCGGTGGTGGAGATGTACAAGACGCTTTACACCCAGGCCGTTGATAAGGGCGGTACCAACTTCAAGGCACCGTTCAACCATATCGGCAATACCGCCCAAGTGATCACCCCCAAGGACACCGCGTTCGTGACGCCGAACTCGGACACGCCCTACTCGTTCGTGTGGATGGACCTGCGCAGCGAGCCACTGGTGCTGACGCTGCCCAAGATCGAAGACGACCGTTACTACTCGGTGCAATTGATCGACCTCTACACGCAGAACATCGCCTATCTGGGCACCCGCAGCACCGGCAACAACGGCGGCCACTACATGATCGCCGGCCCGGACTGGAAAGGTCAGCAGCCGGTGAACGTGGACCGCGTGGTCTACAGCGAAAGCAACATCGCCTACGCCCTCTACCGTACGCAGTTGTTCGACGAGAAGGATCTGAACAAGGTCAAGCAGATCCAGAACGGCTACAAAGTCCAGTCTCTGAGCAATTACGTGAAGCAAGCTGCGCCGGCCAAGGCGCCGAAGGTCCCATGGCCCAAGCCCATGGCGACCATGACCGAAGGCCCGCAACTGTTTCGCTACCTGAACTTCATGCTGGCCTTCGCCGCACCCCAGGACAGCGAGAAAGACCTGCTGGCGCGCTTCGCCAAGATTGGTATCGCCCCGGGCGCACCCTTTAAGGTCAAGGAGTTGACCGCTGAACAGCGCAAGGCCCTGGAAGACGGTATCTCCGATGCACGCGCCGAGTTTGCCGCGTTCAAAAAGGACAAGGTCGACACGCATCAGGTCGCCAGTGGCGATTTGTACGGCAGCCGCGACCACCTGAACAACAACTACCTGTACCGCTACGCCGGTGCGGACATGGGGCTTTTTGGTAACTCCGGCGATGAGGTCGCGTACCTGAGCTATATCCTCGACAGCGAGGGCAAGCCCGCCAACGGCGCACGCCACAGCTACACCGTGCACTTCCCCAAGGACCAGTTGCCACCAGCCGATGCCTTCTGGTCGCTGACCATGTACGACGCCAAGACCAAGCTGCTGGTGCCCAACCACAAGAAGCGCTACCTGATCAATTCGCACATGCTGTCCGGCCTCAAGCGGGACGCCGATGGCGGCCTGACCTTGGCCCTGCAGCACCACGAGCCGCCGAAGGCCGAGCAGAGCAACTGGTTGCCGGCCCCACCCGGTCCGTTCTACGCAATCCTGCGGATTTACCTGCCCAAGCCTGAGGTGGGTAACGGCCAGTGGAAGCTGCCGCCGTTGACGCCGCTTAAGTAACACCACGTGCCCGGTGGCCGCAGGGCTGGACCGGGCCAGTCCTAGCCCTACCCCCTGGTTTATCAACCCGTAAAACAGGTAATGTGCGCGCGATTGTCTACGGAGTTGCACTGCACATGACTTGCTGGAATGTCCTTGGCCTGGCGCCGGATGCCGATAGCCGCGCGATCAAGCGCCAATACGCCGCCCTGCTGAAGAAAACCCGGCCGGATGATGACCCCGAGGGTTTCCAGCGCCTGCGCGAAGCCTATGAGGCCGCGCTGGCGTGGAGTCAGGGGCAGCAGGAAGCTGACGAAGTGGTCATCGATATCCAGGGCGACAGCCTTGCCGACCACTACCAGGCAGCCATGGCCCATGGCAATGCGCTGCACTTTGAAATCCAGTTGTTGCTGCGCGACATCGAGGGGCATCTCAACCCCGAAGAAACCCGCTGGGCCTTTGAAACCTTCAACTGGCTGACGGCCTGGCAGCGCCTGGAACTGCCCGGCGAGCTGATCGAAAGACTCGAGCGCAAGCACCGCAGCGCGTTGCAGCAACCCTTGCGCCAGGCCCTTGAGCAAAAGGACGAGGCCGCTTTCCTGGCTGCCTATGCCGCACGTTCCGAACATCCCTGGGTGAACAATCACCCGCATGCCGAGTGGTTCAACCAATGGCTGGCCCGCCTGCTTGCACAGAGTCACTACTGGTCGAGCGCGGTGTTCGAGGCAGTGTGCGCCGGCCAGCACTGGCATGGCGGCGCCGGTCATGACTGCCCGGCTGGGGATTGGGCGCGGCTGTTGCAACGCCAGCAAGGCCCGGTCTTCATGGCACGCCAACGGGCACTCGCCGCCGAAGCGCCCAACAGCCCGCAACAACGGGCTGCCCGGCTGCTACTGGCACCGATGAGCCTGGGTCAGCGCCGTGCCTTCGCCCAACGCTTTGATGAACATGACTGGAAAGCCTGCCAGGCACTCAGTGCAGATATCTACACCGAGCACGTGGCCGAAGCCGAAACGATGCCCGGCGGTATCGTGTACTTCTGGCAAGGGTGGGACACGGCCATGGACACCTGGCCCTGGATTGTCGCGCTGGTGCTGAGTTGCCTGGTAGGCGTGCTGGTGAATGCCGAGCCCCTGGCCGGCAATGTGCTGCCGACCTTGGGCTACGGCCTGCTGTGGTCGTTGGGCGCCGTGATAGGCGCCGGATTGGCTTGGCAGGTCTGGCGCCCGCTGGCTCATCAGTACCGCGTGCTCGATGAACGACTCAGTGAGCGCCTGCCGCGCTGGTTCAGCCCTACTCACCTTCCGTTGTTGCCGATACGGGACCTGCTGCCAGGGCTGGTCCTTGCCGCAGTGCTGGGTTACGCGTTCGGCCCGTTTGCCAGCCTGGCGCTGGTCGCAACCCTGGCGGCTATCGGCGTGATCAAGCGGCCCTTCATGAACAGCCACACCCCCTGGACCGCCCGCCACCCACGCTGGACGGCCCTGGGCATGGTGCTGTTGGTCATCAGTGGGATTGTGCTGTACACCGGCTTGACGGTGCTCGACAACCAGCAACACGTGACCCGTAACCAGGGCCTGCAACAGTGGCCCGAACGCCTGTGCAGCCGCATGCCTCGCAGCGCCCCCGACTGTCAGGCGCCCGCCACCCAGGCACAGTGGTATGGCCAGGAGGCGGCGCAATGAATCCGAAATGGTTGTTACCCATCAGCCTGGTATTGGGCCTGGGATTGCTCGGTGTGGCCGGCGCCACCAAACCGCTGCAACGCGTGCAATTATGGCTGGACCAACGGGACAGCCCTTCCACCGCGACGGCCAGCGCACTGGCGCCGATCATTGATTGTGTGAACCGCATTGATCGCGATACGCGCCTGGCCTACTACCGTATGCGTTCGACACAACCCGAGGCGCCCACCCAGGATAAGTTTGGCGACCGTGACGAGCCCGAGCCCCGCATTATCCAGGCGGCGGTCTGTTCGCAGCTGTACACCATCAAACTGGAGCGTCAGCAGCCCGGAAGCCACCTCGGTACTCTCGCCATGGTGTATGCCGACAAGCTGAATAAATTCACCTCACTGGCGGACATGGTTGATCCGATACAAACCGAAGGTATGCCGTCGAACATGCGTCAATGGGTGGCGCAAGCCATGAACAAGCGGATGGTCGGGGAATTGGCCAACCGGGGCGAAGAGTACCTGAGCGCGTCCGCTGCGTTACGCACCCAGTTGGAAAACGAAGACATCCATCTGCGCCCGGTACAACTGGCGCGACTCGAAGCGCGCTTCGGCCGGGACCTGCATTGGCACCTGCTTAACCATATGATCGCGGCCCGTCAGGCGATGAACCAGATTGACCAGGGTGTACGCGACGCCAGCCTGACGCCCCAGCAACTGGTCAGCTTGACCGAGACGCTGCAACAGGCCAGCGATGCCAGCAAGGACTTCATGGTGAAAACGCCGCGCAGCAAGCGGGAGGATGAAGCCACTCACCTCTGGTACGCCACCCGCTCGTCAGCCGACGCGTACCTCCAGGCATTGCGCACTCTGCATCAGGACTGGCGGGAACACGCCCCGCCACAGCAACTGAGTGATGACTACTACCTCATCACCCGTCGCTACGACGCCCTGCTCAGCTACTACAACAAACCCGCCAGGAATGCGTTCTAGTCCCTAGTGTTTTTTCAGTTTCACATACGACTGATGCAGGTCCGACGCCCAGCCATCGATCACGCCTTTCACGTCATCGGCCTTCATCACCTGCGAGTCGTTGGACAGCGGCTTGCCCGTGCCCTTGCGCACCACTTGGGCGAGCACCTTGCCACTGGCACCATCGAGGAACTGCGCCTCGGTGCCGAGGGTAGTTTCCTGGTCGCGGATGCCGGTGCCGGTACTCACCGCCGCCGCCACCAGGGCCACAGGCACGAATTCATAGGGTTTGAGGCCTTCGGTCTTGCTGCTGACGGCAGTGATCGCCGCGCGCACCACCATCACACCGGGGCCAGGGCCGTTGGCCAGGGGCAGTGACTTGCCCAGCTCACGCTTGAGTGCCTGGTTGAAGTAAGTGTTGATGCCATTGAGGGTGCTGTCTGGGATTTTCGCGGTGGCCTGGGGCTTGGGGTAGAACTGCGTCGGTTCGATGTACACCGCGGTGTAGCGGCTCAGGTCCAGTTGGGGGTCGACCCAGCGCATCACCTCGGCCCCCGACGGCGACTTGGCTTCCTTGAGTTGGCTGTAGTCGGAAAGAAAACCCGAGTACTCGTCCGGTTGGGTGACCTTGCTGGCGCAGCCAGCCATAGCAATTGACGCGACGCACAGCGTACTGATCATTAGCCTTAGTTTCATTATTGAACTCCTTGGCGATCATCATTGAGGCATTGAGCTGTAGGTATAGCCAATCCTGGGCAAAAAATGCTTATTTGTACCCAATGTTTGACACACCCGCAGCCCGCATCAACGCTGTACGAAGCGGTCGCCCTCAGCCACGTTCGCGCGGGATCAAGCTCTGCAACTGCGTGGCCAGGAAGTTGGCGTCGAAGCCAAAGGTGTCAGGGTCTTTCAAACCGTTGGTTTTTTTCCACAACCAGTCATTTTTTTCGGCCGGCAGTACCAGCGATACGCTGCCGTGACGGGCGGCGGTCAAGCCCATCACCGACACCGAGATCAAGCCGCCGACGCCCATGACCTCGGGCACGAACTCCACGGTTTTACCGGTAATGTGCACCAGCAGTTTTTCGGTCTTGAAGGTCGACGTCTCCACCGGCATGCTCGGCCCGCTGGCGACATAGGCTTCACGGTGCACCTCCAGCAAGCCGACGGTTTTGACCGGCTCAAGCCATTGCTCGATCTGCCCGAACAACTCGCCGAGCTTTTGTGCCCAGCGGGCCGACTGCACATCGAACTGCTGCTTCTTGTGCGCTTCGCTATCGGCGTAATGACGAAGCATCTCGCCCAGTTGCTGTACATCGTCCATTGCGGATTTCCTTGGGTGTGCCAGGTTGCGATGCCCGATCATGGCAGATGCGGCCACTCACCGTACGATTAACGCTGACAGGCCAGTGGGCGTGCTTGTCGACTGATCCGCTGTAATGAGCTTTTTCTGAGCCTGTTTTGTTTTTCCCGCGTTTCCTACAGTGCCCGCCACTTGGAACCGTGGGAGGACTGAGCATGAGCACCGCAACAATCGAGCAGGCCTATAACTATAAAGTCGTCCGCCAATTCGTGATCGCCACCCTTGTGTGGGGCGTGGTGGGCATGGCCATGGGCGTGTGGATCGCCTCGCAACTGGTCTGGCCCGAGATGAACCTGGACCTGCCCTGGACCACGTTTGGCCGACTGCGGCCGTTGCACACCAGCCTGGTGATCTTCGGCTTCGCCGGCAGCGCGCAATTTGCCGCCAGCTATTACGCGGTTCAGCGTACCTGCCAGGTACGGCTGTATTCCGACAGCCTCGCCGCGTTTACCTTCTGGGGCTGGCAGTCGGTGATCGTAATCATGCTGGTCAGCCTGCCCCTGGGCTACACCACCACCAAGGAATACGCCGAGATCGAGTTCTCCGGCGCGGTGTGGATGACCGTGGTATGGGTGGCCTACGCCATTGTGTTTTTCACCACGGTAGTGCGGCGCAAGACCCAACATATCTACGTGGGCAATTGGTTCTTCGGCGCCTTCATCGTGGTGATCGCCATGTTGCACGTGGTCAATCACCTGGCCATCCCGGTGGATTGGTTCAAGTCCTACCCGGTGTATTCCGGCGCGACCGATGCCATGGTGCAGTGGTGGTACGGGCATAACGCCGTCGGCTTTTTCCTGACCACCGGGTTTCTGGGGATGATGTATTACTTCGTGCCCAAACAGGTCGGGCGGCCGGTGTACTCCTATCGCCTGTCCATCGTGCACTTCTGGGCATTGATCACGTTGTACATCTGGGCCGGCCCGCACCACTTGCACTACACCGCGCTGCCCGACTGGGCGCAGTCGCTGGGCATGGCGATGTCGCTGATCCTGCTGGCCCCGAGCTGGGGCGGGATGATCAACGGCATGATGACCTTGTCCGGCGCCTGGCATAAATTGCGCACCGACCCGATCCTGCGCTTCCTGGTGCTGTCCCTGGCGTTCTATGGCATGTCGACCTTCGAAGGCCCGATGATGGCGATCAAGACCGTCAACGCCCTCTCCCACTACACCGACTGGACCATCGGCCACGTACACGCCGGCGCCCTGGGTTGGGTGGCGATGATCACCTTTGGCTCGCTGTACCACATGATCCCCAAGGTCTTCGGCCGCGAGCAGATGCACAGCGTGGCGCTGATCAACCTGCACTTCTGGCTGGCGACCATCGGCACCGTGCTGTACATCGCCTCAATGTGGGTCAACGGCATTACCCAGGGCCTGATGTGGCGCGCGGTAAACGACGACGGTACCCTCACCTACTCGTTTGTCGAAGCCTTGCAGGCCAGCCATCCGGGGTTTGTGGTGCGATTTGCGGGCGGAGTATTTTTCCTCTCGGGCATGTTGCTGATGGCCTACAACACTTGGCGCACCGTGCGGGTCGCAGACTTGAACGTGGCCCAACTCGATGCGCGGATCGCCTGATATGTGGAGTTTCCTGATTGTGGTGTGCCTGTACGGTGCGGTGGAGTATTGCCTGCGTGGGCAATCCGAGACGAGCCTGGACGAAGCCAGCATGTTGCCGTTCGCTGACGACCCGGAGGTGGCGCGGCGCGTTGAACAGGCCACAGGTAAACCCATCCAGGCAATTGCAGCGGAGCAACCCCGGCCGGTCTGGGTCAACCTGGAGATGTGAAACTGCTCCGGTCATTTGGCCTGCAACTGCGTATGACTATTCAGCTGCCGATGGGTAAGGTGAAGCGACTTTCCCTGTCAGGAGCATCGCATGCGCACCATCGGCCTTATCGGCGGCATGAGCTGGGAGTCCAGCTCCGAGTACTACCGCATCATTAACCAGCGCGTGCGTGACCAGCTCGGCCCGCTGCGCTCGGCACAGGTGTTGATGTACAGCGTCGACTTCGGCCCCGTGGAGCAGGCCCAGCACGCCGGGCGTTGGGATGACGCCGCGCTGATCCTCGAAGACGCCGCGCGCCGCTTGCAGGCGGGCGGCGCCGAGTGTGTGGTGCTGTGTACCAACACCATGCATTTGGTGGCGCCGCGTATCGAGGCGGCGGTGTCGATTCCCTTCCTGCATATCGCCGATGCGGCCGCTGCGGCGGCGGTGGCAGCCGGTACCCTGACGGTCGGCTTGCTCGGCACCGCGTTCACCATGGAGCAGGATTTTCTCACGTCACGCCTGGCCGCCCAGGGGCTCACCGTGCTGGTGCCGGACGCGGAGGAGCGCCGCGCCGTGCACCGGATCATCTATGAGGAGTTGTGCGTCGGCGTGATCAGCGATGCGTCCCGCCAGGTCTACCTGCGGGTCATCGACTCCCTGGCTGCACGGGGTGCCCAGGCGGTCATCCTCGGTTGCACGGAAATCAGCCTGTTGGTCAAGCCCGAACACAGCGACCTGCCGCTGCTGGACACCACCGAGCTGCATGCGCAGGCTGCGGTGGCGTTTGCGCTGGAGGGTTAAGCCGATTTGCGCAGACGCGCCATGCTCAGGGTGTCGACGAACACCCCATCGCGCAGGGCGTAGTCACGCAAGCGCCCTTCGACCTCGAAGCCGAACTTGCGGTACAGGTGGTGCGCGGCGTCGTTGTCGGCGTACACCGTGAGTTCCACCCGGTGCAGGTTCATCCAGTTGTCGGCCACGTCCAGCGCGGCCGTCAACAACCGCGAGCCTACGCCCTTGCCCTGCCAGGCCGTGGCCACGCCCATGCCGAACGAACCCACATGCGCCTGGCGCACGCGCAGGTACTGTTCCAGGCCCAGTTGGCCGATCACCTCACCGCCGTGCACCGCCACCAGTTGCAGGCGCCGTTCGTTGTCCATCACCAGGCGCTTGCGCCACGCCTCGACCGACTGGAACGGCATCTGCAGCACCTGCCGGCACACGGCCGGTTCGTTATAGAGCGCCGCGACACCTTCAAGGTGGGCCTCGGTAAAGCGCTGGATCACGATGTGGGGTTCAGGTGTGTGCATTGTGTTTCATCCTTTGAAAAACAAGTGGCCGGCCAGTGTAGAGGCCATGCCCTCCCCCTGGCTAGGGCGCCGGTGCGGTCGTCCACAACGACGGCCAATCGCCGTAACCCACACCGGTGCAGCGCGGCATCACATGAAACTCACTGAGCTGGAACGCCTTGCCGTCGAACACCCAGACGCCACCGCCGCCACAGTCACCGATCCCGCGCTGCTTGTAGAAATAACTCAGGGTGCCAGAGGCTTCGTCATAGCCCACCGAGCCTTGCAGCGCGGCGCCGTCCAACGGCAAGGGCTCAAGCTCCAGCGGCGTTTGCGCATAGGGCGCCTGACGCTGGCGGCTGACCACGTCGAACTCACAGTTGTAGGCCGCGCAGTCGTAGCGCGCCACCGTCATCGCCTGTTGCGCCGTCAGCGCCCCGGCCGTTGCCTCGGGCTCACCCTCCTCCGGCGTCACGGCCTGCAATGCAGCCGCCACCAGGCCCGCCTGTTCCTGCACGGTCAACGTCGGCGGCGCAGGGAACTTGCGCAACACCGGCGTCGGCAAGCGTGGCGGCACCTCACTGGCCGGAGCTTTTCCGGGGCGTGCCAGGGCCGTCACGTTATCCACCCGCCCCTGCACCGCATCCATCAACAGCAGCGAAGCACTCAGGCCGCTGAGCGACACATGCGCCTGCTCATCGCCCGGCAATTGCAGGCGCTGGCCATTGCGCAAACGCTGCAACCAGCGCCGCGCTGCGGCGTCCTCGATCACGCCGTAAGACTGCACCTCGGGATCGCCGCCCTGATCGTCCAGTTCTACGTGCAAATCCCGGGTCAGTTCCAGGCCCAGCGGCTGACCGTCCAACACCAGGGTCGACAGGTCCAGCGCTTCGCCGCGATGGTCGAAGCGCAAGCGTAGATACCCCTCGGGGCCGGCCTGATGCCAGATGTGCAAGGTCAGGGCGCTGTAGTCTTCTTCATCGACGCCACTGGGCGCGCTCAGGGCATGGCAATTGCGCAGGTTGTCGCAACCGGTGACCCAGTTCTTGATTTCGCGCAGCAGCGGCACGGTTTCAGCGGGCGGTTGAGCGAAGGCATGGGTGGCGGTGCCGGTCAGCAGCAGGGCCAGGAGTACGGGGCGTAGCATGGGGACTCTCCGTGTCGAAAAAGGCGCGGATTGTCCCATGTTCGGCGTGATGCGTCAGCGCTTGGCCGCCACTCGCCACACCCGCGCAATATCCGCCGCGCGCTCGCGCAGCAAACGCGGTGCCTCGCTGCAGGCCTGCTCCAGGTTCATCGGGCCGCTCGGCAAGGCAAATGCCGCATCCACGCCATGGGCGTACATCTGCTCGTAGCCGTCGCCCAGGGTGCCGGCGATGACGATCACCGGAACGCCGTGTTGCCGGGCGATACGGGCCACGCCGAAGGGGGTCTTGCCGCGCAGGGTCTGGGCGTCGAAGCGGCCTTCGCCGGTGATGACCAGGTCGGCGCCGCGTACGGCTTCGTCAAGTCCTACCAGTTCGGCGACGACGTCCACGCCCGCGCGGAACTGCGCACCGAGGAACGCCTTGGCGGCAAAACCCAGGCCGCCAGCGGCGCCGCTGCCGGGTTCGTCGCGCACGTCCTTGGGCAGGACGTTGGCGCAGTGATCGGCAAAGTGGCCAAGGGCAGCGTCCAGTTGTTGCACCTGCTCAGGGTTGGCACCTTTTTGCGGGCCGAATATCGCCGAGGCGCCGTGGGGGCCGCACAGCGGGTTGTTCACATCGGCGGCGATTTCAAAGCGTACCTGGGTCAGGCGCGGATCGAGTTTTTCCAGGTTGATATGCGCCAGTCGTGACAACGCCAGGCCTCCGGGAGGCAAGGCCTGTTCCGCAGCGTCGAACAGTTGCACGCCCAGGGCTTGCATCGCACCCGCACCGCCGTCGTTGGTGGCGCTGCCGCCAATCGCCAGAATGATGCGCTGGGCACCCAGGTCCAAGGCCGCGCGAATCAGCTCGCCGGTGCCGTAGGTGCTGCTGGTGCACGCATCGCGCTGGCCTGGCGGTACCAATTGCAGGCCGCTGGCTTCGGCCATTTCGATGATCGCGGTGTGGCTGTCGGCCAACCAGCCCCAACGTGCTTCAACCGTCCCGCCCAGAGGGCCACGCACCGCCTGGCGGCGCAATTGGCCGTTACAGGCGGCGAGCACCGAGTCCACCGTGCCTTCACCACCGTCCGCCATCGGGCACTGGATCACCTGTGCATCCGGCCAGACTTGCGCCAACCCTGCGGCAATGGCCTGAGCGACGCCCTCGGCACTCAGGCTGTCCTTGAACGAGTCGGGGGCGATGATGATTTTCATGGGCTTTCTCCGGTTTTTATGACGCCCATGCTGCCAGTTGGCACCGCCGATGACGCCGGTCCGATGCACAAGTACGGGTAAGGTTTGTTGTTCATTCCGACAAAGCCTGGGGCAACAGCTGCACGCCGAGGTACAGTGCCAGCATGCCGTCCAGGGTCAGCGGGTCGACGCCGCTGAGTTCGGCGATGCGCTCCATGCGGTAGCGCAGGCTGTTGCGGTGAATGCCGAGGGCGTCGGCACAGGCCTGGCTTTGCCCGTCGTGTTCGCACCAACTGCGCAGCGTGGCCAGGAGTTGGCCGTTGCTGTCCTTGGCCAGCACCTTGCGCAATGGGTTGAGCAGTTCGTCGAGGGCATCGTCGTTGCGATGGCGCCAGAGCATCACCGGCAAGCGGTAGCGGTTGAGGGTCAAGAGCCGCGACTGCGGCAGCACATCGCGACCGTAGGCCAGTAAATCGCCGACGCGACGATAGCAACGGCGCAATCCGGCCAGGCCATCCGCCTGCCCGCCGACGGCCACGCGAAGGATGTTCCAGCCCAGGCCTTCGAGCTTTTCCAGCAGCCGTGGATTGTCCACCTGCTGTGCCGCCGGTCGGCACCACAGCAGCGAGAACTGCGCCGAGCTCACGCACCAACTGTCCGGATAGCGCGAGGTCAGCCAGGTGTTCAATGCTTCCGCCGATTGGCCCGCCCCCAGTTCGAACAGGTACGGCGTGCGCGCCAGCTGCGGCTTGAGGCCCAATTGCTGGGCTTCATCGACCAGGCGTGGTGAGTCGCCGCTGTCGGCGAGGAGCAACGCCAACAGATCATCGCAACGCTGGCGTCGCCATTGCTGCTCGGTTTGCTGGTGACGATGGCTGACGAGCATTTCGGCGGTCATGCGCACCAGTTCGGCATAAGTGCGCAACAACTCGGGCTCGCCGGTGATGCCCAGTACGCCAATCAGGCGCTGATCGTGCATCAGCGGCAGGTTGATGCCGGGCTGCACGCCCTTGAGGTGCTTGGCGGTCTGGCCGTCGATCTCGACCACGCGACCATTGGCCAGCACCAATTGTGCTCCTTCGTGGCGGGTGTTGATCCGCTCGGGTTCGCCGCTACCGAGGATCAGGCCTTGGCTGTCCATGACATTGACGTTGTAGGGCAGGATCGCCATGGTCCTATCGACGATATCCTGCGCCAGGTCATGATCCAGCTCGAACATGCGGCCATCTCCTTGAAAGAAAGTACTTGAAAGCGTGCTTGTTCATCCGCACAGCGCAAAGCATGCATCACTGTGCGCAAGCACAAAGACAGCACCCCGCCACGTGGCCGAGACTCGTTGGGCGATCAACGTTACCCTCGCATCGCGCAAAATCATAATAAAGAGAGATTCCCATGTCACAGAGCGCCGCTGTCACACTGGCCACCGATGACGATAAAAACGCCATCTACAAGCGCGTTACCCTGCGCTTGATCCCCTTCATTTTCATCTGCTATCTGTTCAACTACCTCGACCGGGTCAACGTTGGCTTTGCCAAGTTGCAGATGCTCGATGCGCTGAAATTCAGCGAAACCGTGTACGGCCTGGGTGCCGGGATCTTCTTTATCGGCTACGTGCTGTGTGGCGTGCCGAGCAACCTGGCGCTGACCAGGTTCGGTCCACGGCGCTGGATTGCGTTGATGATGATCGTCTGGGGCACGCTGTCCACCTGCCTGCTGTTCGTCACCACGCCGACGCATTTCTACACCTTGCGCCTGTTTACCGGTGCGGCTGAAGCCGGCTTCTTCCCCGGTGTGGTGCTTTACCTCTCGCAGTGGTTCCCGACGTTCCGCCGTGGGCGGATCATGGCGCTGTTCATGTCGGCGATCCCGGTGTCCGGTTTGCTCGGCAGCCCGTTTTCCGGCTGGATCCTCAACCACTTCGCCGCCGGCCAAGGCGGCTTGGCGGGCTGGCAGTGGATGTTCCTGCTGCAAGGCATTCCGACCGTGATCCTCGGCGCCCTCGCCTACTTCCTGCTCAGCGACAGCTTTGCCCACGCCAAATGGCTCAAGCCCCACGAGCGCGCAGTGCTGGAAGCCGACCAGGCCACCGACCTGGCGAACCAGCCGAAAACCAGCACCGATTCACTCGGTGAAGTGTTCAAGAACCCGGCGATCTGGGCATTCGGCCTGATCTACTTCTGCATCCAGAGCGGTGTGTACGCCATCAACTTCTGGCTGCCGTCGATCATCAAGAACCTGGGCTTCAGCGATAACCTGGTGATCGGCTGGCTCAGCGCGATTCCATACCTGCTGGCCGCCGTCTTCATGTTGCTGGTGGGCCGCTCGGCGGACTTGCGCAAGGAACGTCGCTGGCATCTTGTCGTGCCGATGTTGATGGGCGCCATCGGCCTGGTGATTGCCGTGAACTTCGCCACCACGCCAGCCATCGCCATCCTCGGCCTGACCATCGCGACCATGGGCGCCCTCACCGGCCTGCCGATGTTCTGGCCGGTACCGACCGCCATGCTCAGTGCGGGCGCAGCGGCCGGTGGCCTGGCGCTGATCAACTCCATGGGCCAGATGGCCGGCTTCCTCAGCCCGTATATCGTCGGTTTTGTGAAGGACGCCACCGGCTCCACGGATGTGGCGCTGTACCTGCTGGCGGCGGTAATTGTGGCGGGCAGTGTGTTGGCGTTGCGGATGACGCGGACCTTGAAGGTATAACACGGTCCATGTCGGAGGGGCGGGGCGACGATTCGACTTGCCGCCTCCCACATATAGTCCGCGTTTACAGCAGCCCGCCGCCGTCGATATCAATGACAGCACCGGTCATGTAGCCATTCTCCATGGCCAGCACATACCCCGCCGCCACTTCCTCTGCCTGCCCTACGCGCCCCACCGGCAATGCGCCACCCGCCTTGGCAAACATCGCCAAGCGCTGGTCCTCGGCCAACCCCGCATACGCAGGGGTATCAATCACACCGGGACTCACCACGTTAACGCGACGCGGTGCCAACTCCTTGGCCAACTGCTTGCCCAGGGCTTCAGTGGCCGCGTTGATACCGACTTTGATGAACTGGCCCGGCGCCAATTTGCGCCCCAGTTGCCCGGAGGTCAGGCTGATGCTGCCGCGCTCATCAAGAAAAGGCAGCGCCTGTTGGATCGCCCGCAACGCGCCCCAGAGTTTCACGTTGAAGTTGTCCTGGGCCTCGTCCAGATCGGTTTCGATCAAGGTCTTGGCCCGCACCGAGGGGCCGGAGGTGTACACCAGATGGTCAAAACGCCCGACGGTTTCGAACAAACGCTGCAGGGAGGCGGCGTCGGTGACGTCCACGGGTTCGCTGCGCAGGCCGTTTTCGCTGCCCGACGAGAGGCGTCGCCCCGCCAACACCACCTGAGCACCGCGTGCAGCGGCGGCCTTGGCCACGGCTGCGCCGATCCCGCTGCTGCCGCCGATGACGATGACCGTTTTACCGTTGAGGGGGGAAGTCATTAAGAAATGTCCTGGGTCAGAAAGTGAGCGCTCATCTTCCCAGCTTGGCAATCAGCGAAAAATCCCGGTAAAACGACAGGATCTTTAAAGGATTTTTACAAATGAGCTCAATCCTCGACCTTGAAGTGTTCGCACGCACCGCCGACACCGGCAGCCTGTCCGCCGCCGCACGTGGGCTGGGCCTGACCCCCGCAGCAGCCAGCATCGCCCTCAAGCGCCTGGAAACCCGGTTGGGCACCCGCCTGCTGGCACGCTCCACCCGCAGCATGCGCCTGACAGAAGAAGGTCGCCGCTACCTCGACAGCGTGCGCGAAGCGCTGGCCGCATTGGCCGAAGGCGAGCAAGCGCTCAAGCAGCAGAGCCAGGGCCTGACCGGCCTGCTGCAGTTGGCGGCGCCCTCGGATTTTGGCCGCAATGTGGTCCTTGGCTGGCTGGATGAGTTCAAGCAGGAACACCCGAACATCCGCCTGCAATTGCTGCTCAACGACAGCAATGCCGACCTATTCCGCGACACCGTCGACATCGCCCTGCGTTTCGGCGTCCCACGGGACTCCAGCCTGGTGGCGCTGCCGGTGGTCCCCGACCACCAACGCATTCCCTGCGCCAGCCCCGACTACCTGGCGCGCCACGGCACGCCGCGCACCCCGGCGGAGTTGGCGCAGCACAACACGCTGCGGTACATGCGCCAGGGCCGGGCCAACAGCACCTGGTACTTTCGCCAGGGCACGACGTTGCAGGAAGTTGAGGTGACGGGCGACTACCTGAGCGATGACGGCGAGATTGTGCGGCGCTGGGCACTCGCCGGCCACGGTATTGCCTACAAGGCCAATCTCGACATCGCCCGGGACCTCAAGGCCGGACGGCTGGTGCAACTGTTGCCGGACTGGCAGGGAGAACCCACCCCGTTCAACCTGATGTGCCCCCACCGCCTGCAAGTGTCGGAACGGGTGAAAGTGTTGCACCGGTTTCTACAAGTGCGCTGCCAGGCCCTGTTACACCCATCGCTGCCCTAAGTTTCAGCTATTAAGAGGTGGCTTTTTAAACCTGTCATTTATGACAGTATCTCAGCGTACCTATCGCATTTAGCATGTCCATTCCGAAGTCCCCTTCACATTGCGCAAGGAACATCGAGATGACAACTAAAGCTAAACCAACCGCGAGCACGGGCAGCCTCACCGCAGCGTTTACCGGCAGCCATACCCATTCGTTCGTATCCGATCTCGACAGACAACATATCTTCAAGTCCGGAGAGCACTGGCGTTTCAGTGGGGTTGAATTGCAAAGCGGCGACCCACACCAGAATTATTATGGGCTGAACGTGGTGCTTCCGGCTGATCTTGAAGAGAACGGCAAGAAGCACATCTACAGCTTCCCCGACGAGGTCACCGGCTTTGTCTTTGCACCCTATGGAGCAGGTATTTCCGTCTATCGGATTGTAAGTGGGGAGATCACCGTTTCAGTACTAAATGAGGAAATGAACGCAACCTTCCATTTATCGGCGGAATTTAACGAAGCGCATGTAGACCTTACCGACGGCGAGCTTCACTTGAAGGGAATATCCTACCCAAGGCTCTATACAGATACCTTCAATGGAACATTCCGTAATAGCCCGTTTCCTTCACATGAAGATTTTGTAGCAAAGACCGTTGGCATTATCAGTCACGAATCGCCCTTTTTCCCGGACAGCTGGGAAGTCTTTGGCTCGCGGGATATCGACTCTTTTCCACCCTCAAACCAAATCGTCAGCATCCAGATAACAAAAAACCTGACCGAGCATGACTATGTCATCTCCCCAAAAAGCACGGAGGTTTTCGTCAACTGCAGCGCCCGTCCCGCTTACGGCCTCTATGCCGCAGTAGGAGGAAACCTGCATTTCGATTCACTCCCCGCTACAGGCCGCGCGAAAGGCACATTGAAATGCAGTTTTATTGTGAGAGAAGGCGTGGAGTTTCAGTTCGACGGTGGATTCGACGTAGGCACGCCCTTCTATATCGCTTGATCTTGTTCAAAGATGTAAGCCCCCGCCGCTCTCAACTGGTAACGCCGAATCACCCGCGGCGTTATCAGTTGCACATGGCCACGGCGGGGGGACAGGCGGGTCCGTGCCCCCCGATACGCCGACGTTGAGCTTGTTCTAGAGCCTTGCTCTCTGGTATTGCATAGCACTCGTCAATGCTTTTGAGGAATGCACCATGATTTACCGCACGTTGGGCCAGTCCGGTTTGAAGGTCAGTGCCTTGACTCTGGGCACCATGATGTTTGGCGAACAGACCAACACCGAGGACTCGCTGCGCATCATCGACAAGGCCTGGGACCAGGGCGTCAATTTTATCGACACGGCGGACGTGTACACCGGCGGGCGCTCCGAGGAAATCGTCGGCGAAGCCATCGCTCGCCATCGTCAGGATTGGGTGGTGGCGTCGAAAGTCGCCATTGGCCCCACGGAGGGCCTGCCCAACCGCAGTGGCCTGAGCCGCAAGCGCATCTTCAACGCGTTGGAAGCCAGCCTCACCCGCCTCGATACCGACTACCTCGACATCTACTACCTGCACCGCGAAGATCACGACACCCCGCTGGAGGTGACGGTATCGGCCATCGGCGACCTGATCCGCCAGGGCAAGATCCGTTACTGGGGCCTGTCCAACTATCGCGGCTGGCGGATTGCCGAGGTGATCCGTGTCGCCGAACGCCTGGGCGTGGACAAGCCGGTGATCAGCCAGCCGCTGTACAACATCGTCAACCGTCAGGCCGAAGTCGAACAGATCACCGCCGCCGCCGCGTACGGCCTGGGGGTCGTACCTTACAGCCCACTGGCGCGTGGCGTGCTCAGCGGCAAATACGCGCCGGACGTCACACCCGAAGCCGGCAGCCGTGCCGCCCGCCAGGACAAGCGCATCCTGGAAACCGAATGGCGCATGGAATCACTGCGCATCGCCCAGCAGATCCAGCAATACACCCAGGGCCGTGGTGTGGGCATTGTCGAGTTTGCGATAGCCTGGGTGCTGAACAACGCGGCGGTGAGCTCGGCGATCGTAGGGCCGCGCACCGAGGCGCAGTGGGATGCCTACACCGGCGCGCTGGACGTGAAGATCACGGCTGAGGATGAGGCTTTTATCGACTCGCTGGTGACTCCGGGGCATTCCTCCACGCCGGGGTTCAATGATGTAGGCCATTTTGTCTCGGGCCGGGTGGCGCGCGCGTAGGCTGAGTGACCAGGCTACGGTTGTAGAGCGGGCTTACTGTGGCGAGCGGGCTTGCACCGCTCGCAACAACAACAACAACAACAACAACAACAACAACAACCCGACTGACCCTACCAAGCCGACCCAGAAAGCGGTAACGAGAAATTTTCCTGAAAAACGCCCCAAAACAGCGCAACCCTCTCGACTCAAAAGCACCATAATCCCCTCTTGAAATTCCCCTTTTTTTTGAAATTGGTTTTCGCGAGGACAGCGTGTCTAAAGGAGTTGTGTTATCGGTGTCGGCCTCGGTGTTGTTTGCCGTGATGTACTACTTCACGTCATTGCTGACGCCATTGAGCGGCCTGGAAATTTTCGGCTGGCGCATGTTGCTGACCGTGCCGTGCATGACGGTATTCATGATCGTCAGTGGCGAATGGCGGCGGGTGTGGGAGTTGCTGCAAGTGCTCGCGGCCAAGCCTCGGCTGATCGGCGGTGTGGTGCTGTCGTCGGCCTTGCTGGGCGTGCAGTTGTGGTTGTTCATGTGGGCACCGCTGAACGGGCGCAGCCTGGATGTATCGGTAGGTTACTTCCTGCTGCCGCTGAGCATGGTGCTTACCGGACGCCTGGTATGGGGCGAACAGCTTTCATACCTGCAAAAAATCGCGGTGTTTTTTGCCAGCCTCGGGGTGCTTAACGAGTTGTTCCAGGCCGGCGGGTTTTCCTGGGCGACGCTGGTGGTGATCATCGGTTACCCGCTGTACTTCATCGCGCGCAAATACCTCAAGACCGACCACCTGGGAGGACTGTGGCTGGACATGGCGCTGATGTTGCCGGTGGCCTGGTGGTTTGTGCAAAGCGGCGAACAGGGTTTCGCGGTGATGGATGCCCACCCCAGGCTGTACGGGTTGATCCCGGTACTGGGCCTGATCAGTGCCTCGGCGCTGGTGAGCTATATCATTGCCAGCCGGTTGCTTGCATTCAGCCTGTTCGGACTGCTCAGTTATGTCGAGCCGGTGCTGTTGCTGGTAGTGGCGCTGCTGTTGGGTGAAGGCATCAAGGCAGGCGAATGGTTGACCTACATCCCGATCTGGATCGCAGTCATGGTACTGGTGTTCGAAGGGTTCAAACATTTGGTGCGTCAGCGCCGAGCCTGAATGCCAAACGACAAAAAGCCCGACCGAGGCGTCCCTCGGTCGGGCTTTTTTCATGCTCAGTCGGCGGTCAACACGCCACGACGTACCTGGTCCCGCTCGATGGACTCGAACAGCGCCTTGAAGTTGCCCTCGCCAAACCCATCATCGCCCTTGCGCTGGATGAACTCGAAGAACACCGGGCCCATCAGGGTTTCCGAGAAGATCTGCAGCAACAGGCGCTTGTCGCCTTCGATTGACGAGCCGTCCAGCAGGATGCCACGTGCTTGCAGTTGATCCACCGGTTCGCCGTGGTTCGGCAGGCGGCCTTCGAGCATTTCATAGTAGGTGTCCGGCGGCGCAGTCATGAAGCGCATGCCGATCTTCTTGAGTGCGTCCCAGGTCTTGACCAGGTCGTCGGTGAGGAACGCCACGTGCTGGATGCCCTCGCCATTGAACTGCATCAGGAACTCTTCGATCTGCCCGGCGCCCTTGGACGACTCTTCGTTCAGGGGGATGCGGATCATGCCGTCCGGGGCGCTCATGGCCTTGGACGTCAGGCCTGTGTATTCGCCTTTGATATCGAAGTAGCGCGCTTCGCGGAAGTTGAACAGTTTCTCGTAGAAGCCGGCCCAGTAGGCCATGCGCCCGCGATACACATTGTGGGTCAGGTGGTCGATGACCTTGAGGCCGGCGCCTTGCGGGTTACGCTCGACGCCGTCGAGGTAGACGAAGTCGATGTCATAGATCGAGCTGCCCTCACCAAAACGGTCGATCAGGTACAGCGGCGCGCCGCCGATGCCCTTGATGGCCGGCAGGTTCAGCTCCATCGGGCCGGTTTCGATATGGATGGGCTGAGCCCCCAGTTCCAGCGCGCGGTTGTAGGCTTTTTGCGAATCCTTGACGCGGAACGCCATGCCGCACACCGACGGGCCGTGCTCGGCGGCGAAATAGGAGGCGATGCTGTTGGGCTCATTGTTAAGGATCAGATTGATCTCGCCCTGGCGGAACAGTTGGACGTTCTTGGAGCGATGGTTCGCGACTTTGGTGAAGCCCATGATCTCGAAGATCGGCTCCAGGGTGCCGGGGGTCGGCGATGCGAATTCGATAAATTCAAAGCCCATCAGGCCCATTGGGTTTTCGTAGTGGTCGGTCATGGCCGGTGCCTCATCATTCTTGTGGGTAGCAAGTGGTTATGTGCGAGCAAGGATGAGGTCGGAGGGGGGCGCGCAGGAAAGGCCTCGCACACTGCGGGCGAGGAAGTCACCAAAAATGAGGGGGGAGCCGAGTAGCTTCATGGTTACATCAGTCTCTGACGGCCGAGGCTTGCGTGAGCGCAAGTCCATATTCTTGTATGCGTAAATCGATTCTACACAGCGTAACCGTATTTGTCCGTACTCTTATCAAATCCCCATTGCCCTGGCGTGTGCAAGGGGTTTGTTGCACAGGTAGATGCCCAACAGGATGACGGCCCCGCCCGCCAGCATGGGCGCCGTCAGTTGTTCCCCCAGCAGCAGTGCACCGCAGATCACCGCCGTCAGTGGGTTGAGTGCGATAAATACGCCGGCGCGCGTCGCGCCGATGCGCCGGATACCGTCGTAGTAACCGATATATGCCAGCGCCGAGCCCAAAACGCCGAGGTAGGCCAGGCTGAGCCAATGGGTTATCGGCAAGCAGCCAAGCGCTTCTACGCTGACGCTTGCGGTGACAAACGCGGTGGTGGTCAACATCAACGTACCCAGCAGCACCGACCAGGTGACCGTCTGCAATGGCCCCAGGCTTTGGTTGAGCCCCCGGGCACACAGCGAATAAACGCCCCACCCCGCCACACAGCCAAGGATCAGTAAATCGCCGATCCAGGCATCGGCGGAGGCCTGCAACAACTGCGGGTTACGGCTGACAATGACCGTCCCGGCACCGACCAGACACAACAGGATACCCAGCAGCTTGATCCGACTCAGCCGCTCCTTGAATAACAGCCAGCTCGCCAGGCCGATCACCGCCGGGTTCAACGCCACGATCAACGAAGCCCGCGACGCATTGATGTACTGCAACCCATAGAAGAAGCACAGGTTGTAGAAAAAAATCCCGAAGAATCCCAGCACCGCCAGTTGCGCAAACTGCCGAAGATTGGGACGCAACAGAGGAATACGCGCGCAGGCCATGAACAGCAACAACGCCAGACTGGCGAGGATAAAACGCAGGCTGGCGGCCAGCAGCGGATTGAGGTGGTCGGCCAGGAAGCGCCCGGCGACAAAGGTGCCGCCCCAGATCATGGTGACGGCGGCGAGTTTGCAATAAGTCAGGTGATCGGAGGCGAGTCGCATGAGGGATGGGCTCAAGGTACGGGAGAATTCGCGTATTCTTCAGCTAATAACCGATCATCGTAAAATGAGCTTTCACTCATGACACTGACCCAATTGGAAATTTTCTCACTGGTCGCCGAGCTCCAAGGTTTTACCAGTGCCGCCCACCGTTTGGGCATCAGCCAATCGGCGGTGTCCCATGCCATCAAGGCCCTGGAGCAGGAACTGGGTGTGGAGCTGTTTCGGCGCCACCAGTCGCTGGTAGAACCGAGTGACATCGGCCAGCAATTACTCGGACGTGCCCGTGCCATGCTCGGCCTGGCCAACACCCTGCAACAAGAGGCGGCCGATGCCCGTGGCATGCGGCGCGGTACGTTGCGCATCGGCTCATTCGGGCCGACCGCGTCGATTCGCCTGTTGCCAGCCATCCTCAGCCAGTTTCGCAGCGCCCATCCGGGGATTGAGGTGCATGTGGACGAAGGGCCCGACCGCCAGGTGCTGCAGTGGCTGGATGAGCGACGGATCGATGTGGGCTTTGTGGTGCTGGAACAGGAGCGCTTCGACACCTTTGCCTTGTTCGAGGACCAGATGGTGGCGCTGCTGCCGGCAGATCATCCATTGGCTGCGCGGGACACGCTGGCCCTGCAGGACCTGTGTGACGATGCCTTTATCCTGACGGAAGCCGGCTCCTCGGAGTTGGTCACCCGCCTGTTCGACGTCGGCCAACTGCGGCCGAAGGTGCGCTACCGCTGCGCGCAACTGTTGAGCACCCTGGAAGCGGTCAGCCGTGGGGACGGCCTGAGCATCGTCGCCGAAGCATCGCTGCCGCAGGCACTTGATCCGCGCTATGTGAAGCGACCGCTTTCGCCCCGCGTGCCGCGCCAGATTGGCCTGGCGGTACTGGATCGGCGGCAGTCGTCACCGGCCACCCTGGCCTTTATCGAGATTGCGCAAAGCCTTGGCAGGGCGAGCGAAGTCCAAGCGGGCCATCTATCATCGAAACATTCCCCGCCGGCCTGCCGGTAAAGCCTCCTGCGCAACAGGCCTGAACCCATGCCCCTCACCGTCAAAGGCCCGCGAAAGCTCTTCACCCGCTATTCGATCAGCGTGTTGTCGGGGGTGCTGCCGATCCTGCTGGGTGTGACCATCCTGTATTGGCAAGCTGAACGCACCCTTGAACAAAGCACAGCGCAAACCGCCCAGGAGGCCGTACGTCAATTCGACCTGATGCTCGACAATACCGCCCTCGCCGCCCAGGCCTTGCTGCCACTGGCCGGACAGCCGTGTGACAGTGGCGTGCAACTGGCGCTGCGTGAACAGGTCACGCGCCGGCCGTTCGTACGGGCGACGACCTTGTCCTGGCAAAAAAACATCTATTGCAGCTCCCTGTTCGGCAGTCACTACGAGTCACCGGTGAACCCGGATGACTATGTCGATGGCCGCCTGTGGTTGATGAACGGCAACCCGGTTACACCGGATACCGCGTTGCTGGTCTACCGATTGGTCGACGGGGACAAAGCCGCGTTTGCCTCAATCGACGGCTATCACCTGACCAACGCCCTGCGCCTGATCAGCCGCTATGCGCAGCTTGTGCTGCAAGTCGGGCCTCACTGGCTCGGCGCCGATGGCAACGTGCACGACACCGCAGTCCCGGTATTTGCCGTAGCCCATCATCACCTGGCATCCGAGCGCTATCACTACAGCGTCGACGCCGGCATGCCGGCCGGTGAAGTGTGGCGCTATATGCAGGCACGTTACCCCGCGCTGTTCAGCCTGGTAGTGTTCTTTGGCGTACTCGCGGGCCTGCTTGCGCACTGGCTGCAAAAGCGTTCCTCGGCGCCTACCCATGAGCTGCGGCGGGCGCTGGGGGCCAACGAGTTCATCCCGTACTTCCAGCCGGTGGTGCGCGGCGACACCCGCGAATGGGCCGGCTGCGAAGTGCTGATGCGCTGGCAGCACCCCAAGGAAGGTCTCGTCCGACCCGATCTGTTTATCCCGCTGGCCGAACATTCAGGCCTGATTGTGCCGATGACCCGTGCCCTGCTGCGCCAGACCGCTGCCCAACTGGCGCCCCATGCGACGCGGTTCAGCCCGGGTTTCCATATCGGCGTGAATATCACCGCGCGCCATTGCCACGACCTTGCACTGGTAGAGGACTGCCGTGAATTTCTCGCCGCCTTCACGCCAGGCCAGGTGACCTTGGTGCTGGAGTTGACCGAGCGCGAGTTGATCGAGCCCACGGATACTACCCGTCGACTGTTCGACGCCCTGCATCAACTGGGCGTGATGATTGCCATCGATGACTTTGGTACCGGCCATTCCAGCCTGGGTTATTTGCGCAACTTCAATGTGGACTATCTGAAGATCGACCAGAGTTTTGTCGCCATGATCGGTGCCGATGCACTATCGCGGCATATTCTGGACAGCATCATCGAATTATCCGGCAAGCTGGACCTGGGCATCGTTGCAGAAGGTGTAGAGACCGCCGAGCAGTGCGAATACCTGGCCGCTCATGGTGTGCATTTTCTCCAGGGCTATCTGTTTGGAAAGCCATTACCCAGCGATGAATTCATTAAAAACCTAGTCAGCCATTGAATAGCCATGCACTAGCGGCGTTGAAATAATGTTAATAAGACAAAAGACATGATTTACTCGTGGCGGATTAACTACTACAATTTTTCTTGCCTGTGCAGAACTCGCAGGACGACTTCTTCTGTGAGTCGCCTTAACGCTATTGGCTTATAGCTTTGTCTGTAGTTGACATCAGCCAAATACACTATTGGAGTACAGATTTTGTCCAGACTCGCCGAATTTCGCGCAGCAGAAAAAGCCCTTCAAGAGCAGCTTGCCCAGCTGGAGTCCCTGAAGAACGACGCCGGCCTGAAGAAAGAAATCGAATTCGAAGAAAAGCTTCAAGGACTGATGAAAACCTACGGCAAAGGCCTGCGCGACATCATCCTGATCCTTGATCCAAACCCGGGCAAGACCAGCGCTGCCGCCGCCAGCGCACCAAAACAGCGCCGTGCGCGCGTAGTCAAGGTTTACCACAATCCGCACACTGGCGAACTGATCGAAACCAAGGGCGGTAACCACCGCGGCCTCAAAGCCTGGAAAGAACAGTATGGCGCCGCCACTGTAGATTCCTGGCTTCGCGGCTGATCACCACGTACTAACAAAGAGCCCCGCACATGCGGGGCTTTTTTATTCAAGGGTTCGAAACCGAACTTAAATAACATTTCACTTTGTTCAGAATCGACGGGTGAAACGCACTTAAAGTTTGAGGCCAGCGCGCACCGAACTGACTTCATCCTTGCTTGCTTGGTAAGCGTCGGCTTGACCCGCGTATGAAAAAACATACGCTTTATCGGTATCAACCGCGCCTACCAATGTTTGTGAAAGCACGTGCCGTCCATTGTCAGTAATCACACACGTAGTTTCTACGGCCTCAAGACGACTCAGTGTTGTCGAGTGCATCTTGCTGCACACACTTTGGTAGCCGCCTTGGGCAAAATCTTTCTGGATGGACTTGCGCATCTCCAGCAATACGCCCTGAAGGTTAACGTTATGCCCAGCCTCGATCGGCGTCCCCGTCAACTCCATCACCATCACTGTGTTGCCATTTTCATCGTTCTTGATCGCACGCTGCCGCGAAACCGGCTGCGGCGTGGCTGGCGCGTCGCCGTCGGGTACCACCTCCTCGACCTGCCAGCCGCTGGGCCAATGAATTTCCGGCTCGCCCGCCCATACCCAAGGGCTGGACAACAGCAAACACAGAGCGCTCAACAGCGGTAAACGACATTCGATCATTGCAAAAGACACCCAAGGTTCAAGCGACAAAGTGTGAGCCCCGCCACCGGCTGGTCGCAAGACCTACGCGTGCTTTTTCATTTGGCGCGGCAGGCGGGCCTTGCGTATCATGGTCCGGCTGCACGGACGCCAGCTGCAAGCCAAGGGAACGCTCCTCTCACCTGGAGCCGCGTTTGCCCCATTTTTTTCTGGAGGGCCCATGAGCCTGCACGAACTGAACACCTTCCCGGGCGTCACCGCCCAACCTGACACCGCCACCTCGAACTTCGTGTTCAACCACACCATGCTGCGGGTCAAGGACATCACCAAGTCCCTGGACTTCTACACCCGTGTCCTGGGTTTTTCCCTGGTTGAAAAGCGCGACTTCCCGGAAGCCGAATTCAGCCTGTACTTCCTGGCCCTGGTGGACAAATCCCAGATCCCGGCCGACGCCGCCGCGCGCACCCAATGGATGAAGTCAATTCCAGGCATCCTGGAACTGACCCACAACCACGGCACCGAAAACGATGCCGACTTCGCCTATCACAACGGCAACACCGATCCGCGTGGTTTTGGTCATATCTGCATCTCGGTGCCCGATATTGTCGCTGCGTGTGAACGCTTCGAAGCATTGGGCTGCGATTTCCAGAAACGCCTGACCGATGGCCGCATGAAAAGCCTGGCGTTCATCAAGGACCCGGATGCGTACTGGGTTGAGATTATTCAGCCAGCGCCGCTGTAAGTTTCTAACACACAACAAAAAACCCCATGATCACTCATGGGGTTTTTCGTTTCCGGGCCTGGACTTACGCCGGAGCGGAGGTCCGGATCAAGTGATCGAAAGCACTCAGGGAAGCCTTGGCGCCCTCGCCTACCGCAATCACGATCTGCTTGTACGGCACGGTCGTCACGTCACCGGCAGCGAATACCCCTGGCAGTGAAGTCTCGCCACGGGCATCGACAATGATCTCGCCACGCGGGGTCAATTCCACAGTGCCTTTAAGCCAGTCGGTGTTGGGCAGCAAGCCGATCTGTACAAAGATGCCTTCCAGGTCGATGGTCTTGAACTCGCCAGTATCGCGGTCCTTGTAGGCCAGGCCGGTGACCTTCTGCCCGTCGCCTTTGACTTCACTGGTCAGCGCGCTGGTGATCACATCAACGTTAGGCAGGCTGTACAGCTTGCGCTGCAATACCGCGTCGGCGCGCAACTTGCTGTCGAACTCCAGCAAGGTCACATGGCTGACGATACCGGCCAGGTCGATGGCCGCTTCAACGCCGGAGTTACCGCCGCCGATTACCGCCACACGCTTGCCCTTGAACAACGGACCATCGCAGTGCGGGCAGAAGCACACGCCCTTGGCCTTGTATTCCTGCTCGCCGGGCACACCCATTTCGCGCCAGCGGGCGCCGGTGGCCAGGATCACGGTCTTGGACTTGAGCGTCGCGCCGCTTTCAAAGCGAATTTCATGCAAGTCACCGGCGTTTTTCGCTGGGATCAGGCTGCTGGCGCGCTGCAGGTTCATGATGTCCACGTCGTACTGGCGTACGTGGGCTTCCAGGGCGCTGGCCAGTTTCGGCCCTTCGGTTTCCTGTACCGAGATAAAGTTCTCGATGGACATGGTGTCCAGCACCTGGCCGCCAAAGCGTTCGGCGGCAACACCGGTGCGAATACCTTTACGTGCGGCGTAGATGGCCGCTGCGGAACCGGCCGGGCCACCGCCGACGACAAGCACATCAAAGGCATCTTTGGCGCTGATTTTCTCGGCGGCTTTTTCAATGCCGCTGGTGTCGAGCTTGGCGAGGATTTCCTCCAGGCCCATGCGGCCCTGGCCGAAGTTCACGCCATTCAAGTAAACGCTCGGCACTGCCATGATCTGACGTTCGTCGACTTCAGCCTGGAACAGCGCGCCGTCGATGGCGACGTGGCGGATGTTCGGGTTGAGCACGGCCATCAGGTTCAGCGCCTGGACCACGTCCGGGCAGTTCTGGCAGGACAGCGAGAAGTACGTCTCGAAGCTGAACTCACCTTTAAGGGCGCGGATCTGTTCGATGACTTCGACACTGGCCTTCGACGGGTGGCCACCGACTTGCAGCAGGGCCAGCACCAACGAAGTGAATTCATGGCCCATGGGGATGCCGGCGAAACGCAGGCTGATATCGGCACCCGGGCGGTTGATGGAGAACGATGGCTTGCGCGCATCATCACCATCGGTTTTCAGGGTAATCAGCGTGGTGAGGCTGGTTACGTCCTGCAAAAGGGCAAGCATTTCCTGGGATTTCGCGCCGTCGTCGAGGGAGGCGACGATCTCGATCGGCTGGGTGACCCGTTCCAGGTATGACTTCAACTGAGCTTTAAGATTGGCGTCCAACATACGGGCGATTTCCTATTAATTCGGTTTATTGCAGACAAAAAAACGCCCGAGCGACTCTCGCCCGGGCGTTTTGAGGGCGGATGCAGCTTACTTAAGTGCGGAGTTCCGCCCTTGAGACGTCTTCACAGACTTAGATCTTGCCGACCAGGTCCAGGGACGGAGCCAGAGTAGCCTCGCCTTCTTTCCACTTGGCTGGGCACACTTCGCCTGGGTGGGCAGCTACGTATTGAGCGGCCTTGATTTTGCGCAGCAGCTCGGAAGCGTCACGGCCAACACCGCCGTCGTTCAGTTCAACGATCTTGATCTGACCTTCCGGGTTGATCACGAAGGTACCGCGGTCAGCCAGGCCAGCTTCTTCGATCAGTACGTCGAAGTTTCGGGAGATGGTCAGGGTCGGGTCGCCGATCATGGTGTACTGGATTTTACCGATGGCTGGCGAAGTGTTGTGCCAGGCAGCGTGGGCAAAGTGGGTGTCGGTGGAAACGCTGTAGATTTCGACGCCCAGTTTCTGGAATTCGGCGTAGTTGTCAGCCAGGTCTTCCAGCTCGGTTGGGCAAACGAAGGTGAAGTCGGCTGGGTAGAAGAACACTACCGACCATTTGCCTTTCAGGTCAGCGTCGGTCACATCTACGAAGTTGCCGTTTTTGTATGCAGTCGCTTTGAACGGTTTTACTTGGCTGTTGATGATAGGCATCGTTGACTCTCCGTCAGGGGTTAAGAAGTTGATGAAGTGAATCCTACCCACTCTCTCGGCGGATGGCTCATTGGCAAACCTGATGCTGACGATTGGTTTTCCCTATCAGGTGACGGTATTAATAGAAGAAATCTCAAAGCAGCGGTTGAGTGGCCAATGTCATGCCGAGAAAGGGCGTTGCTTCAACATAGCGCATGGCGGATTTCATGTCGCTCCAGCCGACGTAACTCATCAGCGACTTCAAGTCCCAGCCGCTGCGATGAGCCCAGGTGGCAAAACCCCGGCGCAACGAGTGGCTGGTGTATTGCTCGGCGGCGATGCCCGCACGCTCAAGCGCCTGGCGCAGCAGCGGGATCACGCTGTTGGGGTGCAAGCCCTCCTCCCCCAGATTTCCCCAGCGGTCGATGCCCCGGAATACCGGACCGCGCACCAGGGCCGACGCGCTGAGCCATTCGCTGTAGGCCTGCACCGGACATAGGCGCAGCAACGCCGGGGTGTGATAGGTCTTGCCGAGGTTGTCGCGGTCACTTTTGCTGCGCGGCAGATACAGGCTGATGCCGGCACCGGGTGTGGCCTGCACGTGTTCGATACTTAATCGGCACAACTCATCGCTACGAAAACCGCGCCAGAAGCCCAGCAGGATGAGCGCAGTGTCACGCTTGGCGCGCAGCAATCGCGGTGGATCCTGCGCCTCACTGGCCTCTCGCGCTTCAGCCTCAAGGGAGGCCACCACCTGCTCCAGATGCCTGAGCTGCAATGGCTCGGCCTGCTTCTCCTGCGCCGGGTGCACGGCGCGAATCCCCTTGAGCACCTTGCGCACCACCGGCGCTTTCGTCGGGTCGGGAAAGCCCTGGCTGGTATGCCATTGCGCCAGTGCCGAGAGCCGCAGCTTCAGGGTGTTGACCGCCAGCACACCCGCATGCGCCACCAGATAACGCGCCACGCTGTCGCTGGTAGCCGGCAGAAATCCGCCCCAACTGACTTCGAAGTGTTCGATGGCCGCGCGATAGCTGCGGCGCGTGTTATCGCGGGTGGCGGCGTTGAGGTAACGATCCAGATCGCTCATGGGAGGCCTATTCGTACTGCTTGCAGACATATAAGCGTTCCAGACGCCAATGACACGGGATAATACGCCAATATCCCATCTGTTAAATCATGAATTTAAACGAATTTTTATTCGTGATATGGTATGTATATACATAATACATACCACAGTACTAAATCGACGGAGACCCCATGGCTCGCGGCGGCATTAATAAAGCAGTAGTTCAAACGGCACGCCTGGCGATCCTTGCCCGTGGCGAGAACCCCAGCATCGACGCGGTACGCATCGAGATGGGCAATACCGGCTCGAAAACCACGATCCACCGCTATTTGAAGGAGCTGGACGACAGCGAAGCCCGCCTGACCATCACCGAAGCCCCGATTGACGACGAGCTGGGTGAACTGGTTGCACGGTTGGCGCTGCGCTTGAAGGAGAAAGCTCAAGAGCCGATTGACCTGGCCCTGGCGCAGTTCGAACAGCAAAAAGCCGCCCTGCTCGCCCAGATCGAGGCGCTTGAAGAAGCTCACGCCGAACTCAAGCAGCAATTCGATATTCAAGCGGCCGCCCTGGCAGAAGAAAGCGCCGCCCTGCAAACCACCAATACCAGCCTGCAAACCGAGCAAACCCGCAACGCTGGGCTCAGCCAGGCCTGCAGTGATTACGAACTGCGGATCAGCGACAAGGACGAGCAGATTCGCTCGCTGGAAGAAAAGCACCTGCACGCCCGCGAGGCGCTGGAGCACTACCGCAATGCGATCAAAGAGCAGCGCGAGCAGGAACAGCGGCGCCACGAAGGCCAGCTGCAGCAAGTACAGGCAGAACTACGCCAAGCCCAGCAAAGCGCAATGGTTCGCCAAGGTGAGATCACCCAGCTGCATCGCGACAATGAGCGCTTGCTGATCGAGCACCGAGTGACGACAAAGGAATTGGCTGCGCTGCTGGAAGAAACCCGCAAAGGCCAGGCCCAGCAACTGAAACTGAACGAACACGTGAACCAGATCGACAGCGAGCGCACCCTGCTTCAGGAACGCCTGCGGGTGGCCTTGCTTGAAAGCGAGTCACGCCAACAAGCGCTGGCTGAGCACGGGCACACCAACAAGCACCTGGAACTGGAGCTTATGAAGGCCCACGCCACTATCGAAGCGTTGCGCCTGGCGGCCGCCGTTGCAGCGACGCCAGAGGCAACACCACCCACCTGATCAGTCCGCCACAGGCGTGCGCATGGTGACGAACTCTTCCGCCGCCGTGGGATGCACGCCGATGGTTTCATCGAAGTGCTGCTTGGTCGCGCCCGCCTTGAGCGCGATCGCCAGGCCCTGGACGATCTCGCCCGCGTCCGGACCGACCATGTGGCAGCCCAACACCCTGTCGGTGTCGGCATCGACCACCAGCTTCATCAAGGTTTTTTCCTGGCACTCGGTCAAGGTCAGCTTCATCGGGCGGAAACGGCTTTCGAAGATCTGCAGCCGGTGCCCATTCTTCTTCGCCTCCTCCTCCGTCAGGCCGACCGTGCCGATATTCGGCAGGCTGAATACCGCTGTCGGGATCATTGCGTAATCCACCGGACGGTATTGCTCGGGCTTGAACAAGCGACGCGCTACTGCCATGCCTTCGGCAAGCGCCACCGGCGTCAGTTGCACACGGCCGATCACATCGCCGATTGCCAGGATCGACGCTTCGGTGGTCTCGTACTGGTCGTTCACCTGGACGAAACCTCGCTCATCCAGTTTGACGCCGGTATTTTCCAAGCCCAGGTTATCCAGCATCGGCCGCCGGCCGGTGGCATAGAACACGCAATCGGCCTCCAGCACGCGACCGTCTTTCAAGGTTGCCTTAAGGCTGCCATCGGCTTGTTTGTCGATACGTTCGATATCGGCATTAAATTGCAGGTCCAGGCCACGCTTGGTCAGTTCCTCTTTAAGGTGCGTGCGCACTGAACCATCAAAACCGCGCAAGAACAGATCGCCGCGATACAGCAACGAGGTTTGCGCGCCCAGCCCATGGAAAATCCCGGCGAACTCAACAGCGATATAACCGCCACCTACCACCAGCACACGCTTGGGCAACTCTTTGAGGAAGAACGCCTCATTGGAGCCTATCGCGTGCTCACGTCCCGGAATATCCGGAATCTGCGGCCAGCCCCCGGTAGCGATCAGGATGTGCTTGGCTGTAAAACGCTCGCCATTGATTTCCACCTGGTGCGGATCAACCAGGCGCGCATGGCCTTCATGCAGGGTCACGCCACTGTTGACCAACAGGTTGCGGTAGATGCCATTGAGGCGATTGATCTCGCGATCCTTGTTGGCGATCAGGGTCGCCCAATCAAAATTCGCTTCCCCCAGGGACCAGCCAAAGCCACTGGCTTGCTCGAAGTCCTCGGCAAAATGTGCGCCGTACACCAATAGTTTCTTCGGCACGCAGCCAACGTTTACGCAGGTGCCACCCAGGTAGCGACTTTCCGCCACGGCCACCTTGGCCCCAAAGCCTGCAGCAAAGCGCGCCGCGCGAACACCGCCGGAACCGGCGCCAATTACATACAGGTCAAAATCGTAGGCCATTTCATTCTCCTCGGCAGGACATCAGCATACCGACTTACATGGGGCTGAAAAACGAAAAAGCCACCCGAAGGTGGCTTTTCAAAGGCAGGTCAGCGTGAATCAGTAAGCTTTGCCTGTCTTGTAGAAGTGCTCGTAGCAGAAGTTGGTGGCTTCGATGTAGCCTTCGGCGCCACCGCAGTCAAAACGACGACCCTTAAACTTGTAGGCGATCACGCAACCGTCTTTGGCCTGCTTCAACAGGGCGTCGGTGATCTGGATCTCGCCACCCTTGCCTGGCTCGGTTTCTTCGATCAGCTTGAAGATGTCCGGAGTCAGAATGTAACGACCGATGATCGCCAGGTTAGACGGTGCATCTTCAGGCGCCGGTTTTTCAACCATGTCACGTACGCGGATCAGACCATCACCAATGTCGTCACCGGCAATCACGCCGTACTTGTTGGTCTCTTGAGGATCAACCTCTTGAACCGCAACGATGGTGCAACGGTATTTCTGGTACAGCTTGACCATCTGGGTCAGTACGCCGTCGCCTTCCAGGTTCACACACAAGTCGTCCGCGAGTACGACGGCGAACGGCTCGTCACCAATCAACGGGCGGCCGGTCAGGATGGCGTGGCCCAGACCTTTCATTTGGGTCTGACGGGTGTAGGAGAACGAGCACTCGTCCAGCAGCTTGCGGATGCCGACCAGGTATTTTTCCTTGTCGGTGCCCTTGATTTGGTTTTCCAGCTCGTAGCTGATGTCGAAATGGTCTTCCAGTGCGCGCTTACCGCGACCGGTGACGATAGAGATTTCGTTCAAACCGGCATCCAGTGCCTCTTCGACGCCGTACTGAATCAGTGGCTTGTTTACCACCGGCAGCATCTCTTTGGGCATGGCCTTGGTCGCTGGCAAGAAGCGAGTGCCGTAACCGGCTGCTGGGAACAAGCATTTCTTGATCATATAAGTCCTTACAAAGGGCTGTGCGTACGGAGTTCGGCGCAGTCTAATCAGGCCGCAGTCACCTTACAATGGGTTCTGCTGGCGTTGCGATGTCATCATAGAGAAAAAATGTCGGCGTAAGTTCCGCTGATCTTACAAAGAGCGACTCTGCCGTCACGGTAAAAAAAACCGTTTCCTCATTTTTAAAGGGGCTGCAACCCTTTTAGCACGCTTTTCAGCCCAGAACACTGACCTGGAATAACTTGCGCGGCATTGGGACATTTGGCGCTATCATTACGCCCTTGAATCAGACCACGAGATTGTTAATAGATGTCAGAACCAAAAGGCGTGAACGGCTACCTGATCACCAAGCGAGCGGACGGCTGGCACCTGATCAACTTCCACGGAGACAGCGTCGCGGGCGTGTTCGAGAGCGAAAGCATGGCGATCGCGGTCGCCGAAGTATTTGTGGATGAAGCGGGCCACGCATCGAGCAAAAGGCCGAAGGGCAAGTAAGCCAGCAGGCCTGTGCAAAAAGCCCCGAACCAGGGGCTTTTTTGGGTTTTGCCTGTACCTAGATGGCAGTTCGCTATAATCTTTCAAAAACGCCCCACGACAGTGTCAGCGCCCCTCCCACACCCTCGACGACGAACACACATGAACAAATTTCTGGCACTGACTGCGGTACTGGCACTTGCCGGCTGCACCACCACTTCCGATGTCTACCTCAAAAACGGCGAGCAAGGCCTGACCATCGACTGTTCAGGTGAAGCCAACTCCTGGGCCAGTTGCTACGAAAAAGCCGATGCCTCCTGCGCAGGCACCGGATATCGCATTGTCGGCACCGAGGGCACGCCATCGCTGAAAGAAAGCGACAAGACCCTGGGCCAGGATGTGGGCAACTACAAAAGTCGCAGTGTGGTGGTGGTCTGCAAGTAACCCCGAGGGTTATAGGTGGATCTCGGCAAATTTGATGCCCAGCTCCCGAAGGATCTCGCTGAGTTCGTCAAGACTGGCAAAGGACTCGACTTCATCCTGATCATCCACCAGAAAAAAGCTGCGACCGCCGCTTTTCTTGAAGAAGACGATCCACTCGCCCAGATCGGCGGGGTTCTGGATGACATGGGTGGCCGAGATTTCACCCTCGGCATGACGGGCTTTGACGTGTTCACGCTTCATATCGGCTTTCCCCAGCGGCATCAACCGGAAATGCACTCTTCACCGGCCTTTTTCACGTCACCCGGGCGGATAGGCACGTTGGACATGCTCTCGTAGAGCTTGATGCTGCTACCGCTGGAGCGCTCTTCAATATCGAAAATTGCCGAAGGATCGGCGGAAAGTTTCTGCGGCACGATGACCTGGACACCGTCTTTATGCGGTTCAATCTGCGGCGGCCGACGGGTGGCCGACAATTTTCTTACCACACACGCGGCGTACTCCTGGGGTTTTTTCCCGGAGATGACGGCCAACGTCGGCGGGGTCTGCTTGATATCTGCAACCGAAGCACACCCACCTATCGCCAAGGCCAGAACCAACACACTCCACTTCATACAAATCCTCCATTAAAGACCCTACGACAGCGGAGATAGTAATTTTCTCCCGCCCACGTAGGATTTATCTCTTATAACTCGGTAAATAACTGTTTTAAATTGTCGACGCCGTTGAAGACGGGCCGATAATAAACGCGCTGGGGCTGATAAACTCCATCTTAACCTACGTATCATTCTGATTTTTCAGAAAAAGCCCTTCTGGAGACACCCTCATGAAATTTATCCACCAGCGCGAGCACCTCAACGAGGGGGACATTGTCGTCATCGAATGCTCGCAGACTTGTAATATTCGCCTGATGAGTGACGCAAATTTTCGCAGTTTCAAGAATGGCGGCCGCCACACGTACCACGGCGGCGCGTTCGACAAGTTCCCCGCCAAGATCACTGCACCCAGCACCGGGTTCTGGAATATCACCCTGGACGTGGTGACACGCCGCGCAATCAGCGTCACGCGCAAGCCTGCGTTGTCCCACAAGATTCGCATCGTACGTCGCACCAGCACCAAGCTGAGCTGACTCGAACAGCCACAGGAAATCACCGTGACCACCACTACCAAATACGTGATCAAGTACAAGCTCAATGGCGAACGCCGCTTTGAGTTCGCCCAACTTACCACCAACAGCGTAGAAGAGGCCCTGCAAGCCCTGGCGAAAATCCACGATACCAGCGATGAAATCACCGACATCAACGTGAGCAAGGCGCTGTAAGGCAATGCCCGGGCCCACAGATGACTTGTTCGCCGATGACGCCCTGCAACAACCAGCAGCACGTGAGCAGATCGGCGAACAGTCCTACGTGCTTAGGGGATATGCCCTGCCCTGGATTGAGCGCCTTCTACCAGAACTGCGCCGTGTGCTGGCGCAATCGCCGTTTCGGCAAATGGTTACGCCCGGTGGCTTTACCATGTCGGCAGCCTTGAGCAGTTGCGGCGCGCTGGGCTGGACCAGCGACACCAGCGGCTACCGCTATACGCCCCTGGACCCTCGCACCCGGCAGCCCTGGCCAGCGCTGCCGGACACCTTGCGCCAACTGGCCATAGAAGCCGCAGCAGACGCCGGGTTTGTCGACTTTGCCCCCGACGCCTGCTTGATCAATCGTTATGTTCCGGGCGCGAAAATGTCCTTGCACCAGGACAAGAATGAACGTCGCTACAGCGAGCCCGTCGTGTCGATATCCCTTGGACTGCCGGCAGTTTTCCTGTTTGGTGGTCACGCGCGTAGTGACAAGACCCGCAAGGTCTCGCTGTTCCATGGTGATGTGGTGGTCTGGGGCGGGGTCGATCGGCTGCGCTTTCATGGGGTGACGCCGATCAAGGAAGGCGTGCACCCGATCATGGGCCCGCAACGTATCAACCTCACTTTTCGCACCGCCGGCTGATTTGACCGCAAGCTTCGGAGTGCCAGGCCACTGCGGCACGGCTAATCTGGCCAGGATCCGTCAAGAGTGCCAACTATGACTACCGAACAAGATCTGCGCTGGGCTGCGATTCTTGCCCGCGATCCGAAAGCCGACGGGCTGTTCGTCTACGGCGTAAAAACCACTGGTGTGTATTGCCGCCCGAGCAGCGCCTCGCGATTGCCCCGCCCGGAAAATATCGAGTTTTTCGACACCCCGGCACAGGCCGAGGCCGCCGGTTATCGCGCCAGTAAACGCGCAGCCGGTGACCAGACGCAGCTGGCTGCGCAGCATGCGCAATTGGTGGCTGACGCGTGCCGGCAGATCGAACACGCCGACACCGCGCCCAGCCTCAACACGCTGGCGAGCCGGGCCGGACTGAGCCCGTTCCATTTCCACCGCGTGTTCAAAGGCGTGACCGGCCTGACGCCCAAGGGTTACGCCAGCGCCCATCGCTCACGCAAGGTGCGCCAGGGGCTCAAGGGCCCGCATTCGGTAACCGATGCGCTGTATGAAGCCGGCTTCAATTCCAACAGCCGCTTTTATGAGTCGGCCAACCAATTGCTCGGCATGACGCCCAGCGACTACAAGGCCGGCGGCACCAACAACCAAATTCTATTTGCCGTCGGGCAATGCTCGTTGGGTGCGATCCTGGTGGCGCAGAGTGCCCGTGGTGTGTGCGCGATTCTATTGGGGGATGACCCGGACAAACTGGTGCGCGACCTGCAGGACCAATTCCCCAAGGCCAACCTCGTGGGCGCCGACCGTCGTTTCGAACAGCTGATCGCCCAAGTGGTGGGGTTTATCGAGGCTCCCGCCCTGGGCCTGGACCTGCCGCTGGACCTGCGCGGCACGGCGTTTCAGGAGCGGGTATGGCAGGCCTTGCGCGAAATCCCGGTGGGCAGCACGGCCAGCTACGCGCAGATCGCCCAGCGTATCGGCGCACCCACGTCTTTTCGCGCGGTGGCCCAAGCCTGCGGAGCGAACAGCCTGGCGGTGGCGATTCCCTGTCATCGGGTGGTGCGCAGCAATGGTGATTTATCCGGCTATCGCTGGGGGGTTGAGCGCAAGCGGCAGCTGCTCGATCGCGAAAAAGACCACTGACGCGCACGAAAGGCCCACCTCGTCCAGTGAATAAAACAGACTGGCCGGGTGCCAGGTACCCTGCTAAAACAGCGAAAAAACCGACTGACGCTGGAGACGCATCCCATGAGCACCTGGCCAGACACCCGCATTCTCGACCTGCTCGGCATCGACGTGCCTATCATCCAGGCGCCGATGGCCGGTGCCACGACCGCCGCCATGGTCATCGCCGCCAACGAGGCGGGCGCCCTGGGATCGATGCCGGCGGCCACACTGAGCATCGAGCAACTGCGCGCCGCGCTGACCAGCATTCGCCAGGCAAGTACGCGCCCCATCAACGTCAACTTCTTTTGCCACCAGCCCCCTGCCGCCGACGAAGAACGTGATCGACGCTGGAAGGCTCTGCTGGAGCCCTACTACCGCGAACTGGGTGCCGATTTTGAGGCGCCAACGCCGGTTTCCGATCGCGCACCGTTCAACGACGCGGCTTGCCAGGTGGTTGAAGCGTTCCGGCCCGAGGTCGTCAGTTTTCACTTTGGCCTGCCGGAAAAATCCCTGCTGGATCGGGTAAAAGCCACCGGCGCCAAGGTGCTGTCGTCAGCCACCACCGTTGAAGAGGCGATCTGGCTGGAGCAGCACGGTTGCGACGCGATTATTGCCATGGGCATTGAAGCCGGGGGGCATCGCGGGATGTTCCTGAGCGACGACCTCAGCAGCCAGATAGGCCTGATGGCACTAGTGCCGCAGATCGTCGACGCGGTGACCGTACCAGTGATTGCGGCCGGTGGTATTGGCGATGCACGTGGCATCGTCGCAGCCTTGGCGTTGGGCGCTTCAGCGGTACAGATCGGGACGGCGTATCTGTTCACCCCCGAAGCCACGATCACAGCCTCCCATCACCATGCGCTGCGCCATGCACAGGCCAGCGAAACCGCCCTGACCAACCTATTCACCGGGCGCCCGGCACGGGGCATCATTAACCGGGCAATGCGTGAGCTGGGAGCGATCAACCTCACGGCACCCGCGTTTCCCAGGTCCGGCGGCGCATTAATACCGCTCAAGGCCAAGGACGAAGCAGGCTTCAGCAACCTGTGGTCCGGCCAGGCGCTACGCCTGGGTAAAGACACAAGCACCTATGAACTGACCCGCGAATTGGCCGAGCAGGCTTTAGCAAAGCTCAAATAGCGCCTTCACCTGCGGCAACTTTGCACTGTACCGGCAATGGCCAACCGCTATATATTCCCATACATAGCGGTTACATCTTCTACCTATAACAGGCCGTACAGTCCCCAAGGAGCTGCTTCATGAAGATTCACGCCTTACGCCTGACCATGCTGGCCGCCGCGTTCGCTGTCGGTTCGGCCCATGCCGATGAGGTCCAGGTAGCCGTAGCGGCCAACTTCACCGCACCGATCCAGGCGATTGCCGCCGACTTCGAAAAAGACACTGGCCATAAGCTGGTCGCGGCCTACGGCGCCACCGGGCAGTTCTACACCCAGATCAAGAACGGCGCGCCGTTCGAAGTATTCCTGAGTGCCGACGACACCACCCCGCAGAAACTCGAAAGCGAAGGCGACACCGTCAAAGGCTCGCGCTTCACCTATGCCGTGGGCACCCTGGCGCTGTGGTCGGCCAAGGAAGGCTATGTGGACGCCAAGGGTGAGGTCTTGAAGAGAAACGATTTCAAGCACCTGTCCATCGCCAACCCGAAAGCCGCGCCTTATGGCCTCGCCGCTACCCAGGTGCTGGCCAAGGAAGGGTTGACCGAGAAGGTCAAGGACAAGCTCGTCGAAGGCCAGAACATCACCCAGGCCTTTCAGTTTGTCTCCACCGGCAATGCCGAGTTGGGTTTCGTCGCCTTGTCGCAGATCTATAAAGACGGCAAAGTCACCAGCGGTTCGGCCTGGATCGTCCCTGCCACCCTGCACGACCCGATCAAACAAGACGCGGTGATCCTCAACAAGGGCAAAGACAGCGCCGCAGCCAAGGCCCTGGTCGAGTACCTCAAGGGGCCGAAAGCCGCTGCCGTTATCAAGTCCTACGGTTATGAGCTGGCCAAATAAATGCCCCTGTCGAGTGCCGATTTTTCCGCAATCTGGTTGACCCTCAAACTGGCGTCATTGACCACGGTGATCCTGCTGGTCATCGGCGCTCCGATCGCCTTGTGGCTGTCGCGCACCCGTTCATGGTGGCGCGGCCCTATCGGCGCGGTGGTGGCCCTGCCGTTGGTACTGCCGCCCACGGTAATCGGTTTCTACCTGCTGTTGACCATGGGGCCCCATGGCTACGTTGGCCAGTTCACCCAATGGCTCGGCCTGGGCACCCTCACCTTCAGCTTCGCCGGGCTGGTGATTGGTTCGGTGATCTATTCCATGCCGTTCGTGGTGCAGCCGTTGCAAAACGCCTTCTCCGCCATCGGCACTCGCCCATTGGAAGTGGCCGCGACCCTACGCGCCAATCCCTGGGACACCTTCTTCACCGTGATCCTGCCCCTGGCGCGCCCGGGATTTGTTACCGCGGCCATTCTGGGCTTTGCGCATACCGTCGGCGAATTCGGCGTGGTGCTGATGATCGGCGGCAATATCCCGGACAAAACCCGTGTGGTCTCGGTGCAGATCTACGATCACGTCGAAGCCATGGAGTATGCCCAGGCCCATTGGCTGGCGGGCGCCATGGTGGTATTCGCGTTCCTCGTGTTGCTGGCGCTCTACTCCAGCCGTAAAACCAAGATGGGCTGGAGCTGATGTCGATGATCAATGTGCGCCTGAACGTGAAGTACCCAGGCTTTGCCCTGGACGTGGACCTGCAGTTGCCCGGCCGTGGGGTGACTGCGCTGTACGGGCACTCGGGCTCCGGCAAGACCACCTGCCTGCGCTGCATCGCCGGGCTGGAGCGCGCCGAAGACGGGTTTATCCAGATCAACGATGAAGTCTGGCAAGACAGCCGCAACGGGCTATTCGTGCCGCCGCACAAGCGCGCGCTCGGCTACGTGTTCCAGGAGCCGAGCCTGTTCCCCCATCTGTCGGTGCGGGCCAACCTGGAGTTCGGTCTCAAACGCATCGCGCGCCCGCAACGCCGGGTGGATATGCTTCAGGCTACGGAGTTGCTGGGGATCGGCCATCTGCTTGAGCGTCACCCCCAACACTTGTCCGGCGGTGAACGCCAGCGTATCGGTATCGCCCGTGCCCTGCTCACCAGCCCAAAACTACTGTTGATGGATGAGCCCCTGGCCGCTCTCGACAGCAAGCGCAAAGGTGAAATCCTGCCCTACCTGGAACGCCTGCACGACGAACTGGACATCCCCATGCTGTACGTCAGCCATGCCCAGGATGAGGTGGCACGCCTGGCCGATCACATCGTGTTGCTCAGCGACGGCAAGGCGCTGGCCAGTGGTCCCATCGGCGAAACCCTGGCGCGGCTCGACCTGCCCCTGGCGTTGGGGGACGACGCGGGCGTGGTGATCAACGGCAGCGTCAGCGCCTACGACGATCACTACCAACTGCTCACGCTGCAACTGCCCGACAGTGCCCAGCATCTGCGCGTGGCCCATGCACCGCTGGCGTTGGGCAAGGCGTTGCGGGTCAAGGTACAGGCGCGCGACGTCAGCCTCAGCCTGCACGCCGGAGAGCACAGCAGCATCCTCAACCGCCTGCCGGTGACGGTTACCCAAGAGATTGCAGCGGATAACAGCGCCCATGTGCTCGTGCGCCTGGACGCGGATGGCACGCCGTTGCTGGCGCGTATCACGCGGTTCTCCCGTGACCAGTTGCAACTGCATCCCGGCCAATCGATGTGGGCACAAATCAAAGCGGTCGCTGTACTGGCGTAAGAAACCTTTTTGGCACGACCGCACACAGCTGCGGTCAATCAGGCATACCGGCCTGTTCTGCTTCCAAGGAAACCGCACCATGCCCGACTCCGCGCTGCCCGCCGACCTGCCCCGCGACCTGCATTACGTTGACGACACCCAGCCCGGCATCCGCCGCAAGAAGCTGCGCGGCAAATTCCAGTACTTCGACGCCAAGGGCGAGCGCATCCAGGACGCCGATGAGATCAAGCGCCTGAACGCCCTCGCCGTCCCTCCGGCCTATACCGACGTGTGGATCTGCGCCGACCCGCGCGGCCACCTGCAAGCCACCGGCCGCGACGCCCGTGGGCGCAAACAGTACCGCTATCACGCGCGCTGGCGCGAGGTGCGTGACAGTGACAAGTACGCTCGGCTGCAGGAATTCGGCAACGCCCTGCCGAAACTGCGCAGACAGCTGGAAGCGCAGATCGCCGAACCCGGCTTCACCCGCGAAAAAGTCCTGGCCACGGTGGTGATGCTGCTGGACGCCACGCTGATCCGTGTCGGCAATACCCAATATGCACGAGACAACAAATCCTACGGGCTGACCACCCTGCGCAACCGCCATGTGGATGTGAAAGGCAGCGAAATCCAGTTCCAGTTTCGCGGCAAGAGTGGCGTGGAGCACCAGGTCAGCGTCAAGGACCGGCGCCTGGCCACAGTGGTCAAGCGCTGCCTGGAGTTACCAGGGCAAAATCTTTTCCAGTACCTGGACGAGGACGGCGAGCGGCACACCGTCAGTTCCCATGACGTGAACGCCTACCTGCACGACCTTACCGGTGCCGACTTCACCGCCAAGGATTACCGCACCTGGGCTGGCACCGCCATGGCGCTGGCGGTGCTGCGGGAGTTGGAATGGCAACCGGAATCCGACGCCAAGCGACATGTGGTGGCGATGGTCAAGGATGTCGCCAAACAGTTGGGCAACACGCCCGCCGTGTGTCGCAAGTGTTATATCCACCCGGCCGTGCTGGAGCATTTCAGCCTGGGTGAATTGTCCAAGCTGCCCAAGCCACGGCTGCGCAAAGGCCTGAAGGCCGAGGAAGTCGCCTTGGCGATGTTCCTTGAGCAACTGGCCGCCGACTTGCCCCAGAAAGCCAAGGCGGGTTAGGCTCTGACTCCCTTCTGACTCCCGGGACGACCGCCGACGTGAACCACTAAGCCTTCCAAAATGTATCTGCAACAAGCCGCAAGGCGCGCTTGTTGGCCTGTTCGACATTTTTTTGGAGGTGCTGATGACTGACGTCAACCGGCTGCCCGTATTGGTTTCCCTGCAACACCTGTGCTTCGAGTTCGCCAACGGCGAGACCTTGCTGGACGACCTGAGCCTGTCCATCGACCACACACCCACCGGCATCGTGGGGCGCAATGGACGTGGCAAAAGTATCCTCGCCAAACTCATTGCCGGAGTGCTGCTACCCACCAGCGGCGCACTCGATTGCGCGGCCAGCGTGGCCTATGTGCCGCAGTACCTGGCGGTGACCGCAGGGGAAACCGTCACCCACATTGCCGGGGTCGCCGAGGCATTGGCGGCCCTTGAACGCATGGCCCGGGGCGAAGCGCAGGTCGACGACCTGGAGCTGATCGCCGATCGCTGGGACCTTGCCGATCGTTTGCGCCGGGCCCTGGATGCAGCAGGTCTGGAACAACTCGGCTTTGCAGCGCCGGCCGAGCGACTCAGTGGCGGCCAATTGGCTCGAGTCGCGATAATCGGTGCGCTGTTGGCCGCCCCCCAACTGCTGGTGCTGGATGAACCCACCAACCACCTCGACAGGGCTGGCCGCACCTGGTTACTGCGTGTGCTGAAGGATTGGCGCGGCGGCCTGGTGGTGGTCAGCCATGATCGGCAATTGCTCGACACCATGGGCCGCATCGTCGAACTATCGCCCCTCGGACCACAGGTGTATGGCGGTAACTACCAGGCTTATCGCACCCAACACGACGGGCAGCAACAGGCCGCCATCGCTGCGTTGGAACACGCTCGCCAGGCACGCAGCCGCGAACGTCGGCGCCTGCAAATGGACCACGATAACCTGCAACGTAACGCCGCCCAATCGCGCAAACACGCAGAGACCGCCAACGTGGACCGGTTTACCAGGGCTCGGTGGAAAAACGCCGCCACCGAGGTCGTCGACACACGGCACCGCGCGCACCTCGCCGACAAAGCCCGGTTGGATGACCAGGTGCGCCAGGCCTATGCGCGCGTCATCGATGAATCCCCCACCTTGTTGGCTTTGCCAGGCTCAGCGGTACCCAATGGCCGACAGGTGTTGGCCCTGGTCAATGCCCGGTTACCGTGGCTGGACCACCCAGCGCTCACCCTTAACCTGATGGGCCCGGTGCGCGTTGCCGTGCGTGGGCCAAACGGCTGCGGAAAATCCACCTTGCTCAAGCTGCTGGCAGGCCAATGGCAGCCGCTCAGCGGTGAATGCCACGTGTTTGTGCCCAGTGCCTATATCGATCAGCACCTGGCGCTGCTGGACGACCGGCGCTCCGTCGTCGAACAGCTCAACCTGCTCGACACACCACTGGCCGAAGCCGAACTGCGTACGCGCCTGGCGTTGCTGCAACTGGATGCCCTGCGGGTGACACAACCGGCCGCGCACCTCAGCGGCGGCGAGCGTTTGAAAGCCGCGATGGCGATTGCGCTGTGGCGTGAGACACCCGCGCAACTGCTGTTGCTCGACGAGCCCACCAACCACCTGGACCTGGAATCGGTGAACGCTTTCGAGCAGGCGTTGCGAGGTTTTACCGGGGCGATGGTGGCGGTCTCCCATGACGAAGCATTCGTTCAGGCGATCAAGCCGACTCACCTTTTGACGTGGGAGACTGAGGGTTGGCGCCTGGAGAGTGTCTGAGGTTATTGCGCGCGCAATCAAAGCGTCCTAGGGTAGTGGCCGGATAATCTCACCGAGGAAGCCGGCCCTATGTTGCCTTCGCCCCACAAGCCGTATGCCAACGCCGCACTGGCCCATCAAAAGCGCTGGCGGGGCCGCGTCGGCCTGATGCTGGTGGCCAGCCTTTCGGTATTGGCGGGCATGACTGACGCCATCGGCTTTATGGCCAGCGGCGACTTTGTTTCGTTCATGAGCGGCAACACCACGCGCCTGGCAGTGGCCATCAGTGTTGGGGATCTCGGCTTGACCGCACGCCTGCTGTTGCTGGTCGCCACATTCGTCGCCGGTAACGCCTTGGGTGTAGTGGTCAGCCGTCTCAGCCGGCGCCATGCCCTGCCCCTGCTGCTGTGTATTGCAACGTTGCTCTGCGGCGCAGCCTTGTTGCCCTTCGCCGATACATTGCCCGCGCTGCTGGCGGCGATTATCGCGATGGGCATGCTCAACGCAGCCGTGGAAGAGGTCAACGGCTTGCCGGTGGGTCTTACCTACGTCACTGGCGCGCTGTCACGCTTTGGGCGCGGACTGGGACGCTGGATGCTGGGGGAACGCCGTAACGGCTGGCGGGTGCAACTGATTCCGTGGGCGGGAATGTTTGTCGGCGCGGTGATCGGCGCGTTGCTGGAACAGCACATGGGGCTGAGGGCGCTGGTGGTCAGCGGTGTATTGGCGGGGGTGTTGGGGCTGGTGTCGCTGAAGATTCCCCGGCGCTGGCATTTGGGTTTTATGCCGCGATAAGGAACAAAGGTGCCCGCCCGACGGTTAGGCCTCGACGTCCGTGTACTGGTAAAGAGCCATTATGTCGGGCGGGCGGATTGAATCATAAGCGAATGTCCAACGGCTGTCCCGCCGGGCGTTTCCCAAAATGACTAAGGCAACGGACTACAGACAAGTCGCGAGTGCGGCCAAACGACGTTTGGCCGGCATCGTATCTTCAACGGCGTAGTACTTGACGGACGAACCGGCGCCGGCGCTTTGCACGTCGACGAAGTAATCGCCACCCGTGGTGTAGACGGTGAAGCCACCGGCGCCGTTCGGCTCTTTGAAGCCTCCGGCGTCGACGCCAAACACGCTTTCGTCCTGCCAGCCAAACTGAATGCACTCGGCAACCACCAGCGTGGCCTTGTCCGATGCCATGGCCTTGTACGGAGCACCCAAGCGCGCCTCGTTCATCTTCGATCCCGCGCAACCGGCCAGTGCTACCAATACCAATGCGCCCATTACCACCTTGTGCATGCCATTGCCTCGTTGGAAAAAACGCGACTGTACCATTGCCGCAAGGCTGACTGACGCCGCCATGAATTTTGTTTCACTGTGGAGCGAGAATGTGCCGCCTATAGTGGCCTGGCTCATTTTCAGAAGCCTTCCTTCTGCCCGCCCTCCCGCGGGCTTTTTTTCGCCTGCGCTTCAGAGCCACCAGCGAAACAGGTAGAACAGCGCCATGCTCAGCAGCACGGTAATCAATACGTTGCGCGTCCAGAACATCAGCGCCACCGCGCAGATACCTGCCAGAAAATACGGATTGGCCGGGCTGAGGTTGAGCTGGTGGTCGGCGAGGAAAATAATCGGCCCGCAGATCGCCGTGAGCATGCCCGGCACCGCAAACCCGAGAAACTCCCGTGCCCCACGGTTGAGGCGCACCGGCAGGCGCGGCTCGATAAACAAATAGCGGTTGAAAAAAACCACCAGGCCCATGGCCATAATCATCAGGTAAATCATCGCTGCCCAACCCCCAGCCGTTTGCAGAAAAACCCTGCGCTCATGCCCAGCACGCCCGACACCACCACGGCCGACTCCCAGTGCAGGAAGCTCAGCCATACGGAAAACAGCAGCGACACCGCCACGCAGACCACCGTCGGCACGTCGCGCACCACCGGGGTGATCAGCGCAATAAAGGTGGCGGCAATCGAGAACTCCAGGCCCAACTGATCGAGGCCGGGGATGCTTTTGCCCAGCACGATACCGGCCAGGGTGAACAGGTTCCAGATGATGTAAAACGTCAAGCCGACGCCCAGGGCATACCAGCGATTAAAGGTTTCGCGGTCATAGTGGCTGACCAGCGCAAAGAACTCATCGGTCATCAGAAAGCCCAGGCTGATGCGCCAGCGCGTCTTGAGCGGCGAAAGAATCGGGCGCAGGTGCATGCCATACAGCAGGTGTTGGGAGGTCAGCAGCAAGGTAGTCAGTACAATGGAAATAAGACTGGCGCCGCTCTTGACCATGCCAATGGCGACCAACTGCGCAGCGCCGGCAAACACAATAGCGGACAAGCCCTGGGCTTGCAGGGGTGTGAATTGCGCATCGATGGCCATGGAGCCGGCCAGCAGCCCCCAGGGCGCACAGGCCAGGGACAAGGGAATGACGGCGATTGCGCCGCGAGCGAACGCGTAATGAGGTAAGGCAGCAGGCATGGAAACGGCTCATCGACAGACAGTCGACAAGCATGCCAGCCCTCTAAGGGGCTTGTCTTGAACGATTTTGCTCAGGCGAGCCTGACCGACACCTGCTCCACCGAATCCCGCGCCTCACGCAGTTCGTGAGCGTCCTGGTTGAGACGGTGAATCGTGTTGAGCAACCTTTGGCGCAGCACTTCATCGCCGAGCTTTTCGACAGCACGCATCAGGTCGAACGCCGCGGTTTCGTTATTTTCCGCGACGGAATCCAGAGTCTTGCGCAGGTTGCGAGTGGCACGGGTCACGCGGGTCTTCCTTCATCAGCAATGGGGAGGCACTTTAGGACATTCGTGTTTCATTTTAATTTCAATCACTTGTGGTGGTTTTCCGGTGATTTGATCCATATCAATTGAAACAGGGTTTGACCAAAATATATGGAAATACGTATATTCGAATCCTCATATATACAAAGGTCATGGTCATGTCGGCGCCCCTTACACCGCCCACCTTGTTCAAGTGCCTGGCCGACGCCACTCGGGCGCGGCTGACGTTATTGATTCAGCGTGAAGGCGAACTTTGCGTGTGCGAACTGATCCATGCCTTGGACGACAGCCAGCCAAAAATCTCCCGCCACCTGGCGCAACTGCGCAGTTGCGGGCTGCTGCTGGATCGTCGTCAGGGTCAATGGATCTACTACCGCGTCAACCCGGCACTGCCCGATTGGGTGACCCAGGTGCTGGACATCACCCTGCAAGCCAACCAGCCATGGTTGCACAACGACGCACAGCGTCTGGGTGCAATGGGCGACAGACCACAACGAGCCAGCACCTGCTGCTGAACCACCGGAGCGTTTATTCATGCTTGTCGCAGTCGCCATTTTCATCTTCACCATCGTCCTGGTCATCTGGCAGCCCAAGGGCCTCGGAGTGGGCTGGAGCGCCACACTGGGTGCGATCCTGGCCCTGGCCTGTGGCGTGATCAGCCTGGCGGATATCCCGGTGGTATGGCACATCATCTGGAATGCCACCGGGACGTTTGTCGCGCTGATCATCATCAGCCTGCTGCTGGATGAGGCCGGATTCTTTGCCTGGACGGCGCTGCATGTGGCGCGCTGGGGACGCGGGCGTGGCCGGCGCTTGTTTGCCTATATGGTGCTGCTCGGCGCCCTGGTGTCGGCGCTGTTTGCCAACGACGGCGCAGCGCTGATCCTCACCCCCATCGTGATGTCGATGCTGCTGGCGCTGCGCTTTTCGCCGGCGGCGACCCTGGCGTTTGTGATGGGTGCGGGGTTTATCGCAGACACGGCGAGCCTGCCGCTGGTGGTGTCGAACCTGGTGAATATCGTCTCGGCGGACTATTTCAAGATCGGCTTCAACGAATATGCCGCCGTCATGGTGCCGGTCAACTTCGTCAGTGTCGCCGCCACCCTGGCGGTGCTGCTGTGGTTCTTTCGCCGAGATATTCCCCAGACCTACGACCCCGCCGACCTGGCCGACCCCGCCAGCGCGATCCACGACCGCGCCACCTTCCGCGCCGGCTGGTGGGTGCTGGGCATCCTGCTGATCGGCTGCTTTGCCCTGGAACCGCTGGGCATTCCCATCAGCGCGATTTCCTCGGTGTGCGCCGTGCTCCTGCTGGTGATCGCCGCCAAGGGCCACAAGATCTCCACGCGCAAGGTGCTGAAGGAAGCCCCGTGGCAGATCGTGGTCTTTTCCTTAGGGATGTACCTGGTGGTCTACGGCTTGCGTAACGCCGGCCTCACCACCTACCTGGCCACCTGGCTCGATACCTTTGCCACTTACGGCGTGTGGGGTGCGGCCATGGGCACTGGGGTGCTGACGGCGTTGTTGTCCTCTGCGATGAACAACCTGCCGACCGTATTGATCGGCGCGCTGTCCATCGAGTCCAGCCATGCCGTGGGCGTGGTCAAGGACGCGATGATCTACGCCAACGTGATCGGCAGCGACCTGGGCCCGAAAATTACCCCCATCGGCAGCCTGGCCACCCTGCTGTGGCTGCATATCCTGGCGCGCAAAGGCATCACCATCACCTGGGGCTACTACTTCAAGGTCGGGATTGTGCTGACCTTGCCGGTGCTGCTGATCACCCTCGCCGCCCTCGCGTTGCGCCTGAGTATCTGAAGGAGAGACCGCAATGAAAGTCCTGTTCATGTGCACCGCCAACAGCTGTCGCAGCATCTTGTCCGAAGCGATGTTCAACCACCTGGCCCCGCAGGGTTTTGCCGCGGTCAGCTCCGGCAGCTTTCCCAAGGGCCAGGTCCTGCCGCGCAGCCTGAGCACGTTGCAGGCGGCGGGCATCCGCACCGAGGGGTTGTACAGCAAGGGCAATGATGCGTTTGAAGGCAGCCCGCCGGATGTGGTCATCACCGTCTGCGACAAGGCGGCGGGTGAAGCCTGCCCGGTGTATTTCGGGCCGGCGGTGAAGGCGCATTGGGGCTTGGAAGATCCTTCGGATGTGCAGGGCGATGAAACCAATATCCAAGCCGCATTCGACGCAACGCTGGCGACCATCGCCACCCGTTGCCGAGCGTTTTTCGCCCTGCCCTTTGCCCACCTCAGCCCTGGCGAGCTGAAGGCCGAGCTCGACCGCATCGCGCTGCTGGAAATGACCACGCCCTGACGGCTGAATGAATCCCCCGTTGGCAAGTGGGCTTGCCACAACAGTGTGTGCAGATATGGATCGCCAACCCTCTGCCAGCGTATGCTCTCGCACTTTCCTGAAAGGACGCGGGCATGCTGACGATCTTTTTTTACGCGCTGGTATTCGGTTTTGTGTTTTGCCTCTCCCCTGGCGCAGTGCTGGCGGAGACGTTGCGCCGTGGCTTGCTGCACGGGTTCACGCCCGCCCTGCTGGTGCAGTTTGGCTCGCTGGTAGGCGATGCCGTGTGGGCGGTGATCGGCCTCACCGGCATCGCGCTGTTGATCCAGCATGACGCCGTGCGCGTGCCGCTGACGATCATCTGCGCGCTGTACCTGGCCTGGTTGGGCGTGCGCAGCCTGATCGACGCCTGGAACTTGCCCGAAGCCGATGATGCACCGGCCAGCACCCGACAAAATGCGCTGGCCGTGGGCGCGGCAATCTCCCTGGCCAACCCGAAAAACATCGTCTACTGGGGAGCACTCGGCAGCGCGCTCTCAGGCATCGTCGGCGCCACGCCCAGTCATGGACAGACGCTGATGTTTTTCGCCGGTTTCATGTTGGCTTCGGTGCTGTCATGCTTTTTGATCGCTGCACTGGTGAACCTGCTGCGCAAGAACGCATCGCCCACTTGGCAGCGCATCAGTTATGGCGCCTGCGGTTTGGTATTGATCTATCTGGCCATTCTCGCCGCACGCGGCATATGAAGTTATATATCGGGTAACTTTCGAAGGCCTCTTGTCTGAATGAACCCTGAACACCGGGCTATCTAATTAATCATGCGCCGACATTGTGTAACTGTCTGAGTAGTTTGCCCGTGCCCGCAACTGGGGCCTTTTTTAACCCTCACAAAAGAAGCCAATGGACACAGTATCCAGTCGCTGTCCGAGCACCGCATTGGCGGGCATCGGGCGCCCAACCCAGAATATGACAGGACTCGCCTCCCCGGTCCGGTAAGCTGCGCTGGAGCTTGATAGTAGAAGTTATCCAAGATCGCGAAGTCAGCGACTCGGCATGCTTTCGCTCGCCTGTATTCAGGTAAGTACCGGGTATGTTTTATCGAGAATTGGCGACAGGAGTACAGACAATGGGCGCCGTAAAAAACACGCTACTGCATAAGAAAAGTGGTCCATGACAAACCGCCTCACGCCATCGTCCAGTTCCTGCAGGCACTGAACAATCCGTTCATCTACGTGCTGCTGACCAAGCAGGCGGAACGCCAACGCAACCATTTCACTGGGCTTGGCAGGTTGCGCCAGGTGCCGTTGCAACTGCGGGTCGTCCAGGTAATTGCCTTATGATGACGGCACCATTGCCAACGAGGGGTAAAGCACGTGGACCGTATCGAACAAATGGCGCTGCTGGCGACCTATAACCAGTGGATGAACCGCAAGGTCTATGACGCGGCGGCCAAGCTCACGGACGATGAATTGCGCGTGGACCGCCGGGCATTTTTCGGCTCGATCTTCGGCACGCTCAACCATCTGACGTTGGGCGACACGGTCTGGCTCAAGCGCTTTGCCCTGCACCCCGCAGGCTATGAGGCGCTGGCGCCCCTGAGCGCCATTGCCGCCCCCTCGGACCTCAAGCAGCTGGCGTTCGCCGACCTGAGTGAACTCGCGGCCCGGCGGCGTTGGCTGGACCAATTGATCATCGATTGGGTCCACACCCTGCGCGAACCCGACCTCGACCATCGCCTGCACTACCACAACATGCGTGGCGCGGCGGCCGGTAAGCCGTTTGGCGCCCTGTTGGTACACTTTTTCAATCACCAAACCCACCATCGAGGCCAGGTCACCACGCTGCTGACCCAGGCCGGGCAGGACGTAGGCGATACGGACCTGCTCGCTTTGATTGACTGAACTCAGCGAGCACTGAACTCGGCATAGGCCTGCAACAACCTTACAAAATCCTCGGGTTGCGGCAACTGCTCGAAGCTTTCGACGGCCGGAGTGGAAGCCCAGGCCAGTTTTTCGCAGGTCCAGGTCTCCATAAAGGGCACGTAATCCGCGGCACTATCCAACAATGTCGCACGCACGTTGACGAACTCATCGATGCCATGGGGCCGGGTAAACAGCCAGCTCATGCAGTGCGGGCAGCAATAGTGACGATCGACCCCGTGCAGGCCGCCGACCACCGGGCAACCCTGGGTCACGGTGAACGCGCTGGCGGGAATCAGCGCGCTGAGGGAGAACGCACTGGCGGTCATCTTCTGGCAACCGGTGCAGTGGCACGCCATGGTAATTACCGGCGCCTGGCTCACGCTGAAGCGCACCCTGTTACAACGGCAACTGCCTTCCAGGGGCAGGGTTTCGACGCTCATCACACACTCCTTTTCATGATCAGTGGCGTGGCAGGTTAGCGTCCAGGCAGGGGTATTGAACAGGTCCAAGGGCAAAACCGAACGCTGCCGCACCCACGGGGTCGAAATTTCAGGTGCCGGGATTTTTAATCCCCGCCCTCCCCGCGTGCATTGTGGGTTTACCGATGCGCGCACCCAATAAGAAGGAGACGCTTACATGGTCATTCACTTCAAGGTTGCCGGGCATCTGGCCTGCGGTCATCACGGCAATAACCTGCCCTCCAGCACCGAGCTGAAACGGGTCAAGTGCCGCACCTGCCGCAACACCGACGCCTTCAAGGAAGCACGCCGCAACCAGCGCAACGCCGCTCGCCGTGCTTCGCGCCAAGCCAAGACCCACACCAGCACCGACTGGCGCAGTGCCTGGACGCAACGCCTGACCGAGCTGACAGGGCTGCAACGCCTGCCACGTGGCTTCGGCGCACAGCCCTTCGTATAAGCCAGAAACGCAGAAGCCCCGGTCAAACCGGGGCTTCGTTTTCAATCAATCATCATTGGACACCGGCCGGTTGCGGGCCTGGTAGCCCGGCAACGTGGCGGCATACGCCAGCGCCTGTTCGCGGGAGTTAAAGGACGCCAGCCGGTCCTGGGGCGTACACACCCGCCATGGCCCGAAATTGACCTGCACGATGTCGTACCCATTCAGATGCAGCTTCTTCAGCAGTGGAGCGCTCATAGTCACCTCGCTTTCCTGAGATTAGCGTTGCACACCCTACCTTACACCCGAGTCCAGGCTCATGACTGACCGCATGTCGCGGCGGCCACGCTACTTGACCTTGTTGCTCAAGGTATCCACCGTGCGCTTGAGATCATCCAGGCTGCGCTTCAAACCGTCGATGTCGCTTTTCTGCCGTTCGATCGTGCTGTTCTGATTCTCGACCGTGCGCTTGAGGCTCGCCAACTGGCTGTCACTGGAGCTGGCACTCGAACCGTCCCTGCGCTTGAACTCATCGAACGCGCGGTCCTGACCCTCCAGCTTGCTTTTCAGGCCTTGCACCTCGCTATCGGTACGTTTCTGCGCCGCTTGCAGCTGTTCAATATCCCCCACCGAAATGCTCGACGCCTTCAATACATACTGATTGCCGGCCTCCAGCGAAGCCCCCGTCAACCGGTCACCGCCTGACGCACTGAAATCCCCCCACTTCACCGCACTCCCAGCCTGTGCCGTACCGGCCAACAGTCCCATGACACCTGCAACCACCCACCAGGATCGCTTGCGAACACTGAGCATCAACTGATTCCTTTCCAGACTGCTGGGATGGCATATCGCTATGACTGTCATTTATGCCGCTTGTTCCCCTGCGGTAGGAATCCTCTGGTTCGCCTGTTAAAGCCGATGTAGATCACTGATCTGCCAAGCTTTTTCAGGCGCCCCTGAAGCAAGAAAGCGGCAGTCCGACCTTGCGTCGAAGCGCCTGGATCTATATATTCCCAACCCTGTAACAACGCGCTACCGCCCGAATGGCGAAACTGGTAGACGCATGGGACTTAAAATCCCCCGCTCGTAAGGGCGTCCCGGTTCGATTCCGGGTTCGGGCACCATATATATCAAGGGCTTGCATGATGAACTTCATGCAGGCCCTTATCTTTTTGCTCCGCAATTTCCATTGCTCCGGCGTCCTGCCGACCTAAATCAAATCCCAAGATCAAGCCCCCTGCTAAGCCGTCCACTCCAAGGAACAGACATACCTAACAGCGGATCTTCGCGTCGATCACCTTGGTGAGGCCGGCAATCTGCATAGTGTTGGAGATTTTGTTGTTGTTCTGGTTAGCAGTCAGTCGAGTGATCCGCAACAGCCGTCCGGTAGTCACGCGTGGCAGATTGATACGGCGCGTGCTGCGCTCCTGCTTTTCTCCAGGCAATAAAAAAGCCCGCCGAAGAGAGCCTTTGATGAAGTGGTGCTGACTATAAGCAGCCTAGCAGCGCGACCAATCGCTTATTCGCAATCCAGTTGGCGACCACAATGTAATAAGTGGGAGCGCATGCTCGCCTCCTTGTACTTCGGTAAGAGGAGCACGCCGCGCGGATCTTCGAAGCCGTCGGCGCCTGAAGCCAGGTAAAGGTGATTCATGCGACGCATACCCCGCATCCAGCAACGCAAACGTCAAACCTGGCTCGCACTGCCGGCCAGCGGAATAGAAGAGGTAGGCCATGGCTGTGACCCAGGAAGAACGAACGGCCAGGCTCGCCGAGAAGCGGCAGGAACTGGGCGATGCGGCACACAGTCCCGTACGGTACCCGGCAAATGCTCGACGATTTGATGCTCTGGCATGAGGTCGAGGACGTCAGCGAGGCGGTGCAGCTGCTGGTGCTGAATGGCCGAGCCAAGGATCTGCCGCCGGCGCCGCCGAAGGTCAAAGGGCCGTCCGACATAATCCGCCACTACTTCCGACAGGGAATACGTGATCGGCTGGCGGCGCTAAACGCCGAACTGGGCGAGACGAAAGACCGTTCAACCATCTGGCGATTGATCGTGCACGCCCACTCGCTCGGGCATGAGGCGTCTGCCCCAATGCTCGAAATTAAGCGCCACGGAATCGAAATACAGAAAAACGTGGTGCGTAAATTACGGCAAGCAGGCTTTGCCGAGTCGCTGCAAATGAACGCCGAAGACGACGGCGAGAACGACTGAAAACGCGCCCTGCTCGCTGCATCCGGTTACTTTCGACCGCTCGCACCGAAGAAAGGAAGCACTAGCAAAACGAGCCCCCCTGCAAGAATGCCAACACCAAAGGTATGCACAAAACCTTCTGAGTTGGTGGCGATGATGGCCGCGCCAGCGATCACCCCGGCGCAGCCCATTATTCGAATGTTTTTGCTCGGCGACTTCAGTTCCATTGTAGCGATGCTCCCTATTAAGAATGCGCTGAGTTTATCGCAGAGACCTTCAAATAAGAATCTTTCTCGCTGCATCCGGTAACCGGCGGGCGGCGCTCACCCGAGTAAATTATCTAACCTCATAGAGGCTTAGCGCAACTTTGTTGCCACCCAATGTAGCTCTATCGGCATGCACCACATGCATTTTATTTAATAGTAATTCGACATCCAAATTATCAAACAAGGCGTACTCAATTGCGAAACGATTAAATTTACGTCCCTTCTCGCTTAAGCAATTATAGAAAATGAATACGAGCTCGTGATTCGACAATAAAGATCGCACTACGGCCCCTAGATGCTTCTTCTGTGTAATTTCCACATCATCTATAAATCTGAATAACGAATACAGGCTTCTAAAATAAAGGCCGAGATCGCCCTGATGGGACTTTAAGACTTTTTATATGCTTCAAGGCCCGCACTATATCAGGCTTATCCTTGAGCTCTATAAACATCTCACTGTACCTAGCCTGCAATTTATTTCGCCAATCTCGGAAACAATCTCGCCCCTGAATTGTATGTGCATTCTCACCCTTGCGATGCAAATCAAAACCTTGGACAACCTGTTGCTGCAGTGTAAGCATATTGTAAAACTGGGATTCTGTTTGCTGTTTTGCATTTTGAGCTTGGTTAGCTTCCAAATCTTTTCGCTGAAAGCAAAGTGTAATTAGCACTACAGAGAATGCTAGGCCAGAAAAAAGAGTATTTAAGGTTCCAAAAGCATCACCAAAAGTACCACTTCGAACGCCCTTCAACTCAGTAATTTCTTCCGACACCCCATCCCAAAAACAAAAAAATAGTAATATCAAAAATATGCAGCGAATACTGCAGCTACCCCAACAGTGATAACTACTCCTGCTTTAATCTTCATGTTCAATAGCCTGCTCATAGTTGATCCGGCTCCATGCCGGTCACCCGCAATACCCTATATCGCTGAATAGCGCCAGACGGCTAGGCTATCAGCGCTTATCGCGAGCTTTGGCATTCCATGCATTGCAGAGAAACATGATCCCAGGAGCAATAAAGATACCCCAATAACCATTGAAGCTTGGATAGAAAAGCGGCCCGAATGTCGCAGTGACAAGCAAAGCGAGCCCTGCCCATAACCGCTTACGCGGCGTGAACCACTCGCGGAACGCTTCAAGCTTTTTACCCGCCATTACCACCTCCTTGTTTGATAAGCAGCAAAGCATATCACCCACTTAAACGAATCACGCCAGCTGGCGAGGCGAAGCCATGCCTATCGCCCCTGAATACCTGAAATCGATACTTGCCTACTCGCCAGAATCGGGCATTTTCACCTGGCTTGTCAGCCGAAGCAGAACTGTTGCGGGCAGCCTGGTTTCCAGTGGCTATCTGACGGTGATGATCGACAGAAAGCGGCACAACCTGCACCGACTCGCATTCGTCTACATGCTCGACCGGCATTTGCTCAATCATAGCAATCGCGATGGGCCTAACCTCGTTCTCCTACACCAGCATCTGGAACGATGGCGCCGGAAGGATAAGCACCACAAGCTACAGCTACGGATTTTACGTTTGGATGCTTTCTTTTTTATGGCTTGCCGCCACCTCTGTTATTGAACTTCAACGTGATAAAAGACGCTCACTGACCGCAAGCTCGTAAAACAGGGCTGACATTACAACTCGGTCATGGCGTTTTGCACCTTCAGCACATCACAAAGGTCACGAGGAATGAGCTCACCAGAAAAGGACGCAGCAAGATCTACCGATATATCGATAGCAGTAATAGGTATTGCTCTGGGCCTAGCCGTCGCCGTCTACATAAGCCCTAAAAACCAGTATTTCTTGGGTACTTTTGCATACCTCTGGTTACCGCTCCACAGGTTTGCATCATCCTTTAGGGGCTGAATCTACAGTCTTCCTGGCCAGGCATCCAGTGTGTATGGAATGCCAGTAACTACGTCCATTACGAAATGGTAGCGTTGCGCCACACTAATTCATCAAGCGCATGAGGAAGCCATGGCAATAGGCGACAAGATAAGACAATTCTCTGTAGCACCCGCCAAAGATCATCAGTGGATCCGGGGGCTGCGCTACGCGATCATGTTAGAAATTGAAGATTTCAAGGACCGCGAGGGTATGCGCTTATCTCGTTCAGCGGAACGGATAAACGCTCTCAAGGGCAACGAACGTTTCGCTCATCGACTTTCGAATCTGCAAGAAATTATGGATCTCATAGCACCTTTAGAAAACGAAGATCCTATACGGTCAGCCGAATTAGGAAATGAGTTGGCCGACTACCTATTGGCTAGAGAGAACAATCCTGATTGTAGTAGCCCGAACAGGCTCAAAGGCGAGTTGCTAGGGATGGATCTTGGCCTTTGAATTTATGGATTTCCCCAGCCCCGTCGCCCGCAGCCCAAGGAATGGGGAAGTGCCAATACCGGCGCGTTTATGACCTGGAAGTCAAATGAGCAAAACACGTTTGCAGTAGCGTCTGGACATCTCGCACATACACCAGCATTGCTGGCTTTAATCCTTAACCTTACCGGGCGCAGCAGCCTGGCGATTACTTGGATGGGACGTGCTCATCTACTCGATCCCCAGTGCTCGTGTCGACAATGATCATGTCCCGCCAGGTATTACTGGGGGCGGTTGTGAGCTGCCAACCGATCGCGAGAAGCTTGAGACACAGTTCCCTTGGATCAACGGCGAGTACATCGAAGCGTTCAACAAGATCGCGACAATCCTCACCAGCCGCAAGGCTTTCGCAAGCGGCGGCCTGCATCGCAAGCCCGAGACGATTGCCGATCGGCAGTTATCGCGATAGCGACCTGCGAAACCCGCTAGAAAAACTTAAACCATAGAAGTTAGTGATCGGAATGTACTTTTGCGCAGAATTTAGTCATTTAGGGACCTACCTGGCTTAGGCCTCAGCACTTTAAAGTACGCCAATCATTCAACTATCGGCGTCTGTATGAATCTCTGGTTTCGACTTCTCCTCATGCTACTTCGTCGACCTTGGCGCAGACCGGCAAAAGCGCTGGAATCGACCGTCATCCGAATGCGCGTCTGGCCACTGGACCTCGACTTCAATCGACATGTCACCAACGGCCGATATTTCACACTGGCCGATGTCGGACGCATGGATTTCGTTTTGCGCAGTGGCGCCTATCGAGTAGCTATTAGAGCAAAGGCGCTGCCCATCGTTGGAGACACTTGGGGTAAATTTCGTCGTGAGCTTAGACTGTTTGAAGCGTTTGAAATCCACACAAGGATGCTTGGCTGGGACGACAAGTGGAGCTTCATGGAGCATCGATTTGTGAGCAAAGGCAGAGTGATCGGCGTTGTCGTAATGCGAGGTCTATTTCGTTCAGCGAAAGGTGTTATTCCGCCAAGCGAGTTTGTTCGAGAACTGGGACTGCCCGAACGGTCGCCAGAGATGCCGACATGGCTGACCTCGTGGTCGCAGAGCTGCGATGCCATGAGCCGCCAGCTCAGAGATGAAGAAAGCACCCATGATTGACTGACTTGCAGGCAGCCCGTGACCCGTGCGCTATTGGTTTACCCGCCTTAACCGTAAATTAACGCAACCCATTCCGGCGTTGTTCGATGTTCAACGCTTACTCTGCGGCGCATCAAGGGGGATTTCGAGGATGAAGGTTGCGCCCTGCCCAGCCCCGTCGCTGTGCACGGTCAAGCTGCCACCCATTTCCTGCGCGGCGAGCGCGCAGCTGTGCAGGCCGAAACCGTGACCGTCTTTGCGCGTCGTGAAGCCATGGGAAAAGATACGCGTCAGGTGCTCTGGCGTAATTCCGTTGCCATTGTCGGCCACCGTGATACGCAAGACTGTTCCGTCAGCAATGAGGGAGGCGCTGCACGTGATGCACGGGCCGCGATCGACCACGCCGTCCAACGCCTGCCCGGCGTTTCTGATCAGGTTCACCAGAATCAGCAGCACCCGGTGCCGGTCCAGCGACAGCAGGGGCAAGTCGGCAATGTCCTTGACCACTGTCACCTCCTGTTTCATCCGTGAGCCGGCACTCATGCGCCAGGCATCATCGATTAATTCCGAAACCGGTATTGTCTCGACGACACTGACAGCAACGGCATAGGACTGCTGGGCAGCGACAATGGTCTTGATGTGGTCAATGCCTTTGGTGAGTTGCTCGAGTTCTTCGATGATGCCCTGCTGCTCTGCCGCCACCGCCTGCGCCAGCTTGAGCAGGTAGTCGGGCAGCATCTTTCCCCTCTGGTCCTGGGTGAGGAAATCGCTCAACTCATGGATGTGTTCGTTCATCATCTGCGCGACCTTGCCCAGGCCCTGGGCCTTGGAGGTGCGCATCTGGCTGCTGACCAGCTCTGCCGAAACGTTGACGCTGTTGAGGACGTTGCCGACATTGTGCAGCACCGTCGTGGCGATCTCGGCCATACCCGCCTGACGGGATTTCGCATGCAGCTCGGATTGCACCTGGCTCATGCGTAGCGCCGCGCGTACACGAGCCTTGAGCTCCAATGGCGAGAAAGGTTTGGCGATATAGTCATCGGCGCCACTCTCCAGCCCGGAGATGCAAGCCTCGCTGCCGCCGCGGGCCGTCAACAGGATGACGGGCAGATGGGCAAAACCGGCGCTCGCCTTGATCCTGGCGGTCAGGCCGAAGCCATCGAGCTCCGGCATCATCACATCCGAGAGAACGACATTGATCGGTTGGCGCTGCAGTATGGCCCAGGCCTGCTCTCCGTCAGCTGCGGTGACGACGCTGTAGTCGTCGCGCAAAAGCTCGCTGAGGTAACTAAGCATTTCCGAGCTGTCATCAACCACCAGAACCCTGGACTGCGAGGCGCGTTCCGGGTGCTGCTCGTTGTCTGCATCGCCCATGGACGCTGGGTCGTTGCTACTGCCACGGTGGCCGTCGTCAAACAGCAAGTGGCGCTGCTCGGTTGTGATCATTGCGGTGGGTGACGATCCCTCATGCAGATGACTGGCTTCGGTCGGCACGGTGTTTTGCTCAGTTCCCCGAGGAAATCGAACAAGGAAGCACGACCCCTTTCCAGGCTCACTGTTGACGCGAACTTCGCCCCCCATCAGCTCGACCAGATCCTTGACCAGGGCCAGACCGATGCCTGTACCGCTGTAATGCCGCGTGGCGGAATTGTCGATCTGGGAAAAGCGCTGAAACAGGAGGGGCAATTTGTCAGACGCGATGCCAATGCCCGAGTCTTGCACCGCGAGTTCAAATCGCTCGTCATCAAGCGCAGTGACGGCCAGATGCACGGTACCGCCAGCGGGGGTGAACTTGATGGCATTACTCACCAGGTTGAGCAGAATCTTCTCGAAGTGTCGGGGGTCCAGGAACACGGTACCGAGGGCAGGATCGATGCTGCAGGTCAACGTGCAGCCTTTGCCCTTGGCCACCATGGCGGCGTCCTCGGCCAGCACGCCCACTGCCTTGTTCAAATCAACGGGCGCCGGACACAGCTCAAACTTGCCTGCTTCGGCCTTGGAGAAGTCAAGGATATCGTTCACGCGGTTCATCAAGCGCAGTGCGTTTCGTTGTGCGCGGTCGATTTGCACGTGCCAGTCCGCCGGCGGGGTCATCGCCACCGAAAGCTGCTCCAACGGGGCGAGAATAAGGGTCAGGGGGGTACGCAGTTCGTGGCTGACCGTGGCGACGAAATCACTCTTTGCCTGGTTGGCCGTCTCGGCCTGGTTGCGCGCCTGAATAAGTGCGACCGCCTGTGCCTCCAGCACCTCGGTCTGTCGGTGCAGCGTGTCGGTCCGTTCGGCGACCATCCTCTCCAGAGAGGCCTGCACCTGTTGTCTTTCGGCTTCGGCCTCGGCCTCCAGCACCCGGATGCGCAAAGCATTCTCCTGGAACACCCGGACGGCCCGCGTCATGATCCCAATCTCATCGCCGCGTCCAGCGCTGGCGATCTCGGCGGTCAGGTCACCGGCAGCAAGCCGGCGCATGACCGAGGCCAGGGCGACGATGGGCTGCGCGACAAACCGCGAGGTGCTCCAGGCGATGGCACCGGCCAGCAGGATGGCGACGGTACCCGCGATGATCGCCGCAAGCATGCCGCGATCCTTGTGGGCCAAGGCGTCTGAGCGCGCCTCGCCAGCGAAGCGCGCAACCAACAGGCCCGCGCTCCGTGCCTCATTGCGCACTTGGTCGCGCGCGTCGCTCAAAGCGTTGCTCGCCTGATGGAACCTGGCAAATGCCGCTCGGTAGCCAGCGATCTGATCGCTGACCGTCAGGGGCGTAGCGTTGGCCTGCGGCCCCACAGAAGAAGGGAGAACCCGCGCGAGACGGGAGAGCTCATCGAGGATGACGCCTACAGAGCTGGCGACCTCGGCCGACGGCGCCAGGCGAAACGACAAGGTCTGCGCCTCCAGGGTGGCAACACGTTCGGCGAAACGCTTGGACAACGCGGCTGCATTTTGCAGTAAACCGGTGGCGGCCTGAATGTCACTTGCGTCATGGGCAATATGCTCGTCCACTTCAGCCAACATGACTTCAAGGCGCTCTGCCACACCTCCAACAGCACCCAGATACCGCAAAGCCTCGCCTCCCCGAAGCTTGGGAGCCTCGCCAAGCTGCTCGAGCGCCAGGCTGGCTGCAGCCACCGCCTTCGCCAACTGCTCCAGGGTCTCCACCTGCTGCGGCGCTCCCATCAACTCGCGCAATTGCTCGACCACAGGCGGCAGCGCCGCACAGGCGCTGCGCGCCGCAGTGGCGGCCGCACCATCACCGGTCACCAACACCTTGGCTACATTGGCGGTAATGATGCGTTCACCGTTGCGCAGGATATCCAGGATGCGATGGGCGCTCTGGGCGTTGCTCACCCGCGCCTCGTGGTCGGCGGCGCGGGAATCCAGGCCCTTCAGCCCATCGGCGATACCCTTCTCAACGAGGGCCGTCGCCTCTCGCATCCGGGCGTAATGGGCCGTCATATTCTCGGTTTCGCCATCCATGGTCAGGGTCGCCGCCCGCAAGGACGCGATCGCTGCAGCGAGCCTCTCCAGGCTGCCCTTGAGCGATTGCGCCTCTGCCGCCGGAATAGCGTTAAGGCCGCTGATAGCGGTCGCTACCAAGCCTTCGGCCTGGGACAAGCTTTCCTGATCGCGGGTGGCAATGAAGTTTTCCACTCGCCCGGTGGCCCCGTTGACCGAGGCCAGAATTTCCGCGGAATGGCTGGCGGAATCCACCGCACGTACCATGCCTCGCAGACCGTAGAGGTTCACGAGCGATACCGCCAGCATCAGCAACACCAGTGCGGCAACCGCCAGGCCAATCCTGACGGCAATAGGCCTGGCCGTGGCTGATTTGAATGTCAACATAGACCTCGCCCGCCGCTACTGCTTCGGCACCTCCGGCAAAAACGCCGGCGGCGCCGTATGGTTGATGGCCGCATCGATCATCGCCGCAACGGAAGCCTGGCCGTAGAAAGGATTGGCGGCGCCCCCCACCGGCATGGTGGCGAGCCAGGCGTCCAGGTCTTTGGCATCAATACGTACCAGCGGCACCTCGACGAACTTCGGCACCTGCTTGCCCGCCAGTATCTGCTGGGCCACCCAGAAACCCATCTGGGAGACGCTCGGGGAGGCAGAAACAGAGACGGTCTCGTAGCCATTGGCATCGCGTTCCTGTTTCCACAGGGCAAGTTCGTCCTGACGGTTCCCCATCACAATGATCGGCAAAGGGCGTCCCGCCGCCTTGAACGCCATGGCCGCGCCATATCCGTCGCCACCCTGAGTCGCCACGGCATCAATAGTGGGCAGCGACGGCAGCGCCAGCGTCACTTCCTTGCGGGCGACAGAAGCCGTCCAGTTCCCGTATACGGTCTTGACGAATTTCAGGCCCGGATAGTCGCTGGCGGCCTTGCGAATGCCATCGCTGATGTTTTTATCCGTGGCATCGCCAGCGATGCCACGGATCTCCAGCAACGTCCCGTTCCCCTTCAGGCGCTCGGCGATGTAATCCATTTCCACACGGCCCATGGCGGACCAGTTGTAATCCACGGTATAGACACAGGGCTCGGTGACCAGACTGGCCATGACAACCACCACGATGCCGGCGTTGCAGGCATCGCGGATCACCCCGTTGAGGGCCGTGTCAGAGGCAGCGAGGACCACGATGGCATCGACGCCCTTGACGATCATGTCCTGGATATGGGCCGCCTGCTCCGAAGCCGAGTTATTGGCGCTGACGACGGGAGCCTCACGGATCAAGCCGTCTTTTTGCGCCTGGAGCGCAATTTCCTGCCAGTTGCGCACCATCACCTTGCGAAAATCGCTGCCCGCATAGGAATTACTGAAGGCAATGCTATAGCTTGCGGTAGGGCCGCTGGCGATGCCGTCGTCGGCAGCATGGGCTGGGTTGGCGGCAACTATCGCCAGCCCCGCCACGCAGCCGGCGAAGCGCCCCAAGATCGTGTAGATCGGTTTGGTGTTCATGCTGTTCTCCATCATGCTTGGCATTTACCAACAGTCATCCATCTGCACCTGCCTACAGCCTGGATCGACGGCTTGTCCTGGTTGGAGCGGTTGGCCCCCGGTTTGGAGATTTTCGAACATGTAGGTTTGGGGCAGGCATTGAACGTATCCCCGTATGCCGCGTGCAGGTTGTTGCGTAGTGCCGTTGAAAAAGCCCGAAGCCCACCCCCCGGCTGTCTTGCCGATACAAGGCTGCTGGCCAACGTCAATGATTTCGATAAGGTCAGTGCCCTTGGCAGCCGAACATTGAAACCCGTATAGGGCTCGCATTGGCAATGAGCATAGTATCAAAGTGCCCGCTACGCCCGCGGTCTGTGAACGGATACGGCGTTCTGAGCCACGGTTATGTGTTTACTGCTGCCCTACTCAAACCCGCTTGCTGTTCTACGCTTGCTGCTTGACCCACTTATCGGAGACCCGACATGAACCCCCACACCACCGCCCTTGTGCTGATCGAATACCAAAACGACTTCACCACCGAAGGCGGCGTGTTCCATGACGCCGTCAAAGACGTGATGCACACGTCCAATATGCTCGCGAACACCGCCACCACGGTTGAACAGGCGCGCACGCTCGGCGTGAAGATCATCCACCTGCCGATCCAATTCGCCGAGGGCTACCCGGAGCTGACCACCCGCGACTACGGGATTCTCAAGGGCGTTGCCGATGGCAGCGCCTTTCGCACCGGCAGTTGGGGCGCCGACATCAGCGAAGCGATTACCCGGGAAGCCGGCGACATCCTCGTGGAGGGCAAGCGCGGGCTGGACGGTTTCGCCACCACGGGCCTGGATTTGGTGCTGCGCAACAACGGCATCCAGACCCTGGTGGTGGCGGGCTTCCTGACCAACTGCTGTGTCGAAGGCACGGTTCGATCAGGTTATGAGAAGGGCTATAACGTGGTAACGCTGATCGATTGCACCGCGACCTTCACCGACGAGCAACAACAGGCTGCCGAACGCTTCACGCTGCCGATGTTTTCCAGGACGTTGCAACACACCGAGTTTCTCAACGGGCTGAACGCCCGCTAGCCATCGCCCAGGAGGCGGCTTTACAGCCGCCTTCGGATTCGCAGTCACCTGCGACACCCTGGCCGGGTTCGTTGAACTGAAACACCTCAGTTGTCAGGGTGTTCGCTCGCCACTGAATCGGCGGCGTCCACATCAGACATATCCTCTTCAAGGGGGGCATCGTCGTCCGGCGGCAGCGGGATCTTATCCTCATCACGCTTCGGGTCGTGCCCTGTCTCGTTGTCCGTGCCGCGCGTTACAGCCTGCTGTGAAATGTTGCCCGGGGCATTCTCATTGATTTCCATGCTGGCTCTCCGTTCTTGGGCTCGGGATATCCGTGCTTAAGGTTGAGAAACGCCATGCCCCCCAGAGTGCCGGGCAACAGACGAATGGACGCGCCCAGACTGGCACAAGGTGACCCTGCCGGTGTGTATTTCGATCCATTCGGCGCCGTGGGTATTTCCCGGATGGCGCGGCTGGAGGCATTGCGATGTGGTGAACTGAAATTGAATGAGTCATCCAGCAGGCTCCAGCGGGGCTGCGTAAACGGTAGCACTAACGCCAGACGGCCTGGTCCGGTACCCATCGGTAAACGTCAGCACCTGGCTCGCGCCCGGCCGGCATCAGAATCAGATGCTGAGGCCCTGCGCGCATTTCCCGGTCATCCCATTGCAACAGTTTTTCCCCCTGCCGCACTCGACACAAAGTGGTCACGAACACCGGCACCTTTGGCAAGGTAAGGGCATGTCGCGCCCGTATGACAGATGCATCGATAATATTTTCCCGGTGCTGTATGCCGTCCCAACGGCACATCGTGCTTAACGTCCGTAAGTTGAAGTAATGGTCGCTTTGGCCAGGACGTTGGCGTTGAGCATGTAACCTACCAAGGCTCCGCTGGCCTGGTTGTCGAGCGGTAGCTTGTCGGCTTTCAAGGCCCACACGGTGAATTGATAGCGATGGGGTTTATCCTCGACAGGAGGGCAAGCGCCACCGAACCCCGGCTGGTCAGTGAGAAGTCCGCAGCGTAGCCACTGAGTGTTACGGCCATGGAGAGTGCAGGCAGGATTAATCTGATGTTCATCGCCGCTCCAGCTGAGTCTGAAAGTGAAGCTCGAGTCTAGGTTGAACAAAGACGGGGGACTGTGCCGAAATGCTCGATAACAGTGCCGAAATGCTCGATTGTCCGGGCGAACGATGACTCTCGTCCTGCCTGACAGCCTTCAGATACTCAAGAGCTCGCTGACGGGCAGTCGATGGGTGGTCTTCATCTCGCGCAGGGAGAGGTTCGAGCGAATACTTGAAACCCCAGGGAGCTTCCTCAGCACTGTTTCGACAAAGCGGCTATAGCTGTCCAAGTCCCGTGCAACCACCTCAAGTAGAAAGTCCGCCTCCCCCGTTGTGTTATGGCAACTCAATACCTGCGGGGCCGCCTGAATAATCTTTTCAAACCTTGCCGTGGCTTCTTCGCTGTGATCCGTGCAGGAGATCTGGACAAAGGCCTTCAGGCCCAACCCGAGTTTCTTTCGATTGAGAATGGCTTGGTATCCCTCGATAACCCCGCATTCTTCCAGCCGTCTTTGCTTGCGCCAACAGGACGCTTCGCTGAGGGACAACTGCTCGGCCAGCTTGACATTCGACAGCTTGCCGTCCCGCTGCAAACGCTCCGATATTGCAATGTCCGCCTTATCGAGCTGCTCAATCATGAAATAACTCCTCAAATTCTGACTTTAAAATGAAGGTTAATTTCAATTCTTGCGTTCGGTCAATTGCAACTTGAAAGGTAATTTCAAGGCGCTCATTCATAATGGCAATACCTGAATCGCCCCTCCAAGCCTAGGTAATTTGAATGAAAGCAGTCGTCTACGAAGCCTTTTCCAAGCCGCCGCGCCTGATGAACGTGGCAGACCCATCCCCGGAACGTCATGGTGTGGTGATCCAGGTGCTTGGCACCGGGGTGTGCCGCAGCGACTGGCATGGCTGGAAAGGTCACGACCCCGACATTGAACTGCCCCATGTACCGGGTCATGAACTGGCGGGCATCGTGGCCGAAGTGGGCAACGACGTCACGCGGTGGAAGGTCGGTGACCGCGTGACCGTGCCGTTCGTGGGCGGGTGTGGTGCTTGTGCGCAGTGCAACAGCGGCAATCAGCAGGTCTGCCACACGCAATTCCAGCCGGGCTTCACTCATTGGGGTTCTTTTGCCGAGTACGTCGGCATCCACCAGGCCGATCTGAACCTGGTCGCGCTGCCTGAGAGCATGGACTTCGCTACCGCCGCAAGCCTGGGTTGTCGCTTCGCCACCTCGTTCCGTGCAATCGTCGACCAAGGCAACGTCAGCGCCGGTCAGTGGGTAGCGGTTCACGGCTGTGGTGGCGTAGGCCTGTCTGCGGTGATGATCGCCCAGGCCATTGGCGCAAACGTGATCGCCATCGATATTTCCCAGGAAAAACTCGACCTGGCACGCGCGCTCGGCGCTGTCGCCACCCTTAATGCCCAGTGCGTCGCAGACGTCACCGAAGCCGTGCTGGAAATCACCCAGGGCGGTGCCCACGTCTCGCTGGACGCATTAGGCCACCCAACCACCTGTTTCAACTCCATCAACAACCTGCGCCGTCGCGGCAAGCACGTCCAGGTCGGGCTGATGCTCGCTGATCACGCCACGCCGGCAATCCCCATGAGCAAGGTTATCGCCCATGAACTTGAGATCTACGGTAGCCACGGGATGCAAGCGCATCGCTATGGCGCCATGATCGAGATGATCACCTCAGGCAAGCTGGCACCTGAAAAACTCGTGGGTAAAACCATCAGCCTGGCGCAGTCCATCGATGCGTTGACGAACATGGACCGCTTCGAGACGGCAGGTGTAACCGTCATAACCGAGTTTTAACGCATGACGCCACCCTGAGCCGCACTGAACAATAGTTTAGAAATCTCTGAACTATCTATTTGCACTTCCCTATTCTTTCCGCCAACCGCCCCTCCCTACTATTGGCGGCAACAAAGGAGCCTTTCCACAGAGATGCGGCCCGAAGATTGCCTTTTCTGATTGTCACTGCCGTTTTTTGTGCGTTTCGGTTAACGCCGCAACGCCGCTGTGTCAATCATGCGAAGGCACCTTTGGAGCAGATCGATGAAGTTGGAAATATTCCGAACGTTGTGGGGCTACACCGCGAGCAAGGCACAAGCGCTGGAGGAGCTGCTTGAAGCCGGGTTCGATGGCATGGAAGCTCGCCTGCCGATGACCGCCAGCGAACGCGCCGAGTTCGCAGCCTTTCTACGCGCCAACCACGTCAGCTATATCAGTACCGTCTTCAGCGCCTACGATGTTCTGCCGCAACAATCGGCGAGCGTCGACGAACACCTTCTGGACCTCGATAAAAAACTCGGTTGGGCGGCTGAGTTATCGCCGCGCTTCATCAACCTGCTGGCTGGCAACGACCGCTGGCCACTGGCACAGCAAGTCGACTTCTTTGGCCGCGCGATGGACGTCGCGCGCAAGCACGGCCAGGTATGCGCCTTTGAAACCCATCGTGCGCGCTCGTTGTTCAACCCCTGGGTCACCCTCGAGCTGATTCGTCAACTGCCGGACCTGCGCTTCACCAGCGACATCAGTCATTGGGTCGTCACCTGCGAGCGCCTGCTCAACGATCCGGAAGACGACCTCAGCGCCTTCGTCGAACGCGTTCACCACATTCAAGCCCGGGTCGGTTATGACCAGGGGCCCCAGGTTCCCCACCCCGCCGCCCCCGAGTATGCCCAGGCGCTGGCCTTCCATCAGCAACATTGGGAGGCCATCTGGCGATCCCAGGAAAACCGCGGCTATCAGGTCAGCACGCTGACACCGGAGTTCGGTGCCGACGGCTATCTGCATCACCTGCCCTTCACCAATGTGCCGGTGGCCGACCTGTGGTCGCTGAATGTGTGGATGGCAAACACCGAGCGCGAGCATTTCCGCCGCTTCAGCGGTGCCTCAACCCGATAAGGAGCGTTCCCACATGCCTGACAAAACGCCAAAGGCCGCCAACTTCAATCGCATTCCGCTGGTGGACATCGCCGGGCTGTACAGCGACGACATCACACAGCGCCAGGCAGTGGCCGAAGAGCTCGGTAACGCCGCCCGCGCAGTGGGTTTTCTGTACATCAAGAACCACGGCATCGAGTCGTCGCTGATCGACGGCTTGCGTCACGCGGCAAAGGACCTGTTTGCGCAATCCCTTGCGTACAAGATGCAGCACTACATCGGCACCTCCCGCAGCCACAAGGGTTTTGTGCCTGAAGGCGAAGAGGTCTATGCCAAAGGCAAACCCGATCACAAGGAAGCCTTCGATGTCGGTTTTGAAGTAGGCGAAGACGATCCGCTGGTCATGGCCGGGACCCCATTGATCGGCGCCAATGAATGGCCAGACCTGCCGGGTTTCCGTCCCGCCGTCGAAGCTTACTACGCAGCGGTGTTTGCGTTGGGTCGTCGCCTGTTCAAGGGCTTCGCGCTCGCATTGGGCCTGGAAGAGGACTATTTCGAAGCACTGGTTACCCGCCCACCGTCGAAACTGCGCCTGATTCACTACCCATTTGACCTGGCCGCCCAAGACGCACCCGGCATTGGTGCGCATACCGACTATGAGTGCTTCACCATTTTGCTTGCCGACAAGCCAGGCCTCGAGGTGATGAACGATCAGGGGCACTGGATTGATGCGCCGCCCGTGGAAGGTGCCTTTGTGGTCAACATCGGCGACATGCTGGAGGTCATGACTGCGGGTACGTTCGTCGCTACGGCTCACCGAGTGCGAACCGTCAGTGAAGAGCGCTACGCCTTCCCACTCTTCTACGCATGCGACTTCCATACGCAGATCAAGCCACTGCCACAGTTTCTTGAAGGCGCTAAGGATTACGAGGAAATCACCATCGGTGAGCACATGTTCGGCCAAGCGCTGCAGACCTATCAGTACCTGCGCCGCAAAGTCGAACGGGGCGAACTCAAGCTGTACGAGAAAGCGCGCAAGCCATCGAGCTTCGGTCACTTAAAGAGCCAGGCGCAGGACGCGTCCTGATGCAACCCTCAGCCTGGTCACACCGCCCTGTTTAACCACCCGCCCAGCCCTACTTTACCGACGTGGAGTCATCGATGATGCGCAATCCAATCAATAATGCTGTCCGCTTGACCCTGCTGGCCGTCGCACTCCTTGGTGCAGCTGGCGCCCATGCCGCAACGACGGTGACACCCGGCATACTCAAGGTCGGCATGGAAATCACCTATCCGCCCTTCGAGTCATACGACGAACATAAAAACGTCGTCGGTTCCGACCCCGAGCTGGCGCACCTGCTCGCCAAGCACCTGGACCTCAAGGCCGACTTCGTTGACACCAAGTTTTCCAACCTGATCCTCAGCCTGAACGCCGGTCACTACGACGCGATCATCTCCGGCATGTACATCACGCCCCAGCGGCAGACGCAAGCGCAAACCATCCCGTACGCCAAGACCGGCGCAGCGATCATGGTGCTTAAAGACAGCCCGCTGAAACCGAAAGTACCGGAAGACCTCTGCGGCCTGAAAGTCGGCCTGGAAAAAGGCACCACGTGGGTGGCGCAGTTCAACACGCTCTCGACGGACTACTGCACCCCGAATAACAAGGGCGCGATTATGGTCAGCGAGTTCCCGTCCGCACCCGAAGTGACCCAGGCGCTGCTCTCCGGCAATGTGCAGGCTCAGGTCGAGATCGACGGCGCCGCCGGCATGATCGCAGAACGTACCAAGGGTCGCGTCGTGGTCAGCACCGAGCACTCGATCTACCAGCAAACGCTGGGTATTTACGTCAAGAAAGGCAACGACGCGCTCTATCAGGCACTGCTCAAGGCCTTTGAGGCGAGCAAGGCGTCCGGTGAGTACGCCGCGCTGTTGAAGAAATACAACCTAGAAGAACCGACTAACTGACTCAGTGCAGCCCTGTGGGAGCGAAGCCGCTCCCACCGTCGGCGGCTTTCGCTTGACTGCCCGGCCCAGGTGAAGCCTGCGTCGACGCCAGCAGTTGGAGGTACACATGCAATTTGAATGGCCTTACTTTTTTTCTCTGTTTTCGCTCTCGGACTTCTGGAAAGCCTGCATTACGGTGGTGGAGCTCAGCACGTTGGCCTGGTTCATCGGCATGCTGCTGGGCTTCCTGCTGGCTTGGGCCAAGCTTTCGGCCACGCGTTGGATCAGCGTGCCGGCGTCGATTTATATCTGGTTCTTTCGCAGCGTGCCGCTGCTGGTATTGGTGGTGTTCGTCTATAACCTGCCGCAGATGTTCCCGGTCACCCGGGGGGTACTGTCCAACCCGTTCTATTCCGGCCTGTTGGCCCTGGTGGTCACCGAAGCGGCCTATATGGCGGAAATCCACCGTGGCGGCTTGATATCCGTGGCCAAAGGACAAAAAGAGGCCGGCCGCGCGCTGGGCATCGGCCTGCTCGGTTTACAGCGTCTGATCGTGATCCCACAGGCGTTCCGCATTTCCCTGCCGACGCTGATCAACGAATACATCACCGTGGTGAAACTGACCTCGCTGGTCTCGGTGATTTCCTTGACCGAACTGTTGACCGTGGGCCAGCGCCTTTACGCGCAAAACTTCCTGGTCATGGAAACCCTCTCGGCTGTGGCGGTGTATTACGTGCTGATCGTGACCGTGCTCGGCTGGCTGTTTCATTGGCTGGAGCACCACCTGGAACTCAACAACCGCACACCCCAAACGCTGGATGACATCAGCGTGGGGCGTCTACGCGCGTCACGGGCGACGCCCCCTTCGACAAGCGCTGGTAAAGCGCCTGGGCCTGGCTCCGCACCCGCCCTGCAACTGGTCAACATTCACAAGCGCTACGGCCAGCATGCTGTGCTCAAGGGCATCAACCTTGATGTAAATGTGGGTCAGGTGATTTCCATCATCGGCCCCTCGGGCTCGGGAAAAACCTCGCTGATTCGCACCGTCAACGCCCTGGAAAGCATCGACCAGGGCGAGATCATTCTGTTCGGCGAAAGCTATATCCACGCCGGTGACAACACCAACACGCAACAAGTACGCTGTGGGGTACAGCACATCGGCATGGTGTTCCAGAGCTTCAACCTGTTTCCTCATCGCACGATTCTCGACAACGTTACCCTCGCGCCGCGCTATCACGGCCGCGACCAACTCATCAGCGAACAGCGCGCCTACGCCCTGCTGGACAAGGTCGGACTGCTGGCTCACGCACAAAAATATCCGCATCAGTTATCTGGGGGTCAGCAACAACGCGTGGCAATCGCCCGCGCATTGGCCATGGACCCGCACATCATGCTGTTTGATGAGCCGACGTCAGCCCTTGACCCGGAACTGGTGGGCGACGTGCTCAAGGTCATCGGCGACCTGGCAAAAGAAGGCATGACCATGCTGATCGTGACCCACGAGATGGACTTCGCCCTGTCCATTTCCGACCGGGTGATTTTCATGGAAGACGGCCTGGTTGCGCTGGATGCGGCGCCTGGGATGATTCGTGCCGATCAGTGCGGCGAGAGAATCAAGGCATTTATGCGGGTTTAAACCCGGCGTGAGTGGGGCCTGAAACTCGAAACGCAAGCGTCGCTGATCAGCGCTCACACCCACTCACTGTGCTCTCAGCTCCGTGCCTTGAGCCGGACACTGGCAAACGTCGATTCCCCCCGCGCCTGCTCCAAGGCACTCATCGGCATCGGCATCGGTACGGCGCGAATCATCGGCTTCAGAATGACGGCTCGCTCTCCTGCCGTCACCAGGCGCTCGTCACTGGGCGGCACACCAAAGTACTCGCGGTAGCATTTGGAGAAGTGCGGTGTGGACACAAACCCGCAGAGCAAGGCCAGCTCCACGATCGAAATGGGGGTTTGCTTGAGCAACTGGCGCGCGCGGATCAGCCGCAACCGCAGGTAGTAGCGCGAGGGTGAACAGTGCAGGTACTTCTGGAACATTCGCTCAAGCTGACGCCGTGACAGGGCCACATACTCCGCCAGTTCATCCAGGTTGATCGGTTCTTCCAGGTTGGCCTCCATCAGCGCGACGATTTCCTGCAGCTTCGGTTGCTGGGTGCCGAGCATGTGCTTGAGCGGCACGCGCTGATGGTCTTGCTCATTGCGCATGCGCTCGTACACGAACATGTCCGAAATCGCCGCCGACAGCTCGTGCCCATGCTCACGCCCAATCAGGTGCAACATCATATCCATGGGCGCGGTGCCGCCCGAGCTGGTCAGGCGATCGCGGTCGAGGGTAAACACGCTGGCGCTGAGGCTCACCCGTGGAAAGGCTTCCTGCATGGCCGCCAGCCATTCCCAATGCACACTGCATTCAAACCCGTCGAGCAACCCCGCCCGGGCCAATACCCAACTGCCGGTACAAATACCACCCAGACGCTTCGAATAACGTGCCTGGGTACGCAACCACTTCATCAACTCGTCGGTCACCGTGCCTTGAATGCCCGTACCGCCGCACACCAGCACGATATCGGCGCAAGGCGCACTGCCTATCGAACAGTCAGGTGTGATGGGCATGCCATCGCTTGCCCATACGGGATTACCGTCGGTGCTGGCCGTCTGCCAAGAGTAGAGTTCCTGGCCTGATAGCTGGTTGGCCATGCGCAGCGGCTCTACGGCAGACGCCAGTGAGATCAGGGTGAACTGGTCCAGCAACACAAACACCAGGCGGGTCACCGGCCGAGCGTTCATGGCTGCGAGGCGACCGGCATCGACTTGCGCTCAGGTTCGGGTTGGCGTGCAGTCAGGACGCCGACCAAGGAAATCAGCAAGGCCAGGATGATCGTCGAAGACACCTCGAAGCGATGCTCGGGGGTCAACAGCATCACCGCCAATGCGCAACAGATGAAGACAATGACCACCCAGGTCAGCCAGGGAAACAGCCACATCTTGAACGTCAGCGTGACATTGCGGCGCTGCAGGACCTTGCGCATGCGCAGCTGCGAAACGGCGATCACCAGGTACACCAGCAAGGCGATGGCCCCCGAACTGGCCAGCAGAAACTGGAACAGCCCGGCCGGCATGAAGTAACTGAGCAAGGTCACACCGGCACCGAGGACCGTGCTGGCGATCACGGCGGCCCTTGGCACACTCGCCGCCGAGGTCTTTTTCATCAGCGCTGGCGCGTCCCCACGCTTGCCCAGGGAATACAGCATGCGCGAAGCAATGTAGATGGACGAGTTCATGCAACTGGCCACGGCGATCAACACCACCACGTCCACCAGTAACTTGGCGTGGGGAATGTTCATCAGTTCCAGGGCACGTTGATAAGAGCCTACCGACGCCAACAGCGGGTCATTCCACGGCACCACGGAAATCACCACAAAGATCGACAACACGTAAAACACGCCGATACGCCACATCACCGAGCGCGTGGCCCGGGCGATATTCTGCGCCGGGTTGCTGGACTCGGCTGCCGCAATGGTGACGGCTTCCGTGCCAATAAAGCTGAACATGATGGTAATGAAAGCCCCGACCACCGCAGACAGGCCGTTAGGTGCGAAACCACCGTGTTCTTCCATCAAGCGACTCAAGCCGCTGGCCTCCCGCTCGGGAATCCAGCCCATCAACACTGCGCCTCCCAGGCCGATGAAGCCGATGATCGCCACGACCTTGGCCATGGCAAACCAGAACTCGAATTCGCCGTACTTGGAGACGCTGAACAAATTGGTGACCACCAACAAAAAGATCGACAACAAGGCAAACAGCCAAGCGTCGATCTGGGGGAACCACTGGTTGAGGATATGCCCGGCGGCCAAGGCTTCGATGGGAATCACCAGCACCCAGAACCACCAGTACAACCAGCCGATCGTAAACCCGGCCCAGCGGCCGATGGCCTGGTCGGCGTAGGTCGAGAATGAGCCGGTGTCCGGATTGGCCACCGCCATCTCCCCCAGCATGCGCATGACCAGCACGACCAACAGGCCGGAAAACAGATACGCCAGCATCACCGCCGGCCCCGCCGCCGCAATGGCGTGCCCGGACCCGACAAACAACCCCGCGCCGATAATGCCTGCGATGGAGAGCATGGTGACATGGCGCGGCTTGAAGCCCTGCGCCAACTGGCCGTTTGAATCCTTGGAACTCAGGCTATTCATCGTTGTTTTTATTCTCTGTGATCGACGTTAAGACGTACTGACTGGAGGGTCAGGCGATCATCGTTTCTTAATGACGAGTCACAGTACGCGGCATCCCTGCCGCGAAAACAGCCTGATAACGGCACTCAGTCGCCTGATATCGACATCGAGACAGGCTGCTTAGCCGCATCGCAGAGCCTCGCTAACCACAGCACACCTGGGACTACTGCCACCCTCCCCCCATCACCTTATACAAACTCACCCGATTACTCTGCTCTGCCAGGCGCAGGGTGATCAGGTCCTGCTGGGCGCTGTACAGCGAGCGCTGGGAGTCCAGGGCTTCGAGGTAGCTTTGCGAGCCGGCGCGGTAGAGCGCGTCGGACAGGTCGTAGCTCTTCTGGCTCGCCTCGGTCAGCGCTTGCTGGGCGGTGAGACGCTGGTCCAGGGTGCTGCGCACGGCCAGGGCATCGGCGACTTCCTTGAACGCGGTTTGCAGGGTTTGCTGGTAGGTCTGCACCTGGATCTCTTTCTCGACTTTGGCGGCATCCAGGGTCGCGCGGTTACTGCCGGCATCGAAGATCGGCACGCTGATGCTCGGGGCGAAGGTCCAGGCGCCGCTGCCGGCCTTGAACAGGCTGGACAGTGACGAACTGGCGGAGCCCGCATTCGCGGTGAGGCTGATGCTGGGGAAAAACGCCGCACGGGCCGCGCCAATGTCAATATTCGCGGACTTGAGGCTGTGTTCCGCCGCGAGAACATCGGGGCGTCGCTGCAACAGGCTCGACGGCAGTTCGGCCGGCACCTGCACCAACGCCGCCGCCGATTGCAGGTGGGCGTCGGGCAGCAAGGCGTCTGGGATGTCGCTGCCAACCAGCAGGCGCAAGGCGTTGCGGTCCTGGAGAATCTGGCTCTGATACTCGGCCACATCGACCCGCGCCGACTCGACGGTGGTCTGCGCCTGGGCCACGGCCAACGCTGTCGAACCACCCAGGGCGTGGCTGCGCTGGGTCAATTCGTAGGTGGATTGCTGGCTGGCCAGGGTCTCCTCGGCCAGGTGCAGGTGCTCGTTGTCGGCGGCCAGGGTCAGCCAGGCGGTGGCCACTTCTGCCACCAGGCTGATTTGCGTACTGCGCCGGGTTTCGGTCAGCGCCAGGTAGTCTTCCAGCGCTTCGTCCTGCAGGTTCTGCACGCGGCCGAACACGTCGACTTCATAGCTGCTCAGCCCCAGTTGCGCACTGTAGTCGTGGCTGGTGACGGCCGTGCCGCTGCTGGACAGCGAACCCGGCGTGCGGCTATGGGTACCGCTGACACTGGCGTCGATGGTCGGGAACGCCGCGGCGCGCTGGATGCGGTATTGCGCCTGGGCCTTCTCGATATTCAGGCTGGCCAGGCGCAGGTCGCGGTTATTGGCCAGGGCCAGGGTTTGCAGGTTTGCCAAGCGGCGGTCGGTAAAGAACTGCTGCCACTGGATGTCGGCCGGCACCTCACCCTGCACACCCGCTTGCCATTCGCCAGGCACCGGAGCCTCGGGCTGCTGATAGTGAGGCGCCAGGTTGATGCAGCCACTCAGGACCAATGCGGCCATTAATGGGCAGAGAAAGCGAATCATGCGTCACCTTTTTCGACAATGGGCGTCGTGCTGACACGGCCAAATCGGCGGCGGATCAACACAAAAAACAGCGGTACAAAGAAGATCCCCAGCACCGTGGCGCTGAACATGCCGCCCAGCACGCCGGTACCGATGGCCCGACGCCCAGCGGAACCTGCGCCACTGCTCACGGCCAGGGGCAGCACGCCGAACATGAAGGCCAGGGAGGTCATCAGGATCGGCCGCAAGCGCTGGCGCACGGCGATCAGCGTCGCCTCGCGCAGGCTGTTGCCCTGCTCTTGCAGGTGCTTGGCAAACTCAACGATCAGGATCGCGTTCTTCGCCGCCAGCCCTACGGTACTCAGCAGGCCGACCTGGAAGTACACGTCATTGCTCAACCCGGTCAATCGCGTGGCCAACACCGCGCCGACGATGCCCAGCGGCACTACCAGAATCACCGAGAATGGCACCGACCAACTCTCGTACAGTGCGGCCAGGCACAGGAACACAAACAGGATGGACACCGCATACAGCAAAGGCGCCTGAGACCCGGACAGACGCAACTGGTAGGACTGGCCGGTCCATTCGTAGCCGATGCCATCGGGCAGTTGCCGGGCAATCGCTTCCACCGCGTCCATCGCAGCGCCGGAACTCACGCCGGGCGCCGGGTCACCGACCACTTCCAGGGAGGATGTGCCGTTGTAGCGCTCCAGCAAAGGCGAGCCATAGCTCCAGGCACTGCTGGCAAATGACGAAAACGGCACCATTTCATCGTTGCTGTTACGCACGAACCAGTGATCCAGATCCGCTGCTTGCATGCGGGTGCTGGCCTCGCCCTGCACGTAAACCTTCTTCACGCGGCCCTGGTTGAGGAAGTCGTTCACATACGTACCGCCCAACGCCGTGGACAAGGTGCTGTTGATGTCGCTGGTGCTCAGGCTCAAGGCCCCCGCCTTGCGGTCATCGATGCTGATTTTGAGTTGCGGTGCGTCGTCCAGGGCATTGCTGCGCACGCCCAGCAGGCGCGGGTCTTGCCTGGCCAGCGCGATAAACTGCTCGCGCGCCGCCACCAGCGCATCGTGGCCAAGACCGGCGAGGTCCTTGAGCTGCAAATCAAACCCTGAACTCTGGCCCAGGCCTCGCACGGCGGGCGGTTGCATCACGAACACATCGGCATCGCCAATGCTTGCCAGGGCCAACGTGGCGCGTTGGGCAATCGTGGCGGCATCGTCTGAGCGCTCACTCCAGTCTTTCAAGCGAATAAACGCACGCGCGGTGTTCTGGCTGTTGCCGCCCATACCCAAGCCGCTGATGCTGATCATCGCCTCGACTTCCGGCTGCTTGAGCATGTACTGCTCGAACTGGTGCAACACCGCCTGGGTACGGCTGTCGGTGGCCCCCACTGGCAGCTGGATTTGCGCCATGAGAATGCCCTGATCCTCATCCGGCAGAAACGAGGTGGGCAAGCTGGCGTAGCCCGCAGCCATGGCTGCGGCGATCAGCGCGTACACCACCAGGCTGGGCCGTGAGCGTTGCAGGACAGCGCCGACCAACGCTTCATACGCGCTGGAGCAACGCTCAAAAGAACGGTTGAACCAGCCGAAAAAACCCCGTTGAACTGCGTGCCCCGGCTTGAGCAACGTGGCGCACAGTGCCGGCGTGAGGGTCATCGCGACCACCACCGAAAGCACCATGGCCGAGACGATGGTCACCGAAAACTGCCGATAGATAATCCCGGTGGAACCCCCAAAAAACGCCATGGGAATAAACACCGCACTCAACACCAGGGCGATGCCGACCAGTGCACTGGTGATTTCATCCATCGATTGCCGCGTGGCCGCCAGGGCCGACAAGCCCTGCTCGGCCATCACCCGTTCGACGTTTTCCACCACCACGATCGCATCGTCGACCAGCAACCCAATGGCCAGGACCATGGCAAACATGGTCAGGGTATTGATCGAATACCCGAACAACGCCAACACACCCAACGTGCCCAGCAGGACCACCGGCACAGTGATCGCCGGGATCAGCGTGGCCCGCAGGTTTTGCAGGAACAGGAACATGATCAGCACCACCAGCACGATGGCCTCGCCCAGGGACTTGACCACTTCCTCAATGGACAGGCTCACAAAGGGCGTGGTGTCGTAGGCGATCACGTTCTTCAATTGCATTTCAGTGGGGTAAAACGGCGCCAGCTCCTTGAGCTTGGCCTTGACTGCCTCGCCCACGTCCAGCGCATTGGCGCCCGCCGCCAGTTGCACGCCCATGGCGGCGGCCGGCTTGCCATTGAGGGCCGAGTTGATGTCATAGCTCTCGCTGCCCAACTCTACGGTCGCCACGTCGCCGAGCAGCACTACCGCGCCGTCGCTACTGGACTTGACCACCACATTGCGGAACGCTTCGGCCGTTTGCAGTTTGCTGCGCGCGCTGATGGTGGCATTGAGTTGCTGGCCCTTCACCGCCGGCAATGCGCCGAGCTGGCCGGCTGACACTTCGGTGTTTTGCGCCTCCAGCGCGGCGCTCACATCCGACGGCATCAGCGCGTATTTTTCCAGCAGCGCCGGGTTCAGCCAGATGCGCATGGCGTAGCCCGAACCGAGGGTCTGTACGTCCCCCACCCCATCGATACGGCTGATGGAATCGAGCAAGGTGCTGGAGATGTAGTCACCGATCTGGGTGCCGGTGACACTGGGATTATCCGAGGCCAGGGCGGCAATCATCAAAAAGTCCGAGCCGCCCTTGGTCACGGTCAGGCCTTCGCTCTGCACCGACTGCGGCAAGCGCGACTCGGCCTGTTGCAGCTTGTTCTGCACCTGCATCTGAGCCACATCCGGGTCGGTGCCGGCGCCAAAGGTCAGGCTGATACTGGCACTGCCCGCCGAACTGCTGGAGGCCGACATGTAGGTCAGGTTGTCCAGGCCTTTCATTTGCTGCTCGATGACCTGGGTCACCGAGTCCTCGACGGTCTTGGCCGAAGCGCCGGTGTAGGTGGCGGAAATACGCACGGTGGGCGGCGCGATGTCCGGGTACTGTTCCAGCGGCAACTGGCTGATGGATAACGCGCCGCCGAGCATGATCACGATGGCGATGACCCAGGCGAAAATCGGTCGATCAATAAAGAAACGTGCCATGTTCAACCCTCCTGCGCCAGGGCGCCGGCATCTGCGGCCTGGGTCTGGACCACGGCGCCGATGCGGACTTTTTGCCCACCCTCGACGATCACCTGGTCACCGGCCTTCAAACCGGCGGTGACCCACCACTGGTTGCCCACGGCGCGGTCAACGGTGAGCACGCGTTGCTCGACCTTGCCGTCAACCACCAGCAACACCGAGGTCACGCCGCTGGCGCTGCGGCTCACGGCTTTTTGCGGGACCAGGATCGCCTGGTCATCGCGGGCCTGCTCTAACACGCCGCGCACGTACATGCCGGGCATCAGCAAATGCTCCGGGTTGTCGAACACTGCACGCAAGGTCACGGTGCCGGTGCCCTGGTTGACGCTCACCCCGCTGAACTTGAGACGGCCGTCGTGGTTGTAGGCGCTGCCGTCATCCAGCTTGAGGCTGATGCGGGCCTCGCCGTCTCCATTGGCCTGCAATACGCCACGGGCCAGGTCGCGCTTGAGGGCGAGCAACTCAGTGGTGGACTGGGTCACATCCACATAGATCGGGTCGAGTTGCTGCACGGTGGTCAGCGCGGTGTCCTGGTTGGCCACCACCAATGCACCGGGGGTGACCGTGGAGGTCTCAATGCGCCCGGCCACCGGCGAGCTGATGCGGGTGTAGGCCAGGTTGATGCGAGCGGTGTCGAGGTCGGCCTGGGCCACTTGAACATCAGCGGCGGCGGTCAGCAGGGTGGCCTGTGAGTCCTCGTTGGTTTGCTGGCTGATGGCGTCGATCTTCACCAACTGGGCATTACGCGCGGCGGTGGCCTGAGCCGACTTCAAGGTGGCGCGCGCCTTGGCCAGGCTCGCCTGCGCCTCAGCCAGCGCCGCCTTGTACGGTGCCGCATCCAGTTGGTACAGCGCCTGCCCGGCTTTCACCTCGGCGCCTTCGACAAACAGGCGCTGTTGCACGATACCGCCGACCTGCGGGCGAATCTCGGCGACCATAAAAGCCTGGGTACGCCCGGCCAGTTCAGTGGTTCGCACCTGGCTCTTGGGTTGCACGGTGATCACCGAGACTTTGGGGGTGGCGACGTCGGGCACGGGGTCGCCAGCCGAGCAGCCGCCGAGCAGCACCAGAATGATGAAGGACATGAGAACCGCGGCGGTTACCAGGTATTTGGCGAAAAATTTAGTCGACATAGTTGCCTCTGCAAGACGGGGTGGTGCAAGCCTCACCCTCATGCTGAAAGGCAAATGTGCAGGAAAATTGAAGATTGCCGGCCTGGGTTGAATCTTTCGTCCGTGGGGGCCTAAATGGACGCGTCCCTTTGGTTACGGCCCCCATTCATGAAGTTGAGTATCTCCACCAAGTTGTTTGTCGCGGTGCTGGCCGGTGTGTTGCTGGTCATCCTGAGCATGGGCCTGGCCACCAGTTGGAGTTTTGGTCGCGGGTTCCTGGGCTTTATCAATGAGCAGGCAATGGAGCGCATGGCCCAGGTGGTGCCGCGCCTGGCCACGGCTTACCAACGTGAGGGCAACTGGGACTTTCTGCGCAATCGGCCGGATCGCTGGTTTGACGTCATGCGGCCTGACCCGGATGCAGCGCGTGCGTCGGATGATTTCCGCCCGCCGCTGGCGTCGGACTTGACCGGTGCACTGTTTCGCATCGCCCTCCTCGATAAAGACAAGAAACGCGTCACCGGCTACCCGGCCATTGGCGAGGATGCGCTGATACAGCCCGTGGTGGTGAACAGCGAAACCGTCGGCTGGCTGGCCGTCACGCCGTTCCAGAGCGTGACCGAAGCCGGTGGCGAACGCTTCCAGCAGTACCAACTGCGCACCAGCCTGGTGATGGGCGTGTTCTCGTTGCTGCTGGCGATGCTGATAGCCTGGTGGATCGCCCGCACGCTGCTGGAGCCGGTCAAGCGCGTGGCCGCCGCCACCCACCGTCTGGCCAGCGGCGATTACGGCAGCCGCGTGGCCGTGGCCTCCGACGACGAAGTCGGCCAATTGTCCCGCGACTTCAACCAATTGGCCTACACCCTGGAGCGCAACGAAAAAATGCGCCGGGAGTTCATGGCTGATGTCTCCCACGAACTGCGCACGCCGCTGTCGGTGCTGCGCGGCGAACTGGAGGCGATCGAGGACGGTGTGCGCAGCCTTGACCAAAGCTCAATGAAGTCGCTGCAAGGCGAAGTCAGCATGCTCAGCAAGCTGGTGGATGACCTGTATGAACTGTCGCTGGCGGACGTGGGCGCCCTGACCTACCGCAAGGCCCCATGTCGGCTGAACGATTTGCTCGAAAACAGCCTGGCGATGTACCGGGAGCGCTTCACGGCCCGCCAGTTGCAGATCGACCTGGAGCTGCCGCGCCAGCCCGTGGAGCTGCTGGCGGATGCCAGTCGCTTGCAGCAATTGTTTTCCAACCTGCTGGAAAATGCCGTGCGCTACACCGACGTCAACGGCACGTTGCGCATCAGTGTCGGTGTCGACCGCGACACGGTGCGTATCGACTTTCTCGACTCCGGGCCGGGCGTGTCCGCCAGCCAGTTGCCACGCTTGTTCGAGCGGTTCTACCGCGGCGAGTCATCGCGCAACCGCGAGCATGGCGGCGCGGGCCTGGGCCTGGCAATCTGCCGTAGCATCGCCAACGCCCACGATGGCAGCCTGGTTGCCGACCACTCGCCCTACGGCGGCCTGTGGCTGATCCTGCGCCTGCCCCGGAGCCTGTGAACCATGAACGATGAACAGCCGATCCTGATCGTCGAAGACGAACCCAAGCTCGCGGCCCTGATGCGGGACTACCTCGAGGCGGCCGGCTACACCACCCTGTGCCTGGACAATGGCCTGCACGTGGTGCCCGCCGTGCGCGCCCACGAACCCAAATTGGTCCTGCTCGACTTGATGCTGCCCGGCCGTGACGGCATGCAGCTGTGCCAGGACCTGCGTGGTTTCAGCGCGGTGCCGATCATCATGATCACCGCCCGCGTCGAAGAAGTGGACCGCCTGCTCGGCCTGGAACTCGGCGCCGACGATTACATCTGCAAGCCCTTCAGCCCCCGCGAAGTGGTGGCCCGGGTCAAGGCCATCCTGCGCCGCAGCCCGCAGTTGCTGGACACCAGCGCGCCACGCCTGCTGATCGATGAGGCCCGCTACCAGGCCTCGCTGGACGGCATCACGCTGGACCTCACGCCTCTGGAGTTGCGCCTGCTCAACACCTTTGCCCGCGCCGCCGGCCGCGTATTTTCCCGCGACCAATTACTGGATCACATCTACTCCGACCACCGCGTGGTGACCGACCGCACGGTGGACAGCCATATCCGCAATCTGCGGCGCAAGCTGGAACAGGTGTGCCCGGGGGAAACGCCGATTGAGTCGTTGTATGGGGTGGGGTATCGGTTTCAGTTGGCTGAAAAGCAGCCACATGCCTGAAAACACCCCCTCCCACATTGGATTCTTCGGTATTTGGAGGATTGGGGTTACATCGGCGTGCTGCCGATAACCCGCAGCGCCAACCCCTCGTACGCATCCAGAGTAATGGTGAACTCACCCTCTGCAGTCAGGTCCCCTTCTACCCGTTCGTTGATGATGTCCACCACCATCCCCGCCGCGATGTCCGGCAGGTGCAGGGTTTCGGTGATCGGCGTGGCGCCGAAGTTCAGCGCGGTGATTTGCGTGCCTTTGTTGGCCGGCAGTTCGTGGACCATGATCAACAGCCCAGGGTTCTGTACGTCTGGCACCAGTATCTGGCGGCTGGCGGCGATGTCGTAGGCACGGCGCACGGCGAGGATTTTTTGCAGTTGCGAGGCAAACGATTCCGGGTCCTGCAACTGACTGTTGAGGCTGCCGTAGAGGCTTTTCGAACGCGGCATCTGGCCGGCCGACAATTCTGCGTCCGGGTTCAGGTCCACCAGGTCGTAGGCGCCGCGATGAATCCAGCGGGTGTCGCCATCCTGCATCAAGTGCGCGACTTCCTCGGCGGCCAACGGCAGCGCGCCTACCAGGTCCCAGCCGGACAAGGCGAACACCCCCGGCTGCATGGCGTTGTACATCACCAGCAGCAAGTGGATCTGGCGAATCTGTTGAATGTCCGCAGCACTGATCGCCTCCAGGTCGCGAATGCCCAGCGCCGCCGTGATGATGCTGGCGGTGGTGCAGGACACCCCATTGGTCACGAACTTAAGGTTATACGGCGCGTGCTCGCCGGCCAGGCGCTCGTACATCTGCTCGCGGATATGCTCGCGCAGGATATTGCCGGGGAACGTCTGGCCCTGATACAGGAAGGTGTCGTGGGCATGCAGCGTCCAGAAGTGCACCAGCTCCAGGGTCAGCTCATCGTGGTTCTGCAACGCATGGATCAGCGAGCCGGGGTCGATGCCCTGGCGATGCATTTCGCGCAGCATCAGGCGCAGGAATTCGGCGTCGCCCATCAACAGCGCGTGCTGGTACGCCGGGCGGGTGATGAAGTCATAGGACAGGTCGGCACCGCCATGGGACATCGACGCAATGTCATCCACCGTGAGGTTCAACTCCTGGAAGCTGAAACCGCCCGCCTTGCGAATCGCCCCGCCCAGCAACTGGTTGCCGGTAATCGACAGCGGATGGCTCTCGGACCAGGCCGTGCCATCGAGGGTGCGTTCCACGCCGAGGAAACCATTGGCGTCCAGGCGCAGGATTTTCGCGCCCATCACGTCAATGGCGTGCAAGGCGTCGCCGATGATCATCTGCTGCGCGGCGAAGGTCGGGTCGAGCCAGTTCAGCGAGGGCTGGCCTTCCTTGAAGTAGTGCAGGTACACCCAGCGGCGCGGCTTGCCATCCACGCCTATGACCACGGGCGTAGTGCTCCAGTCGGTTTCCTTGACGCCGGGCTCGAAGAAAATCACCCGCTGCAACTGACCGACAATGTAGTGCTTGTCGCGCAGGGCATCGACTTGCAGCGGGCTGAGGTTCTGCGCGTCGCGGCCCTCGGCTACATCGGGCAGCAACGGCCAGTCTTCCTCGCGGATCTCCACCATGTGGTAAAGGCCGGGGTAATCCTCGTAGGCCATCTCCGCCAGGCGAAAGTCCGCGCCCTTGCCGGTGTGGGACGGAATCACGTCGTCGATGATCACCGCGTTGTGCGCCGCCGCCATGCGCGTCAACGCCTGCAACTGCGCCTCGGTGCCCAACTGCGGGTCGATCTCGAAGCTGATGCGGTCGAAATTGCCGTCAATGGTTGGCGTGTGCTGGTTGCCGGTGAGGCCACCGGATTTTTTCAGCGGGCCGTTATGAATGCCCTGGATGCCGATTTTCGACAGCGCGTGCCACAGCGTCTCGTCCCCCAGCGCCTCCAGCACCGTACCGCCCTCGCGCGTCACAATCGACGCCGGGTAGGCGGTAAACCACACCGACGACAAAGCCGAAGCATCACGCGGCCGGGTCTGCGCATACGGCTGTTGCCACAACCGGCCCTGGCCCGAATAGAGCTTGGCGCGCTGGCGTGCTGCGTGCAGCATCGATTGTTCCACCAGCCAGTTCACATGGTTGTTTTCAGCCGCGGTCATAAGCTTGGTACCTGTCGTCGTTAAACATTACTCGTGAACATATGAGGGTTCGGCGGGCCATTCGTTGCATTGCAATGTGGCTTGCCTGAACGGGGGCTCGGGCGTTCAGCAGGTTTCCCGATACTGCCTCGGCGTAAACCCCGTCGACGCCTTGAACTGCCGCGTAAATGCGCTGTGGTCGGTATAGCCGCACTGCAGCGCGACTTCGGTAATCGGCATGTCGCTGTGCAACAACCGATGGGCGTGTTCCAAGCGTACTTTCTGGATCATCTGCCGGGGTGTCAGGTGGAACACGCGCTTGCAGTAGCGCTCCAGCTGCGCCACGGAAATCCCGGCGATGCGCGTCAGTTCGCCGAGGGTGACGCGGCGATTGAAGTGCGTGCGGATGTGCTCGTCCACGGCGGCCAGTCGTTGATAGGCCGGGTGGGTTTGGCTGGCCGATTGCAGGTCGACCGAGATGCCGGCCAGGCCGATGATGCGGCCTTCGTGGTTGTACAGCGGCCATTTGTGGGTGAGGCACCAGCCGGGTTCGCGGCTGCCGTAGAGGTGCAGTTCGAGTTGGTCCTCCAACACAAAGCCCTGCTCCAGCACGCGCCGATCCTGCTCGGTGTAGCCCGGCCCCAATTGTGCGGGAAAGACGTCGGCGCTGGTCTTGCCCAGCAACGGTTGCAACTGCTTGAGGCCGCAGCGCTGCACCAGGGTGCGGTTGGCGAGGACGTAACGGGCGTCCAGGTCCTTGATGAAGATAGCGGCATTGGGGATCACATCCAGCATCGGCAGCAGCTGCGCCACACCGGCCAATAGCTGCTCGATGCTGTGGGGAGGGCTTGCCCCGTGCCCTTGGCAAAGGCTCGCAAACGCGCTTTGAAGCATGAGTGTCACTCCCCGTGTTCACCTCGATGGCAAGCAGATTGCCCCATGCCCGGGGTGCTGTCGAGCAGGGCGGACTGTGCTGAATTCGTCATCGACGCCAGCAAAAAACATCAATCGCCGCCGCGCTTGCGCGTTCACGATAGGGCCACTGCATGCCTATCCATACACTCACAAGAAGGCCCCCACAGCCTTCATAGAGGGAGCGCGTTATGAAGCGACTGCATGTGATCGACTCCCACACCGGCGGCGAACCCACACGTCTGGTGATGACCGGCTTCCCCGCGCTCAAGGGCGCGAGCATTGCCGACCAGCTGGAAAACCTGCGCACCGAGCACGACCTGTGGCGCCGCGCCTGCCTGCTGGAACCCCGTGGCAATGACGTCCTGGTCGGCGCGCTGTACTGCGCGCCCGTCACCCCAGGCGCCACCTGCGGGGTGATCTTCTTCAACAACGCCGGTTACCTGGGCATGTGCGGCCACGGCACCATCGGCCTGGTGGCGTCCTTGCACCACTTGGGGCGTATCCAGCCGGGCGTGCACACCCTCGACACCCCGGTGGGGCCGGTGGCCGCGACCTTGCACGACGACGGCGCCGTGACCCTGCGCAACGTGCCTGCCTATCGCTATCGCCAGCAGGTGACGGTGGATGTACCGGGCCACGGTGCAGTCCAGGGCGATATTGCCTGGGGCGGCAACTGGTTCTTCCTGGTGTCCGAGCACGGCATGGCGCTGGAGATGGACAACGTCGACGCCCTCACCGACTACACCTGGGCGATGCTCAAGGCCCTCGAGGCCCAGGGTATCCACGGCGCAGACGGTGCCCTGATCGACCATATCGAACTGTTCGCCGACGATGCCCACGCCGACAGCCGCAACTTCGTCATGTGCCCCGGCAAAGCCTACGACCGCTCACCCTGCGGCACCGGCACCAGCGCCAAGCTGGCGTGCCTGGCCGCCGATGGAAAACTCGGCCCCGGCGAAACCTGGGTACAGGCCAGCATCACCGGCAGCCGCTTCGAAGGCCGTTATGAATGGGACGGCCAATGTGTCATCCCCTTCATCACCGGCCGCGCCTACATGACCGCCGACAGCACCTTGCTGATCGACGAGCAGGACCCGTTTGCCTGGGGCATCTGAGCCCATCCCTTTTGATTGAACGCTGCAAGGAGCTAGGACAATGAGCGATAACGTCTTCACCGGTTGCATCCCCGCGCTGATGACCCCGTGCACCGCCGCGCGCAAGCCGGACTTCGACGCGCTGGTCGCCAAGGGCCGCGAGCTGATAGATATCGGCATGAGCGCCGTGGTGTACTGCGGTTCCATGGGCGACTGGCCGTTGCTCACCGAAGCCGAACGCCAGGAAGGCGTGGCGCGCCTGGTGGCGGCCGGCGTGCCGACCATTGTCGGTACCGGTGCGGTGAACAGCCGCGAGGCGGTGGCCCACGCCGCCCACGCGGCCAAGGTCGGCGCCCATGGCTTGATGGTGATCCCACGCGTGCTGTCCCGTGGTGCTTCGGTCACCGCGCAAAAGGCGCATTTCTCGGCGATCCTCAAGGCCGCGCCCAACCTGCCGGCGGTGATCTACAACAGCCCCTACTACGGCTTTGCCACCCGCGCGGAGTTGTTCTTCGAACTGCGCCGCGAACACCCGAACCTGATCGGCTTCAAGGAGTTCGGTGGCGCTGCCGACCTGCGCTACGCCGCCGAGCACATCACCTCCCAGGACGACAGCGTGACCCTGATGGTCGGCGTCGATACCCAGGTGGTGCACGGTTTCGTCAACTGCAACGCCACGGGCGCGATCACCGGCGTCGGCAATGCCTTGCCCCGCGAAGTGCTGCACCTGGTGGCCCTGAGCAAGCAAGCCGCCAAGGGCGATGCCAAGGCCCGGCGCCTGGCGCGGGAACTGGAAGCGGCGCTGGCGGTGCTGTCGTCCTTCGACGAAGGCTGCGACCTGGTGCTGTATTACAAGCACCTGATGGTACTCAACGGCGACCAGGGCTACGCCCTGCACTTCAACGAGACCGACGTGCTCAGCGATGCCCAGCGGCGTTACGCAGAAACCCAGTACGCGCTGTTTCGCCAGTGGTACGCCAACTGGTCGAGAGAGGCGTAGCTGATGCACGACCCTGACCCTGCAGATATCGCCGTAATCGGAGCCGGCATCATTGGCGTTGCCTGCGCCCTGCAGCTGGCGCGCCAGGGGCGGAAAGTGCTGGTGATCGACCAGCAGGCACCCGGCATGGGCGCCTCCTACGGCAATGCCGGGCATCTTGCGACCGAACAGGTGTTCCCGATCGCCGACCTGTCGATCCTCAAGCGCTTGCCCGCCATGCTCATGGACCCCATGGGCCCGCTGCGCCTGGACTGGAAATACCTGCCGCGCGCCCTGCCCTGGTTCATCCGCCTGCTGCTGAACCTGCGCCCGGCGAGTTACCAGCGCACGGTGGAGGGTATTCGCGCGCTCAATGAAGCGAGCCTCGGCGCCTGGCAGCGTTTGCTGGCAAGCATCCAGCGCGGGCACCTGTTGCGTGAAGACGGCTCGCTGCTGGTGTTCGAACGTACAGACTCCCGCACCGCCATTGATGAGTTGCAACGCCGCATGCAGGCGCAAAACGTGCCGGTGGATTTCTGGTCGGGGGATGCCATACGCGAGGTTGCCCCGCAATTGAGCGCGCAGATCCAGGGCGGCCTGTTTTTCCCGAGTACAGGGCACTTCCTCGACCCTTACCGGTTGGTCTGCGAATTGGTGGATGCGGCCAAGGCCAATAGCGTGCAGTTCCTCCAACGCCAGGTGCTGGATGCACGGGTTGAAGGCGACGGCGTCAGCGTGAGTACCGATCAAGGCACCTTTGCCGCCCGCCAGGTCCTGATCGCCTGTGGCGCCCACTCGGCCAGACTCACCGCCGCCCTGACCGGCAAAAAAGTCCCGCTGGACACCGAACGGGGCTATCACCTGATGCTGCCCCATGAACAGCAACGCCTGCCGTTTGCCGTCACGTCCCTGGAACGCAAGTTCATCATGACGCCGATGGCAGGCGGCCTGCGCCTGGCCGGCACGGTGGAATTCGCCGGCCTCGACCGCCCACCGAACATGGCACGCGCGTGGCAGTTGCATCGGTTGAGCCAGGGGCTGTTTCGTGAGGACCTGAGCGCAGAGGATGCGACGCCGTGGATGGGTTTCAGACCGTCGCTGCCGGATTCGCTGCCGATTATTGATCGGGTGTGTGACGGGAAGGTGCTGCTTGCGTTCGGGCATCAACATCTGGGGCTGACGCAGGCGGCGGTGACGGCGGAGATGGTGGGGCAATTGGCGTCGGGGGCGCCTGCGCTTTCAGGGTTGCCGGCGCTAGGGCCGTATCGACTGGGGAGGTTTTGAGAAGAACCGCCACGTCCAAGCACAGCAACTTGCACAAGCTATTTCAAACGCGTGCTTTTTGTGGTGAGCTCGACAACTCCCACATTTGATCTTCATGGTTTTGCAGACGGTGCTCGCTTCACTGAACGAGACTACCGGTCGAAGCTGCCAACAGGGCATCCGCCATGCCTTGGATTTCCTCGCGCATCCACAGCTTTTCCAACCAGCGGCCAGGAATCGCTTGGGCGCCATAATACGCACCGGCCAGTTGGCCAACGATGGCTGCGGTGGTGTCGGCGTCATCGCCCAAATTGGCCGCCATCAGCACTGCCGCCGCAAAGCTGTCGGTATGGTGGAAGCACCAGAGTGCGGCTTCAAGGGACGCCACGGCGTAGCCGGTGCCGACGATGTCGTCACGGGACTTCTCCAGGTAATTGCCCTGCGCAAGTGCGGCGACTTTGGCGGTCGCGAGGTCCATCTGCGCCAACTGCAAGACCTGATCCTTTGACCCCCCCTCAAGCGCATTGCTGATTGCCTGGGCCAGCACCAGGCAGCACTCGATTGCTTCCTGAGCAGCGTGGGTGGTGCGCGAGCTTTCGGCGGCGTAATGGCGGATACGTTGAAGGTCCGGAAAGTAAAACAACACCACCGGTGCAAGGCGCATCATCGAACCATTGCCGGCGGAATACGGATCCGTAGAACCTGAAAAGGGGTTTGCACTGTTTTGATACGCCGTGAGCGCTTTGCTAACGGTCAGGCCGATATCGAAGCAGTCGCCGGTGGAGCTCAAATAGCCCCATTTCCACCAATTCAGATAGCGGCCCATCTGATCTGCCGCGTCAAACCCCTCTTTGCGCAGCAGACTTTCGGCCAGGCACAGCGCCATTGAGGTGTCGTCGGTCCACTGGCCAGGCTTGAGGTTGAATGGCCCTCCTCCCACCATATCGGTGAGCGGTGTAAAGGTGCCACGGGGCATGAACTCGACCGTGGTACCGACTGCATCGCCGCAGGCCAAGCCCAGCAAACTGCCGCGATAACGATCCAAACGTGTAAGAGACATGGGTCCTCCTTGAAAAATCATGCCAGCGTGCATAGAGCGGCAGCCACTTTACTTGACCAACCGCTTCTCCTTGGAGGGGCGATATCCGAAATACGAGCTGTAGCACTTGCTGAAATGGCTCGGCGAGACAAACCCGCACGCCACCAGCACCTCCACCTGTGACAGTTCGGTGTGCTGCAACAGCCGGCGTGCTTCGGTGACGCGCAGCTCCATGTAGTAGCGCTGCGGCGTGGTGCCCAGTTGTTCCTTGAACAGGCGCTCCAGTTGGCGGCGCGAGCGGCCGGCATAGACAGCGAGTTGGTCGAGCTCCAGCGGTTCTTCAAGGTTGGCGTCCATCAGCTTGACCACTTCGCGCAGGGGCGCGCTGACGCTGACGTTTTCGGTGGGTTTGATCCGCCGATAACGCGATTCTTCGAAGGCCAGGATGTCTTCGATCCCTTCGACCAGGGCTTTGTCATGCAAGCTTTTGATCCAGTCCAGGGCCATGTGGAAGGCACCGGAGGGGCTCGACGCGGTGAGGCGGTCGCGGTCGATCACGTAGGGTTCGCTGGTAACGTGGGTGGCCTTGGACACTTCCGCCAGGGCCGGGCGGTGTTCGGGGTGGATGGCGCAGCGGTAGCCTTGCAGCAGGCCGGCGCGGCCGAGGAACCATGCGCCGTTCCATAACCCCGCCAGGCTCACGCCCTGCTCGGCGGCCGTGCGCAGCAGCTGGATCAAGGGGTCGCCAGCCTTGAGTTCGGTGCGAAAGCCGCCGCAGATCACCAGCAGATCCAAGCCTTGCAGCGCCGGGGCATCGAGACGCGCATCCGGGCGGATCACCAGGCCCAGGTCGCTGATGACTTCCCCGTCATCACAACCGTAGGTGCGCGAAGCGAACAGATCAGGACGCAGCAGGTTGGCGGTGACCACGGTGTCGAGGGTCTGGGTGAAGGCAGGCAGGGAGAAGTGTTCGAGCAGCAGGAAGCCGACGCGGGTGACCGATGCCGGCTGGGAGGTTTCGTTGAGGTAGCGCAGGTTCTTGCCTTTCATGCCACCGCTGAACTGACGTCTTTCCATCGAGGGTTGGCCCAGTTTTATTGTTGATGCAATGGGCGCCATCTTAGGGGGAAAAGCCGTGGTTGTCCCAGGCACTGATCTTGAAAAAATCGCAGCCCCCCAAAGCCCGTAGCAGAACAGTCGCAAGCGCATCTGATACGGTTTTTTCTTTGCTATCTGCGCCTGTATTGAAATGCCGCCTGGGCGGACAATAGCCCACATCCCCACCCCCTTTCCCTTCGGAGGCCGTATGACCAAGATGGCGATTTTCCTGTTCGGTTTTTTAGTGCTGACCATCGGCATCGGCCTGCTGGCGACCATCTCGCCGGTCTGACGCCTAGCCGGCAAACAACATCGGGTACAGCGACAGCACCAACAGCCCGGCCATTGACCAATTGAACAGTCTCAACCAGCGCGGCTCGCGCAGCACATTACGCAAGCCGCTGCCACATCCGACCCACACGCACACGCTGGGCAGGTTGACCACGGCAAAGACCAGCGCAATCACCAGCACGTTGGTGACATAGCCCTCAGCGGGCGTATAGGTGGTAATGGCCCCCAGCGCCATGATCCACGCCTTGGGGTTCACCCACTGAAACGCCGCCGCGCCGAGGAAGGTCATGGGTTTGCCGTGTTCATCATTACTATCGGACAGGCCGCCCGCCGTGGCGATCTTCCAGGCCAGGTACAGCAAGTACGCCGCGCCCACGTAGCGCAACACCGTGTAGGCCCACGGGAACACCTTGAATACTTCGCCGAGGCCCAGGCCGACCGAAATCACCAACAGCATGAAGCCGATACTGATCCCCAGCGCATGGGGCATCGAGCGGCGAAACCCGAAGTTCACCCCCGAGGCGAGCAACATGGTGTTATTCGGCCCCGGGGTGATCGAGGACACGAAGGCGAACAGCACAAAGGCTGAGAGCAGGCTGGTAGACATGACCATGGTGCGGCATCCGAGCGGTGTGATATGCCTGTGACAGTAGTGAGTTATGCCCCTCGGCGCCCCGTACAGCCAGGCACGGATCGAGGCATACACTTCAGGCGCAAATAATTCAGGCGCTTTCACAAACCTTTCACAGACGCCCCCTTATGGTGAATCCAGCTCCTAATGAACATCCCTTTTAGCCCGTGCTCCCCATCGCGGGCTTTTCTTTGCCTGGGATTTAAGCCGGGCAAAAAAAGAGGCAGGCCATTGTTCATGGCCTGCCTCTCGTTGACTAACTATTAACGCGGACCGCCGCCAGGGCCGCCGCCTTGACCATGCCCCCCACCGCCATGGCCACCACCCCCGCCACCGCCCGGCGGCATGAATATCCAGCAGCCCGACAAGGTCGACAACAGCGCGACAACAACAGCCGCCTTGGTTAGGTAATTCAACTTCATGACAACGCTCTCTGCTTTACAAGGTTGGGTGTACGTAAAGTAAGACCGCCGCAACTGAAGTCCGTCACGGGTTTCGTGTAACGTCTTGGTAGGGTTTGTGTAGGGGTGGATACACGTCAATTCATTGATGCGAGTTAATCCGGAGTGACGGAAATGAAGGAGTTGATACAGGGCCTGGACGGACCCAGAACTGCCCAGCAGGAATTGTTTTACGACCTGGAAGATGCAGCGGCGGTCATCGGCTGGTCCGTGGTTGAGCTGACAGCCCTGGCAAACAGCAGCAGGACGCCGAGTGAAGCGGTGGCGTTGATGAAGGTCTGTACGTTGCTGACAACTCAGCAGGAGAAACTGGCCAAGTACGCGGGTGAAGTGAAGGAGCAGCGCATCAGCAGGTCCGAGACTGAGTGCTGAAAATTGAGGTCAGTGCGGTCAAGAATGGGGGCCTCGAGTCGGAATCGTAGTCGGCCCCCAATTCTTTACGTCGGTGAATAGCGCGAGCCAGCTGCAGCCGACTGGCTCGAACAGGTCGTTAAACCGCAGCCTTACGTTGAGCGGCGTTCGCCAGGACCATGTTGTTTTTTAACGCCCTTCCCGGTCTTTCGCTCGTATTGATGATGAAAAAACCAAACGACCAAAAGCAGCATCGCCAGACCAAAAACGAATAGCATCAGCTCTATCGCGGGACCTTCGTGTGAAAACATTTTCGTTCCTCATCCTGAAGTAGCGTGACCCGAAAACGGTCACAACCGAAACTGTTCGTAACAATACGAACATTTTCAGGGTAGTCGCCAACACGGGTCGTGACAACCTTAAAAGCCTCCTAACCCTTGATCTAGACACGTCACTCGTCGAAAACCCTGCGAGCGCGTGAAGGGACACGGCACAACGTCTTACTCACGAGAGAGGAACGGCGCCTGCACGGGCTGATGCGGATGGAAATAGGTCGGCATGCTCAAACGGTTGGTGCCCGGACCTTTCTTTCGCCCAATAAAAAACCCCGTAGACGTTAATCTACGGGGTTTCTAAGAGTGGAGGCCGAGGTCGGAATCGAACCGGCGTAGGCGGATTTGCAATCCGCTGCATAACCATTTTGCTACTCGGCCTCAAACGATCAATGCCTTTGCTGCTGACATTCACCGCATAAAAACTTGAGTGGGCTATAGAACCCTGCCTCTACTCTAACTAATTGAATACATTGAAGTTTTTAATGCTTCGTTGCGTTCGATGGGCGCCATTATGTACTCATTTGCTTTTACCTGCAACCCCTTGATTTCGAAAATATTTCGCATTGGCATCAAGGGGTTGCGTGCCTGCCCTACTCCTTGATGAGCTGCTGCTGGTACTGCGGGTCGGCCTTGATCTGGGCGTCGGTGAACGGCAGCGGATGCAGTTTTTTCTGTGAGAACGCTTGGGTCTGGTCCTTGGCGTAGGGGGATGCCGGGTTGCTGGACAGGGAAAACGCGAGCACGCCTTGGGCGTGTGGGCCCTGGTCGTCGAAGGTGACGATCTGCAGGTAGCTGCTGCCGCTGACCACTTCACGCTTGCCGTCGGCCCGGGGCACGGTTTGCATGGCGTTGTAGACCCCCAGTTCCTGCGGGCCGCCGTGGATCGGGGTTTGGCCGCTGACCTGGATATCGCTCCACTTGCTATCGGCGCCAAGACCGAGCTTGGCGACGGCTGCGGTGGAGGCCAGCATGGCTTCGCGCAGGGCCTTGGCCACGGGGGCGCGCTCGATGGCCAGGCCGCGTGGGGTGGTGAGGGGCTGGGCCGGGTCGAACGCGACTCGCCAGGCATCGGGGATTTGTTGCAGGTGTTCGATCAGATTGATGAAGTGCACCAGGCCCAGGCCGCTGTCGAGGTTGGCGTGTCGGTCCCAGACGTTGAAGCTGGTGCAGAGCGGCTTCAGCGCAGCCGCGTCGGTGCCCAGGTGTTTGGCGCAGAATTCCAGCAGGTCGGGCATGACCTGACCGGCGAGGTAGACCTCGTTGTCCATGACCATGTTTTGCAGGTCGGTGACACTGATCGGTTGCTTCTCCAGGGATTGCAGGCGTTGCAAGGCAAAGCGTGCGCGCGGGCCGAGGCCGATGTGGTCCTGGCTGATCACCGGGGAGAAGCCGGTCAATGGTGCCTTGGGGTTGGCCAGCCACGCCGAATCGTTAGAGTGCTGCACGTAGTCGCTACGCTCCAGCTGCGGCAACTGGTCGGCGGGGAAGATGCCGGCCTGGGCGGCCCGCGGGTCGACGTCCCAGGCACAGGCACTGCGGGCGCCGTCGAGCATGATCATCTGCAGGCCGGCACGTGGGTCGCTGCATTGCGCCAGTTTGGCCGCGCTGACGTTGGGCACCACCGACAGGTTCATGTACAGGCTCTGGCCCTGGTCATCGGCGGCCAGGGTATTGACCCACGGGATGCCTTGCAGGGTGTGCACCGAGGTTTGCAGGTCCTTGAGGCTGGCCGCGCGGTTCATTGCGTACCACTGTTGCAGCACGCGGTCGTTGCCCAGGTTGGCATCGCGTAGGCTGAAGGCGTGGTGACTGTCCCAATCCAGCTTGCCGGGCCATTGCACCACGGGTCCGAACTGCGAGCTATAGACCGGATGGGTCACCGGTTTCACGCTGCCGTCCGCTTGCCTGACCTGCACCGTCACCGAGGTTTTTTCCAGGGGGATGGATTTTCCATCCAGCATATAGCGCGTGGAATCCTTGGGATCCAACGTCAGGCGATACAGGGTGAAATGCTTGGACGTGTCTACCGTGTGGGTCCATGCCACATGCTGGTTGAAGCCGATATTGATCACCGGCAGGCCGGGCAACGCGGCGCCCATCACATCCAGCTGGCCGGGAATGGTCAGGTGCATTTCATAAAAGCGCATGCCGCCCACCCACGGGAAATGAGGGTTGGCCAGCAACATGCCACGGCCATTGAACGAACGGTCGCGGCCCACCGCCACGGCATTGCTGCCACGATCGAGGCTGAAGCGCTGTTGATTGGCGGCGGCCAGTTCAAACGCCTTGGCGCTGGGCTGCACACTCGCCGTTGCCTGAGGCGGCTTGGCGCCGACCAGGGCTTCGGCGAATTGGCCGACACCGCCCTCCACCAATAGCCTGCGGGTCAATTTCACCAGGTCCTCAACCATCAGCGGCCGCACCCAGGCGGCCTGGCACTGGGCTGGCGTGCCGTGCTCTCTCAGGTAGCGGTTGTAACCGGCCACGTAACCTTGCATGCGCTGTTGGATCTGCGGGCTCTGCGCCTTCCAGAAAGCAGCCACGGCATCCGGTGTGTTCAGCCAGGTGAAAAACACATCGCTGGCCAGGTTGTTGCGCTCTTCCAGAGTCGACTGTTCAGGGCCGAAGTACCTGGCTCGCTCGCCGTTCACCGTGACCACTTCATTGGCCAGCAGACACAGGTTGTCCTGGGCATAGGCGTAACCGATGCCCAGGCCCAGGCCGCGCTCGTCGGTAGCGCGAATATGCGGCACGCCGAAACTGGTACGCCGGATTTCCGCCGACGCTTGCGTCACCTGTTCCCGCGCCGATGCGGCCAGGCTCAACCCCAGCAACAGCCCCGCCACACACACCCTGGACAACCCGTTGGAAATAATCACGCCGACTCCGCAGTCAAATTGAACACCCTCACAGGGGGTAGCTACCCCACCGTAAGAACGCAAAAGACCGGGAAAAATTTAATGCTGGAACGCGTTTATTCAAGGCGACACAGATGTGACAAAACCGATACCGACAAATTTTCTACATCCTGCACTTCATGATTTCGCTCGCTCGTTCGTCTTATTGACTAAGAGCGCCATCATTTTCCTGATCAGGCTCTGATAAGGAGTTTTTGCATGTACAACCCGCAAGTGCCCACGGACGGACATTCATCCGCAGTCGATGCTCAATTTGGCAACGGCGCACAACCGTTCAGGAAAACGCCCGAACAGCAAGGCAACCAGCGTATTCGCCATTTGCTCAAGTGTTTCGGTCTGCGCACCAGCCTGATTCGGCTGAAGGTCATCGACGCCCTGCTCACCGCCGCCGACAACCAGCGCACCCTGGGTGTGCGCGGCGTGCACAGCCATTTACTGGAGCTGGGTATCCCGTTGTCGTTCCTGAGTGTGCGCGAGGTGCTCAAGCGCCTGTGCAGCGAGGGTGTGATCACCCTCAACGCCGATAAAAGCTACAGCCTCCATGAAGAGGCTGCGAAGGTACTCGACGCTCGAAGCTGAGGTAGACCTTAAAGCTTGACCTTGCGGCGCATGATGCCGTTGATCACCACTACGACCACTGCGACGGCAATGGCGATGGTCTGGAACGTCTTCTCACTGATAAACCCGATGTTCTGCAGGTAGGACAGGCCAAACATCGTCGCCAGTACGGCCAGGGCGATCAGAATCGAGTATTTCAAGCGTTGCTTTTGGGTCATGACGGGTTCCTGAACCGGAAGAGTTATCCACTGTGTAGCGCCGAACAGGCCAGGCACATACCCGGGCGACGGGATGCACCGAGGTCGACAGGGGCTTATGTTACAGGTGATGAAAAACTTTGGCTCGTCCGGCGTGCCGCTCACTCCCACGGCAGTGGGCCGCTGGGCTTGCACGATGGGTGGACGAGTGCATTGAAACACTCGCGCGAGCATCTACATCCTACCTTACACACTGCATGCCTTCGAGAAGGAACCCCGGCGGGTGTTTTCCGCACCCAAAAGGGGCGTCTGGGGAACAGGGAACCTCCTAATAACAGGCGCCTTTGTTGATATGTCAAAAAAGGTACCCACCCATGCAGACACCCTCTTCCGTATCCATCCACCCGCCTCACTCTTTTCTGCCCTGCCCCCAAAATGATAGCCAAAGCCAGCCAGCGCCCGACCAGTCGTCCACCGCCCCACAACCCGCCACGCCCCTGCATTTACACCGCCACAAGCGTGTTGCCAATGCCGGTTTGGAGCAGGCGCAGGCAGACAAGCACAACCTGCGGACCCTGGGGCAAACACTCAACGAAACCGCCAAACGCCTGGGCGCGAACGCAACGCCCCAGGCCATCCTGGGCGCGCTGAAAACGACGACCATCGATATTCATCCCGAGTCCTCCTCGTCCGAAGCCGGTGCCACCGTCACGCTTGAGGCTTACATCAGGTCGTCCGGCTTGAGCGTACCCACCAGCCACTTTGCCCTGACCGCCCTGGCGGACGCGGTGCTCAACAGAGCCCAGGAACACCCTCTGGGCAATTTTGGCGGCGCGCTGTCCTGGCCACTACCGTTGGGGGCCGCTGGGCAACGTTCGCTGGTGGACGCCGCCCGGCGCTATGCGACCCAGCATTCGAACCCACCACGGATGGGGGTAAGCCCGAGTGTGCTGGAGTACTTGAACAGCAACCAGCCACTTTCCGCCGAGGCCATGAAAGATCCGGCCAAGGCGCTGGAAACGCTCCTAGGCACGCCCCGCGCGCAAGCGTTGGGCAAATTCTTGCAGGCTCAGTTGAACGGTATTGCCACCGACTCCAGCGTGAACGACTACCTGTTGGCCGCCATGCATCTGCTGCTGGATCCGTCATCCATTGCCGAGACCCAGCCGAACAAGGTTGCCGGCTTCGATCTGGCACAGCGAGATCACTGGGGCAAACCCGCTTCAGCGCTGTTGGGCAACCTCAGCGCGCATTTGGATAACGAAGGCCACACCACGCCTGGAATGGCCAAGGTCGGCGCTTACCTGTTACTGGCGAGGAAAGCCCCCGAACTGCTGATCAAAGACATCCCTGCCAACGTGACCTATGGAAGTCCAGCCTGGGTCAGCCTGTCCATCGCAGCGGCAACGATAGAAGCCCAGACACCGGGTAAAGTCCCCAATATGACCTTTGCCCAAGTCATGCTGGAAGCCGAAAATGCCGGCCTGCAAGACCTGGACGTGACCCAGCAGGCACAGACCGCCGCGCTGCGGACCTGGGGCGTCGTCAACGGCGTGCTCTCTGAAGATGAAGCCGCTCGGTACAACACCAGCGACATTGAAAAGGTCAGAGGCGCCTTCAACCTGCAGGCCGATGCGCGGGTAAATGCCAGCGACCAAATCGAAGCCAAAATCCCCAGTCGCAGGGAAATCGCCCTGGCCAAGCTGAAAGAAAGGTTTGGCGAGAACGTGCCTTTTGAAGAGAAACTCCTGACCGTAAAGAGCACCACACAGCCCTACGTCCAACCGCTCTATGACCCCAATCGGGCGCCCGCCGGCCCACACTCGTTGCTGGATATCGCGATGAGCGGGCTGCATCAGTATGAGTGGGAATCCACAGACGATCGGATCATCGATGCCACACGAGGCAAGTCCCTGCAATTCGACGTAAACCAAGTGTTCGACGCAGAACTCACCCAGGCCATGAGCACTCGGAAAAAAGGCATCGCCACGGCCGTCAAGCAAATGATCAGTCAGCTTCCGCTCAAAGACCGGGAGAATCTGGAATATGGGAAACTTGAGTTCTATCAAAACCATACCTACACCCTGGGTATGGGCTTTACCGACCGAACCCTGACGGAAAAAAATCACAGGTTATTGATCAAGTCCACGGGGGTGAATAGCCAAACGGTTTATGAAGTGGATTTAAAGCAAGGCACTGTTAAACCCGTTCCCGACACCGTATTGACCCAAGAGCGCGAGCGCAACGCCAACCGGGTCTACCCCATAGAGGCGTTCCCCCCCAAAGGTATGGCTGAAACGGTGTTTGAACACAGCCAGAAAGCCCAAAACCCACTGCCCGTTCCCAACAGTTTCTCCAGTACCCGGACGCAGGCCCTCACTGACGTGTTTATCCAACACTTGGATATCGATAACGAAGATGTGATCAAGGAGGCCAAGGGAGCGACCACCTTCGACCGGCAAATGGAAACCCAGTCGAAACTCGCCAATTTCTTCCTTGACCTGATTCCGTTCAAATCGGCGATCCAGAACTTTGTCGAGGGCAACTACCTGGATGGCGCCGTCGACCTGGGCATGGATATCTTCGGCTTTGTCACTGCCGGTGTGGGCACGGCAGCGAAAGTGGCCAAAGTCGGCGCCAAGGCGGTCAGCGCGACGACCAAGGCCCTCAAGATCGCCAAAATCCTCGGCACTACCCTTATCGGCGAACTCAATCCTGTCAGTGGGGTGGGCAATCTCATCGAGGGTAGCGTCAAGATGATCGGCAAGGGCGTGGACAAGATCAAGGCCACCAGTGGCACGTTAATCCAGGCTGTCAGCCGCGAGCATGGGCCCATCACACGCGGCACGTTCAAGATCGCGGACCAGACCTATGAGGCAGACACGATCCTCTCTAATGGACAACGGTATGCCTACGACGCGGCCAAGATGAAACCCTACGGGACGCCCCTGAACGATTTCAACCCGCTTGACACACTGTCACCCAGGTCGCCATTGACGCACTCACCCAGGCAGCGTCATGGGCAGAGATTCAACCCCATTGACAGCAGCGGTCGGTCGCTACGTGTTCGAAAACCATTGCCCGAGGGCGACTATGTCGAAAGCATGCGGGGGAAACTGGAGGCGGACCATTTCAAACCGGATACCAAGCTGGCAACGATGAACAAATTCAAACAGGAAATGGACGATTACTACGATGCGCTGAAGCATTCGGGGCTTCCGGCACGCCCAACCCTGCCACCGATGCCGAAAGAGGTGTCTGTACCCGAGCTGATTGAAGAGGCCTATAAAGCCTCGGACGGCGTGGTGTTTGGGGAAAGCCATAAACAGATGGCGAGTTTCCGGACAATTTTCGAAAACGTCGAAACGTTAAAAACCCAAGGCGTCAAAAAATTCTATTTCGAAGGCTTGATCGATATGCCCCACGGGCTTGTGGATGACGGCATTGGCATCATCGGGCAAACCAAAACCCCTCGCACTAACCCGACCTTTGAAGAGCTGAAAAAAAAGCTCAGTGACAACGGCATAGAAGTCTTGCCGCTCGACCACTATTACCTCACACGGCATAAGGACCTTCACGACGCGCGCGTGCCAACCACCACAGGCGCCGGCTCTGAAAAACGACTCAGAGAGTTCAACTACTATGCCGCAGAAACCATCCAGGCAAATTCCGGCACTGAAAAATGGGCGGCGTTGGTGGGGCATTCACACATGAATACCTCCGAAGGCGTCCCCGGCCTGGCTGAGTTGACTGGTGGCATCGGCGTTGGTGTCTACACCCATCCAAAATACTCAGCCCCTACGGGCATGAGGCTGAGGAACCATGCGACAGACCCTGCCAAACCGGTAAATGCTGGAGGCGTTCCGGGGGATCTACAGATATACCGGACGCAGTAGCTTTCCCCCACGCGAAAACCATAGCCCAGGGCCAGACCCCCAATGGCCCCGAGCATTTCGCATGGCACCAGCACGCCCGACAACATCCCGATGGCCAGCCGCACGCCGGTCAGCACGTGGCCCAGGCCTAGCGTTGCAAACCGGTGCCTGGCTGGCTGCACAGCTCAACCAGCCAATCCACAAACACCCTCACCCGCTGCGACAACTGGCGATGCGGCGGATACAGCGCCGTCAGTGCCATTTTCGGCACCGGCAATTGCGCCAGCACGGGCACCAGGCTGCCTTGGGCCAGTTGCCGCATCGCGTGATAGTGCGGCGCCTGAATCAGGCCGTAGCCGGCTTCGCACGCGGCGAAATAGCCGTCGGAGCTGTTGACCGCCACGCGCTTGGGCAAATGGATCGGGCGCACGGCGTTGTCGACCAGAAACTCCAGGCCGAACCGCTTGCCGCTGGCCGTGGAGACATACTCGACCATCTGGTGATTGGCCAGATCCTCAAGGGACGCGGGTACGCTCATGCGCTCCAGATACCCGGGGCTCGCCAAGGTCAACTGGTCCATCATTGCCAAAGGCCTGGCTACCAGCGACTCATCCAGGGCCAGGCCGCCACGCAGCACACAATCGACACCTTCGCGGATCAGGTCCACCGGGCGGTCGTTCAGGCCTATGTCCAATTCGATCTGCGGATAGCGCGCGGTGAACGCCGGCAACGCGGGAATCACAATCAAGCGCCCGATGCCCGAAGGCATGTCCACACTCAAGGTGCCGCGCGGGTTCTGGCGGCGAGTGGAGAACACCGCCTCGGTTTCTTCCAGGTCGGTGAGCAACTGTACGCAGCGCTGGTAATACGCGGCGCCATCCAGGGTCGGGCTGACCTGGCGCGTGGTGCGTTGCAGCAACTGCACGCCCAGGTGCGCTTCCAATTGCTTGATCAGGATAGTCACCGAAGCGCGCGGCAGTTGCAGGCTGTCGGCGGCCTTGGCAAACCCGCCCAGTTCAACAATTCGGGTAAATACGCGCATCGCGTTGAAACGGTCCACGGGCGACTCCTTACGCGGATTATTTAGATATTACGAATAGTGATAGTGCTTTTAGCCGGTTTATCCCAATTTTGTCGAGAGTAACAATGGAGCCCTTCCCCACTCAGGAGCTGAACCCATGCACACTCGTCCACTCGGAAAAAACGGCCCACGGGTCTTTGCCATCGGCCTCGGCTGCATGGGCATGACCGACTTCTACACCCCCGGCACCGACACCACGGAGGCCACCGCCACCCTGCATCGCGCCTTGGAGTTGGGCGTCAACTTTCTCGATACCGCCGATATGTACGGCCCCCATACCAATGAGCAACTGATCGGCAAAGCCATTGCCGGTAAACGTGACCAGGTGTTCCTGGCGAGCAAGTTCGGCATCGTGCGTGACCCAACCAACCCGGCGTTGCGTGGGGTAAACGGGCGCCCCGAGTACATTCGCGATGCCATCAACGGCACCTTGCAGCGCCTGGGGGTGGACACCCTGGATCTCTACTACCAGCACCGTATCGACCCACAGGTGGCCATCGAAGAAACCGTCGGTGCCATGGCCGAACTGGTGCAGCAAGGCAAGGTGCGTTACCTGGGGCTGAGCGAGGCATCCGCCGCCACGCTGGAACGCGCCCATAACGTGCACCCGATCAGCGCCCTGCAGAGCGAATATTCCCTGTGGAGCCGCGACCAGGAAAGCAACGGCTGCCTCGCGGCCTGCCAACGCCTGGGGATTGCGTTTGTGCCTTACAGCCCACTGGGCCGAGGATTCCTGACCGGCGCCCTGAAAAGCCCGGATGACTTCGATGCCGATGACTACCGCCGCACCAACCCGCGCTTCCAGGGCGAAAATTTCGCGAAGAACCTGGCGTTGGTGAAGCAGGTTCAAACCCTCGCGGCAGACAAAGGCGTAACCGCCGGGCAACTGGCATTGGCGTGGGTATTGGCACAAGGCGACTTCATCATTCCGATCCCCGGCACCAAGCAACGCAAGTACCTGGAGGAGAACGTCGCGGCCGTATCGCTCGACCTCAGCTCGACCGAGCGGGCGGCACTCAATGCGATCTTTCCCGCAGAGGCAACCGCCGGCCTGCGCTATCCCGCAGACGTGATGGCCATGCTGGATATCTGACGGCCAAGCTCACAGGGGGCACCTGGATTGCGGTGCCCCAACGACGAAACCTGGTGCACTAAATCTGCCCCGAGCGCCTGGAACGTTTGCGGTCGGAACTCCACGTAATAGCAACCCTGATGCGAAGTCAGGCTTCTATTACGCGTCGACCCAAAAGGACATGCCCATGTTATCTGCGCTTGCGCACTCCTTGACCTCCCAACTAAACGCCCAGCTACCCACGCCTCTCGATAAGACAGACGCCTCGCCCTACACGCCCCCGACCGACCTGACGCCAGGCATCATTAACCGCAGGACGCACCTGCTGTTCGCCGAAGGTGACATCAAAATCAGCAGGATCGTCGACTGGGACCCAAGTGACCCCGCAAAACCGGAGATCCTGAATAATTATCTGCAAGTGGAAACCGGTGACCGCGCTGACCATCTCCATGTGCGCAGTTGGCCGGGCGACAAGCTGCAAATACTGATCAACGGCAAGCCCCACGTAATTGATATCAAAGAAGAAAGAGACCGCAATCAAGAACTGTGGATCGACACCACTGGCGGTGACGACACAGTCATCATCGACGATGACGTCAAGCTTCGTGTGACCGTTGAAGGCGGTGATGGCCATGACTTCATCCAGGCGGGAGGTGGCCGCAGCAGGCTCTACGGCGGGCTTGGCAACGATACCTTGCGCCTGGGCAGCGGCCTCGGTTATGCCGAGGGCAACGACGGCAACGACACGCTTATCGGTGGCAGCGGCAATACTGTCATGTACGGAAATAAAGGCAGTGACTTGCTTCTCGCGGGCTTTGGCCCTACTCATAAACAGAGTTATCTGGACGGCGGGGATGACGGCGACGTACTGGTCTCAGGCAGTGGACATACCGTTGCACATGGCGGCAATCAGAATGACGTGTTGATCGGCAACCACTTCGGTCGCACCACGTTTTACACCGGCAAAGGCAATAACGAGATCTGGAATAACCAGCGGCACGACCGTATTTACGCCAGCGCCAACGATCGGTTTGACCGTACGACAGGCTCTGCCTTTACCGAGGTGAAACCGAGCAATGTCGGCGAGCAGGGGTTTACGGCAGAAGGAGTAACAGGTGCCTCTGAGGAGCAGCAGCAGGCATTCAGACAACGCGTTGCCGACGATTTCGAATTTCTACGCAGCTCACCCATCGGCCAACAGGCCCTCACCAAAATGGATGAACTCGCAGTGACGAATGGTGGGAAGGTCACTGTTCGGCAAGAGGGTAATGCCAATACTTCCTACCTGTTTGACGCCTCGCAAGAGCACGAAGAATCATATGTTGAAGAAGCAAGCTCGACAGTGGATGACGTGCCAGAAGACACTGGGGTTCCCGCGAGTTACTTCATCGAGAATGGCGTTGCAGGTGATGCGCGGGCTGATCTCGCCACGATCACTTATGACCCGGCGGCCACCAGGGAGCGCGCTGACGGTAAACACACGTGGGTTCCCGTAACCCAACTCTTCCATGAGATTGGCCACGCGTACAACGGCGCTACCGGAACCTTCCTGGATGGTGTAACCACCGAGCATCTGCACCCTGGCAAAGAGTTGCAGGTCAACAATTTTGAGCGCCAAGTTGTTGGTTTACCTAACGACGCCGACCCCTTCGACTTCGATAACGACCCCTCGACAGCACCGGGCACAATCAATCCGAAACCGTTCACCGAGAACGCCTTGAGCGAAGAGATGGGCAAGCCATTGAGGCGTTTTGTCACTCTTGAGACCAGCGAACAAGGCGACGGTACCTAGTAGAACGCTTATAGATCAGCCTATATAGCGAGGAAAGCCGTCAACCTCGCTGTATAGCCGTTCTTGAACTTCGCACCAGGATACCTAAAGCTCTTCCTCGCCAAGCCGATAGCCCTACGAAGCTCCAAAAAGCCGCGTCGATAATAAACGCTTCGTAAGGACGACCCCCATGCCCCCACTGCGCTCCATCCAAGCTCGCTATACCCTGTTTCTGGTGCTGTTCGTCCTGGTGCTATTCGTGTTGACCGTCGTCGGTATCGGCCAGTTGGTCGCGCCCACGCTGCGCCATACCGAAGAACAGGTGGTGCTCAACCGCATCAGTGAGGTGGCCGAACAGATCCAGGGCGAACTGAACAAGGTTCAGTCCCAGCAACGCACCATCACCCAAACCATCCCGCTGCTCGACAGCGATGCCATCGACAAGGTCCTGCCCGGCCTGGTCGACCAATATGGTGAGCTGAAGGTCTTCGGTGGGGGTATCTGGCCGCTGCCCAACCAGCGCACGCCGGGGCGCAATAAACACAGCACCTTCTGGCACCGTGATGCGGCGGGCAAGCTGGCAGTGAACACGTTCTGGAACAGCGACCCCGCCCCCAACTATTACGACCAGAGCTGGTACAAGGGCGGCCTCGCTTCGCCACGCGGCCAATGTGCCTGGGCCGCGGCCTACAAGGACGACGCCAGCCAGGAGCCACGCACCAACTGCGCCATGGCGATCCAGCGTGACGGCGCGGCGTACGGCGTGGCCACCATCGACGTGACCCTGGGCTTCTTCAACGAACTGGTTGCGAGCAAGGAAAAGGACATCGGCGGGCAGATGCTGATCGTCGAAGGCGACGGCAAGATCATCAGCAACAGCACACGCCTGAGCAGCCCCGTGGTCCTGAAGAACATCAGTGAGTTGACCGGAACCTCAGCCTTTGCCACCCAGGTCAGCAAAGCCCTCGCCCATCGCGACCAGGCCTTGCAGCGCAGCGAGTTCGACAACCAGGGCGTGGCCAGCACCTTCTACATGCGCCCCATCGAAGGCACACCGTGGTTCCTAGCGACCGCCCTGCCCACCTCGCTGATCACCGCCCAGCGCGATGACGTGCTCGGCAGCCTGGCCCTGCTGCAGATTCCCATGGTGTTGCTGCTGGTGCTGCTGGCGGTGTATGCGATCCGCCAACTGGTGCAGCGCATGAAAACCCTGAAGACCAACATCGACGCGCTGTCCACCGGCGATGCCGACCTGACGCGGCGCATCACCATCCGCGCCGAAGACGAACTGGGCGCCATCGGCCATTCGGTGAACCGCTTTATCGTCTACCTGCAAGACATGATCGGCGAAGTGACCCAGGCCACCGGGGCCATGTCATCGGGCCTTGAGCAATTGCAGCACACCTCGGCGCACACCAACAGCATCCTGGTGCGCCACGCCTCGGAGACCGACCAGACCGTCACCGCGATCACCGAAATGAGCTCCACCGCCGACACCGTGGCGCAAAACGCAGCGGAAACCGCCTCGTTCACCCAACGCGCCAACGAACATGCCGACCGCTCCCGCGTGGTGGTGGGTGAAGCGTCCACCAGTGTCAGCGCGCTGATCGGCGAAGTCGCCAGTGCCACCCACACCGTCGAGAACATGCGCCAGGACGCAGCGCGCATCACCGAAACCCTCGGCGTGATCGGCGCGATTGCCGGCCAGACCAACCTGCTGGCCCTCAACGCCGCGATTGAAGCCGCGCGGGCTGGCGAGCAAGGTCGTGGTTTTGCGGTGGTGGCAGACGAAGTCCGCGCACTGGCGGCGCGTACCCAGGCCAGCACCTCGCAGATCAATGAGATGCTCGCGCGCCTGACCACCGGTGTGAGTTCGTCGGTAGCGGCCATGGAAAACACCCAGGCCAGCTGCCAGTCGGCGGCGGATGCCACGGCGCGGGTGAACAGCGGCCTCGACGAGATGGCCGGTTCGGTCAGCCATATCAATAACCTCAGCACCCAGATCGCCACCGCTGCCGAGCAGCAAAGTGCGGTGACCGAAGAGATCAACCGCAGCATGGTGCATATCCGACATATGGTCGAAGAGCTGGTGCAAAGCGGGCATGCCACGGAAACCAATACGCAAAGCCTGCTGGACGCCAATGGCCGGGTGATTGCATTGATGAGCCGTTTCAAGGTGCGCTGATAAATGGCTGAAACACTCCCGTGCAATGTGCGGGAGTGGGACTATTCTGACAGTTCCAAGTGTTCAGCCCCGCCACACAGGAGGTGTGCCATGCGCGCTGCCGAGCAGTCGGTCCGATTGGAGCGGATCAGTCAGGAACGTTTTATCCAGGCCCCTATCGATGCCGTTTACGACTATGTGACCCAACCGGATCGCTGGCACGAATGGCACCCCACTTCCCTCGGTGCCGACACCGGCACCACCGGCCCACTCCACGCCGGTGCACGCTTTACCGAAATGATCGACTTGCTGGGCGTACGCGTGCCCATGAGCTACCGCGTGCAGATCGCCCGGCGTCCCGACGAGTTCAAGACGGTGTTCACCTCACTGGCGGTCGACGGCTCGATTCACTACTTTTTGCAGGCCTTTCGCGACGGCACCCTGTTCAAGCGCGTGCTGACCTATGAAACCGAATTGCAGTTGGCCAGCCTCCATGAACGGATGATCGAGCTGTCGGCGATTGCACTGGACCGTCTCAAGCAGCGGATGGAAAACTCGCACTCTGTATAATTTTGAAACATTACCGCGACGCCCTCTGCGAAAAAGCAGGGAGAATGCCCCGCCTACTGCCCGGTATTGGACGAGACCTCGATGAAAACCCCCTTGCGATTGGCCCTGCTTTCAGCGCTGCTCACCACCACCTTGGCCCAGGCCGCCGACCTGATCCCCATCGATGTGCACCGCGACGCCAATTGCGGCTGCTGCAAAAAGTGGATCAGCCATCTGGAAAGCAACGGCTTCAAGGTCAACGACCATGTCGAAGCCGACATGAGCGCCGTCAAACGACGCCTCGGCGTGGCCCCGCGCCTGGGCTCGTGCCATACCGCCGTGATCGACGGCAAGTTCGTCGAAGGCCATGTGCCCGCCGAGCAGGTATTGGCCTTGCGCAAGCGCGACGACCTGCTGGGAATCGCCGCACCGGGCATGCCCATGGGTTCGCCCGGCATGGAAATGGAGGGTCATGCCGAGGCGTATCAAGTCATCGGCCTGACCCGCGACGGTCAGGATGTGGTGGTGGCGGACTACCCGGCGCACTGATCGGTGCCGGTGGGTTACCTGGGGCTGTTTCTCGCCGCATTCGGCGCGGCGACGTTACTGCCGCTGCAATCGGAGGCGGTGCTGGTCGGCCTGTTGATCAGCGGGCATTACAGCCTGTGGTTACTTCTGGGGATTGCCACCTTGGGCAATGTCCTCGGCTCGCTGGTCAATTGGTGGCTGGGACGCTGGGTGGAGCACTTCAAGCAGCGCCGCTGGTTTCCGGTCAGCGACAAGCAGTTGGAAAAAGCCCGCCTCCATTACCAACGCTGGGGGCACTGGACGCTGCTGCTCAGTTGGGTGCCTGTCATAGGCGACCCGCTGACGTTGGTGGCCGGGGTGATGCGTGAGCCGTTGTGGCGGTTCCTGCTGCTGGTGACCCTGGCCAAGGGCCTGCGATACGCGGTACTCGCCGCTATCACCTTGCAGTGGGTGTTAATCCCCCGTTAATCCCCCGCAAACAGCATCCGAGCACCCTACTCGGAGCCCCGCCCATGCCTCTATCCCGTGCTTTTTGCATCGCCGGCCTGCTGACGGCCAGCATCGCCCCGGCGTTCGCCGCCAGCTATGGCCCTGAGCTGCAAGGCTTCCAATACCCCTATCCCCTCGAACATTTCCAATTCCAATCCCAGGGTAAATCCCTGCAAATGGGCTACATGGACGTGCCGGCCAAGGGGCAACCCAACGGTCGCAGCGTAGTGCTGATGCATGGCAAGAACTTTTGCGGCGCCACCTGGGAAAGCACGATCAAGGCCTTGAGCGACGCCGGTTACCGGGTGATTGCACCGGACCAGATCGGCTTCTGCAGTTCCAGCAAGCCCGACCACTACCAGTACAGCTTCCAGCAGTTGGCCCTCAACACCCACCAACTGCTGGAAAAACTCGGTATTCAGAAGGCCACGCTGCTCGGCCATTCCACCGGCGGCATGCTCGCCACCCGTTACGCGCTGATGTACCCCGAGCAGACCGAACAGCTCGGGCTGGTCAATCCCATTGGCCTGGAAGACTGGAAAGCCTTGGGCGTGCCCTCGCTCAGCGTCGACCAATGGTATGCGCGGGAGCAAAAAGTCAGCGCCGAGGGGATTCGCAAGTACCAGCTCAACACGTATTACGTCGGGCGCTGGAAGCCTGAGTACGAGCGTTGGGTAGACATGTATGCGGGCCTGAGCAATGGCCCCGGGCACACGCTGGTCGCATGGAACTCGGCGTTGATTTACGACATGATCTTCACCCAGCCGGTGTACTACGAGTTCAAGAACCTGCAGATGCCCACCCTGCTGCTCATCGGTACCGCCGACACCACCGCCATCGGCAAAGACATTGCGCCGCCGGCGGTCAAGGCCAGGATCGGCAACTACGCGGTATTGGGCAAGCAAGTGGCCAAACTGATTCCCCACGCCACACTGGTGGAGTTTCCAGGCCTGGGCCATGCACCGCAGATGGAAGAGCCCGCGAAGTTTCACCAGGCGCTGTTGCAGGGGTTGAACGCCCTTTAATCCAACTTTTTCGAGGCACGCGAGCATGTCGGTACAGATCGCAGTCATTGATGATTGGCAGAATGTGGCCAGCGGCGTGGTGGATTGGTCGGTGCTGGAGGCCGTGGGGCAGGTGCATTTCCTGCACGATTACCCGGCAGATACCGCCACGATGATTGAGCGTTTGAAGGGGTTCGCGGTTATTTGCGTCATGCGTGAACGCTCGACCTTCGACAGAGCCCTGTTGCAGGGTCTGCCCAACCTCAAGTTGCTGGTCACCGGCGGCATGCGCAATGCCGCCATAGACCTTGCCGCCGCCAAGGCCCTGGGCATCCAGGTGTGCGGCACCGACAGCTATAAGCAAGCGGCGCCGGAGCTGACCTGGGCGCTGATCATGGCGTCTACGCGCAATCTGCTGGCCGAAGCCAGCTCACTGCGCGCGGGTGGCTGGCAGGTGGGCCTGGGAGGCGACCTGTACGGCAAGACCCTGGGCATTCTCGGGCTGGGCAGCATTGGCCAGAAGGTCGCGCAGTTCGCCCAGGTATTCGGTATGCGGGTGCTGGCCTGGAGCGAAAACCTCACGCCGGAGCGCGCGGCGCAAGCCGGGGTGACCTGGGTCAGCAAGCGCGAGCTGTTTGAGCAGGCCGACATTCTCACGATTCATTTGGTGCTCAGCGACCGCAGCCGTGGCCTGGTCGACGCCGAGGCATTGAGCTGGATGAAACCGACGGCCCGGTTGGTGAATACCGCGCGCGGGCCGATTGTTGATGAGCAGGCGCTGGTGCAGGCATTGACCGCTGGTCGCCTGGCAGGCGCGGCACTGGATGTGTACGCCGAAGAGCCGTTGCCGGTCGATCACCCGTTCCGCCACTTGCCCAACGTACTCGCCACTCCGCATGTGGGCTATGTAAGCGAGCAGAACTACCGGCAGTTCTATCAGCAGATGATTGAAGACATCCAGGCCTGGACCAATGGCGCGCCCATTCGCGTGCTCGGCTGACGCACCATTACAGGGCGGCTGCGCTACTGTGGAGAGGGAGCTTGCTCCCGTTGGGGCGCGAAGCGGCCCTGAAATCCAGGGAGCGCCTCGCATTCCAGCGGGAGCAAGCTCCCTCGCCACAGGCCCCCCGCCCCCACAAAAATCTCGTAGCGTACAACTTCGCATATCGTTACAAGTTTTTGTCCTACAAAATTCCCACATAAACCCTACAGGCTCTGGGATCTGTCCTAGACTGATGACCGATGGGTCCGTTCCAAAACAAAAACCCCGCAAAAAATCGAAACTTTCGAACTCTGCCGTAGGTCCAGTTTTAAGGTAAGGCGAGCGTATACGGTTCACAGCCCGATGCCCGTCTATCCAATCTATTTAAGCCGACCGTGCAACTGGCATAAGCCTTGCCAGTTTGTATAGCGCTTGTGCGCCTGGCCGCAGGATGCGGTCTTCGGAGCTAGTGGCAGCGGGCCATTAGCCAACCAACATTGGGAGAGAACTATGATCAGTGCCGCTGTAGATACTCAGGGAGAGCGTTTTAGTAAGGCGGCAGAGGGGCCAACGTCACTGGCCGACCTGCCCAACACTGTGCGGCCGATCGTGAGTAATAATCCCAATCGAAAGAAGGTATTGTTCGTCACCTCCGAGTTCGCCGACCTGGTGAAAACCGGTGGCCTGGGCGACGTGTCCGCGGCCCTGCCGCGCGCCATGGCTCATTTGCACGATGTTCGCGTCCTGATCCCCGGTTATCCGCAGGTGATGGAAAGCGACAACCCGATCCATATCATCGGTGAGCTGGGTGGCCACGCCGCGTTGCCGCCGTGCAAGATCGGGCGCATGGACCTCAAGGACGGCCTGGTCATCTATGTGCTGATCTGCCCCGAGCTCTACGAGCGCGAAGGCACGCCGTACGGCGCCAACAATGGTCGCGACTGGCCCGACAACCATATCCGCTTCGCCCGCCTGGGCCTGGCCGCTGCCGACATGGCCGCCAACCTCGCCCAGATCCACTGGTGCCCGGACCTGGTGCACGCCCATGACTGGCCCGCTGGCCTGGCACCCGCCTATATGCACTGGCGTGGGTCACGCACACCGACCCTGTTCACCATTCATAACCTCGCCTATCAGGGCGTGGTCAGCCTGGCCTCTACACCGGAGCTGGGCATTCCGCCGCACGCCCTGCAGCAGGAAGGCATGGAGTTCTACGGCAAGATGTCGTTCCTCAAGGCGGGCATGGCGTATTCCAGCCACATCACCACCGTGAGCGCGACCTACGCCCAGGAAATCACCACGCCGGAATTCGGCTGTGGTCTCGACGGTTTCCTCGCCGCCAAGACCCAGCAAGGCCTGCTCAGTGGCATCCCCAACGGCATCGATGAAAGCTGGGAAACCTCCACCGACACGCACCTGACCCATAACTTCAATATCGGTGACTGGGAAGGCAAGGCCGTCAATGCCGACCACGTGCGCGAACTGTTCGGCCTGCATGCTTCCACCGGCCCGCTGTTCGCGGTGGTCTCGCGCCTGGTTTACCAGAAGGGCCTGGACCTCACCGAAGCAGTAGCCAGCTTTATCGTCGAAAACGGCGGCCAGATCGCCATTATCGGGCGCGGCGAGCCGGAAGAAGAACAGGCCATGCGTGAACTGGCGCTGCGCTTCCCAGGCCAGGTCGGTGTACGCATCGGCTTCAACGAGACCGATGCGCGGCGCATGTTCGCCGGCAGTGACTTTCTGCTGATGCCTTCGCGCTACGAGCCCTGCGGCCTGAGCCAGATGTATGCCCAGCGCTTCGGCTCGCTGCCGGTGGCACGTAATACCGGCGGGCTGGCGGACACCATCGAGAATGGCGTCACCGGCTTCCTGTTCAATGAGTCCACCGTAGAAAGCTACGAAGAAGCCCTGAGCCGCGCGTTCCGGGTATTCGCCAATAAAGGCCTGCTCAACGCCATGCGCAGCCGCGCCATGACCCAACCCTTCAACTGGTGCCAGGCGGTGGAACCGTACGCCGAGCTGTATGAACAACTGGTGGCCAAGGCCTTGGGGAAATCGACTAAATAATCAAGGGAGGTCTTCATAGATGCCGTTACGGACTTTGGAAACCTGGCCCCACGGCGCATTCATGCTGGACGCGCAACACACGCGTTTTGCCTTGTGGGCGCCAGACGCGTTTTATGTCAGCGTTGAATTGGAAAACGGTAAATCCATCGCCATGCTGCCCCAGGCAGATGGCTGGTTCGAGACTGAAGTAAAGTGCCCGGCGGGCACGCGCTACCGCTACAACATTGATGGGGAAATGGATGTTCCCGACCCCGCGTCCCGGGCCCAGGCCTCGGACGTGCATGGTTGGAGCCTGGTAGTCGACCCGCTCGCCTACCCATGGCGCCACGCCAATTGGCAAGGCCGTCCCTGGCACGAAGCGGTGATCTACGAATTGCACGTAGGCGCGATGGGCGGCTACGCCGAAGTCGAAAAGCACCTGCCACGCCTGGCCGAGCTGGGCGTCACCGCGCTTGAATTGATGCCGCTGGCGCAATTTCCCGGTGAGCGCAACTGGGGTTATGACGGCGTGCTGCCCTACGCACCACACTCCTCCTACGGCTCGCCCGAGCAACTTAAACACCTGATCGACAGCGCCCACGAGCACGGCCTCGCCGTGATCCTCGACGTGGTTTACAACCACTTCGGCCCTGACGGCAATTACCTGGGCCAATACGCCAAGGGCTTCTTCCAGGAAGACGTGCACACGCCGTGGGGGGCCGGTATCGACTTCGAGCGTCGTGAAGTGCGGAATTTCTTCCTCGACAACGCACTGATGTGGCTGCTCGAGTACCGCTTCGACGGCCTGCGCCTGGACGCGGTGCACGCTATCGACAACCCCGGTTTCCTCCAGGAACTCGCGCATCGGGTACGCCAGCAGGTGGATACCGGTCGTCATGTGTGGCTGGTGCTGGAAAACGAGCTGAACCAGGCCAGCCTGCTCAAGGAGGATTTCGACGCGCAATGGAATGATGACTTCCATAACGTGCTGCACGTGTTGTTGACCGGCGAAACCGATGCCTATTACAGCGACTTTGCCCAGGACCCCACGACCAAACTCGCCCGCTGCCTGGGCGAAGGGTTTATCTATCAGGGCCACACCACCCGCCATGGTCATGAACGTGGCGAGCCGAGCAGTGAACTGCGGCCCACGGCCTTTGTGTCCTTCCTGCAGAACCACGACCAGATCGGCAACCGCGCCCTGGGCGAACGCCTGCACCAGCTTTGCTCGCCCCAGGCGCTCAAGGCTGCAACCGCCCTGCTGCTGTTGTCGCCGATGATTCCGCTGATGTTCATGGGGGATGAGGCGAACGCCAGCGAGCCGTTCCTGTTTTTTACCGACCACCACGGTGAACTGGCCGAAGCGGTCCGTGAAGGCCGGCGCAATGAGTTTGCCGACTTCGCAGCGTTCCACGATCCCGAGCGACGTGAACGCATCCCCGACCCCAACGCGCTGTCGACATTCGAGCAATCGGCCCCAGTGATCGCCGGCAACGAACACGCTCAGCTCTATCGCCAACTGCTCAGCCTGCGCCATCGGCATATCGTGCCGCACCTGCCGGGCGCCGAGGCATTGGGCGCGCAGGTGCTTGCCTACGCGGCCGTCAGTGCGCGCTGGCGCCTGGGTAACGGCAGCCTGCTGCAGATCGACCTGAACCTGAGCGCCACGCCACTGGATCACCCGGCCACCGCGCCGGTCCTGTTTGAAACGCCGGCCCTGCAAGGTGCGCAACTGCCGCCCTTCAGCGCCCGCGTCACTTTATCCCCTGTTGGAGAGCACCCTTGAGCGAAGCGAACCTGGAAATCCTCGCCAGCCGCGCGGGCCTGGCCGTCGATTGGATCGATGCAAACGGCCGCCCGCAACGAGTGACACCCGACGCCCTGCGCGCGGTTCTCAAAGGCCTGGGCCACCCGGCCGACAGCGATGCCGACATCAACGCCAGCCTGCTTGAACTGGAGCGCGTGCAACAAGACAAGCACCTGCCGCCCCTGATGACCGTCGACAGCGGTGAAGGCCTCGACCTGGCTCGCTACTTCGAACCTGACACCCTGTGCCGGGTCAACCTCGAAGGCGGCGAGACCCTGGAGCTGCGCCTCGACGGCGACTCCGTATTGCCCGGCGTTATCGCCCTGGGCTACCACCAGGTGCATATCGACGACCAAAGCTTCACCTTGGCCGTCGCGCCCACCCATTGCTACAGCGTGGCCGAAGCGGTGGACACCCGGCCCGCCCGCGCCTGGGGCCTGAGCGCCCAGCTGTATTCACTGCGCCGCTTGGGCGATGGCGGTTTCGGCGACACCCTGGCCCTGGAACACCTGGCCCGCTCCGCCGCCGAACGCGGCGCCGATGCCCTCGCGATCAGCCCGATGCACGCGATGTTCAGTGCCGACACCGAACGCTACAGCCCTTACTCGCCGTCCAGCCGCCTGTTCCTCAACAGCCTGTATGCCTCGCCCGCCTGTATTCTGGGTGAACGCGAGGTGCGCAATGCGATTGAAGCCATTGGCCTGGAAGAAGAGTTGCACGCGCTGGAACAGCACACCCTGATCGACTGGCCTGTCGCCGCCCAGGCCAAACAGCGCCTGCTACGCGCGCTGTATGAAGACTTCCGTCACGGCCATCACCCGCAGCACGCCGACTTTCTGAGCTTTCGCCAGGCCGGTGGCGAGGCCCTGGAAAACCATTGCCGCTTCGAAGCCGTGCAGGCTGTGCGCGCCGCTGCAGGCGAGGACCTTGACTGGCGCCACTGGCCCGAAGAGTGGCGTTCGCCGCAGAGCCCTGCGCTGGTTGCGTTCGCCGAAGAGCATCACGCCGAGATCGGCTTCTACGCCTTCGGCCAATGGCTGATCGCCCGTTGCCTGGAGCGCGCCCAACAAGCCGCCAAAGGCAGCGGCATGGGGGTCGGCTTGATCGCTGACCTGGCCGTCGGCGCCGACGGCGGTGGCAGCCAGGCCTGGAGCCGCCAGGATGAGTTGCTGGCCGACCTGACCGTGGGCGCGCCACCCGACATCCTTAACCGCGCCGGCCAGGGCTGGGGCATTTCCGCGTTCTCGCCCGAGGGTCTCAAGCGCAACGGCTTCCGCGCGTTTATCGAGATGCTGCGGGCCAACTTCGCCCATGCCGGCGGCTTGCGCATCGACCATGTAATGGGCCTGCAACGCCTGTGGGTGATCCCTATGGACGCCTCGCCGCGTGAAGGCGCTTACCTGTATTACCCGGTAGACGACCTGTTGCGCCTGCTGGCGCTGGAATCCCACCGCCACCAGGCCATTGTGCTCGGTGAAGACCTCGGCACGGTGCCCGATGGGCTGCGCGAAAAACTCATCGCCCGCTCGATCCTCGGCATGCGCGTGCTGTTGTTCGAACAGGGCCACGATGGCCAGTTCAACCCGATCCTGGACTGGCCGGATAACGCCCTGGCCACCACCAGCACCCACGATTTGCCGACCCTCAACGGTTGGTGGCACAGCCGTGATATCGACTGGAACGTCCAGCTGGGCCTGATCGATGCGCCCACCGTGGAGCAATGGAGCGAACACCGCCTGCGTGAACGCCAGGCGCTGCGCCAGGCCTTGAGCCAGGACCCGCAGAACTTCGTCGATGAGATCCGCAACGAAACCGACCACATGATCGACGCCAGCGTGCGCTACCTCGGCCACACCCGTGCGCCGCTGGTGCTGTTGCCGCTGGAAGACGCCCTGGGCCTCGAAGAACAAGCCAACCTGCCCGGCACCACCGACACCCACCCTAATTGGCGCCGTCGTTTACCGGGCGAGGCTTCCAGCCTCCTCGACAACGCCGGTGCCGCGCGCCGCCTCGAACTGCTGGCCGTCGCGCGCAACCAAGCCTATGAGCGAGACCGATGAAAGCCCTCCCCCTGCGCGCTACCCAGCGCCTGCAATTTCACAAAGGTTTTACCCTGGATGACGCGGTACCCCTGGTGCCGTATTTCGCCCAATTGGGCATCAGCCACCTGTATGCCTCGCCATTGTTGAGCGCCCGCGCCGGCTCCATGCATGGCTACGATGTGGTCGACCCCACCAGCGTTAACCCGGAGCTGGGCGGCGAACCGGCCTTGCGCCGTCTGGTCGCAGCCCTGCGCGAGCACGATATGGGGCTGATCCTCGATATCGTGTCCAACCATATGGCTGTGGGCGGCGCCGACAACCCTTGGTGGCTGGACCTGTTGGAATGGGGCCGCTTGAGCCCCTACAGCGAATTCTTCGACATCCAATGGCATTCGCCCGACCCGCTGCTCAAGGGCCAATTGCTCATGCCCTTCCTCGGCAGCGACTACGGCGGAGCTTTGCAGAGCGGTACGCTGACGCTGCATTTCGATGCAGCCCACGGCGTGTTTTACGTTGAGCACTACGAACACCGCTTCCCTATCTGCCCACGGGATTACGCGGCCATCCTCGGTGCCGACGAGCGGCTCAAACCTCTGGCCGACCGCTTCAGCGCCCTGGCCTATCAGGATGATGCCTACGCCGAAGCCGCCTGGCTCAAGCAGGTATTGGCCGAACGCGCCACAGAAGTCCTGGAGACTATCGAACAGCGGCTGACCGAGTTCGACGGACGCACGCCGGAGGGCTTCAACCGTCTGCACCACCTGCTCGAGCAACAGGCCTATCGCCTGGCCAGCTGGCGCACGGCGGCAGACGACATCAACTGGCGGCGCTTCTTCGACGTCAACGAACTCGGCGGGTTGCGCGTGGAGCGCACCGCTGTGTTCGAAGCCACCCACGGCAAGATCTTCGAACTGATCAGCGAAGGCTTGGTGGATGGCCTGCGCATCGACCATATCGACGGCCTGGCCGATCCGCGCGGTTACTGCCGCAAGCTGCGGCGTCGGGTGGATTCGCTGTCGCCCGAGCGGCACTTGCCGATCTTCGTGGAAAAAATCCTCGGCGAGGGCGAAACCCTGCGCGAAGACTGGCAAGTGGACGGCACCACCGGCTACGAATTCATGAACCAGTTGTCGCTGCTGCAACACCATCCCGAGGGCTTTGCGCCGCTGGCGGACTTATGGACGCGGCACAGCGAACGGCCCTCGGCGTTTATCGAAGAGGCGCGGCTGGCCCGCCAGCAAATCCTCAACGGCTCCCTCGGCGGCGACTTTGAAAGCGTGGCCCAGGCCCTGTTGCAAGTGGCCCGCGACGATGTGATGACCCGCGACCTGACCCTCGGCGCGATCCGTCGCGCGTTGCAGGAGCTGATCGTGCATTTCCCGGTGTACCGCACCTATATCAGCGCCCGCGGCCGTAGCGCCGACGACGACAAAGTGTTCCAGCAGGCCCTGGACGGCGCCCGTACGACACTTGGCGAGGGCGACTGGCCGGTGCTCGAACACCTGGAAAAATGGCTCGGCGGCCAACCCTGGCGCAATCGCCCGGTGGGCCGTGAGCGCAAGATCCTTAAGCATGCCTGTGTGCGCTTCCAGCAACTGACCTCGCCGGCTGCCGCCAAGGCCGTGGAAGACACCGCGTTCTACCGCTCGGCCGTGCTGCTGTCGCGCAACGATGTGGGCTTCAGTACCGAGCAGTTCAGCGCGCCGTTGGCCGAGTTTCATGCCATCAACCAACAGCGTTTGCAGGCCTTCCCCGACAACCTGCTGGCCACCGCCACCCATGACCACAAGCGTGGCGAAGACACCCGGGCGCGCCTGGCCGTGCTCAGCGAGTGCGCGCCGTGGTACGTCGAGCAAGTGGAGCATTGGCGCACCCTGGCAGCACCGTTGCGCGACGACGCGACCACACCGTCGGCCGGCGATGAGCTGATCCTGTATCAGGTGCTGCTGGGCAGTTGGCCGCTGGACCAGGCCGAAGACTTCGAGAGCTATCACCAGCGCCTGTGGCAGTGGCAACAAAAAGCCCTGCGCGAAGCCAAGTTGCAGAGCAGTTGGAGCGCGCCCAACGAGGCCTATGAACAGGGGGTCGAAGCCTTTCTCACACGTCTGCTGCTCAGTGATGAAGGTCAGCCGCTGCGCAGCGCAATCGGCAGCGCCGCCCAGGCCATCGCCCCCGCCGGCGCGGTCAACGGACTGGCGCAAACCTTGCTTCGCATTACCGTGCCGGGTGTGCCGGACCTGTACCAGGGCGATGAGTTCTGGGACTTCAGCCTGGTGGACCCGGACAACCGTCGTCCGGTGGATTTCACCGCGCGGCAACAGGCACTCACTACCCCGCCGGACATCGGCGAACTGTTGTTCAACTGGCGTGACGGGCGTATCAAGCAAACATTGATTGCCCACGTACTGGCCTTGCGCAAGGCCCATCCGGACGTGTTCCGCAACGGCCGCTATACAGCACTGGAAGTCGTCGGCCGACACGCCGAACGCGTGGTCGCGTTCTGCCGCGAACACCAAGGCAAACGCCTGCTGGTGGTGGTGCCACGTTGGTCCCATGACCTGCTTGAAAACGGTGTGCATCCCCAGATCAATGCGCAGGTTTGGGGCGATACCCGGGTGAAATTACCGTTCGCCATGCCAACGCAAAACTGGAAGGGACTTTTTCATACAGGCGCAGTCACACCAGACAAGGAGCTGTTGATCAGCACTGCCCTGGGGGATTTCCCGGTCAATGTCTTTATCAATTCTGATGATCAAGAAAGCTGAAAATTTTCTGTGAGGAGCATTGTGATGAGTACTGAAGACAAACGCATACGCGAACTGGCGCATCAGATCTGGGAGTCTGAAGGCAAACCCCACGGGGAAGACGCGCGCCACTGGGAGATGGCGCGCAAGCTGGCCGAAGCCGAAGCACTGACGCCGAGCAAACCCAAGCCCGCCGCCAAGCCCAAGACCGCCCCCAAGCCTGCGGCAAAGGCCAAGCCACCTGCGCCCACCGCGAGCAAACCGGCGCCCCCGGCGGCCAAGAAGCCGCCAGCGCCGAAAAAGCCCAAGGCTTAACGCGCACGGCGCCACGAACCTTTTGCCGGCGCTGTCGGCAAAAGGCGACTTCACTCTTCTTCTCATCCGCTGAACACACGTCAGCAGGGCCGCGTTCGGCCCGAAAAAATAGCCTTGCAGGAGCAACTCAATGAGCAAACCCCATAAGACCCCATCGACGCCGGGTAACGAGCCGTCGCGGATTCGTGAAGGTTTGCCCTTCCCCCTCGGCGCTACCTGGGATGGCCTGGGTGTGAACTTCGCGCTGTTCTCGGCCAACGCCGAGAAAGTCGAACTGTGCCTGTTCGATGACACCGGCGAAGTGGAACTCGAGCGCATCGAATTGCCCGAATACACCGACGAAATATTCCACGGTTACTTGCCCGACGCCCACCCTGGGCTGATCTACGGCTACCGTGTGTACGGCGCTTATGATCCGGCCAATGGTCATCGTTTCAACCACAACAAATTGCTGATCGACCCCTACGCCAAACAGCTGGTGGGCGAACTCAAATGGTCCGAAGCGCTGTTCGGCTACACCATCGGCCACCCGGATGACGATCTCAGTTTCGACGAGCGTGACAGCGCACCGTTCGTGCCCAAGTGCAAGGTCATCGACCCGGCGCACACCTGGGGCAACGACCAGCCGGTGCGGGTGCCATGGGACCGTACGATCATTTACGAAACCCACTTGCGCGGCATCAGCATGCGTCACCCTTCGGTCGGCGAAGACGTGCGCGGCACCTGTGCCGGGTTGATGGAAGATGACGTGCTCAAGCACATCCGCCAGTTGGGCATCTCGTCGGTGGAATTGCTGCCGGTGCACGCCTTCGTCAACGACCAGCACCTGCTGGAAAAAGGCATGACCAACTACTGGGGCTACAACAGCATTGCGTTCTTCGCCCCCGACCCGCGTTACCTGGCCAGCGGCAAGATCGCCGAGTTCAAGGAGATGGTTGCGCACCTGCACGAGCAGAAGCTGGAAGTGATCCTCGACGTGGTCTACAACCACACCGCCGAGGGCAACGAGCGGGGCCCGACCCTGTCCATGCGCGGCATCGACAACGCTTCGTACTACCGGCTGATGCCCGACGACAAGCGCTTCTACATCAACGATTCCGGCACCGGCAACACCCTGGACCTGAGCCACCCCTGCGTGCTGCAAATGGTTACCGACTCCCTGCGCTACTGGGCTACCGAAATGCACGTCGATGGCTTCCGCTTCGACCTGGCGACCATTCTTGGGCGCTACCGCGACGGTTTTGACGAGCGCCACAGTTTCCTCGTGGCCTGCCGCCAGGACCCGGTGCTGCGCCAGTTGAAAATGATCGCTGAACCCTGGGACTGTGGCCCCGGCGGCTACCAGGTGGGTAACTTCCCGCCGGGCTGGGTTGAATGGAACGACCGTTTCCGCGACACCGTGCGTGCCTTCTGGAAAGGCGATGACGGCCAACTGGCAGACTTTGCCGGGCGCATGACCGCCTCGGGCGAGATGTTCAACCATCGTGGCCGCCGCCCCTACAGCTCGGTGAATTTCATCACCGCCCACGACGGTTTCACCCTGCATGACCTGGTGTCTTACAACGACAAGCACAACGAAGACAACGACGAGAACAACCAGGACGGCAGCAACAACAACCTGTCCTGGAACCACGGCGTCGAAGGCCCGACCGACGACCCGGAAATCAACGCACTGCGCCTGCGCCAGATGCGCAACTTCTTTGCCACGCTGCTGCTGGCCCAGGGCACGCCGATGATCGTGGCCGGAGATGAATTCGCCCGCACCCAGCACGGCAACAACAACGCCTACTGCCAGGACAGCGAGATCGGCTGGGTCAACTGGGAACTGGACGATGACGGCAAGGCGTTGCTCAAGTTCGTCAAGCGCCTGATCAAGCTGCGCCTGGCCTACCCGATCCTGCGTCGTGGCCGCTTCCTGGTGGGCGACTACAACGAAGACATCGGCGTCAAGGACGTCACCTGGTTGTCGCCGGACGGCAACGAGATGACCACCGAACAGTGGGAAGACAGCCACGGCCGTTGCCTGGGCATGCTGATGGATGGCCGCGCCCAGGAAACCGGGATTCGCCGTGCAGGTGCCGACGCCACTCTGTTGCTGGTGGTGAACGCCCACCACGACGTGGTCAATTTCCGCCTGCCGCCGGTGCCAGAGGGTGAGTTCTGGACCTGCATGCTCGACACCAACGAGCCAGCAGTGCGTGGCCAGGAACGCTTTGAGTTCGACCACGAGTACGGCGTGACCGGGCGCTCGCTGCTGCTGTTCGAACTGCAGCGTGACGACGAGGTGTGACATGGCACTGCATGGATTCCTTCAAGGCTTCCAGGACTATGCGGACACGCAGGACCTGGGCAAGGCCCTGAGGGCACTTCAGGAGGTTGGCCTGGATCAGTTGCCACTGCCTGGCAGCGGCGACACACTGGGGCGGTTCAGCCGCCTGGCACAGGTGGCAGGCCATGACCTGCGCTTGTGCAAACTGTTCGAAGGCCACACCGACGCATTGGCGATCATTGCCGAACTCGACAGCCCGCTGCCGCCCCTGGGCAGCCTCTGGGGCATGTGGGCTGCAGAACCGCCGAGCGCCAAAGTGCAGGTGCACCGCGACGGTCATCGCCTGCGCCTGGACGGGCGTAAGGCCTGGTGTTCCGGTGCGGCGGTGGTCAGCCATGGTTTGTTGACGGCTTGGGATGAACAAGGCAGCCAGCAATTGGTGGCGGTGCAGATGGATCAACCGGGCATCACGGTCACCAACGACGGTTGGAATGCCGTGGGTATGGCCGCCACTGGCAGCGTCGAGGTCGTCTTTGACGGCGCTCATGGCATTGCCGTGGGCGGCCCCGGCGACTACCTCTCGCGCCCTGGGTTCTGGCAAGGCGGCATTGGCATTGCCGCCTGCTGGTACGGTGCGGCACAACGCCTGGCAGAGGTGCTGCGCGATCACTGCAGCAAGCGCCCGGAACCCCATGCCCTCGCGCACCTCGGCGCCGTTGACAGTGCACTGAACGGCGCGGCCTGTGTGCTGCGCGCCAGCGCTCTACAGATCGACCGCGAACCCAAGGCTGACGCCCGGCAACTGGCCCAGCAGGTACGCGCGTGCATCGAGGACAGCGTCGAGCAGGTCATGCGGCATGTCGGCCGAGCCGTGGGCGCAGGGCCGTACTGCAAGGATCCGCACTTTGCCCAGTTGATGGCCGACCTGCCGGTGTATGTCCGCCAGAGCCATGCCGAACGCGACCTGGCCGGCCTCGGCGAACTGGTCGCCGGGGACCCCACAGGCAGGTGGCAATTATGAAACCCAACCCGATTGTAGGCCAGGGCACGCCACTGCACCGCTGGCAGGACTCGGCGCTGATGGCCGAACTGCCGCAGATCAGCGTCGAACAACTGGTACCCGAGGGCCACCGCGCGGTGATCATCGCCCCGCACCCGGATGACGAAGTGTTGGGCTGTGGCGGCCTGTTGCAAGGCTTGGCCGAGTTGGGCCGGCCCATTCAATTGATTTCGGTCACCGATGGCAGCGCCAGTCACCCCGGTTCCACACACTGGTCGGTGGAGCGCTTGAGCGTGGTACGCCCGCAGGAGTCGGCACAGGCCCTGCATCGCCTCGGCGTGCCGTTGCACAGCCTGAAATGGTTGCGGGCCGGCTTCAGCGACGGCCAGGTGGCGGCGCGGGAAGAGCAGCTCAGCGCCTTCATCCAGCGCCACCTCAAACCCGCGGATGTGGTGTTTACCACCTGGCGCGAAGACGGCCATTGCGACCACGAGGCCGTTGGCCGCGCGAGCGCCAAGGCGGCGCACGCGGCGGGTGCGGCCCTCTATGAGCTGCCGGTGTGGACCTGGCACTGGGCATCTCCCGAGAACAGCCTGGTGCCCTGGCACCGCGCCCGCAAGCTCCCGCTGAGCTGTGAAGCCGTCGCGCGTAAACGCCACGCCATCCACGCGTTCGCCAGCCAGTTGGAGGGTGACCCGCAGATCGGACTGCCGCCGGTGCTGGCGCCCTATGTGGTGGAGCGTCTGCTGCAACCTTTTGAAGTGGTATTTATATGAGTGTGGCGACGCCGTATTTCGATCAACTGTTTGCCGGTAACGACGACCCCTGGGCCTTTCGACAACGCTGGTACGAGCGACGCAAACGTGCGCTGACCCTGGCGCTGTTGACTCGGCCGCGCTATGCCTCGGTGTTCGAACCCGGCTGCGCCAATGGCGAATTGAGCATCGAGCTGGCCCCGCGCTGTGACCACCTGCTGTGTTGCGACACGGCCTCGGCCGCCGTCGCCCTGGCACGCAGCCGCTTGCTGGGCTTTGCCCATGCCCAGGTGGAGCAGAGCCGCCTGCCCGAGCAATGGCCGACAGGCGAATTCGATCTGATCGTCTTGAGCGAACTGTGCTACTACCTCGACAGCGATGACCTGTGCCGCTTGATCGATCGCGTCCTCAGCAGCCTCACCGCCAATGGCCAGGTGCTGGCCTGCCACTGGCGCCCGGCTATCGACGGTTGCCCGCAAACCGCCGAACAGGTGCATGCCCTGCTCCATGAGCGGCTGGCGATGCCCTTGGTCGCCACCCACCACGAACACGATTTCCTGCTCGACCTGTGGAGCCGTGACGGCACTTCGGTCGCCACCCTCGAGGGCCTGCGATGATCGGCATTCTGATCCCGGTACATAACGAAGAGGCGTTGCTCGGCGGCTGTCTGGAGGCAGCATTGGTCGCGGCCAGCCACCCAGGCTTGCTGGGCGAAACAGTGCAGATCCTGGTGGTGCTCGACAGTTGCAGCGATGCCAGTGCCGCGATTGCCGAGGGTTTCCCGGTGCAGCGCCTGGAAGTCCAGGCACGTAACGTCGGCCACGTGCGCGGGGTAGGCGCGCGGCACCTGCTCAACCAGGGCGCACGCTGGATTTCGTGCACCGACGCCGACAGCCGCGTGGCCCCCGATTGGCTGGTAGCCCAGCTGGCACTGGGCGCCGACGCGGTGTGCGGCACGGTGACCGTCGACGCCTGGAGCGAAGGGTTCGAGCCGGCGGCGCAGATCCGTTACCAGCAGGCATACCAGGCCCGCGACGGTCACCGTCATATCCACGGCGCCAACCTGGGCATCAGTGCCGGGGCGTATGTGCGCGCCGGAGGGTTCGAACCGCTGCCCTGTCACGAAGATGTGCAATTGGTGCGCGACCTCGAGCGCTGCGGTGCGTCCATCGCCTGGAGCCACGCCCCGCAAGTCATCACCAGCGCGCGTCTGGAGGCCCGTGCCCAAGGCGGGTTCGGCGATTATTTGAAGAGCCTGATGTGCGCGTCTTGAAAAAAACGACATTGCAAAATGTAAAAGCGACCAATCCTTGTCTATGCTGATGACGCCTTGCTGGTAATTCAGGCTTGGATTGCCATGCGCACACCACGGCGGAGTCTGTGGTGAATAAATAGAGTCGTCCCATTAACGGGGCATGACCCAGCATCAACCGACAAGGATGTAATTCCCATGAAGCCTGCCTCTCTTAGTGAAGGCCATCGCGGCCCCGCGCAAATCTGGAACAGCGCACCGCAGCTGGCGCAAATCCCGCCTATCTCTACCGCTTCGCTGGTGCCCGCCGGCGCGCGCGTGGTGATCATCGCGCCCCATCCCGGCGACGAGGTGGTGGCCTGCGGTGGTCTACTGCAATTGCTCAGCACCCTGGAACACCCTCTGCAACTGATCTCCATCACTGACGGCAGCGCCAGCCACCCGGGCTCCTGCGTATGGCCGGCCAGACGCCTGAGTGTGGTGCGCCCCCAGGAAAGCGCCGAAGCGCTGCGCCGCCTGGGCATGCCCTTGCACAGCCTGAAGTGGATTCGCGGCGGTTTCTGCGACAACGCCCTCGCCGCTCGCGAGCCGCAGTTGAGCCAATTTATCGCGCGCTACCTGCAACCGGGCGACGTGGTGTTTACCACGTGGCGCAACGACGGCAATGACGACCATGACGTCGTCGGCCGTGCCAGCGCCAAAGCCTGCAGCCTGGTGGGTGCGCAACTGTATGAACTGCCGATCTGGGCCTGGCACTGCCCCGCCCGCGAGGGTGCGATGATCCCCTGGCAACGGGCACGCAAGGTACGCCTGGACACCTGGACCGTGGCGCGCAAGCTCCACGCCGCCCATGCGTATGCCAGCCAGTTGGCGGGCGACCCGCAGATTGGCCTGGCGCCGATATTGGCCCAGGTGCTGCTGGAGCGTATGCGCGAGCCTTACGAAATTGTGTTTGTGTAATCGCCCACTCGTCTGTACCTGTTATTTCTGACAGTGGCGCCCCGCACGATGTGTGGCTATGGTGCAAAAAGCGCTGCACAGCTTGAGGTGCAGTCGAGAAAGCCATGCCAACCCTTTGCATTGGCCGGTGTTTTCGAACAGGTAACCCGTCGTCCCTGATCCGTATCGCGCGTCACGTTGTCATGGTCTGGCCTGCACCTGCCTTTGCCGGTATCGGTGCAACTCTCCCCTCTCGCGAGGACGGATCATGCGCTCACAGACTTTGCCCCTGCTGTACCTGGTTGCCTTGGCGACGTTGCCGCCCGCGTCTTACGGGGCGTGTACCATCAGCAACACCGCCGGCGATGACCTCTCTTCCTGCGACAGCGGCACGGCGCCGGGGTTTACCGACAGCGCGGGCAACAACACCCTGAACATCAGCGCCACGGGGCGAGTTACCGGGAATGTGACCTATGGCGCCGGCAACGATCTGGTGGATGTGAACGGGCCGAGTGCCGGGATCGACGGCAACCTCAACCAGGGCGATGGCAGTAATATTTTCCGCCTGAATCTGGGCAGCATCACCGGCAGCGTAAGCCAGGGCTCGGGCGCGGATGTGGCACAGATCAGCGGCGGCCAGGCCGGCGCCGTCACCCAAGGCGCAGGTGTCGACAGCTACGCCCAGAGCGGCGGCACCATTGCTTCACTGGCCCAAGGCGATGGCCTGGATACCTTCAACATGAGTGGCGGCACCATCACCGGAGCCTTCGAGGATGGCGACCAGGCCAAGATGAGCGGTGGCAGCATCGGCCGGGTCGACATGAAGCTCGACAACAACCTGTTCGATATGTCGGGTGGCAGGATCATCGGCAACCTGGTGGCCGGCTTCGGCAACGACACCATCCTGATCTCGGGCACGGCCTTTGTCGGCGGCAACATCAGTGTCAGCGGTGGCAACGACGTCGTGACCGTCTCGGGTGGCGACGTCAACGGGCAGATACTCCTAAGCTTTGGCAACGACGAGTTCGGCTGGACGGGCGGAAACCTGCACTCGTTCGTGCTGATGGGCGCGGGTGACGATACTGCGGTGCTGCAAAACCTGGTCAATGCCCAACTGGCTGCGGCGCAATTGGTCGACGGCGGCCTGGGTGTCGACACGCTCACACTGGACAATACCAAGGCAGGCGATCCGGGCCTGTTTCCCAACTGGGAAAGCATTCGTCTGGACAACCAGTCGCAGCTGACCCTGGGCGGAACGCTGAAACTGGGTGACAGCGCCACCGGCACCGGCAGCCTGACCATCGACGGGACCAGTGAACTGTTGATCGGCACAGGGGTGATCGACCCATTTACGGCTGGCCAACGGGTGAACGTCACTAACAGCGGCACCCTCAACATGACCACCGGCAACACCCGTACCAGCGACACCCTGACCATCAATGGCAATTACACCGGCGACAACGGGCGGCTTGCACTGCAAAGCGCCTTGGGTGCGGATGATTCCCCCAGCGACAAACTCATTATCAACCAGGGCACCCTCGCCGGTACCACCGCCCTCAACGTCACGAACCTCGGCGGCGCGGGGGCGGCGACCCTGCAGGACGGCATCCAGGTGGTGCAGGCCCTCAACGGCGCCTCTGGCAGCGGTAACGCGTTTACGCTGGCCGGGCCGGTGTCCGCCGGGGCGTTCGACTACTACCTGTTCAAGGGCGGCGTAACGGCCGGTACGGCGGAGAACTACTACCTGCGCTCGACGATCCCCGTGGTGCCGCCTGGCCCGGTGATTATCGTGCCGTTACCCACCCCGGTTCCCGGTGAACCACCGCTGCCGCCCAATCCCGGGACCGAACCGATCCCTATTTATCGTCCGGAAGTGCCGATCTACGCTGCATTGTTTCCCGCCGCACAGCAACTCGTGCAGGGCATGCTCGGCACCTTCCACCAGCGTATGGGTGACCAAAGCCAACAGTTGCACACCGGCCCATTCACGTCGGGCTGGGGACGGACCTACGGTAATAGCACGCGCCAGAGTTTTACCGGGACGGTCAGCCCGTCGCTCGACAGTTCGGTGACCGGCTTCCAAGTGGGTAGCGACCTGTACGCCAGCACCTACGACAATGGCCTGACCCAACGCAGCGGGTTCTTCGTCGGCCACAGCACCCTCAAAGGCAATATCAAAGGCTTCAACGGTGGCTGGCAGGACAAGGACGCCGGCAAGACCACCTTGCGCGGGGACAGCCTGGGGGTTTACTGGACACTGATCAGGGCCAACCAGGCCTACCTCGACCTGGTCTTGATGGGCACCCGCTTCGACGGCAATAACGAGTCGGATCGTGGCGTGAAGATGGACACCCGGGGGCACAATGTCACGGCGTCCGCCGAAGTCGGCTGGCCGTTTGCCGGGATGGGTAACTGGGTGGTTGAACCCCAGGCGCAACTGATCGTCGGCAAGACCAAACTGGATAAGCAAAACGACGGGATCTCTGACGTCTCCTATGACGCCGACACCACCGTCACCAGCCGCCTGGGTGTACGCCTGCGCGGTGACTATCAGGTCCGCAGCATGCCGCTTCAACCCTACGTACGGGCGAATGTCTGGCACACCAGTGCCGGGCAGAACACCGTCACCTTCAACGATGTAACAGCGATCGACACTGAGCAGAAGTCCACCACCCTGGACCTGAGCGCCGGCGCCACGCTGAAGGTGGCCACGGGCATCAGCCTGTACGCCGAGGTGGGCTACAACCGCAACCTGGACAGCAACACCTTCAACGGCCGCCAGGGCACGGTCGGCCTGAGAATGGAGTTCTAATCACCTATGACCGGGATTGACCACCCCGGCCGCCTTGAAGCGTGAAAACTGAAAGGCAATGCCCAGCCAGATAAACCAGGCCGGCATTACGCATAGCGCCAAGCGTGTATCCGGCCGCAACGCCAGCAGGCACAACACGAAGGCCAGGAACGCCAGGGAAAACCAGGCCATCGGCACACCGCCGGGCATCTTGTAGAGGGATTTGGCGTGCAGATCCGGGCGTTTTTTACGGTAGGCGATATAGGACGCGAGGATGGTCGACCAGGTGAAAATCACCAGGATCGCCGACACCGTCGACACAATCGTGAAGGCAGTCATCACCTCCGGCACCACAAACAGCAGCGCCAGGCCGAGCAGCATCAAAAACGTGGTAAATGCCAGGCTGATAAACGGCACGCTGCTTTTCGACAGCCGACCGAAGATACCCGGTGCGTCCCCCAGGTCTGCCAGGCCGAATAACATGCGGCTGGCGGAAAACACCCCACTGTTGGCCGACGATGCCGCCGAGGTCAGCACCACGAAATTGACGATCCCCGCCGCAGCCGGAAAGCCTGCTACCAAAAACAACTCAACGAACGGACTTTTGCTCGGCGACACCTGTTGCCACGACGTCACCGCAATGATGCACGCCAGGGCCAGCACGTAGAACAGGATGATGCGCAGCGGTATCGAGTTGATCGCCTTGGGCAAGGTCTTCTCCGGCGCACGGGTTTCAGCCGCTGCGGTGCCGATCAGTTCGGTGCCGGCAAAGGAAAAGATCGCCATCTGGAACCCGGCGAAAAAGCCGAACAGGCCATTGGGAAACGCCGCCTGTTTATCCAGCAGGTGGCTCAAGGACGCCGTGACGCCAGTGGGCGAGACAAACGAGCTGGCAATCAGCACCACACTCACACCGATCAGGGTCAGCACCGCGATGATCTTGATGATCGCGAACCAGAACTCCACTTCACCGAACAGTTTTACCGTCAGCACGTTCAACGCGAACAGCGTCAGCAGCATGCCCACCGCCGGGATCCACGCCGGCACATGCGGGAACCAGTACTGGAAAAACCCGCCGACCACCACCGCATCCCCCACCACCGCCACGCTCCAGCTCAGCCAGTACGACCAGCCGAGAAAGAACGCCGCACGCGGCCCCAGGTAAGCGCCGGCAAAGTCGGCGAAGCTCTTGAAGTTGAGGTTGGACAGCAGCAGCTCACCCATGGCGCGCATCACGAAATACACGAACAGCCCGATGATCATGTAGATCAGGATGATCGAGGTACCGGACAACGCGATGATCTTGCCGGAGCCCATGAACAGGCCGGTGCCGATCGCACCGCCCATGGCCATCAACTGGATATGGCGGTTGCTCAGGGTGCGTTGCAATGCAGGCTTTTCACAAAGCCCGGACGTGGTTGTTTTCATCACAAAACCTCTTGTTATGTTTTTGAGTTTTGGCAGAAAAAAGAATCGAGCGCGTGTTGTTATTGGCTCAGGCGGTCTTGCTTTCGAAGCCGTGCAGGACGTTGACGGCATTGATGCCGATCTCATCGACCATGTAGCCGCCTTCCATCACGAACAGTGTCGTGACGCCGACGCTGGCGATGAGCTCGCCCATGCTGAGGAAGTCCTGGCTGTCGAGCAGGAAGTGGCTGATGGGGTCGTCCTTGAAGGTGTCGACGCCGAGGGAGATCACCAGCACGTCGGGGGCGAAGTGTTTCAGTTGCTGGCAAGCGTGGATCAGCGCGGTTTTGTACTGACCCCACGTGGTGTTTTTCGGCAAAGGGTAATTAAGGTTGAAGCCCTCCCCGGCACCTGCGCCGCGTTCGCTGGCGGCGCCGGAAAAATACGGATAGGACACCGAAGGCTCGCCGTGCAGGGAGATGAACAGCACATCCGGGCGGTCGTAGAAAATATTCTGCGTACCGTTACCGTGGTGGAAATCCACATCCAGTACCGCGACGCGCTTGGCGCCTTGGGTGATGGCCTGTTGCGCGGCAATCGCGGCGTTGTTGAGGTAGCAATAGCCGCCCATGTATTCGCGGGCCGCATGGTGCCCCGGTGGGCGGCACAGGGCGAAGGCGCTGTTGTGGCCTTCGTCGATCAGCGCGAGGCCGGTGAGCGCAATATCTGCGCTGGTCTTGACGGCGTGCCAGGTGGTGGCGGTGATCGGCGAGCCGGCGTCCATGGCGAAAAAGCCCAGCTTGCCGTCGATAAAGTCCGGCACCTGGTGATTGGCCAGGTCGCGCACCGGCCATACCAGCGGCAGCGCGTCATGGCTGCGGCCGATGGCGGTCCATTCGGCCCAGGCGGTTTCGAGGAAGCTGACGTAGCGTTCGCTGTGGGCGTTGACGTAACAGGCACGCTCAAAGCTGCGCGGCACGATGATATCGCCCAGCCCAACGTGTCGGACGCGGTCACGCACGGTGTCGGCGCGGCTGGGTTGTTCGAATGAGGGCTTGAGCACGCCGTCCTTGAGTTCGGTGCCGTGGTGCAAACGGTGGTCATCACTAAAAACAGTCAGCATTTGGATACATCCGCCAGTAAAAGACAGGGTCTATTTTGTTCTGGCAGCACAGGGCTTTCTTTGCTTTTACTTCTGACGCTGATAGCTTTATCGGGTGTTTTTACCCACGCGATAGCCAAATATGAAAAATAAAACCAAACAGGTCGTTCTTGACGACACCGATCTCGCCATCCTCGCCCTGCTGCAGGAAGACGCGAGTATTTCCAACGCCCAACTGAGCGAGCGTCTGTCCCTGAGCCTCACCCCCTGCTGGCGCCGGCGCAAACGCCTGGAAGAAGAAGGCGTGATCAAGGACTACCAGGCCAACCTGGATCGCAAGCTGCTCGGCCTGGACATCATGGCGTTTGTACACGTGCGTTTTGCGATCCACACAGACCATGCGCCGGATGCGTTTGAAGCGGTGATCAAAGAGCTGCCTCAGGTGCTGTCTTGCCACAAGATCACCGGCGATGCGGACTATCTGTTGCAGGTATTGGCGGAGGATCTGGACAGCTACAGCGAGTTTGTCGAGAGCGTGCTGCGGCGGCAGCTGGGGATTGCGTCGATCCAGTCGAGCCTGGCGTTGCGCGAGGTGAAGGCGACGAGTCGGGTGGCGATTCCAAAACGCGATTGAACGCGCTAAAGAAGACATTGAACACGGCAGGTGATGGCTAAAAGCCTGCCCTCAGCATGTGAAAAATTCGTTAACTAATTCTCCCCAAAGGCTTTTTTACTTCAAGTCATTGCGGCACAATAATGCGAATAATTATCAACAGATTTATTATTCGCCAAGGACGGCACTTAGGGGAGAGTCCGTTCCATGTCAGTGCAACAACACGGCGGTAAAGGTTTTACACTCACTCTGATCGCTTTGGCGGTGTGTCTTGCCACCTCGCACGCGGCCTTCGCGGCCGATGCTGAAACGCCGACAACCACCTTGGAACTGGGCGCTACCCAGATCTCCGGCGAGCAGCAATTGGGCGAAACCACCGAGGGCACGCAGTCCTACACCACCGGCGCGATGAAAACCGCGACCAAACTGCCCCTCACCTTGCGTGAAACCCCGCAGGCCGTCACCGTCATCACACGCCAGCGCATGGATGACCAGGCGATGACCAGCATCAACGACGTGGTCAACGCCACGCCTGGGTTGTTCCTCAATTATTCCAACGGCCCAGGCCGGCAGTCCTATACCTCACGCGGTTTCGACATCGACAACCTGATGTACGACGGCATCCCCAGCGGCTACAACGGCGTTTCCGTAGGCGCCCAGCCGAACCTGGCGATGTTCGACCGTGTCGAGGTAGTGCGTGGCGCCACCGGCCTGGTGACCGGTGCGGGCAACCCGTCGGCGGCCATCAACCTGGTCCGCAAGCGGCCGCTGGACGAACAGAAAGTCACCCTCACCGGCGCCGCCGGCAGCTGGGATGACTACCGTGGCGAGCTCGACGCCTCCAGCCCGCTCAATGACAGCGGCACCTGGCGCGGCCGGGTGGTCACCTCCTACCGCGACGCCAACAGCTTCATCGACAACGCCGAGTCCTATCACGGCCTGTTCTATGCCGTCACCGAAGCCGACCTGAGCGAAGACACCACCCTCACCCTCGGCTTCTCGAACCAGAAGGACAAGACCAACTACTTCTGGGGCTCGTCGATGATCGGCCAGGACGGCCATCACCTCGACCTGCCACGCTCCTACAACCCCGGTACCGACTGGGAGAACAAGGACCAGGAAATCAACACGGTATTCGCCGAACTGCGCCAACGCCTGGCCTATGACTGGAAGCTTCAGGTCAACGCCAACTACGCCGAACAGAACGCGTTATTTTCCGGCTCTTATCAGTCGCGCTGGGTCAACAACACCCTGGCGCGGACGGTCTACCAGGCCGCCTACGACGAAAACCAGGCTGGCGTCGACGCCTTTGCCAGCGGCCCGTTCCAGGCATTCGGACGTACCCATGAACTGGTGGTGGGTGCCAGCCGACGCATCTACGACATGACCACCCATAACTACAGCCCCTACGACACCAACTGGCCCCTCACCGCGGGCAAACCGGACTTCGTCCACACCACCAACGACCGTGAGGTCACCACCCAGGACGGTGTCTACGTGACCACGCGCCTGAGCCTGGCGGACCCGTTGAAGCTGATCCTCGGCGGGCGCCTGGACTGGTATGACTACGACGCCCATGGCAGCAACACCGGCGACTACAAGGTCACGCGCAACCTCACGCGCTATGCGGGGCTGATCTACGAGCTGGACGACCAACATTCGGTCTACGTCAGCTACAGCGACATCTTCACGCCGCAGAGTTCCAAGGACACCTCCGGCACCCCGGTCAAACCTATTGTCGGTAAGAACTACGAGGTCGGCATCAAGGGCGAATACCTGGGTGGCGCGCTGAATGCGAGCGTGGCGCTGTTCCGTGTCGACCAAGAAAACCGCGCCACGCAAGTGACCGTGCAAAACTGCCCACAGACGGAATGCTATGAAGCCTCCGGCGAGATTCGCAGCCAGGGTATCGACTTCGAACTGCAAGGCGCGCTGACCGAAAACTGGCAGGTCGGCGGTGGCTACACCTACGCCCGCACCCACACCATCAAGGACGAGGCCAACCCACAGAAGGTCAACAAGCAGTACGACACGGACATTCCGGAGCACCTGTTCAAGCTGACCACCCGCTACAACTTCCAAGGCCCGCTGGAAAAACTGCGCGTGGGCGGCAACATCTCTTGGCAGAGTCGCATGTACAACGACGTCAAACTGGCGGATGGCAGCACCTACCGCCTCCAACAGGGCGCCTACGCCGTCACCGACCTGATGGCCGGCTACAAGGTCAACGACCACCTCGACCTGCAGCTCAACGCCAACAACATCTTCGACCGCCGCTATTACTCCACCATCGCCAACTCCGTGAGCTACGGCGGCGACGCCTACGGCACCCCACGCAACATGATGCTGACGGCCAAGTACAGCTTCTGATCCACCTCGCGTCCTCGGCTGCCCGCTCGGACAGCCGCTCAGCGAACTCTTTCCCCGTGGCGAACGGGGGCCCTCATGTGAGAGGGGGCTTGCTCCCGATAGCGGTGGGTCAGTCAATGATGCTGTGACTGTGCTACCGCTATCGGGAGCAAGCCCCCTCCCACATTGCCCCCCCGCTTGTCACCAGGAATGTCGTCTGCCCCCTCTGAACGCACTCGCGCTTAAAGTCCCCTCCCCCAAAGCCGATAAGCTTTTTGGTTTCCCTGCACCCGCAAGTGCCTGAACGCGGGCCGTAGTGGCACGCCGCATGCTTTGATCCTGGCCAGACCACATGGAGTAAGAGTGAATGCTCGCACGCGCACGTTTCCTGGAGCACTACCGCAAGGCCGACCGCATCATGCTGGCACTTATCTGGCTGATGTTCCTGTTCTCCGTCGGCCTGGCGTTCTGGCACGACACGTTACTCCAGGCCATAGTCGTGGGTGGTGGCACCAGCGTGGTGCTCTCCGCGCTCTATCGAGCCATCAGCGGCACCCGTGTGATGCGTTGCGCCTTGGGCGCTGGCCTGATGGTGATGGCCGCGCTGCAGATCAACCAGGCACAAGGCGTGATCGAAGCGCACTTCGGGATTTTCGCGCTGCTGGCAGTGCTGACGTTCTATCGAGACTGGCTGCCGATCCTGGTGGCGGCGCTCACCATTGCCGTGCACCACGTGGTGTTCCACGCCTTGCAACATCAAGGCTTCCCGGTATTCGTGATGGCGCATCACGGCGGTTGGACCATGGTGTTCGTCCACGCCTTCTACGTGGTGATGGAAACCGTCGCCCTGCTCTACCTCGCCGTACACAGCCAGGCCGAAGCCGTCGAGAGCCAGGAAATGCTCGAGAAGATGCTCGCCGTCACGTCCCAGTTCACCGGAGAAAGCACTCAGGGTGAAGGCAAGGTACGCGTGTCCCTTGCAAGGCGTTTCGAGCACTTCCTGCAGCAACTCACCCACCTGATCGACGGTGTCGCCCGCGACTCCCATGGCTTGGGCCAACTGGGCCAGGAACTGGCCAGCGCCAGCGGCACCCTGGAAAAAGGAGCGCGGCACCAACTGGCGGAAATCACCCAGATGACCGGCTCGATGCAACGCATGGAAGACGCCATGGGCCACATCGCCGTGCATGTCGAACAAGCGGTGGAACACGCCGGCAAAGCCAGCAAACAAATCCTGCGCGGCCAGGAAAGCGTCGGCCGCGCCCAGCATGAAATCACCCAACTCGCCTCACGCCTGGAAGGCACCAACCAGACCGTCCAAGGCCTGGCCACGCAAACCGAGCAAATCGGCTCCGTGCTCGAAGTCATCAGCAGCATCGCCAACCAGACCAACCTCCTCGCCCTCAACGCCGCCATCGAAGCCGCCCGCGCCGGCGAACAAGGCCGCGGCTTCGCCGTCGTCGCCGACGAAGTACGCAACCTGGCGCAACGCACCGCCGTCTCCACCCAAGAAATCAAAACCATCATCGAAGGCCTGCAACAAGGCAGCCGCCAGGCCGTGGAAGCCATGCACGACAGCCGCCAGGGCGTGGAACGGTGTGTGGAGGACAGTCAACTGGCAGTGGAAATGCTGCAAGCGGTAGGCAATGACATTACCCAGATCGACGAGTTGAATGGCCGGATCGTGATCACCACGCAGGAACAGACCTCTGCGAACCTGGAGATTGTCGGGCGGTTGCAGTCGGTGCAGAGCATTGCTCAAAACACCGCTGACGAGGTGGAGATGCTGGCCAGGAGCAGCGAGCAGTTGCCGCCGATTGCGGTGCGGTTGGATGCGTTGGGGAGGCGGTTTCACCCCTGATAGTTTGGGGCTCGCAATCAGCCGGAAGCCATCACGGGGCTCGTCTTGATGACCCGGGCCGCCGCAGGTCCTGAACGTTCGCTTAGTCTTGCTTGACCAGCTCGACCCTGCGGTTTTCAGCTTTGCCTGCCTCGGTGGCGTTGTCGGCCACCGGGTCAGCCTCGCCAAATCCGGCCGCAGATAACCTCGCCGCGTCGATGCCCTTGGCGGTGATGGCGGCCTCAACGGCCTTGGCGCTGCCGTATGACAGTGTCTTGTTGTGCGCGGGATCACCGGTGTGATCGGTGTAGCCGTTAATGGCCAGTTTCAACGATGTATTTTGCTTGAGTAACAACAACACTTGCTCGATCTGTGGCTGTGAACCCGGAAGGATGCGGGTCTGGTCAGTCGCAAAGTTGATGTGCGATGCCACCTTGCCGGTTTTATCTATCTGCGCTTTCAGTTCACTGGCCGGCAACAGGCTGGCAGTTATTTGCAACGGTTTGGTTTCGGCAATTAGCAGGCCGCCGCCGAACGCGTAGCTGCACAAATGAATCCAGATATCGCGGTCGGCGCGATGGATAACAAACACCTGCGCGGCGTTATTCCAAATGTCCCCCAGGCCACTGTTGTATTTGAGCGCGAAGTCCCGCGGCCATTCTTTGATCTTCTGGCCAGGGTCTTCCGGAATCCTGCCATCGAAGATCTTGCTGCCGCCCAACGAGGACACGACGGACTCGAGGTTGCGTTGCAATTCCAAGTCGGAGAACGCCTTGTCCTGCGCGGCGTCGATATGGGCTGACCAGACCTTGCCGTGGTGATGGTCGAGCGGATAAAGGGTGCTGCTATCGTTGGCTGCTTATAAAACCGGGGCTATCGAGATAACTCAATAGCACAGCTGCCCTATTGCATCGCGCTTTAGCGCTGGATCACAGTTGTTCGCGCTCTAATACGTCTTTTTTTACGCTATTCGACGCTGCCGATCGTATTGAACAGGGATGCTTTTTTTGAAACCTATAACCACCAGAAAAATTGAAATGAACGCTGCGCTGGCGATGGCCTTGATCTCGCTGTTAACCACCAGCGCTACTTGGACCGAGGCAGCCGTTGGTGCAACAGCCTCCTCGGCACCGTGTACCAATGAAGCGGATTTCCAGGCCGGCACCGTTGTGGAGTCTGAAAGTCGCGACAACACCTCTGCCGTAACCAATCGTAGTAAAACCGAAACGCTGGGCCATGAAGACTTCGCAGGGGCCAACCCAGTGGCGTCATTACACACCACGTTCATAAGCAATTCGCCGGTGTATTTAACGACCACCTTTGCGCAAATCAAGGACGGCCAGTTGATTCGCTATGGTGATCGGCACGGTGCCGGGCCTTCGTTGACCACTACTCTTTATACCCCTCCTCCCACCACGCCGCTGGATTTACAACCCGGGCAGACAGTCGCCGTCAGTTACAAGAACCAGGTCGTCAGCGGCGGCAACACGCTTGAGTTTGAGGTATCAGAAAAGCTGACCTACAACGGCCGCGAGACGATCAAGACAGCACTCGGGACGTTCGAAACCTGTCGCTTCACCAATGAAATTTCCACTGGATCAACGTCCGGTCAACAACCGATCCAGAAGGTCGTGGTGCAGAATTGGTTTGCTGCCGAAGGGCCCTACCGTGGGCAATCAATCAGGTCGGCCAGTCTCTCCGGCACGAATGGTGGACAGGAGCGGCTCGTTGAAGTGGTCAAGATGCGATATGAGCCGCGAGCCAACTAGGTATCTTTATGCCCAGGCGATGAGAAGGAGGATAGCACTGCCCTTCCTGGCAACGGGTTCAAGCACGCTGTTTGTGCCGCAGTTGTATCGACCAAAATACACTTAATTGCTTAATGGCTTTTAGTAACTAGTACAGGTGTACTAGTTCAGCTGTTCTATATCATAAGTTGCATGAGTCGGACATGATCAAAGCGTGTTTTCATTGATCTGGACGGGTTGTGCTTGCTGATATGAGTTGCCGAATTGTGGTGGCGGACGAACACCCACTTTATCGAGAGGGCATGACAGGATTACTGGAGTGCTTAATACCTGGAGCAAAAATAAAACAGGCAGGAAACCTGGAGGAAGTCTGGGTTCTCCTGGATCGCTGGCAACCTGTCGCCATGCTCTTTATCGAAGTATATTTGCCAGGGCTTTGCTCCTTGAAAGAGCTTGCAAAACTGTGCGGGGAAAGAGGCACTACTGCAGTCGTTGTTGTTTCGACAGTCGATGACAGCGTGATCATTACGCGAGTAATGGAGGCTGGCGCCAAAGGGTTTATTGGCAAGAACATTTCAGCCGAAGAGGTACGTAACGCCATCCACGATATTCGTAATGGCCAAGTAGTGGTCAAATACGAACCGACCGAATCACCATCATTTGAAAGTGATCACGCGATGGGCAAACTGACGTCGCGGCAGCGGGAAGTCTGGAATTTGATCGCACAAGGTAAAACCAACAAGGAAATTGCCGCTGAACTGGAAATCTCTCCCTATACCGTGCGTATTCACGTGTCTTCGCTGATACGTGCCCTGAACGTACCCAACAGAGCAGTAGCCGCCGCGCGTTTCGCAGGGCGCTACACCTGCTAGTCCCGTAATGGATCTACGGGTAACTCACACTTCATTGACTTGACCTGTTCAAGCAACACGTTACGCAGTTCCGGCGGTCGCACGGGTTTTGCCAGTACCGAGATATTAAATGCATGCAGTGATTGACGGATGCGCTCGATTTCGTGCCCGGTGATGAACATCGACATTGAGCAACTGGCTGATGCGCTTGACGATGGACAAGCCCAACCCCAGGCCCTCAACATCTTGTCGCGTGCGTGGCGCACCCGGTAAAACTCTTTGAATGCGTCCGGCAAATGTTCAGCGGCGATACCGCAGCCCTTATCGTAAACAACCACGGCCAAGCCCTTTGCCTGGCGTCTGACACCGATCAGCACGGGCTCCCCCGATGCGTACTTGATCGCATTGGACACCAGGTTTTGCACCATGGTGGTCAATAGCCCCCCCCATTGACGTTCACCCAATGCCGACAAGGGTGCAGGCGCAGCTCAACCCCGGCCCAGCGGGTGGCCTCGATGTTCTGTTTGACAACCTCCTGCAGCAGTGCGCCCAGGTTCACCGGCTCCGCTTGCGGTTCCAGCTTTCCGTTATCGAGGGTGTAGATATCCCAAATCGAACGGAACAGTTGAGAGACGGTATGCAGCGAGCGGTCGATGTTGTCCACCAGTCGCAATTCTTCACCGCCCAGATTCGCGTCACGCAGGCACGCGGTGAACAGGCCGATGGAGTGGATGGGCTGGCGCAGGTCGTGGCTGGCCAGGGCCAGATAGTGTGAGCCGAAACGCATGCCATTACCCAGGGTCACCCAGAGCAGCGCAGCATAGATAGGCAATGCACCTTCGCCTCCCAGCGCCATGGCGAAAGCGATACCGGTGTAGTCATGAAGCATGGAGAGCAAGCGCCGCCAAAAAAGTGTCCTGGCCAGCGCTTGATCGCCATGCGCAGGAATATCGACACCACGATGAATGTCGAGATATACACAATGATGGGCGTGTAGGCTGTGGTATCACTGGGGCGCAACCCGCTCAGTACGATGATGTACAGCAACGCACAGGCGCTAACGATCAGGCGTAACGTGGCCTGATTGAGTTCGCTGTTCTTTTCCACGCGTTCAACCTCATGGACCATGGGGGATGCATCGCTGGATGCCGCCCCCTTGAGAACAATAAGGCGTAGGTTGGCGTGTTAAGGCATCAAACGACACGGCGTGTCGTATCAGAAGTGGAACGTGTCAGTAAAGCCTGTAGTAATCCACCACGTCATCCACGAAGTAAATTATCAACCTCGTTCCCTGGGTCTGGCTTTGAGCTTTTTTCGTGCCCGTCACACTGCCGACATCATTGGCGACACCTTGAGCCTTGGACACTTGCGACGAGGCGTCGTACATCTTCAGGCTTGTCTCGGTCGAGACATATTTGTGGGCCAGGGTCATGTACTTTTCCAGACCCTCCTGGTTTTTATCATAGGTCCAGTTGGACCCGTTGCTTCTGCTCGTTGAATCAAGTTCCTCTTCGGCTGGAGCGCCGAACAATTGTGTCACCTGACTCTTGGTAGTTTTTCCCGGGATGATGGTTTTCTTCAGGTAAGCAACATCGTACTTTTGTGCTCCAGGATTTAAGGAATTCATCAAATCCCCAGTGTTAGCACAGCCTCCCAAGCCGGCGGTCAGTAAGCACAGAGCGAATCCGATTCTAATTAGTTTTCCATATCTTAAGCACATAGACTTACCTTGAGTTGTGTTTAATACCATTCCATTTCGACCGGATGCACGGTGAAGTTGACACAGCGTAGTGCAACTAATCGAGCCTTTGAATTGACAGGCGGGCAAACACACTGGAACACCTCGACGTTGAAGTTCAAGTGCGTTCCGGTGTGCGCTCTGGCTCAAAGCCTTTAAGACTTTTTCGAGCGTGTACAGCTTATGGGCGCGCGTGAGCTGACGCTATAGTACAAGTGTGCTATAGGCGGCCAATAGGAACTTGTCTAGCATAGCTAGATGGACATTAACGGCTTGAATTAATGTAATAAATTGCTCGCCAGTTGATGTAATGTCGGATTATTGAATCCGCCTGAATGGAGTCGAAATATGAAATCATGGACCACCGTCTTATCCATTCTGATGCTGTCCGGGTGTGCGGGTTCTCCCTTGAGTAATCTGGTTATGAACCAGCGTTATCAAACGACATCGGACATTACTGCTTCATGGGTAGGTGCATCCGAAGATGAGTTGGTGACGTCATGGGGGGCGCCAAAAAACAGCCACGGCCTCAGTGATGGCAACTCGAGAATCATCGGCTACGACTACGTATGGCTTACAAACGGCAGTCGTTCGATGGAATGGGGTTATGTGCCTGATTACGCCCGTTGCGAACAGCGGTTCATGATTGAAAAGGGCGTGGTGACCCGCTGGTATTCATCTGGCGACTGTCCAAAAAGGCCTAAAGGCGCCAAGTTGATCCCCGGTAACACCCCCGTGCCCCAACCCACGCTCTAATGTTCATTGCACCGTCTTGATTCAAGTATCGAGCTTGCCCGGCCACCCACTGGCACCGGGAAAGTTACTGAATTGAGCCGCCGCCGCCGCACGGGTGGGCACCCCCAGGGACTTAAGCAGAGTGGAAACATGGATGCGTACGGTGAACGGGGAGATACCCAGTTGCTTGGCTATTTCCTTATTGGTCTTGCCCGCTGCAACCAGGCCGAGCACTTGCCGTTGGCGGGCGGTGAGTGAGGCAAGGCTTGGGTCCAGAAGGGGGTTTTCGGGGTTGTACTTCACCACGACTTCCCCTTCCCGAATCGCCAGGATGGCTTCGGCAATGCCTGCCGGATCAACGTTTTTGCCGATAAAGCCATCAGCGCCTTGGGCGATGACCTGGGAAATAATGTCCAGGTCATCGACCATCGACACCACAATGATCGAGGTGCGCTTGAACTCGTTGCGCAGCTGGCCTATGACCTGCATAGACGTGATACCGGGAAAGCGCAGGTCCAGAATCAACGAATCAACTTCTGCGCCCGTACGCGCCAGCGCCAGTACTTCATCCAGATTGCCCGCCTGCTCTATCATCGCTGTCGGCATAAGCCGTTCTATGGTTCTCAGCATACCTTCGCGAAACAGAGGATGGTCATCTGCCACTATGATTCTGTGCGTCATGTCAAGGTCCATCTCACCTCAGGTCCGGCGCATCGTAACGCAAACTGTAACGCCAGGTTTCAACTTTTAAGCGACTTCTTACCCTGGAGAATCGCAATGAACATGACGGAAAAGAACAGTGAACTGGACCAGGCCACGTTGCGGTTGACGGTCAGCACCTGTGCTTCGCTGTACATCCTTGTGGTGGCCCTCCTTCCTTCAAGTGACTTCGCCACCTATGTACCGATCATGTGGTACATGGCGTTTTTCATCAGCGTGGCAGTCCCCCTGCGCATGGCGATCAAGCGCTGGCCAGGGCACTTCTTCTGGCGCCGATTGTTCGCCATGGCCCATGACTATACCGGCATCGCTTTCGCCATGATCGTGGGTGGAGAGGGGGCGTTGCCGGTTTATGCCGCGCTGCTCTGGGTCACATTGGGCAATGGCATGCGCTTTGGCTCGCGCTACTTGACCGCCGCGACACTCATCGCGCTGAGCATGCTGGTCATGATCTTCATGCTTACCCCTTTCTGGCGCGCACAGCCCTACATGTTCCTGATGCTGATCGTGACCACCATCGTCGTGCCGGCCTATGCGCACATTCTGCTCAAACGCACGCGTATCGCATCGGAAGAGGCAATCGCCGCCAATCAGGAAAAATCACGCTTTCTGGCCCAGGCCAGCCACGACCTGCGCCAGCCCATCCACTCCATCGGCCTGTTCACCGCATGCCTGCGTGACGCGAATCTGGGCGGCGAAGAACTACGACTGGTGGACAACATCGACCGCTCGCTGCATACCGTCTCTCAACTGTTCCGTTCGATCCTGGATATCTACACCCTCGACAACGGAAAGCTGGAACCGCAAGCGGAACCGGTGAACCTGGGGGCGCTGCTGCGGGATGTCGTCAAACAGAACACCGAGGCCGCGCGCTGGGCCGGGGTTCAACTGCGCCTGCGCCCTTGCGAGCACTGGGTGAATGTCAATGCGGGGCTGTTGACCACCATGGTGCAGAATCTGGTGTCAAATACGCTCAAGTATGCGTCCGGCCAACCTGTCTTGATCGGTGTGCGTCCCAGAGGCAAGGGCTTGGCCATTGTCATCTACGACAAGGGACGCGGCATCGCCGCTGAACATTTACCGGACGTATTCAAGGAGTTTTACCGGGTACGCCACGCACGCGACAAGGATGTCGAGGGCCTGGGGTTGGGCTTGTCCATCGTCAAGCGCATCAGCCAGTTGCTCAATCTGGATATCCAGTTGGACTCCCGACTCGGCCAAGGCACCCGCGCCACTATCCAACGCCTGGAAAGCGTCGCGCCAGGCACCGAGACACAACGGCCAGCGGCCACGCAAAGCCGTCTGCAGGGACTGCGGGTATGCCTGGTGGAAGACGATTCCAACGTACTGATGGCGACCTCGGCCTTGCTGGAAAAATGGGGATGCGAGGTAGAAAGTCATAGCGATGGACTGAACGTGACCACGGAATGCGACATCATCATTGCCGACTTCGACCTGGGCCCTAGGATTTCAGGCTCCGAGTGTATCGCTGCGATTCGCGAACAGCGTGGTTGGGAAGTACCGGCCATGATCATGACCGGTCATGAAATCGAGCGTATCCGCAGCACATTGATCCACATGAATATCTCCATCCTGTCCAAGCCCGTGCGTCCGCCTGAATTGCGAACGACCTTGCTCGAACTGACCAAGCATTTCGCCAGGGAAATGGGTTAGCTGGAGGATGTCCATGCCCGGACATAACCGGGTGCGACGGTGTGTGGAATGCACGCCTATCATTAGCGCGGCCTGCCATTCGCCTGTCGGTTTGCGGCGAGGTCATAGGTCACTTGTCGTATTGATGTCGCTCGCTACCCGCTATCCAATGCACCTGGGGAACGTGCCTCGCTGAATCAACGTTGTTTCAGCGCTGACCGGTCCTCCGCTGCCTTAATTTGGATGCAGTTCAATTAAGCGTAAGGAGTGTCCCAGCCGAAGGACGGGCGGTTAGTTTTGACAACCGTGCCACCTTGACCGACTCGGGCCACACAGCGACCAAGTGATAGAGGGAGTTTCCATGAAAGACAATATGAAGAAAGTACGTTCGACCATCGCAATAGCATTGGCTCTCTCAGCAGGTCTTGCGTTCAGCGGTACGGCCAGCGCCCTTACTTTTGAACATGGATGGAGTTGCCAGAATAAGTGGTACCAAATGGGGCTTATTGAACTGATTGCTTGCGGAGGAGGAGGCGATGGTTGATCTGCCTGGGTCTTTTTCAGGCATATGAAGGAGCGATAGTTCATTAACGCTTCACACACACAAACAACGCATTCCCGGTCACGCCCTCCCAGGGCGTGATCCGCTCATAGTCATGCTCGAACACCTGCACCTCGAAGTGCGGCTGTAACAGTGCCTGCAACTCAGTGAAACTCAGCGCAACCATGGTGTGCTCATCCTGCCAAGCCTCAGTCACCCCCGCCGTGATCTTCTCGATGCTCAGGCGCAGCGCCTGCTGCTGCCCTTCTCCGCTGTAATACCAGCCGGACCCGAAGGTGAAGTGGCTGCCTTCAAACTCGACGCTATGGCGTACGAGCAAGCGGTTGTCGATATGCAGTTTGTCCACCGCGTTGAAGCAGAACACGCCGTTGTCTGCGAGTGCGCCGTGAACGCTGGCGAGGCAGGCGCGCAGTTGGGCCAGCCCGGGGTTGTAATGGGTCGAGTACAGGAAGCAGGTGATCAGGTCTTGCGGTTCGTCCACCTGGAAACCGGCCATGTCCTGGCGGCTGAACTGTGCTTCGGGGCAGCGCAGTTGGGCGAGGTCCAGCATCGGTTGGCTGATGTCCAGGCCGGCGCTGCGGTAGCCGAAGTCGAGGAAGTGGCGCACATGCGGCCCGGTGCCACAGGCCAGGTCCAGATGGCGGCGCCCGTCATTGCCGAACAATTGGTGCAGGCGGCGCACACTGTGGCTTTGCGCGCGGTAGTCGATGTCGGCGCACATCAGGTCGTAGTAGATGGACAGGTCGGTGTACAGCGCGTTGGAGGACATAAGTAGCCAGAGGGTTCGGCGGGAATTTCGCGGCGGCATGGTAACCCAGTCCTGGGCGTAAACCGCTACACTCGCACCTCAACCATCCGCCAAGGAGGCAACCATGAGCGTTCGCGGTCAAGACCGACAGATCGACAATATCGAGTTCAACGTGGGTGATATCGCCCGCAGCAAAGCCTTTTACGGCGCGGTTTTCGGCTGGGAATTCGTCGATTACGGCCCCACCTACACCGAGTTCAGCGATGGGCGACTGACCGGCGGCTTCACTACCGGAGAGCCCGTTCGACCGGGTGGCCCGTTGGTGATCCTGTACGCGGATGATCTTGAAGGCACGCAGCAGCGGCTCAAATCCATCGGCGCCGTGATCAGCCGGGAAACCTTTTCGTTCCCTGGCGGGAGCAGGTTTCACTTCATTGATCCGGATGGTTATGAACTGGCGGTGTGGACCTCGTCGGCCCCTTAAGTGCTCGCGGGGCCCGGGTCTGGAAGCTTGGCAATCACCTTGATCTCAAACTGGTACCCATACAGCCACGTAACCCCTACGCCAGTCAGCGTCGGGTGTGGCGCTTCGCCCCAGAACTCCGGCACCACCTTCCAGATCGTCTCAAACCTGGATTCGGGATCGACGATAAACACCGTCACGTCAATCACATCGTCAAAGGTGCAACCGGCAGCGCCCAGGATCGCATTCAGGTTGTTGAACGCCAGACGGACCTGATCCTCCAGGTCGGGTTCGGGCGAGCCGTCCTCATGGCTGCCGACCTGGCCCGAGACGAATAAAAAGCCATTGGACTTGATGGCCGGTGAATAGCGATTGCGCTCATACAGCGCCTGGCGTCCAGGCGGAAAAACCACATTACGCTGCGTCATGGATGCCTCCATCAAAGGGTCGAAATTGACCCGCAATTAACGATGGGCAGACTCTAGGGGCTTGTGCCAGGGCGATAAACCAGCAACCTTAGCCAGCACTGTTTGTGAAACCCAAACAATCGATCGCCGAGGCCGTTATGGACCGTTTTGATGCAATGCAGGCATTTGCTCGCGTGGTGGAAGCCGGCAGCTTCACCAAGGCCGCCGAGACCCTGCACATGAGCAAGACTACCGTGACGCAACTGGTGCAGCAGTTGGAGGCGCGCCTGCGGGTCAAATTGCTTAACCGCACCACGCGCAAAGTCAACGTCACGGCCGACGGCGCCGTGTACTACGAACGCGTGCTGCAACTGCTGGCTGACATGGACGACGCCGAGACCAGCCTGTCCGGCGCGGCGACCCTACCCAGGGGCCGCCTGCGCGTGGATGTGCCAAGCCCGCTGGCGAGCATGATCCTCGTGCACGCATTGCCTGCATTTTACGCCCGGTACCCGGATATCCAGATCGATATGGGCGTCAGCGACCGCATCGTCGACATGATCGATGAGAACGTCGATTGTGTGGTGCGCGGCGGCGAACTCACCGATCAATCCCTGATGGCGCGCCGGGTAGGCGACCTTCCCCTCGGCGTTTTTGCGGCGCCGAGCTACCTGGCACGCGTAGGTACGCCCGCTCACCCACAGGAACTGGAAGACTCCAACCACCGTATCGTCGGTTTCCTGTGGGCCCGCACCGGCAAGCCCTTGCCCTATGCGATGCGCAAGCACCTTGAAACTCTCCAGATCAAGGGCCGCTACGCCCTGGCGGTCGACGACGGCAACGCCTACCTCGCCGCCGGCCTGGCCGGTCTTGGGGTGTTGTGGCTGCCCACGTACATGTCAAAAGCCTTCGCGGACCGGGGTGAATTAGTGCCCTTGTTCGAAGACTGGACCCTCGATCCGATGCCGCTTTACGTGGCCTTTCCGCCAAACCGGCATATCAGCCTCAAGCTGCGCGTGTTTATCGAATGGGTGGCTGAGTTGATGGCCGTGCATGCGCCTGTCAGTGGGCGAGTACATCCCCTTCATAGTATGGTTGCGGCCACCAAATGAAGCTTCAAGTGATAAAACTCAGTACGTTCAAGGCCGGCTGCGTGATTGCCGTCCGCCAACTTTCCACCCAGGCCGACATCACCGTTGAAACGCCGCTGTGTGCCAAAACCCCACCGGGCTGGTACACCGTGACCCCAGCGCCCTTGCCTTGATCGTCCCTGGACAGTTGTTGAACGACAGTGGCACGTAATTCAATGGTTTTCCTCACACTCATACAGGGACAGACATGGGCATTTTGGATCGGTTGTTTGGTGGACGCTTTACCATGCCTCCTCCCGAGGAAACCAACCTCAGCGCTTCAGCAATCATGAAAGAGCTGCGGCCCGAGCGCAGCGACCCCACCCAGAAAAAAGCCCTCGAAGCCTTCGCCCAGGCGCTGGTGGCGACCACTGCGGAAAAAGAAGGTGCCAGACTTGTCCGCCGCGTTATGCGCAGATACGCGATGGGAGATGACCCCTGCTGTGCCCTCACGGAAGGCTTCCTGAATGACTCAAGGGGACAAAAACTTGAAAACCTCGTTCTCCTTAGCCTGGATTGGAAGGGCTATGACGTGTTTGAGTATCAAGCCCCCTTTTTGGTCAGCGCCAGTGGCTTGAAGGCGCCCTACGCCTATGTAAGGGAAGACGCTTCATCCATGCCACAGGTTCTAGATAACTTTGATCAGTGGCTGGCCCAGTTCGGTAAACGGTTTCTTCACCTGGACTCCGGAGGTGAAAATTACGACGGCTTCATTGTTGACGCGGATCGGCTCGAAGACGTTATCGAGCTGGCTGGACGAGCGGGAATCCACGTGCGTCTTGAGAGCTTCTGACTCTGCGGCGGGGTGAGGGGCTTCTGCAAAACCTGTTCAATCAAGCCCTCCCCCGATTAATGTCCCTGCCCCGGCCGCTATCCGATCAGGTTTTTCCTTTCCCGGTTTTGGAGGCATACCTTGAAAATTGCCCACAACAATCGGGTACTGCCAACGGCAAGATCAGCTATCTGTTGGTAGAGCCCGGTGCAGCGGCTTTACCGCACATGAACGCTGGACGGGGTCAGGCGCAGTTCTTGCCCGGCCGATTGACAGCGTCCCACCGGTTGATTGTAATAGCCGCCGTTTATGCATGACGCAAGGGACCTGCCATGACCAAGAGACCCTCTCCCGGGCGCGGCGATCTGCCCCGCGCACTGATATTCATCCCGCTGGGCCTGTGCCTGCTCTACCTCACCCTATGGCTGGTCGAAGACCGGCTGAGCTTTCTGGCCCAGGCGCAACGCGCCGAAGGGCATGTCAGCGCCCTGAACGCGGGCGGCAGCCACCCACAAATTGATTTTACCGACGCCGCAGGCAAGACGGTCAGCTACCCCGAGAGCGGGTTTATATTCGGCTACGCGGTGGGCGACTCAGTGACGGTGTTTTACCGCGCCGATGCCCCCTCCAGTACCGCAATCATTGAAGACCGTGGTGCGCTATGGGGCGCGAGCCTACTGACGGGTCTGTTCGCAATCGTGTTTATCGCAGGCGGCGGCTACCATGTGGCCGCGTGGATTCGTCGGCGCCAGATAGCGCGGCACCTATAAGGATATTCAAATGCAAATCCCATTACCCGTCACTGTCAGTGACTGGCGCTACAAGACAGCCAGCAGCGGCGGCTTGACCGTAGTATTCGCGGCCGCCGCTGGCGGTGCATTGACACTGACCGACCCCAAGGGAGTCGACCAGCAGTTTCGTTATGGCTCGGTCGGGGTCGGCATGGGCATCGGCGCGCGCCTGCCACGTTTCGGCAAGGTCAACTTGCACGTGCGCGGCAAGAGCGTCGGGGCCGCTGGCGCAAGCGAAGACTTTCCGGCGTTTGGCCAAGTGCTGGTTGCAGACTCGATCGCTGCCCGCGGTCTGACCCGGGAGGACTTCCAAGGCGCTTGTGTGTTCATTGAAGCGGGCGTGGGCCTGGTCGGCGGAGCCAGCGGCTCGGCCATGCTGTTCGGTCTGGACCCCAAGCTGCTGGCCATGGCCGCCGCCACACTGACGCCTATGGGCAACCTGCTCCTGCCCCACGACAGCACGACGCGCCTGCTGCGCTCAGCCAAAGGCGTGATCGTCGCCGCTGGCCTTAACGTTGGACTGCAGGCTGGGGGCGGCGCGACGATTTCCTTGGGCGGGCTGTTCTGATCATCAGCCCTCGCGGGCGTGCGGCTCGCCAGGTTCGAGCAAGGCTGCGGATGGGCAGTAAACGGCCCGAAACTGCCGCAGCACCGCTGATGTCAGTCACCATCTCGTGGTCGGAGCACTGAAAAGGTCTATTGCTCGCCATACAGGTCACGGTGAAACTTCCCTCACAGCATTTCTTTGCGTGCAGTCCGCAGATGGATCGCCTATTTACACGCGCTCATCGGTCTCAAGTATCTGGCTAATGAGGTTGCACACAATCGGCAGCCTCTCATGGCGACGAAACAAAGCCCCCACCTCTGAAAAAATGGGAGGCCCAGCTATCGCCCTAAAGACAACATTCGGCAGTTGGATAGTTTGAATCAGAACGTTGGGAATGACCGCTATACCCACGCCCAGTCCCACCTGTGTCAGTACTGCGACCAGACTTCCGGGAACCGAACCAATGTATGGATCGAATCTCCCGCGCTTGGCCACCTCACGCAACCCTGACGCTTGTTCAGGTAGCACAAACAACTCGCTCGCAAGCGCGCTCGGGCGAATGTCATCATCTGTCTTTGCCAGGATATGGTCAGCTGGCAACGCCAGGCAGAAGCGGTCTCGCGCCAAAATACGGCTGGAGATTGCATCAGGTAGCTGTACGGGCATGCGGACAAAGGCTACATCAATCCGCCCATCCTCAAGAAGTGCCGTGAGCTGTTCGGTAGGGAGTTCCTTGGTGTTCACCATGACGTCTGGCCACTGATTGCGAAAGCGCTGGACTTGGTCTTGGAGTACCCCGAAAAAGGCGGCTGAACCCACGTAGCCGATTTCCACTCGACCAACCTGGCCTCGGCCTGCACGTTGGCCCACATTAATAGCCCTCTCAAATTGTTCAAGGGTTGAGCGGGCTTCTGTCAGAAACGCTTCCCCAGCCGGCGTCAAAGCGACAGACCTCTTTGTTCTATTAAAAAGCCTGGCTTCTAACAAGCTCTCGACTTCCTGGATCTGCGCAGTGAGCGTTGGGGCAGACACGCCCAGTTGCTCAGCTGAGCGTGAAAAATGTAGATTTTCCGCAACTGTGACGAAGGAGCGAAGATGGCGAATGTCCATGTCACTTGACTCCCATATTCAGTTTTTCTGAATTATATGACTAATAGGCTTTATTGTTCTGAATTGTCTCCCCTGTTTCAATCATGGACTCACTTTCCTAGGAGTTCACCATGTTCCGTCTCCCCCACATCGCAGTCGCTGTTGGCCTTGCTGGATCCCTCACACTTGTTTCCTTGCCAGCAGCCGCAGCATTAGATTTGCCCAACCAGCCAGTTCTGACGCTTGCCGCCGCTCAACAGATCCTCACGGCAGCGCAAACGAAGGCGCAAACGGCTGGGTGGCCATGCGTGATCTCAGTTGTCGATAGTGCTGGTCTGCCCATTCTCCTGGCTCGCATGGACAACGCCGCTGTGCCAGCAGGCGTTGAGCTGGCCCCCGGGAAAGCACGCACAGCCGCTCTATTCCGCCGTCCCAGCGGTGCGTTAGAAGACGCTATCAACGGCGCCAGACCTGCCGCCATCACCGCCCAGGGCTTTGTGCTGATGCGTGGCGGTTTTCCGATCGTCGTCAACGGGCACACCGTTGGGGCCGTAGGCGTATCCGCGGACACACCCCAGCACGATGAAGAGATCGCTCAGGCCGGGCTAGCTGCATTCAGATAAACGCTTTCTGATCTCGCTACTCGCATCCGCTGCGGTGTATGTGCTGATGCGTAGCAAAAAAAGCCAGAGCCAGAGCCCTGCAAAACATGAGTAAACATATATGTCGATAAATGACCTGAAAATTACTCATCCGGTTGGGACTGACGCAATCATTTTTGACCTTGATGGCACTCTCGTCGACTCTGCGGGCGACATGACAGCGCAACTGAACACTATTCTTATCGAGCGGAATCTTGAGCCAGTTTTAGTCGCAACAACTTCATTATTCCTCGGCGACGGAATGCGTTCATTTGCCAGGCGGGCGTTCTGCTTGCGGGGCGTGAATGATATGGAAGAAGCGATCGATACCTTCATCTCGCGCTACGAACATACTGACCACCTGATGACAAAACCCTATGAGGGGGTAATTGAAACCCTCAGCGCGTTGCGAAACGCGGGATGGAAAATATCGGTTTGTACGAATAAAAACGAATTGATTGCCATCGATATTCTCAAGCAAACCGACCTGTTGAGATTTATGGATGTGGTTTGTGGTGGGGATAGCGTGTCCTTTAAGAAGCCTGACCCTAGACACCTAAGTACAGTGGTGGCGCTGGCCGATTATGAAAAGCTTTCCAAGATAATGATCGGAGACAACTGGAACGATTTTGAAGCTGCCCGTGCGTATGGAATTCCGTTTGCCTTTGCCAGTTGGGGCTATGGATCTCTGCCCGACGATTGCAAAGCCGTTAACCTCATAAAATTCAGTGACATTCTCGTCGTCGTTGGCTTGCCTGTGCATTGAACGTCGCCTGCTAATTGCAGGCAGCGCAGTCAAAACTCTTTAAAGGTTCGTAGTGAGGTCCTCTACGTTGGGGACGGTGCAGTCGCGCCACAGAACGTATAAAAATCCAAGGCCTTTGGGTCGAAGTGTGTTTTTAACGGTACCAGTGATGATCTGGCGGGGGATTCCACTTCAGTCGTCGATCGCCACAGCGCGCCTGGCCTCGGTAGGCACCATGGTTGCCGGACTGCGGACGCGCATTGTCCAACCACCCCCACTCCCCTTATCCTCGACGCTCCCCGTCCGTCCAAAATCGGAGTCGCCATGGACCTCGCCACCCTAGCCCTCTTCCTCCCCGCCTGCTTCGCCCTGAACATGGCGCCCGGCCCCAACAACCTGCTATCCGTGAGCAACTCCACCCGCTATGGCTACCGCACTTCATGCCTGGCCGGCATCGGCCGCCTGCTGGCCTTCGCGGGCATGATCGCCCTCGCCTCTGCGGGGTTGGCGGTGGTGTTGCAAACCTCGGAACTGCTGTTCTACGCGATCAAGATCCTGGGCGCGGCGTATCTGTTGTATCTGGCGTTTCAGCTGTGGCGCGCGAATCCCCAGGCGGAGGCGGAATCGGTAACCGCCAAGGTAAGCCTGTGGGCACTGGCGCGGCAGGAGTTTCTGGTGGCGGCAGGCAACCCGAAGGCGATTCTGATCTTCACCGCGTTCCTTCCGCAGTTCGTGGTGCCAGGCCAACCCATCACCCCGCAATTCGCCCTGCTGGGCGCGATGTTCCTGGTGTTGGAATGGATCGCCATCAGCGCCTATGCCTACATGGGCCTGCACATGCGTCGCTGGTTTGCCGAGCCGCGTGGCAAACGCCTATTCAATCGCTGCTGCGCGGGATTGTTGTCGGCGGCGGCGACGGTGTTGTTGACCGCGCGCAGGGCTTGAGGGAAAAAACATGACCCGCAACGAACTCTCCGACCTGTACCTCGGCTACATCGACTGCCTCAACCAACAGGATTGGAACCGACTAGGCGACTTCGTCCACCCGGACGTGAGCTACAACGCCAAGATGGTCGGTCTTGAGGGCTATCGCGCCATGCTGGAGCGCGACTTTCGCGAGATCCCCGACCTGCGGTTCCACATCCAGTTGCTGATCGCCGACCCGCCCACCGTCGCCAGCCGGCTGAACTTCAATGTCACGCCCAGGGGCGAGTTTTTCGGGTTGCCTATCAATGGTCGCCAGGTGGCGTTCTCGGAGAACGTTTTCTACACGTTCGTCGACGGGAAAATCGCGCAGGTCTGGTCGGTCATCGACAAGGCGGCGATCGAACAGCAGTTGGCCGGCTAGACTCCACGCACCCATTCTCACGTGGAGCCCGATCATGAAAAGCAAAACCACCCTCTGCCTCTGGTACAACGGCACCGCCGAGGAGGCTGCCAACTTCTACGCCAAGACCTTCCCCGACAGTGCGGTGAACGCCGTGCACCTGGCACCGGGGGATTATCCTTCGGGTAAAAAGGGCGACGTATTGACCGTCGAGTTCAGCGTCTTGGGCATCCCGTGTATCGGCCTCAATGGCGGCCCGATATTCCCCCACAGCGAAGCGTTTTCCTTCCAGGTGGCCACCGACGACCAGGCCGAAACCGATCGCTACTGGAACGCCATTATCGACAACGGCGGCCAGGCCAGTGCCTGCGGTTGGTGCAAGGATAAGTGGGGGTTATCGTGGCAGATCACGCCTCGGGTGTTGACGGATGCGGTGGCACACGCTGATCCGGCCATTGCCAAGCGTGCATTCGACGCGATGATGACCATGACCAAAATCGACATTGCGGCGATAGAAGCTGCGATAAAGGACTGACCGCCTACGTCTACGAAACGAGCACAGACAAGAATGACCTTTTCCACTTCGATGCACACATCGACACCCTCGAGTAACCGACCATGAGCGACGGCGTGCATATCAGCCCACGGACCATTCCGGTGCCCTCTTCGATCAGCCCCGAAGCCCAGGCGATGCTCAAGCGCATGGTGGGTGAGGATGGCGTACCGTTGAACGCTCTGCACGTCATGCCGGCGCCCGACGACCACGACGGCTGGCGCCGCATGCAGGCCACCGTTGCCGAGCACTTCGCCGCAACCACCGCCGGCCAGGCGGCCTCACTGCGCGCGAGCCTGCATACCCTGCGCGTAGAAAACGCGACCGTGCACGTGGCGACGCCGTCGGATCACACGGGCGGCGCCTACATCGACCTGCATGGCGGTGCCCTGGTATTCGGCGGTGGCGAAAACTGCCGCGTCGCGGCCGGGAGGCAGGCCGACCTGCACAACATGGTCTGCTACGGCGTGGACTACCGCATGCCACCCGATCATCCCTACCCGGCGGCACTGGATGACTGCATGGCCACCTACCGCCATGTGCTCAAGCATCACGCCCCGGACCGTATCGTGATCGGTGGCCGCTCGGCCGGCGGCAACCTCGCAGCGGCCCTGGTATTGCGTGCCCGCGACGAAGGGTTGCCCCTGCCGGCGGCGCTGGTGTTGTTGTCGCCGGAGGTGGACCTGACCGAGTCGGGCGACAGTTTTCATGTCAACCGCACGGTAGACGTGGTGCTGCCCAACCCGCTGATGGGCACCAACCTGCTGTATGCCGCCGACGCGGACCTGGCCCACCCGTACCTGTCGCCGCTGTTCGGTGATTTCAGCCGGGGCTTCCCGCCCACCTTCCTGCAAAGCGGCACGCGGGATCTGTTCCTGTCCAACACCGTGCGCCTGCATCGGGCCTTGCGCCAGGCACGGGTGCCGGCGCAGTTGCACGTGTTCGAAGCGATGCCCCATGGCGGTTTCATGGGCGCGCCGGAAGATGCAGAGCTTGCACAGGAAATCCGCGCATTTGTGCGTGAACACCTGCAACGCCCTTGACACATTTACTGACACCCCCTGAAGATGGAGGCCTCATTCAGGGTGTGTCAGTTTATGTCCGCAACCTCAGTCGTTAACCTTTCTGTCATTGGCTTGATTGCCAAGGCGCAAGGTTGCGTTGCGCACGCCCTCAAATCGAAGAAACAGTCGCTCATGTGACCGGGGCGCGCTGTCCCGTCAGATGAGCTGACAGGACATTGAGCGCGGACTCCCTCCCCCTTGCACAATTGCCCATGCCCTTCTGACGGTGACTCAAGCGGTCAATCATCAGGAGAAGTGCATGTCATCGTTTCAAGGTATCTGGGTTCCCGTGGTCACGCCGTTCCAGGATGGCGCCATCGACTTTGTCGGTCTGCACCGCCTGGTCAGCCACCTGCTGGACAAGCACGTGGCCGGGATCATGGTGTGCACCACCACCGGCGAAGCCGCATCGCTCAGCCGCCAGGAACAGCTGGCTGTGCTGGATGCGGTATTGCAACAAGTGCCGTCCCACCGTGTGGTGATGGGCCTGGCGGGCAACAACCAGATTGAGCTGCTGCAATTCCAGGCCGAGATCCTCAAGCGCCCGCTGGCGGGTTTGCTGGTGCCGGCGCCGAGTTACATCCGCCCTTCCCAGGCAGGTCTTGAAGCGTTCTTTCGCACGGTGGCCGATGCGTCCAGCGTGCCGATCATTCTCTACGACATTCCCTACCGCACCGGCGTGACCTTCGAGCAGGCCACCTTGCTGAACATCGTCGCGCACCCGCGGATCGTGGCGATCAAGGACTGCGGCGGCAACCTGGGCAATACCCTGGCGCTGTTGACCAGCGGTGAGGCGGATGTGTTGTGTGGCGAGGATCTGCAGATCTTCAATGCGCTGTGCCTGGGCGCCAGCGGCGCGATTGCCGCGTCGGCCCATGTGTGCACCGAACAGTTTGTGGCGCTGTGGCAACAGGTACGGGATAACCAGTTGGCTGAGGCGCGGGCGACGTTCCTTGGCCTGGTGCCGTTGATCAACACGCTGTTCATGCAGCCCAACCCCGCGCCAGTGAAAGCCGCGCTGGCGCTGGAGGGGTTGATCGACAGTGAGTTGCGGGCGCCGATGCAGCGGGCAACCGAGGCGGTCATCGCAAAACTGCAACGGCTTTCACGCCACGCCCAGTAACCTGTGGTGAGCGAGCTTGCCTCGCGCGGGGCAAGCCCGCTCACCACAGAAGCTCAGGGCATCAGGAAATCTGCCCCCCCACTTGCCGGGCCATATGCAAACTGTGCAACGTGATCTCGCGCACCGCCTGCTTGCTCAGTTCGATATGCCGCTTCAGCAGTTGCTGCGCCTGATCACCCTGCCGTTGCACGATGGCCGCAAGTATTTGCCCATGCTCTTCGTACGTCGCCGCAATGCGTGGCGCCTGGGTAAAGTCCAGTCGCCGGATGATACGGATCTGCTCCGTGATCGCGTAGTGCATGCGCGCCATTTCACGGTTGCCGGTGGCTTCCACCAACGCGCAATGAAAACGCTCATCCAGCGCCGATACGGCCTGGGCGTCCCGCAGGCGCTCGTCCTCCTGCACCTGCCAGGTGGCCTGCAACGCGTGCAGCATCGGGTTCGGTGCGTCCATCGCACATAACCGGCTGACAGCGGCCAGTTCCAACACGATGCGCACGTCGTAGAGTTCTTCGAAGTAGGCGAAATCGAACGGTTTCACCTGCCAGCCACTGCGGAAATACACCTCCAGATACCCTTCCCGCTCCAAGCGATACAGTGCCTGACGCACCGGCGTGCGGCTGGCGTGCATGCGTTCGGCCACCTCGCCTTCGCTGAAGCGATCACCTGGCAGCAGGCGGAAGTCGAAGATATCCGCCTTGAGCTGTGCGTAGATCTGCTCGGCCAGGCTGTCGGGGCGTGTCTTGGCCCGCATGTTTAACCGCGACTCGCAATAAAGGCGCGCCAGCCACCGAACTCGGTGATATCGAGGGCATCGGCCAGCGCCCATGGCTCGCAGATGAAGCCTTTGACGCTGCGCCCATCCGCCAGCAGCAGGTTGCCGATCCCCAACGGCGCGGGGATCTCGGCGACGAACTCGCCGAAGCGTGCGAGGGGTATGTCCCACAGCTCGACGATGATCGCCCGACCGCTGTCCGCCTTGGCCAGCCCTGGCTTGGGCGGCACGGTGCCCGGCAGCGCGTACAGGCGGTATGTGTCGGCTGTCAGGGTTTGCTCCACCAGCACCGCGTTGCGACGGGTGAGCTGCACGTTGAGCGGCATGCCGGTGAGGTGCGCGCCCACCACCGCCACGCGCACGCAGCCGGGCGCTTGGACGGGTGCGGACGGTGCCGGCAGAGAGCGCTGGGTGGCGCCCAAAGGCAGCTCCAGGCTGGCTTGCCAGCGCTTGCCCAAGTGCGCCAGCGCCGTGTCATGCCAGGCCGGTGCGAGCAGGGTAATGCCGCTGGGCAAGCCATCGGCGCGCAAACCGGCCGGCAGCGCCAGGGCCGAGAGGTCGGCGAGGTTGGTGAAGTTGGTGTAGTAGCCGAACTGCGAGTTGTAGCGCACCGGTTCTTCAGCCATCTCGGCCAGGGTGCGCAGGGTTGGCGAAGTCGGCACCAGCAAGGCATCGAAACCGGCCAGGCTGTCATTGATGCGCCGGCTCAGTTCGGCCCGCAGGTATTCGGCTTTGTAGGCATCGCAGGCGCTGTACTGGCGGCCATTTTCGACAATGCCGCGCACCACCGGGTTGATTGCCTCGGGCTGGTTTTCCAGCATGCTTTCCAGGGCCACGGTACGTTCAGCGACCCAAGGGCCAAAGTACAACTGGTCCGCCAGTTCCTTGAACGCAGTGAAATCCACCGGGGTGATCACCGCGCCCAGCGCCTTGAAGTGTTCGACCGCGTGTTCGAACACGGCCTGGTTCTGGGTATCGCCGAAAAACTCCAGGGCCTGCGGGATGGCCAGCTTGATCGAAGCGCCCACCGCCACCGGCGCCGTGTTGGGATTGGCGCGGGAATAGGCATCGCTGGGGTCATATCCCGCCGCGACGTGCGCCACGGTCTCGGCGTCTTCCACGGTCAGCGCAAACACCGAGACACAATCCACCGTACGACAAGCCGGCACCAGGCCGGTATTGGACAACCGTCCCTTGGTCGGTTTCAAGCCGACGATATTGTTGAACCCCGCCGGTACACGCCCGGAGCCCGCCGTGTCGGTGCCCAGGGAAAACGCCACCAGCCCACGGGCGACCACCGACGCAGAGCCGGAGCTGGAGCCGCCGCTGACGTAATCCCCATCAAAACTGTTGCCCACCGCACCATACGGGGAGCGCGTGCCCACCAGGCCGGTGGCGAACTGATCGAGGTTGGTCTTGCCCATCAGGATCGCGCCGGCTGCGCGCAGCTTCTGCACGACCGAGGCATCCTGCGTCGCCCGGTAGGCAAATTCGGGGCAGGCGGCAGTGGTGTCCCAGCCGGCCGCATCGATGTTGTCCTTGATCGCAAACGGCACGCCATACAACGGCAGCTTGGTCATATCGCCGCCCAGCGCTGCCAGCCGTTCGCTCAACTGTGCCAGTTGCCCGGCCAATGCCTGCGGTTGAGCGCGGGCGATCCAGGCGGTGTCCTCGGCGGGGTATTGGGTGGCCACCGTGAGCAGAATATCCGGGGTGATCGCGCCGCTGCGGTAAGCGGCCTGCCATTCACCGAGGGTCCAGCCAAAAACGTTGTGCATGGGAAACTCCATCTTGTATCCAAGTTTGGATTTCTCTAAAGCAAAGCCCACGCCAGGTCACTCTGCCAATGATTACGCGGGTATCGCCGCAAAACGTGCGCGTAGATGGCGCACCCGGGCATCGCCCATGCGCCAAAAAAAGACATTCAATGGCCCCCTCGGTTGCGACCGACCCGATACCGACCTACTGTTCCAGACCATGCTGTGCCATTTGCTGTCCCCCACCCTAAGCCCCCAGGTGACGACATGCCCACACTACCCCGCCCTGCCGTACTCGAACTGATCGGCAACACGCCGCTGGTGCGGGTCAGCCGTTTCGATACCGGCCCCTGCACACTGTTCCTCAAGCTTGAATCCCAAAACCCCGGCGGCTCCATCAAGGATCGCATCGGCCTGGCCATGATCGACGCCGCCGAACGCGACGGCCGCCTGCGCCCCGGCGGCACCATCATTGAAGCCACCGCCGGCAACACCGGGCTGGGCCTGGCGCTGGTCGGCCGGGCGAAAGGTTATCGGGTGGTGCTGGTGGTGCCCGACAAGATGTCCACGGAAAAAGTGCTGCACCTCAAGGCCATGGGCGCCGAGGTGCATATCACCCGCTCCGATGTCGGCAAGGGCCATCCCGAGTATTACCAGGACATGGCCGCGCGACTGGCCAAGGATATTGACGGTTCGTTCTTCGCCGACCAATTCAACAACCCGGCCAACCCCCTGGCCCACGAAACCAGCACCGCGCCGGAAATCTGGGCGCAAACCCAACACGATGTGGACGCGATTGTGGTGGGCGTCGGCTCGGCCGGCACCCTCACCGGCCTGACACGCTTCTTCAAACGAGTGCAGCCCGAGTTGGAAATGGTCCTCGCCGACCCGGTGGGTTCGGTGATGGCCGAATACAGCCGCAGCGGCAAACTGGAAACACCCGGCTCGTGGGCGGTGGAAGGCATCGGCGAGGACTTCATCCCGTCGATTGCCGACCTGTCCAGCGTGCGCCACGCCTACTCCATCAGCGATGAAGACAGCTTCGACCACGCCCGCCAACTGCTCAAGGCCGAGGGCATTCTCGGCGGTTCATCCACCGGCACCCTGTTCGCGGCGGCGCTGCGTTATTGCCGCGAACAGAGCGTGCCCAAGCGCGTGGTCACCTTTGTCTGCGACACCGGCACCCGCTACTTGTCGAAGGTCTACAACGACCAATGGATGACCGATGCCGGCTTGCTGCACTACAAGCACTACGGCGACCTGCGCGACCTGATCGCGCGGCGCTTCGAAGATGGCCGCGTGATCAGCGTGAGCCCCGACGACACCCTGCTCACCGCCTTCCAGCGCATGCGCCTGGCGGACGTGTCGCAACTGCCGGTGCTGGTGGGCGGCCGCGAACTGGTAGGAGTGATCGATGAGTCCGACATCCTGCTGGGTCTGCATCATGATGCGGCGGACTTCTCCATGATTGTCGCCAGCGCCATGAGCGACAAATTGCAAACCCTGGACCCCGGCGCCAGCCTGGCCGAACTGCAAGCCGAACTGGACCGCGGCCTGGTCGCCATCATTGCCGACGCGGCGGGCTTTCACGGCCTGATCACCCGCGTCGACCTGCTCAACCACCTGCGGAGATCCCTTGCATGAGCCTGCCCGATAAAAGCGCGTTTGCCACCCGTGTGATCCACGCCGGGCAGTCACCCGACCCGACCACGGGCGCGCTGATGCCGCCGATCTACGCCAACTCCACCTACCTGCAAGACAGCCCCGGCGTACACAAGGGCTTCGACTACGGCCGCTCCCACAACCCCACGCGATTTGCCCTCGAGCGCTGCGTGGCCGACCTGGAGGGTGGCAGCCAGGCATTTGCCTTCGCTTCCGGGCTGGCGGCGATCTCGACGGTGCTGGAGTTGCTGGATGCCGGCGCCCATATCGTGTCCGGCAACGACCTGTACGGCGGCACCTTCCGCCTGTTCGACAAGGTGCGCCAGCGCAGTGCCGGGCACCGTTTCAGCTTTGTCGACCTGAGTGATGTAGCGGCGTTCGAAGCGTCCTTGCAGGACGACACACGCATGGTCTGGGTCGAGACCCCGAGCAACCCGCTGCTGAGCCTTACCGACCTCAGCGCCATCGCCCGGATCTGCCGCAGCCGCGGCATTCTCTGCGTGGCCGACAATACCTTCGCCAGCCCGTGGATCCAGCGTCCGCTGGAATTGGGTGTCGACATCGTGGTGCATTCCACCACCAAGTACCTCAATGGCCACTCCGATGTGATCGGCGGCATCGCCATCGTCGGCGACAACCCCGAACTGGCAGAGCGCGTGGGCTTTTTGCAAAACTCGGTCGGCGCCATCGCCGGCCCGTTCGACGCCTTCCTCACCCTGCGCGGCGTGAAAACACTGGCCCTGCGCATGGAGCGCCATTGCAGCAACGCCCTCGACCTGGCCACCTGGCTGGAACAGCAACCGCAAGTATCACGGGTTTATTACCCAGGCCTGGCGTCCCACCCGCAGCACGAACTGGCACGCAGGCAGATGCGCGGGTTTGGCGGGATGATTTCAGTCGACTTGAACAGCGACCTGGCCGGCGCCACGCGCTTCCTGGAAACCGTCAAGCTCTTCGCCCTGGCCGAAAGCCTGGGCGGCGTGGAAAGCCTGATCGAACACCCGGCAATCATGACCCACGCCAGCATCCCGGCAGCGACCCGCGCGCAGCTGGGGATTGGCGACGGGCTGGTGCGGTTGTCGGTGGGGGTTGAAGATGTAGAGGATCTACGAGCGGACCTGGCGCAGGCCCTGGCACGGATATAAATCCCCCAGCCAACAAAGATCAACTGTGGGAGGGGCTTGCTCCCGATAGCGGCGTGTCAGGCACTGAATATTTGTCTGAACCACCACCATCGGGAGCAAGCCCCCTCCTACATTGAGTAGGCGTCACGCCTGGATTATGTTGGCACGCGCCGAATGCAGCTTCTTGTAGCTCTCGATCAAGCGCAAATGCCGGTCCAGCCCTTCCAGCTTCATGCTGGTCGGTGTCAGCCCATGGAAGCGCACACTGCCGTTGACCGAGCCGATCACCGCGTCCATCCGCTCATTGCCGAACATGCGGCGGAAGTTGGCTTCGTAGTCCGCCAGTTCCAGGTCGTCGTCCAGTTCCATCTCCAGCACCGCATTCATCGCCTGGTAGAACAGGCCACGCTCGGCGGTGTTGTCGTTGTACTGCAGGAACATCTCCACGCACTCCTTGGCCTCTTCGTACTGCTGCAAGGCGAGGAAGATCAGCAGCTTCAATTCGAGAATGGTCAGTTGGCCCCAGGCCGTGTTGTCGTCGAACTCGATGCCGATCAGGGTGGTGATGTCGGTGTAGTCGTCCAGCTCGCTTTCGATCAAGCGTTCGACCAGCGCCTGCAGTTCGGCTTCGTCCAGGCGGTGCAGGTTGAGGATGTCCTCGCGGAAAAACAGCGCCTTGTTGGTGTTGTCCCAGATCAGGTCGTCCACCGGGTAGATTTCCGAGTAGTCCGGCACCAGGATGCGGCAGGCGGTTGCGCCGAGGTGTTCGTACACCGCCATATAGGACTCTTTGCCCATGCCTTCCAGAATGCCGAACAAGGTCGCGGCCTCTTGGGCGTTGGAATCTTCACCCTGGCCGGAGAAGTCCCACTCGACAAACTCGTAGTCCGATTGGGCGCTGAAAAAGCGCCACGACACCACACCGCTGGAGTCGATAAAGTGCTCGACAAAGTTGTTCGGCTCGGTCACCGCCTGGGCTTCGAAGGTCGGCTGCGGCAGGTCATTCAAGCCTTCGAAGCTGCGGCCCTGCAGCAGTTCGGTGAGGCTGCGTTCCAGCGCCACTTCCAGGCTTGGGTGCGCACCGAACGAGGCGAACACGCCGCCGGTGCGCGGGTTCATCAAGGTCACGCACATCACCGGGAACTCGCCGCCCAGAGACGCGTCCTTGACCAGCACCGGGAACCCCTGGGCTTCCAGGCCTGCAATACCCGCCAGGATGCTCGGGTACTTCGCGAGCACGTCAGCCGGTACGTCCGGCAGGGCAAATTCACCCTCGATGATTTCGCGCTTCACCGCCCGTTCGAAAATCTCCGACAGGCACTGCACCTGGGCCTCGGCCAAGGTGTTGCCCGCGCTCATGCCGTTGCTGAGGTAGAGGTTCTCGATCAGGTTGGACGGAAAATACACCACCTCGCCATCCGACTGGCGCACGAACGGCAGCGAAACGATGCCGCGCGCTTCATTGCCGGAGTTGGTGTCGAACAGGTGCGAGCCGCGCAGCTCGCCGTCGCGGTTGTAGACCTTCAGGCAGTAGGCGTCGAGGATTTCGCTGGGCAGTTCATCATTCGGGCCCGGCTGGAACCAGCGTTCGTCCGGGTAATGCACGAACGGCGCATTGGCCAGTTCCTCACCCCAGAACTGGTCGTTGTAGAAGAAGTTGCAGTTGAGCCGCTCGATGAACTCGCCCAACGCCGACGCCAGGGCGCCCTCCTTGGTCGCGCCCTTGCCATTGGTAAAGCACATCGGTGAATGCGCGTCGCGGATATGCAGCGACCACACGTTCGGCACGATATTGCGCCACGAGGCGATCTCAATCTTCATACCCAGGCCGGCGAGAATCCCGGACATGTTGGCGATGGTCTGCTCCAGCGGCAGGTCCTTGCCGGCAATATAAGTGCCCGCCTCGCTGCCCGCGCTCGGCATCAACAAGGCCTGGGCATCGGCGTCGAGGTTGTCGACTTCTTCGATCACGAACTCAGGCCCGGCCTGCACCACTTTTTTCACGGTGCAACGGTCGATGGAACGCAGGATGCCCTGGCGATCTTTATCGGAAATATCAGCCGGCAACTCCACCTGGATCTTGAAGATCTGGTTATAGCGGTTTTCCGGATCGACAATATTATTTTGCGACAGGCGAATATTGTCCGTGGGGATGTTGCGCGTGCTGCAGTACAACTTGACGAAGTACGCCGCACACAACGCCGACGAAGCCAGGAAGTAATCGAACGGCCCCGGTGCCGAGCCATCGCCTTTATAGCGAATAGGCTGGTCGGCAATCACCGTGAAGTCATCGAACTTGGCTTCAAGCCGGAGGTTGTCGAGAAAGTTGACCTTGATTTCCATGGGGGCACACCAGAATAACGGGCTAAACAAAAATGGCCGCTATTATGAGGTTTTTCATTGGGAAGTTTCAGGCTTTTGACCAGTGGCTGACGAAATCGTCAATGTGCATTAATCTTCTGCACGTTCGCGCCGATGGACTGTTTGGAACCAGGGAGTAATCGGAATGCGCAACAATCAGCCCGTTACACAGCGCGAGGTTTCACTCGCGCCTTCGCAAAAACTCATCTCCGCCACCGATGTTCAAGGGATGATCACCTATTGCAACGACGCCTTCGTCGATATCAGCGGCTTTGAACGCGTCGACCTGATCGGCGCCCCCCAGAACATCGTGCGTCACCCCGATGTTCCGCCGGCCGTTTTTGCGCACATGTGGAGTGCGCTCAAGCAAGGCTTGCCGTGGATGGGCATCGTCAAGAATCGCTCGAAGAATGGCGATCATTATTGGGTCAATGCCTATGTCACGCCAATCTTCGACGGCAGCCGGGTGGTTGGTTTTGAGTCTGTGCGGGTCAAGCCCACAGCCGATGAAATCCGCCGCGCCCAGGCCCTCTACCGGCGTCTCAGCCAAGGCCAGCCGGGCGTGCCCCGCCAGGATGCCTGGCTGCCGGCGGCCTTGAGCTGCGTGCCTTATGTTGCAACCGCCATTGCTGGCAGTGTCGCCGGGCTGTTTCTCAGCGCACCGGTGGCTGTCGCAGTGGCTGCGGCTGTCGCGCTGCCGGTAGGCCTGTTGTGCTCACGCGGGCGCCAGAGCAGTACCTTGCGGCTGCTGGAGGGGGTTGAGCCCTCGACGTCGGATGCCTTGATCGCGCAGATGTACAGTGATGCACGTGGCCCGCAGTCACGCTTGGAAACCGCGTTTATCAGCCAGGCCGCACGCCTCAAGACCTGCCTCACCCGCCTGCAGGACAGCGCCGAGCAACTGAGTACCCTGGCCGGGCAATCCGATCAGCTGGCCAGCGCCAGCGCCAGAGGCCTGGACCGCCAGCGCCAGGAGACCGAACAGGTCTCGGCGGCCGTCAACCAGATGGCCGCGACCACCCAGGAAGTCGCCAGCCATGTGCAGCGCACTGCAGATGCCACTCAGCAGGCCAATGTCCTGACCGGCCGCGGCCGCGAAGTCGCGCGCGATACCCGCGAAGCAATCGAGCGCCTGTCCGTCGTCGTCGGGGAGACCGGCGTGACCGTGGCGCAACTGGCCAGGGACAGTGACGAAATCGGCAGTATGGTGGATGTGATCAAAGGCATCGCCGACCAGACCAACCTGCTCGCCCTCAACGCTGCGATTGAAGCGGCGCGGGCCGGCGAGCAAGGCCGAGGGTTTGCCGTGGTAGCCGACGAAGTGCGCCAACTGGCCCAGCGAACTTCGCAATCGACCACCCAGATCCATGGCCTGATCACCAAGCTCCAGGCGTCCTCCAACAACGCGGTGCAAAGCATGCAAAACGGCCATCGCCAAGCCCAGGAAGGCGTGGCCTGGGTGCTTGAGGCGGACCAGGCCCTGGTGGGCATCAGCGAAGCGGTGTCGCATATCACCGAGATGACCACCCAGATCGCCGCCGCCACCGAAGAACAAAGCGCCGTCGCCGAGGAGATCAGCCGCAACATCACCACCATCGCCGAACTGGCCGACCAGACCTCGATACAAGCCCATCAATCCACGGACCTGAGCAAGGAATTGACGAATACCGCGTCCACCCAATACGCGTTGGTGGAGCGCTTCAATCGCTGAAGGCAGACAAGCCTCTCTGATAGTCATCCCGCTTACTGTGGTGAGCGGGCTTGCCACAACAAGCCCGCTCGCCACACGATAACCACTCAAACGAAATACCTCCTTGCCCCTTCGACACAAACACGCTACAAATCCCACCACGAAGTTGTACGACAACCTAAAAACAAATCCCCATCCCCGACGATGGTGCCTACTGCCCGAGCCCTTCATGACTGCCCCCGTCTCCCTGCAAAGCACCCCTGCCCTGTTCTCCCGCCCCATTGCCGTGTTGATTCTGCTCTGCATGGGCTGTGCCTTCGCCGGCAATCACATCGCCGCTCGCGTCGCCTTCGATGATGGCGCCGGTGTGCTGTTGGCCATTCTGCTGCGCTCGGGTGGCACCTTGCTGGTGCTGGCCGCTTTGGTGCTGTGGCAACGCCAAAGCCTGCGCCTGCCGGCAGGTGCATGGCGCTGGCAAGTGCTGCTGGGCCTGCTTATCGCCACCCAGAGCCTGTGCCTCTACTCCGCCGTCGCCCGCGTGCCGGTAGCGCTCGCGCTACTGGTGGGTAACGTATTCCCGATTTTGCTCGCCCTGCTCACCTGGGTATTAGGCGGCCCACGCCCAACGACGCGCACCGCCTTGCTGATGGGCTTGATCCTGCTGGGCCTGGTGTTTGTGCTGGACGTACCCGGCCGCCTCTCAACCAGCGCCGATATCGGCCCGCAATGGCTGCTCGGCGTCAGCCTGGCCTTCTGCGCCGCCTTCGTGTTCGCCTGCGCGCTATGGATCACCGACCATAAGTTGTCCCAGGTTCGCGGTTCAGTGCGCAGCCTGCTGACGATCTTCGTCGTGTTCAGCAGCGTCAACCTCGCCGGCCTCAGCGGCGCCCTTCCCGGCGGCCTGAACCTGCCGGCCACCAGTACCGGCTGGCTGGCACTCGCGACGTTGGTGGTGCTGTATGGCACCGGTTTTATCGTGCTGTTCATTTCGGTCCCGCGCCTGGACATGCCGCGCAATGCGCCGGTCATGAACATTGAGCCGCTGGCGACGTTGCTGATGGGCTGGATCGTGCTCGATCAAATGCTCAGCGCCGGGCAGATGCTCGGCGGCGTCATCGTGGTGACCGGGATTGTGCTGCTGACGTATCGCAAGTCTGCGCGGTAACGATAGATCCCCGCCTGACCTGGCCCAATTCCTGCCTCCTCCACTCCCAACCAGTCGCTACTGACTATGCGGACGACTCTTTTGAGCCCGGCCGCCTATCCCCCTTCCCCGGATAATCCAGCATCCCCGACCCCTTCCGAGGCCTTCCCCATGACGAGCCCCTCCACCGAACAGGTAAGCCCCCAGACCCTGCGCAAGGTCATCATCGCCGCCGGCATCGGTAACTTTGTCGAGTGGTTCGACTTCGCCGTCTACGGTTTCCTCGCCACCACCATCGCCCAACAATTCTTCCCCAGTGGCGACGCCAGCGCGGCCTTGCTCAAAACCTTCGCGGTATTCGCCGTGGCATTTGCCTTCCGGCCCCTGGGCGGGATTTTCTTCGGCATGCTCGGCGACCGTATCGGGCGCAAACGCACCCTGGCCATGACTATCCTGCTGATGGCCGGCGCCACCACCTTGATCGGCCTGCTGCCCACCTACGCCGCCATCGGCGTCGCGGCGCCGATTCTGTTGTCACTGATCCGCTGCGCCCAGGGCTTCTCCGCCGGCGGCGAATACGCCGGTGCCTGTGCCTATCTGATGGAGCATGCACCCAGCGACAAGCGCGCCTGGTACGGCAGCTTCGTGCCGGTGTCGACATTCTCCGCCTTCGCCGCCGCCGCCGTGGTGGCATACGCCCTTGAAGCGTCGTTGTCCGCCGAGGCGATGGGCAGCTGGGGCTGGCGCCTGCCGTTCCTGATCGCCGCGCCGCTGGGCCTGGTGGGCCTTTACCTGCGCTGGAAGCTGGATGAGACGCCTGCCTTCCAGGCCGTGAAGCAGGAGCACGCGGTCGCCCACTCTCCGCTCAAGGAAACCTTGCGCAACCATGGTGCGGCGATCTGCTGCCTGGGCGCTTTTGTGTCACTGACGGCGCTGTCGTTTTATATGTTCACCACCTACTTTGCGACGTACCTGCAAGTGGCCGGTGGGCTGAGTCGGGCGATGGCGTTGCTGGTGTCGCTGATCGCGCTGATCTTCGCCGCGGCGATTTGCCCGCTGGCGGGGCTGTATTCGGATCGCGTGGGGCGTCGGGTCACGGTGATGACGGCGTGCGTGTTGTTGATGGTGGTGGTGTATCCGTCGTTCCTGATGGCCAGTTCCGGCTCCTTCGCGGCATCTATCGTCGGGGTGATGTTGCTGGCGGTGGGCGCGGTGTTGTGCGGGGTGGTCACGGCGGCGTTGCTGTCGGAGACCTTTCCGACCCGCACGCGCTATACCGCCTCGGCGATCACCTACAACATGGCGTATACGATCTTCGGCGGTACCGCGCCGCTGATGGCCACGTGGTTGATCAGCACCACAGGCAGCAACCTGTCACCGGCGTTCTACCTGATTGCCGTGGCGTTGCTGGCGTTGGCGGGTGGCCTGGCGTTGCCGGAGACGTCGAGGATTTCGCTGCATGACGTGGGCGATGAGGACAAAAGCCCGGCGCCGCTGCTCTCGCGTTAAGCACTCACACCATCCAAACCGTAGCAGCGGCCGACGCAGCCTCGCTGAAGCTCGTCAGCTGCTACACGGGATGCCCTTTGCTTATCGGGTCCTCACGCTTCAATTGAACAACAGCGCCACACGCCACTGAGCGGGTATGATCCAGGCTGCCCCCGGCCGATTGGACCCACGCATATGCCCACCTCCCAAACCCGCCCTGCTCCCGCGCCCTTGCTCAAGCCCGGCGAAACCGTGGTGTTGTTCGACGGCGTGTGCAAACTGTGCAACGGCTGGGCAAGGTTCCTGATTCGCCATGACCGTCAACGACGCGTGCGGCTGGCAGCGGTGCAATCCCCCGAAGGGCAGGCACTGCTGGCCTGGGCCGGGTTGCCGCTGGATCAGTTCGACACCCTGGCGGTGATTCGCGACAGGCACTATTGGGTGCGTTCGGATGCAGTGTTGGAAATCATCGCGCAACTGCCTCGCGCCTGGCGTCCCTTGCTGCTGTTGCGCGGTATCCCGCGCGTACTGCGGGATTGGGCCTACGATCGCATCGCGCGTAATCGCTATCGGCTCTTCGGCAAATACGACACTTGCCTGTTGCCGGATGCGGATCATGAGCAGCGCTTTTTGAAGGGGCCGTTATGAACACCTTGGTGCGCATTAACTGGATCGCCCGGGGCGGCTTGGCGTTCATGTTTGGCTACCATGGGCTGGTGCCAAAGCTGCTGTGGTTGAGCGAGGGCGAGCGGACGATGATCCACGCGCATGGGATCGAGCAGGTGCAGGTGGTTGCCATGCTGGCTGGGGTTGGGGAGATAGCTCTGGCGTTATGGATAGTACTTTCGCCGCGCAGTGCCTGGCCGATTGCGGTGGCTGCAATGTCACTGGCGGGGCTGCTGGTGGATGTGGCGGTGTTCAGTCCGGCGCTGCTCAGGGAGGCGTTTAATCCTGTGTCGCTGAATGTCGCTGGGTTAGCGCTGTGCGCGGTGGCTTGGTGTGCCAAGCCCTCAGAGGGCGCTCACCTGAGCGCAACATCCAGTGCTGATAGAAAAACCTGATTGCCGCCGTACCACTCGCCGCTCGTTTATTCAGCCCCCGCCAATAGCCCAACCAACTGCCACGGCGTCATCTTCGTCACCATGATCATCACGATCACAAACATCCCCAAGAACCCGAAGACGCCCAGCCAGAACCATTGCCGGTACACACCACGGTATCCATCATCCAGCACCGTGTCGGTCTCGACCGCCCGAGAGGCCATCTGCTGCAAGCGCTTCTGCAGTACCAACACCGGCAGCCACAGCGAGCCCACGCAGAGGAAGATGATCAACGCGGTCAGTACCCATTCAGTGGTCACAGACAGCCCGGCAAGCTGGATCAGCAGCAGGCCCGTGATGATCTGAATAACGCCCGCCGGCGTGGTAATCCAGGTATCAAACCGTACGACCATGCGCGCCACATGGGCGATCACTTGCGGGTTGGCGGTGCGACTGGCGGCGATCAGGTAGAGGTACGAGCCCATGCCGAAGCCGAACAGGAAAATCGCCGCGATGATGTGCAGGTACTTCAGGCACAGGTAGAGCATCCGTCAGGCCTGCCCGTCAGAGAAGCGCACCGTCAGGCTCAGCTTGGTCGGTTCGTTGATGGCGGCCATGTATTCGTCGACGCTGATTTCGCCTACGCACGGGCGGGCACCGGGTTCGGGCACGTAACCGTGGGCCATTTTGGTGGCAAGGGCGACGGCTGCGCAGCTGGGGATTTCCGGGCCCTTGTCGTCCAGGGCCGTGAGTTGCACCGCCAGGGTCAGCGGCTGACCGTGCATGCCCAGGCCTTGCACGTCGATGTACATCGCGCTTTTGCCATCACCCAATCGTTCGAACCAGGTGCCCAGGCGATGCAGTCTGGCGGCCCATGCAAGGTGGTCGCGCACGATACCCATGCGTAGCGCTTGCGCCAGCAGATAATTGGCGACACCGCCCAGCTTGAGCCCCGCACCGGCCTTGAAGCGCAGGGTATGGGCGCCATAACGGCCAGCGAATATATCCATGTCAGGCACGTCCACATTGGCCAGCACCCGCGTGCCGAGCTGGGGCATCCTGCGCAGGGTCAGGTCCTGCCAGCCCAGCACTTCGTGCACTTGGCCCTGCTTGAGTTGCTTGATCGGTTTGCCCGCGTAGGCAAGCACACCTTCGATGGTCGACAGCCCCGGCATCTTCGCCGAAGAGGAAATGCCATGCTCGATGGTGTCGATGCGCATAAAGCGATAGCGGTACCGGTCGATGATGGCGGACGACAACGTCGGCACAGAGCTGCAACCGCTGAGGACGGCCACGCCCGCCTGCCGGGCTTTCGCATCCAGCACGCCGACGCCATTGACGAAGGTCCGGCAGTCCGACAGGTCGCAGTAGTTCACGCCCGCGTCGATGCAGTGCTGGGCGACGGCATAGGATTGCCCCTGGAACGGGCCGCCGGTGTGGATCACCAACTGGATGTCCATCGACTGCAAGACGCCAGCGAACCCGGCCGCCATGGCATCGCCGCACCAGCTTTCGCACACGCGGCCGGAGGACGTTTTCAACCCATCGACTTTGCCCTGCAACTTGTGTGGGTGGCGGCCCGAGACCACCAGTTCAATGCCCGGCGCGCCCGCCAGGTGTCGGCAAATGATGCTGCCAAAGTTGCCGTAGCCGCCGATCACCATCACCCTGAGTGCCATTGCATGTTTCCCTGATCAATCGATTGCGCGCGGGGCCTGAGGCAGGCCGGCGGCTGAAACGGCTAAAGATACCCGATTTGCTTAACCGCCTGAGCCAGGATCGACACTCAGGCAGCATTGCTCCCTTGCCTCAGGGCTGCTTACGATAAAACCCGGTCAGATAGTCCTGGCTGTCCGGCGCCGAGTTGTGCTCGATCACAGCGAAGCCCTTCACCAGTTGGATGTGATACGGCCCGGCCCGAGGCGGCGCCTGGGGTGTGCGCACGATGATCAGGTTTGCGGTTTCCATCGGCACGCGTTGGTGCGTAGTGATGATGACCTTGTCGGTGCCGGTGTCTTTGAGCGTCACGCTAAGTTCCGCCACCTCCCGGCCCTGGGCATCGCGGTCGGGAAGGATTTTCAGGTCGAGGTCACCGTCGCGGCCGAGGAAGTCGTCGCGCATCTGGTAATGGCCATCGCGCTGGTCACGGGCCACGTCGCCGAGTTTGTCGTACTCAGGCTCCCGGTCCTGCCTGTGCAGTTGAATCTGCAGTTCAGGCTGGTCGCCCTTGGCGCCGCTGACCCAGGTGCCCGCGTAGGCATAGGGTTCGACGGTTTCCCGCGTGATGCGCCAGATGCCGGTTTGACGGCCGTCATCGGCATATTCGTGCAGGTAGATAAACGACTGGTCGCCGTATTCACCCTGATTACCCACCAGCTTGATCGGCTTGCCGCTGCCGCTTTTGGTGTAGCGCAACTCACCGATCAGCACCGCGCCCTGTTGCTGGTACCAGAGTTGCACCGGGATCTTGCCGTTGAGGGTGCCGGCCAGGAACTCGGGGTCTTCGTTTACCGGCCCTTCCAGCCTTGGCGTTTCCAGCCATTGACCGTCCTTCCACTCGCCGGTGGTGCGCAGCATGTAGCCGCTGGGCATGCTGTTGTTGGCGTCATCGTCGGTCGCGGGCACTTCTGCCTGAGTGTACGAGCTGAGTTTTACCAGTTCGCCGTCGCGCATCTGATAGCGGCTGGCGCGGGTCCAGCAGCAACCTCGGTCGGTCTGCGAATGAATAGTGCCGTCCTTGGGATTGACCGAAAACATCCCGCCGGAGGTCTCGTTGGCCAGCTCGGTCAAGGGACCATTGAGCACCCAGTGGGGCTTCTGCGGGTCTTGCAGGTAGACGTCGTAACTCGACTGAAAGTCTTTATCCGCGCCGTTGCCATTGCGGATCGCCAGGTCCTGGCGGCCATCCTGGTTGATATCGGCGAAGTACACCACGCCGTTCTCCCCCATCAGGCGCCAGTCCTCGGTTTTACCTTGCTGGTCCAACGGCACATGGGCATCCGGGGTCTGCAATTGCTGAAGGATTTCGAGTGAGCTTTTATCGCGCAGGGTGATGAGCGCCGGCGCCAGGTGCTGCAAGTCCTGCGGCAACTCCGGGAACAACACCTCGACCAGGTAGTGACCGCTGGGGTCATTGACCGAGAACGAACGGGGCTCGGCCATGACGGGAGCGGCCAGGGCCAGGGACAGGAGTACACCGCTGAGTCGCGTACGCATCCAACGCATCCTTGCTGAAATTCGGGGGCGGCAGTGTAAAGGCAAATGGCGAAGGCTTCGAACAAATCGCTGTTTAGGCGCACTCAATGGCTGCTATGTTTTGTGCCTCACGAGCCAAAGGATGTGCCATGGAACCGTTAGCCACCAACGCTGCACTGGTGATCATCGACATGCAGCAGGGTATGAATGATTCGAAGCTCGGGCGCCGCAATAATCCGCAGGCCGAGCAGCAGTTGCAGCAGTTGCTCGGCGCCTGGCGGCAGTCGGGGCGGCCTGTGGTACACGTCAGGCACATCTCCCGTACCCCCGGCTCTGTATTCTGGCCGGGCCAGCCGGGCTGCGAATTTCAGCCTGCGCTGCAACCGCTGGCCCACGAACACGTAGTGGAAAAGAACGTACCTTGTGCCTTCACCGCCACGGGGCTGGAACGCTGGCTGCATGCGCGTTCGATCAAGCAACTGGTGATCGCCGGGGTGATCACCAACAACTCCGTCGAAGCAACGACGCGCACAGGCGGCAATCTTGGCTTTGACGTGATCGTCGCCGCCGACGCCTGCTACACCTTCGATCAAACCGATTTGTCCGGGCGCCTGTGGCCGGCCGAGGACGTGCACGCGCTGTCACTGAGCAACCTGGCAATGGACTACGCCAGGGTGGTCGAGACGGCTGGGATTCTCAGCGCTCTGCGCTGAACACGCCGGCCTGCGCCAGCATTTCAACCAGCGCTTCGGGCCACACCGTTTCCTCGGTGGCACGCAGCGCCTGGGCCGACCACCAATGATGGTCCGCCATTACCTGGGTCTCTTCCAGCGTCCATTCGGCCTTGGACAGTTCGCTGCTGGCGGCGCGGACCACAAAGTAGTGCTCGACGGCCGACACCGTTTCACCGCTGGGCAGCATCAGCGCAAATCGGCGCTCAGCGATGGGCGCTGCAACGGCCTGCACCTGGATACCGGTTTCCTCGCGCAGTTCACGGATGGCAGCCGCCTCGAAAGTCTCCCCGGCTTCAACGCCGCCGCCCGGGGTGGCCCAGTAATTTTTACCGGCCAACGCGCCGTTTTTATGGACGAACCTGAACAACAGCACCTCGTGCGCGGGGTTGATCACCAGCAGTCGTGCTGCTTTTCGTTCACGCATGGGTGTATTCCTTGGGTAGTTTTCCAGTAATTGCGCAATGGTCTTGGCAGCTCCCTTGCTTTAGCCGAGTGCGGGGACGCCGGCAAGGGCAACCTGGCCGACCCCAAGCGTTTCGGCACCGTGGATTACAACCTGGGCGTGGTCAACGGCATTCTCAACGTCGAAGCGCTGCGCCTGGCCCAGGAAAAAGGCATCACGCCGCGGGATTGCAGCCAAGAGCAGTAAAACGACCCAACTGTGGAAGGGGGCTTGCTCCCGATAGCGGAGTTTCAGTCAACAGATTCATTAGCTGATCCACCGTCATCGGGAGCAAGCCCCCTCCCACATTCAGACCGAGGCGTGTCAGCCCACGCCTACTTCAACCACGCGACTTTTGGCAGTCGCCCATGCGACCGAAATCTGCCGGATGTAAACAGCTCAACTGTGGAAGGGGGCTTGCTCCCGATAGCGGAGTGTCAGTCAACAGATTTATTAGCTGATCCACCGTCATCGGGAGCAAGCCCCCTCCCACATTCAGACTGAGGCGTGTCAGCCCACGCCTACTTCAACCGCGCGACTTTTGGCAGTCGCCCATGCGACCGAAATCTGCCGGATGTAAACAGCTCAACTGTGGGAGGGGGCTTGCTCCCGATAGCGGAGTGTCAGT